>JAKUPL010000029.1 GCA_022449455.1 Alcanivorax sp. | reverse complement strand
TGACGCTGGGCGGACTCACCCCCAACGCCTATGCGGCGACTTTACAACCCGTGTCTACTTAAGTGGGGCCAGTCCACGCGGCGGCGGGCCTCGACGCCGGTACGGCCGTGCCCGCGCTTTTAACTTTCAACTTTTCACTCGCTCCTGGGTTTGCCTACGATACCACCGTCCGGCGGTGCTATACTGCGCGCCCCGTCAATTCAGCGCCGGACGCGAGCAACGACATGAGTGACCAGCAGCAAAACCAACTCTGGGGCGGCCGCTTCAGCGAGTCCACCGATGCCTTCGTGCAGGAATTCACCGCCAGCGTCGGCTTCGACCGCCGCATGTACCGGCAGGATATCCAGGGTTCCCAGGCCCACGCCACCATGCTCGCCGAGGCCGGCGTGCTCACCGACGATGAGCGCGACGCCATCATCCAGGGGCTGGACGAGATCCGCGCCGAGATCGAGGCCGGCCAGTTCCAGTGGTCCGTGGCCCTGGAAGACGTGCACATGAACATCGAGGCGCGGCTCACCGACAAGATCGGCATCACCGGCAAGAAGCTGCACACCGGCCGCTCCCGCAACGACCAGGTGGCCACCGACATCCGCCTGTGGCTGCGCGACGAGATCGCGCTGATCGACGGGGAAATGACCCGCCTGATGACCGGTCTGCTGGACCTGGCGGAGCGCGAGGCGGCCACCATCATGCCCGGCTTCACCCACCTGCAGACCGCCCAGCCGGTGACCTTCGGCCACCATCTGCTGGCCTGGTTCGAAATGCTCAAACGCGACCGCGAGCGCCTGCGCGATTGCCGCAAGCGGGTCAACCGCATGCCCCTGGGCGCCGCCGCCCTGGCCGGCACCACCTACCCGATCCTGCGCGAACGCACCTGCGAGCTGCTCGGTTTCGACGGCGTCTGCGAGAATTCCCTGGACGCGGTCAGCGACCGGGACTTCGCCATCGAGTTCTGCGCCCTGACGGCGCTGTGCGTGACCCATCTGTCACGCATCAGCGAGGAGCTGGTGCTGTGGACCAGCGCCCAGTTCAACTTTATCGACCTGCCGGACCGCTTCTGCACCGGCAGCTCGATCATGCCGCAGAAAAAGAACCCGGACGTGCCGGAGCTGGTGCGTGGCAAGACCGGCCGCGTCAACGGCCACCTGATCGCCCTGCTGACCCTGATGAAAAGCCAGCCGCTGGCCTACAACAAGGACAACCAGGAAGACAAGGAACCGCTCTATGACGCGGTGGACACGCTGGCCGGCTGCCTGCGCGCCTTCGCCGACATGATCCCGGCCCTGGAACCGAACCGCGAAGTGATGCGCGAAGCGGCCCGCCGCGGCTTCGCCACCGCCACCGATCTGGCCGACTACCTGGTGCGCAAGGGCATCGCCTTCCGCGACTCCCACGAGATCGTCGGCAAGGCGGTGGCCCATGGCGTGGACCAGAAGAAGGACCTGAGCGAGATGTCCCTGTCCGAGCTGCGCCAGTTCAGCGACCAGATCGACGAGGACGTGTTCGAGGTGCTGACCCTGGAAGGCTCGGTGAGCGCCCGCAACCACATCGGCGGCACCGCCCCCGAGCAGGTCCGCGCCGCCGTCGCCCGGGGCCGGGAAGCGATCGGCGGCTGACACCGCCATGATCCCGCCACGCCCGTTTCTCGAATCCCTGTTCCACGCCGCCGTCCGGGCGGCGTTGCCGGAGCAGTGCCTGCCGCCGCACCTGCCGGCGCCCGGGCCCGGGCGCACGGTGGTGTTGGGGGCCGGCAAGGCGGCGGCGCGCATGGCCTCGGTGCTGGAAGCCGAGTGGCTGGAACGGTACGGCCCGCACGCTCTGGACACCCTGGAAGGCCTGGTGGTCACCCGCCACGGCCAGGCGCTGCCGACCCGGCGTATCGAGGTGCTGGAAGCGGCCCATCCGGTGCCGGACGCCGCCGGGGAACGGGCCGCCCGGCGCATGCTGGCCCTGGCCGAACGCCTGACCGCCGAGGACCGGGTAATCGCGCTGATCTCCGGCGGCGGTTCATCGCTGCTGCCGCTGCCCGCCGCCGGGCTGACCCTGGACGACAAACAGGCCCTGGGCCGGGCGCTGCTGCGCAGCGGCGCCACCATTGGTGAGATCAACACCGTGCGCCGGCAGCTGTCGGCGATCAAGGGCGGGCGGCTGGCCGCCGCCTGCGCGCCGGCACCGGTGCGCTCGCTGTTGTTGTCCGATGTGCCCGGTGACGCCCACCACGACATCGCTTCCGGTCCCACCGTGGCCGACCCCACCACCGCCGCCGACGCCCTGGCGATCCTGCGGCGGTACGCCATCGACGCGCCGCCCCGGGTCATCGCTCACCTGGAAAAACACCGCGACGAGGCCGCCCTCGCCCTGCCCGACGACCATGAGGCGCGCCTGGTCGCCAGCGGCCAGACCGCCCTGGAAGCGGCCGCCCAGGTGGCCCGCGCCGCCGGTGTCACGCCACTGATTCTGGGGGACGGCCTGGAAGGCGAAGCGCGGGAGCTGGGCCGGGTGCTGGCCGGCATCGCCGCCCAGGTGCGCCGCCACGGCCAGCCACTGGCGCCGCCCTGCGTGCTGCTGAGCGGCGGCGAGACCACCGTGACGGTGCGCGGCGACGGCGTCGGTGGCCGCAACGTGGAGGGCCTGCTCGGCTTTGGCCTGGCCCTGGGACCGATGACCGGCGTGCACGCCCTGTTCGCGGACACCGACGGCGTGGACGGCGGCGCCGACATCGCCGGCGCGCTGTGGTCGCCGGACAGCCTGACCCGCGCCGCCACCCTGGGCCTGGACGCCCGCGCCACCCTGGACGGCAACGACGCCCATTCCTTGTTCCAGGCACTCGGCGACAGCCTGATCACCGGGCCCACCGGCACCAATGTGAACGATTTCCGGGCCATTCTGATCACCGCCTGAAGTGCGAGGAATCGCTGGCCGCGCGTCGTTTCGTCATTCCGAAACCGCTATACTGCCCGGACTTTTTCGCAGGAGTGTTCCATGCGTGTACTTTGCCTGCTGGCGATGATGCTGCTCGCCGGCTGCGGCCAGAAGGGCCCGCTGTATATGGCGCCCCGGGAGCCGGCGCAGGCCGCGCCGCCCGCGCAGACCACCCCCTTGCCGGCCACGTCCGAACAGGACGAGGACGACGACGACAACCAGGACGAGCCGCAATGACCATGGCCCCCTTTTCCTACCGCGACGGCACCCTCTACGCCGAGGAAGTGCCGGTGGCGCAACTGGCGGAGCGCTTCGGCACGCCGCTGTACGTGTATTCCCGGGACGCCCTGGAAAGCCACTACACCGCCTTCGACGACGCCTTCGGCGAACACTCGCACCGCATCTGCTACGCGGTGAAGGCCAACAGTAACCTGGCGGTACTGAACGTGCTGGCCCGCTGCGGCGCCGGCTTCGACATCGTCTCCGGCGGCGAGCTGGAGCGGGTGCTGCGCGCCGGTGGCGACCCGGACAAAATCGTGTTCTCCGGGGTCGGCAAGACCGCCGAGGAAATGGCCGCCGCCCTGAAGGCCGGCATCCATTGCTTCAACGTGGAGTCCGCCGCCGAGCTGGAACTGCTCAATCTGGTGGCCGGTGAGCTGGACGCGGTGGCGCCGATCTCGATCCGGGTGAACCCGGACGTGGACGCCCAGACCCACCCGTACATTTCCACCGGCCTCAAGGAAAACAAGTTCGGCGTGGACATCCAGAAGGCGCCGGCCCTGTACCAGCGCGCCGCCGAACTGCCGCACATCGCGGTGCGCGGCATCGACTGCCACATCGGCAGCCAGCTGACCCGGCTGGACCCGTTCGAGGACGCCCTGGAGCGGGTGCTGAAGCTGCTCGGCGAGCTGCAGAATCTGGGCATCGAGATTCATCATCTGGATCTGGGCGGCGGCCTGGGCGTCACCTACCGGGACGAAACCCCGCCGCCGCCGTCCGATTACGTGGCCGCCCTGCTCAAGCACATTCCCGGCGAGCTGCCGGTGCACATCGAGCCGGGCCGTTCCATCGCCGCCAACGCCGGGCTGTTTCTGACCCAGGTGCTGTTTCTCAAGCCCACCGAGCACCGCAACTTCGCTATCGTGGATGGGGCCATGAACGACCTGATCCGGCCCAGCCTGTACGCGGCCTGGCAGGACATCGTGCCGGTCACGCCCCATGAGGCGGACTGCCGCGACTGGGACATCGTCGGCCCGGTGTGCGAAACCGGCGACTTCCTGGGCAAGGACCGGGCCCTGGCCCTGGAGCCCGGCGACCTGCTGGCGGTGCGCTCCGCCGGCGCCTACGGCTTCGCCATGGCCAGCAACTACAACAGCCGCAACCGCCCCGCCGAAGTGATGGTGGACGGCGACCAGGCGTTCCTGGTGCGCGCCCGGGAAACCCTGGAAGATCAGCTGCGGCTGGAGACCCTGCTTCCCTGACCGGGGGAGCGGGCGGCGCCATGGAACGGGCACCCCGCCTGCTGGTCTTCACCGACCTGGACGGTTCCCTGCTCGATCACCATGACTACGACTGGTCGCCGGCGGCGCCCTGGTTGCGCCGGTTGGCGGCGCGCGGCGACGCGGTGATCCCGGTGACCAGCAAGACCCGCGCCGAGCTGGCGGTGCTGCGCCGTCAGCTGCATCTGCAACACACGCCCTTCGTCACCGAAAACGGCGCCGTGATCGGCCTGCCCGCCGAGTGGCGCCGTCCCGGCGACCCGCCCCCCGACGGGGACGGCCTGACCTTGTTCACCCCCGGCGAGCCCGCCGACGCCCTGGCCGCGCGCCTGCACGCCCTGGCCGCCGAACAGCGCGCGCCGGTGCGGCTGTTCTCCGAACTCAGCGATGCGCAAGCCGCCGCGCTCACCGGTCTGCCCCCGGCGGACGCCGCCCTGGCCCGGCAACGGGAGGGCAGCCAGCCGCTGCTGTGGGACGGCGACGAGCCGGCTTGGCAACGCTTTTGCAAGGTTCTGGAACGGGACGGCCTTACCGTCACCCGGGGCGGCCGCTTCCGGCACGTCATGGGCCGGGTGGACAAGGGCCGGGCGGTGCGCTGGCTGGTGGCCCGTTACCGGGAGCTGCACGGCCGCGACGCCCGCACCCTGGGGCTGGGCGACGGCCCCAACGACCTGCCCCTGCTGGAGGCGGTGGAGCGGGCGGTACTGATTCGCGGCGCCCACGACTTGCCGGTGGCGCCCCGCCAGGATGCGCTGTATCGCACCGACCAACCCGGGCCCCACGGTTGGGTGGAAGGTCTGGAGCACTGGCTTTTGAAGGACCGGCCCGACAAGGAGAACGGCCATGAGTGATTTCTACCAGAACGGTCTGATCACCAACTTCCACAATCTGCAGCAGCGTTCCGTGGAAGACCTGGAACAGGAGCTGACCCGCTTCGCCAAACGGCGTCCCATGGGGCTGATTCTGCCGTCGCTGTATTCCGAGCTGGAGGGCCCGGCGCTGAGCCACATCGTCGACGAGCTGGCGCGGGTGCCGTACCTGAGCGAGATCGTCATCGGCCTGGACCGGGCCGACCGGGACCAGTTTCTGCGCGCCCGGGAGTTCTTTTCGCGGCTGCCGCAGCACCATCGCATTCTGTGGAACGACGGCCCGCGCCTGCAGGCCCTGGACGCGGAGCTGCGCGGCGAGGACCTGGCCCCGGACGAGCCCGGCAAGGGCCGCAATGTGTGGTACTGCGCCGGCTACGTGCAGACCACCCGCACCGAGGCGGTGGCCCTGCACGACTGCGACATCGTCACCTACGACCGGGGCCTGCTGGCGCGGCTGATTTATCCGGTGGCCAACCCCCAGTTCAATTACGAATTCTGCAAGGGCTATTACCCGCGCATCGCCGACGGCAAGCTCAACGGCCGGGTGGCGCGCCTGATGGTGACGCCGCTGCTGCGCGCCCTGAAAAAAATCTACGGCAACCTGCCCTATCTGGAATATCTGGACAGCTACCGCTATCCGCTGTCCGGGGAATTTTCCATGCGCACCGACGTGCTGGAGAGCATTCGCATTCCCAGCGATTGGGGGCTGGAGATCGGCGTGCTGTCCGAGGTGCACCGCAATTATTCCACCAAGCGGCTGTGCCAGGTGGACATCGCCGATGCCTACGACCACAAGCATCAGCCCATGTCCGAGGACGACGCCGGCGGCGGCCTCAACCGCATGAGCCTGGACATCGCCAAGGCGCTCTATCGCAAGCTCGCCACCCTGGGTGTGCAGATCAACGTGGAGGATTTCCGCACCATCAAGGCTACCTACTACCGCATCGCTCTGGATCTGATCGAGGCCTATTACAACGATGCGCTGATGAACGGTTTGAAGCTGGATCGTCACAGCGAGGAGCAGGCGGTGGAGTTGTTCGCGGACAATCTGATGGAGGCGGGCAAGGCGTTTCTGGAGCATCCCCGGGACAAGCCGTTCATTCCCAGCTGGAACCGGGTGCTGGCGGCGTTCCCGGATCTGTTGGAACGGATGCATGAGGCGGTGGAGTTGGATAACGCCGGGGAGGTGTAACGTCCTGTTCTCAAGGGTCCCGGAAGGGGGGCCACACCGAGACGCTCCGAGGTAGCATTCCGCGGCGCTGTTACGGGGAGAGGATGAGTCGTTGGGTGCCGCCGCCCTGATCCAGGGTGCGGTGGAGGATGGGGAGGGCCGCTTGCAGTTGTTCGCCCAGGGTCCAGGGCGGGTTCAGCACCACCATGCCCGAGCCGGTCATGCCACGGGCGCCGCCGTCGCGAAGCACGCACAGTTCGGCGCGCAGGTGCTTGGGCGCCAGCGCCATCAGGCGCTGGGCGAAGCGGTCCGCGCGGCGTCGTTCCAGTACCGGGTACCAGACCGCGAAGCAGCCGGTGTTGAAGCGCCGCAGCCCTTCTTCCACCGCCTCCAGGGTGGCCGCCTCGTCGCCGCCCAGTTCGTAGGACGGGTCGATCAGCACCAGCCCCCGTTTGTGCACCGGTGGCAGCAGCGCCTTGATGCCGGCCAGGGCGTCCTGCTTCGCCAGGCGGATGCGGCGGTCGCCGCCGAAGCGGGCTTCCAGTAATTCGAAGTCGGTGCTGTGCAGCTCGGTGATCTGCAGGCGGTCCTGGTCGCGCAGCAGGGCGGCGCTGATCGCCGGCGAGCCCGGGTAGTGGCTGAGCGCCCCGGGGCGGCTGAAGCCGGCCACCACGTTCAGGTAGCGGTTGATCAGCGACGCCTCGAAACGGCGTTCCCACAGCCGGCCGATGCCGTCCCGGTATTCCCCGGTTTTCTGCATGTGCGCGTCGTCCACCGCGAACAGCCCGGCGCCGCCGTGGGTGTCGTGCACCAGGAACGGTTTGTCCTTGAGGCGCAGATGATCGAGCACCGCCACCTGCACCAGATGCTTGAGGACATCGGCGAAGTTGCCGGCGTGGTAGGAGTGGCGGTAGGAAAGCATGGGCGGTTCCGCGACGTTGGGGCCGACCATTGTAGGTAGGAGCGGCTTCCGCCGCGATAGGCTTTTCCGGGCAGTTGAAAGTTCAAAGTTAAAAGTTGAAAGGGCGAGGCGCCGCCCGCCCTTTCCGCGGCCAGGTGGCCGGTCAGAGCGCGGGTTACCCCTGAACGCGGGCACGGCCGCGCCGCCCCAGCGTGCCTCAAGCGCGTTTCAACTTTTAACTTTGAACTTTCAACTGATCCACCCGCCCCTGTTCCCACGCCCAACCCCCCCGTACAATGAAGCGTCTCAACAAACTGCCCCCGGATCCCCCATGCGCCTCCGTTTCACCAAAATGCACGGCCTCGGCAACGACTTCATGGTCGTGGACGGGCTGACCCAGGCCTTGCCCGAGGACGGGCCGCCGTTGCCGGAGGCGGAGCTGCGCCGGCTCGGCGACCGCCATTTCGGCGTCGGTTTCGATCAGTTGCTGGTGGTGCAGCCGGCCCGGCACGAGGGCGTGGATTTCCGCTATCGGATTTTCAACAGCGACGGTTCCGAGGTGGGCCAGTGCGGCAACGGCGCGCGCTGTTTCGCCCGCTTCGTGCGCGACCAGGGGCACACCGACAAACACGAAATCCGGGTGGAAACCGCCGAGGGGCTGATGACCCTGCGGGTCACCGACGACGGTCTGGTGACCGTGGACATGGGCGCGCCGCGCTGGGCGCCGGCGGCGGTGCCGTTCCAGGCCGACGCCGAGGCCGACACCTATATTCTGGTGGCCGGCCAGAACGCCTACGAAGTGTCCGCCGTGGGCCTGGGCAACCCCCATCTGGTGATGCTGGTGGAAAACGTGGACAGCGCGCCGGTGGAAACCCTGGGCCCGCTGCTGGAGCGCCACGAGCGGTTCCCGGAGCGGGTCAACGCCGGCTTCATGCAGATCGTTGGTCGCGACCAGATCCGCCTGCGGGTGTTCGAGCGCGGCGCCGGCGAAACCCTGGCCTGCGGCTCCGGCGCCTGCGCGGCGGTGGTGTGCGGCCAGCGCCGTGGCCTGCTCGATGAGGCGGTCACCGTGCACCTGCCCGGCGGCACCCTGCAGGTCCGCTACGACGGCCAGGGGGGCATCCTGATGACAGGCCCGGCCAGCCGTGTCTATGATGGCGAGATCGACGTGGAGCCCCGCCAATGACCGACGACACTCAGCCCGGCGCCACCCTGCCCGGCGCCGATCAGGTGGCCGCCTTTCTGCGCCGCCATCCCGAATTTTTCCAGGACCGCCCCGAGCTGCTCGAGCTGATGCGTCTGCCGGACCCGCGCGGCCCGGCGGTGTCGCTGCTGGAGCGCCAGGCCTCGATCCTGCGCGACCGTAACCAGGAGCTGCGCGAGCGGCTCAACGGCCTGATCGACGTGGCCCGGGAAAACGACCTGCTGTTCGAACACACCCGCCGCCTGACCCTGGCGCTGTTGGAGGCGCGCAACACCGACAAGCTGCTGCGCCAGTTGCTGCAGGGCCTGGAACAGGAATTCCGCTGCGACACCGTGTCGCTGCTGCTGCACGACCGGGAAGCCAAGCTGCTCGGCGAGGTGCGCAAGCAGGTGCGCTTCGTCGACCCGGAGGACCTGCCCGCCGCCCTGGGGCCGCTGCTGCGCACCGGCAAGGCGGTGTGCGGCGTGCTGCGCCAGGAGGAACTGGCGGCGCTGTTCCAGGACCGCGCCGAGGCGGTCAAATCCGCCGCCGTGGTGCCGCTGGAGCACAACGGTCGGCTCGGCGTGCTGGCCATCGGCAGCGGCGACGCCATGCACTTCCGCAGTTCCATGGGCACCCTGTTCATCAGCCATATCGGCCAGGTGCTCAGCCGCCGGCTGGTGGAGGTGAGCGGCCCGGCGGCCAACCGCCACGCGCAGCGCGCCTGAGCCCGCCATGAGCGACCGGCTGGCCGCCATCGACGCCTTCGCCCGCCATCTGGCCAGCGAGCGGCGGCTGTCGCCGCACACCGTCGATCACTACCGCCGCGACCTGCGCCGCGCCGCCGAGGTGCTGAGCCCGGACTGGCCGGCGGTCACCGCCCATGACGTGCGTGCCCTGGTGGCCACCCTGCACCGGCGCGGCCTGGGCGGGCGCAGCCTGCAACGCCTGTTGTCCTCGCTGCGCACTTTCTATGGCTATCTGATTCGCGAAGGGCTGGCCCGGGACAACCCGGCCCTGGACGTGCGCGCGCCGAAAAGCGGCAAACGGCTGCCCAAGGCCCTGGACGCGGATCAGGCCCGCCATCTGCTCGACCACCCGGACGGCGACGGTCCCCTGGCGCGCCGCGACCAGGCCATGCTGGAGTTGCTGTACGGCTGCGGGCTGCGGCTGGCGGAACTGCTCAGCCTGGACCTGGACAGCGTGTCCGCCGGCTCCGCCGAGCTGGTGGTCACCGGCAAGGGCAACAAAACCCGTGTGCTGCCGGTGGGCAAACCGGCGCTCAAGGCGCTGCGCGCCTGGCTCCAGGCCCGCGCCAGCCTGGTCCACGATCCTGACCAGCGCGCCCTGTTCGTCAGTCAGCGTGGGCGGCGGCTGTCCCCGTCGGCGGTGCAGCAGCGGCTGCGCCGGGCGGCGCTGGCCCGGGGTCTGGACGATCACCTGCACCCGCACAAGTTGCGCCATTCGTTCGCCACCCATGTGCTGGAGTCCTCCGGCGACCTGCGCGCGGTCCAGGAACTGCTCGGCCACGCCAACCTGGCCACCACCCAGGTGTACACCCATCTGGATTTCCAGCATTTGGCGAAGATCTACGACGGCGCCCACCCCCGCGCCCAGCGCCGGCGCGGCGGCGGTGACGACGCGGCGGACTGAGCCGGCGCCACGGAACGCCGACACCGCCTCACGATTTCACCAATCCACCGTTTATCCGCGCCGCCGCGCCGCTTATCATCTCTCACCATGACCGGACTCAAACTCATCACCTTCGACCTGGACAACACCCTGTGGCCGGTGGACGAGGTGATACGCCAGGCCGAACGCACCACCAGCGACTGGATCGCCGACCACCATCCGGACGCCGCCCGGGCGCTCACCCCGGAGCGCATCCGCACGGTGCGCGACCGGCTGGTGCGCGAGCATCCGGATTATCTGAACAACCTTACCCGCCTGCGCCGCGACGCCATGGCCGAGGCCTTCATGGCCGCCGGGTTCGAGGATAAGGAGGCGCGCCACATCGCCGCCGACGCCTTTCTGGTGTTCCACGAGGCGCGCAACCGGGTGAGTTTCTTTCCCGGCGCCCTGGAGGTGCTGGAGACACTCGCCGACAGCTACACGCTGGGCGCCCTCAGTAACGGAAACTCGGACCTGAAACGGATCGGCATCGCCGATCTGTTCCGCTTTCATCATTCCGCGGAGAGCATCGGCCGGCGCAAGCCGGAGCCGGACATGTTCCGGGCGGCGCTGCGCAGTGCCGGGGTGGAGCCGGGCCAGGCCCTGCATGTGGGCGATCATCCGGTGGAAGACGTGGACGCCGCCCGGCGCCACGGGTTCCAGGCGGTGTGGGCCAACCTGATCGATCTGGACTGGCCCGACGACCTGGATCGCCCCGACCATCACATTCACCATCTGCGGGAACTGCCGGACCTGCTGCCGCTATTGGACAACTGATGACCAACGACCAACGCCAGGCCCTGGCCGGCCTGCTCAACGACATGCAGGCGGAAATGGAAGGGCTGCGCCTTTGGGACACCCTGCCGCCGGAGCCGGCGGCGTTTCAGAGTGCCACGCCGTTCTTCGCCGACACCATGAAATTCACTCAGTGGCTGCAGTGGGTGTTCATCGCCCGCTTTCGGGCGATCCTGGCCGAGGACCACCCGCTGCCCGCCCAATGCGACGTGGCGCCGCTGGCCGAGGAAACCCTGCGCGACGTGCCCGAGGACACGGATCGGCTGGTCGCCCTGATCCGCGACTTCGACGCGCATTTTTAGCTGCAAGCCAGGGCTGAGTGGCGGTGGGGCCGTGCCGATCGATGGGCCAGTTGAAAGTTAAAAGTTAAAAGTTGAAACGCGGGCTGGCCCTTTGCGGACTCGAAAGCCCTGCCCGCGGGGAAGAGCCGCAACATTCAAGTCCCTGACCGGCCGGAGGTCATGGCACGGCCCCTCAGCCCGGCCCTTTTAACTTTTAACTTTCAACTGGCTTGCCTACATCCGCCTAAGCCATGCGCCGGCCCGGCGCGCCGTCCGGAATCAAACTGTCCGCCAGCAGGCTCAACCAGATGTCCTCGTCGTCCGCGCCGGACAGGGTCCACAGCCAGCGACCCTGGGCGTCCAGCCCTTCCAGGGCGGTGACCACCCGCCCCGCGCCCGGCCGGCGCAGGCGCCAAACACTGGCCACCCGCCCCATATCCAATGACACCAGAGTGCCCTGATGGGCCAGATGGCATTGGCCTTTCTGCCAGCGCGGCGCCGACCAGGGCGCGGTCAGGCACAAACTGACGCCGCTGTTGCCGGTGCACACCGTGTAGGCGGCGTCCCGGCGGCTGGCCAGGGCCAGCAACGAGGGCACCGTTTCCGCCCGCACCGGGCAGGCGAATTTGTCCCGCACCGCCTGGTAGAGCACCTGGCGGCGGTCGCCGATGCCCGCCAGCAGGGTGCGGAAACCGTCGTCGTCACCGTGGGACCATTGCCGTTCCAGCTCCGCCACCGAGGGCACCGCCGTCGGGCCGGCCAGCAGCCGGGGCGGCGGCGCGCCAAGCTGGCGCTGGTCCGGGTGCAGCATGGCGCACACCAGTTCCTCGAAGGCCAGGCCGCCGGTTTCCGGAGCCACCGCCATTTGCTGCACCGGCTCGCCAAAGCGGTCGAAGAACAGCAAGCTGCGCGGCGGCAGATCCGCCACCGGCGCCAGCACCGCCATCACCGAGCGCCACAACGGCAGGTTCAGTTGGTGGCGCAGCCGGCTTTGCTGGCCCCGGGCCTCCAGGCCGTCGTCGCCGTCTTCCAGGGTCGGGTAGCGCATGGACTGGGACACCCGGCCGCCATCGGCGAAGGTGGTGACCACCAGCGCGCCGAGCCGGTACAGGCCCTTGAGAATGGCCAGGGGTTCGTCCTGCAGCCGCAGCACCCGATCACCGAGGGCGGCGCGGCAATGATGAAAGGTGGTGGACGCCCGGGGGCCTGGCGCCAGGGTCGCCACCGTCGCGGTCAGGGTCACGGTGAGCCTCCTTGCGAAATCCGGGTGTGGGCAGCTGGCGGAGGCACGGGGCCGGGCTGGCGTTCCACGGTCAGGGAGAACGGAAGTGCCTGTTCCTGCTTACTTGGTCAGGATCAGGCGGTCATTGGCGGTGCGACGCAGCAGATAGCGCTCGCCCCCGTGTTCGATCCACAGCTTGCCGTCCTGGTTGAGCAGGGCGCGGCTGGCCACGCTGCTGTCCGCCTCGATGGCGATGCGACGGGCGCGCGGGGCGCCGGCGGCGACACGGCGGGCGGTGGATACCTTGTGCGGGTGGGTCAGGGTACCTTGGGACATAACGTTTCTCCTTGAACGTATAAGCCTTGAATGTACGGGCTTTGACCGGAGGGCCACAAATGTATTTGAGAATCATTATCATTAGTTGCCCCGGGTCCGTCAACGCCGGTGACCGTGACGCGGCAAACAATTTTTAACAGCCACCGCCCCCGCCGGGCCCTGGCCGTGCCGCCGGGAACCGCCTAGACTCAAAACCATGACTACAGCCATCGCTTCAAAAGCCATTGAAACGCCGCAGGAAAAACTGGCGGCCATCCTCGACAGCCATCAGCCGAAGAGCCTGCTCACCATCAGCCTCAATCCGGTGCCGGTGGCCGACCATTGGTGCCAGGATCACGACTGCGAGCTGATCCACATTCAGGAGCAGAACCCGTTCCAGGCTCTGGAGCAGGTGCGCCGGGTGGATCTGGCGGTGATCGCCGACCAGCTGGAATACATGAGCCAGCGCGACGGCGAATCGCTGATCGGGCTGCTGCGCAATCTGCACACCGACTCCCTGGTGGCGGTGTACCAGCCGCACCTGGCCCCGGAGAAGCTGCGCTGGCCGCACAACGGCTTTCTCGCCCTGGGCTGCCGGGAAGAGGGCCACTTCGCCCAGGAAGGCCGTGAGCTGGACATCTACAGCTACGACCTGGACGACTACAACTTCCGCCGCAACTGGAACAACCCGCGTTTCTGGGCCAACCCGCAGAACTGGGGCAAATACTGGTGGTAACGGAGTAGCCGCCGGTGAGGGCGCCGGGGCGCTGGCTGCTGCGCCTGACCCTGCTGCTGTTGATACTGGCCGCGCCGCTGGGCGTGTCCTGGCTGACCTACACCCCGCCCGATTCTCCCTGGTCGGCGGCGTCCCGGGCGTCGGCGGATCTGGCGCCGGACCCGCGCGAGCTCGCCGACACCGCCATCGTGCAGGTCTACACCGCGCGGACCTACGGCTGGCGCGGTTATTTCGCCACCCATCCCTGGATCATTCTCAAGCGGGCCGGCGACACCGCCTTCACCCGCTATGACGTGGTGCGCTGGCGCGGTGGCGGCGATGGCGTGGTGCGCCGCGACTACACCGTGGCGGACGGCTTCTGGTACGGCGCCGAGCCACGCCTGCTGGTGTCGCATCAGGGCGGCGACACCGGCGCCATGATCGATGCCATCGAGGCGGCCATCGAGGATTACCCCTTCCGTGATCGCTACCGCAGCTTCCCCGGCCCCAACAGCAATACCTTTCTGGCGCACATCGGCCGCCAGGTGCCGGCTCTGGCCCTGGACCTGCCGCCCACCGCCATCGGCAAGGATTACCGCCCACTGAACCGCCCGGCCGGCCACGCCCCCAGCGGCGGTGGCGTCCAGCTGTCGATACTCGGCCTGTTCGGCGTCATCGTGGCGCCGGTGGAGGGCCTGGAAATCAATGTGCTGGGGCTGGGTTACGGCGTGGATCCCTGGCCGCCCGCCCTGCGCCTGCCGGGCCTCGGGCGGGTTGGCGCGGCCCCGGAGCGCTGGTCAAGTTCCGACGGCTGACGTATGGTGTCGCCGGTTCGCGGAGGGTAACCCGGCATGATTCTGCAACGTCTCAAGGAAGCCTTGTTCTTCTGGCGCCGACATCTGGCGGCGCTGTTCCTGATCAGCGCCCCGTTCACCCTGTTCGGTGAGGTGCTGCAACTGGTGATCGGGCCGGTGCTGGTCACCGGCGACGACGGCACCCTGATCGGCTTCAACGCGATCAGCATGACCACGCTGATGCTGCTGCGGCCGCTGGCGGAGGGCGCGCTGATCGTGCAGATGGCCCATATTCAGCAGGGCCGCGCCCGGGGCCTGCTGGCCTGCACCCTGCCCGCCCTGGCCCGCTATCCGTTCCTGCTCGCCACCTACTTCATGCTGGCCCTGGCGGTGTCGCTGGGCTGGTTCCTGCTGATCTTCCCGGCCCTGTGGCTGTACGCCCGGCTGTGTTTCGCGCCCTTCCAGCTGATGCTGCGCGGCGACGGGCCGATCAACGCCCTGCAGAACGGCTTCCTGCGTTCCTCGGCCAGCCAGTGGCCGCTGCTGGCGACCTTGCTGCTGTCGTTCCTGCTGGTGCTGGTGCTGTCGCTGGTGGCCAACAGCCTGGTCATGTCGCTGCTCGGCGAAAACGCCGGCAGCCTGATCCTGACCGGCCTGATCAGCGGCCTGCTCGCCACCCTGGTGAACGTGGTCGCCTTCCGCTTCTGGGTGCTGGCGGAGCCGGAGGCCGGGCGCGGCTGACCGGAATCGCGGCGGAAGCCGCGACCCACGCAAACCCGGATCACCCCACGATTTTCAGCTCCGGCGCGCCCGCCACCCGCCACGGAGGGCCGGTCCGCTGACCGGCAAACAGGGCACGGTGCAGCACCACCACATCCGCGCCGGCGCTCGCTAACGCGCTCAGCAGCGCCTCGTCCAGCTCGGTCCCGGCGTACAACAGCCAGCTCTCCTTCCCATGACGCACCCGGTGTGCCAGCCCGCCGTTCACGGTGACCGGTTCCAGGCGCGCATCCAGCGGCAACCCCAACGGCGCCAGCCAGCTCCAGGGGTCGGTGGCCTCCGGCGGCGAATCCGTGTGCCGCCAGAACCGGAACCCCTCGTTGCCGCCCAGGATCATGGCGGCCCGCCGCAACCGCTCCGCGGTCAGGTCCGCCAGGGTCGGCCAGCGCGGGTCACCGGTGGGCTCCGCCAACTGCACCAGCAGGCAGCGGCGCCGGCCACCGTCGTCGCGGTTCTCCGCCAGCACCGCCTGACCGGTGCTGCCGCTGCCGGCGAAGAAATCCAGCACCAGATCCTCCGGGCCGGTGGCCAGGCGCAGCAGAAAGCGCAGCAGCTTGGTGGGCTTGGGGTACAGGAACGGACTCTCGCCATCGAACAGCGCCTGCAGTTCCCGGGTGCCGTCGCTGGCGGTGCCGTGGCCGGTACCGTCCAGCCAGCTGGTGGCCACCTCGCCGAAGGCGCGCTTTTCGTTCAGGAACACTTTCAGTTGAGGCCGCGCCCGGCCACGGCGGCCGAACAGGATGCGGCGGTCCGCCAGCAACGCTTCGAAGCGCTCCGGCCCGGTGCGCCAGCAGCGGCCCGGCGGCGGCCGGAACGCCTGGCCGGTGTCCGGATTGCGGATCGTGTAGGTGAGCCGGGGCCGCACATTGGGGGCGTCGAACGGGTCCAGTTTCCAGGGCCCGCGGGGGTCGTTGTCCGGGTTCCGGTAGCGGCCGGTGTCGATGCGCGCCGGGTAGGCGGCGAAGCCCGGGGCGGCGCGCCACTTTGCCTGGTTGTCCGCGCTCAGCCGGCGGAGCCCGACGCGGCGCCGGCGGGCGTAGCCGATCACGTACTCGTGCTGCACGCACAGATCGGTGTCGTTCTGCCGGGAGGTGCGCGATTGCCAGGGGAACATGGCGAAGAAGTTTCGCGAGCCGAAAATCTCGTCGAGCATCAGCCGCAAGGCGTGGACTTCATGGTCGTCGATGCTGACGAACAGCACGCCGTCGTCACGCAACAGTTCCCGGGCCAGCAGCAGGCGCGGGTACATCATGTTCAGCCAGCGGGCATGGTAGCGGCCCTCCGGCTCCGCCCCCTCGCCGGCCCGGCGGCGGTGGTCCGCGGGCGTGTCGCGGAAGTTGTCCGGGTACAGGAAAGCGCGGCCGGTGTTGTAGGGCGGATCGATGTAGATCATCTTCACCCGGCCGGAATAGCTTTTCCGCAAATGGCCGAGCACCGCCAGATTATCGCCCTCGATCACCGCGTGGGCGGCGCCTTCGAAATCCACCGACGCGTCCGGGTGCGGGCTCAGGCTGCCCGCCGCCGGCGTGGCGGCCCGGGCCGCCGCCCGCCCCTTGCCCGGCCAGCTGAACCCGTAGGGTTCCCGCCCGTCCTCACCGTCGTCCGATGCGCTGAAAATCGCCCGTTGATTCATGTCTTTTTTGACTTCCCTTTCCATTGCAAAAAATGAAACCATATGGTTTGGTACAATAGCAATGGCTGATTCTTGCTATTTTGCAGGGAGCGCGCTACAAAGACCCAGAGCGAAGACCGCGTGTCCGGCTTCGCCCTGACAACACCACTAAGGGAAGGAAATAACCATGACGAAGGATCTGAATATCGGCGGCCTGCTGCGCGAACGCCGGGCCCGCCTGGGACTGACCCTCAAACAGGTGGCCTGCCGCGCCCACACCGACCCGGGCAACCTGTCCCGCATCGAACGCAACGAACAGCAGCTCAGCGTGCCGCGCATGCTGGCCCTGTGCGACGCCCTGGGCTGGCCCGCCGAGGATTTCGTGCGCTGCCTGACCGCCCGTCGCGGCCGGCGCGTGAACGACACCCCCGGCGGCTACTCCGCTGAACCGCGGGGCGACCGGCGCGCCGCCGGAGAACGCCTGCGGCTGTCGTTCACCGCCCGGCTGACCCCGGACGAGGAGCCGTTCGACTGACCCTGGCCTTGCGCCATTTCAAGGTCAAATAGCCCGATTTTGCCCATAAGCTAAAAATATCTTTTGCACCATTGCAAGTAACACATTGAGTGCGCCAGAGCGGCTACAGAAACTTATGGGCATGGATATTGGTGGCATACTCAAGGAACGGCGCCAACGCCGTGAAGAAACCCTCGAAGAGGTGGCGTACCGGGCCGGCACGGACGCGGGTAACCTGTCGCGCATCGAGCGCAACCGGCAGGACGTGTCCGTGCAGCGGCTCGGGCGGCTGTGCGCGGCGCTGGAAATGTCGCTTACGGAGCTGTTCGAGGAACTGGAAGGGCGCACCAAGACGCCCCATCTTCGCGACCCGGCCGCCGCCTTCGACAAGGAAACCCGCGAGCTGATCAGCATCGTTTCGGCGCTGACGCCGTCGCGCCGGCGATTGCTGATGAAGATCGCGGAGGACGTGCGCGACAGCAAGGGGCTTTCCTAGCCGGGCACGGTCGTCGCCGCCCTCCCGGCGCGCCGTATCAGGCGCGCTCGTAGACCACGAACGAATAATCGTAGGGGTTCGGTCCCTCGGCCTGGAAATCCTCCCGGCCGATTTCCCGCCATTGCGCCGCGTCCACCGCCGGGAAGTAAGTGTCCCCCGGCACCTCCGCGTGCACCTCGGTCAGGTAGAGACGGTCGGCCCGGGGCAGCGCCAGGGCGTAAATCTGCGCGCCACCGATCACCACCACTTCGTCCTGCCCGTCGATCAACGCCACGTGTTCGGCCAGCTCCAGGGCCTGCTCCAGGGTGGCCACCACCTTGGCGCCCTCGGCGGGGTATTGCCGCTGGCGGGTGATCACGATGTTGGTGCGCCCGGGCAGGGGCCGCTTCAGCGACTCCCAGGTGTTGCGCCCCATGATGATCGGTTTGCCCAGAGTCGCCTGTTTGAAATATTTCAGGTCGTTGGGCAGGTACCAGGGCAGCTTGTTGTCGCGGCCGATGACATCGTTGCTGGCCTTGGCGGCCATCATCGCCAGACGAATACTCATGGCATCTCCTCGGGGCGGCGCGCGCTCAGATCGCCACCGGCGCCTTGATGTGCGGGTGCGGGTCGTAGCCTTCCAGGGTGAAATCCTGGTAGCGGAACGCGTACAGGTCCTTCACCTCCGGGTTCAGCTTCATCACCGGCAGCGGTCGGGGCTGGCGCGCCAGCTGCTGGTCGGCCTGCTCCAGATGATTGCTGTACAGGTGGGCGTCGCCCAGGGTGTGCACGAAGTCGCCGGGTTTGAGATCGCAGACCTGGGCCATCATCAGTGTCAGCAGCGCATAGGAAGCAATGTTGAAGGGCACCCCCAGAAAGATGTCGCCGCTGCGCTGGTACAGCTGGCAGCTCAGCTTGCCGTCGGCCACATAGAACTGGAACAGGCAATGGCAGGGCGGCAGCGCCTGACGACCACGGGCGGCGTTGTCCCGGGGCGAGAGGCGCGGGTCCGGCAGCACCGCCGGGTTCCAGGCGCTGACCACCAGCCGGCGGGAATCCGGGTTACGACGGATTTCCGCCAGCACTTCGTCGATCTGGTCGATCACCGCGCCGTCGGCGGTGGGCCAGCAGCGCCACTGCTCGCCGTACACCGGCCCCAGGTCGCCGTCCTCGGTGGCCCACTCATCCCAGATGCTGACGCCGTTGTCCTTCAGGTAGCCGATGTTGGTGTCGCCGGACAAAAACCACAGTAGCTCGTGGATGATGGATTTCAGGTGCACCTTCTTGGTGGTCACCAGCGGGAAACCGTGGGCCAGATTGAAGCGCATCTGATGACCGAACAGCGAGCGGGTGCCGGTGCCGGTGCGGTCTTCCTTGCGAATGCCTTCGGTGCGCGCCAGGCGCAACAGATCCAGATATTGATTCATGGCGTTACTTCCTCGCCGGGGCCGGGCGGCCATCGTGCCGGTAGGCCCAGAACATCATGGCGGCGCCGAGGATGATCATCGGGATGCTGAGCAGCATGCCCATGGTCAGCCAGCCGCCGGTCAGGTAGCCGATGTGCGCGTCCGGCTCGCGGAAAAATTCCACGAAGGTGCGGCCCAGGCCGTAGCCGAGACCGAACAGGCCGGTGACCGCGCCGGCCGGACGCGGTCGGGCGGAGTAGAACCACAGCACCAGAAACAGCACCACGCCTTCGAGCAGGAATTCATAGAGCTGGGACGGGTGACGCGGCACGCCCATGGGGTCGCCGGGGAAGATCATCGCCCAGGGCACGTCCGCCGGGTGGCCCCACAGTTCGCCGTTGATGAAGTTGCCGAGCCGGCCGGCGCCCAGGCCAATGGGTACCACCGGCACCGCGTAATCGGCCACCGAAAAATAGCGCTTGCCGAATTTACGCGCCAGCAGCCAGAACGCCAGCAGCACGCCCAGGGCACCGCCGTGGAAACTCATGCCGCCGGTCCAGATCTCGAACAGCCACAGCGGGTCGTCGAGAAACTTGCCGAAGTTGTAGAACAGCACATAGCCGACGCGACCGCCGAGGATCACCCCCAGGGCCACATAAAAGACCAGATCGCTGACCTGATCCTTGGTCCAGCCGCTGTTCGGACGCGACGCGCGCCAGCGCAGCAGCAGCCAGCCGCCGACGAAGCCGATCAGGTACATGAGGCCGTACCAGTGAATCTGCAAAGGCCCGATGCCGATGGCCACCGGGTCGATACGGGGAAACTCCATGCCAATACTCCGTCAGCGCGGCCGCCCGGGAAGCTGGCCGCTCACAGAATCAGTTCCAGACCGATGCCGATCAGGAAGATCGCGAAAATCCGTCGCAGAATCGCCGACGGCACCCGATGGCTGAGGCGCGCCCCCACCTTGGCCATGGGATAGCTGGTGATCACGATGGCCAGGGCGGCGGGCAGATACACATAGCCCAGGGTCCAGGCCGGCAATTCCGGGCGCCCCCAGCCGGTGACCACGAAACCCAGGCTGCCGGCCAGGGCGATGGGCAGCCCACAGGCGGCGGAAATCGCCACCGCATTCTGCATCGGCAGGCGGCACCAGGACAAAAACGGCACCGTCAGCGAGCCGCCACCGATGCCGAACAGACTGGAAATGCCGCCGATCACGCCACCGGCGCCGGCCAGGCCGGCGCTGCCCGGCAACCGCCGGGGCGCGTCTTCCACCGCGCGCCCCGGACGCCGGATCAGCATCTGCAGGGCAATGGCGATGGCGAAGAACCCGAACAGCCGGGTCAGCGCCACGCCGGACAAGCGGTCGGCGATCACCGCGCCAAGCAGCGCCCCCGCCACGATGCCCACCGTCAGCCGGCCGGCCACCGGCCACAGCACGTAGCCGGCGCGGTGGTGCGCGTGCACCGAGCTGCCGGAGGTGACGATGATGGTGGCCAGGGAGGTGCCCACGGCCATCTGCGCCACCACCGCGTCGTCCACGCCCATGCCGTGGAACAGGTAGATCAGCGGCGGCACGATCACCACGCCGCCGCCGAGCCCCAGGGTGCCGCCCATCAGGCCGGCGACCACCCCGATCAGGGCGCAAATCAGCACAAGCGTCATGGATGTCCCCTGCCGGAAATGGCGGTTATGCTAGCAGGCTGACTTGTTGCTGTCCCCCATGGGAAACCTATGTGCATCGTGCTGTTCGATTGGCGCCCCGACACCGCCCGGCCGCTGACGGTGGCCGCCAATCGCGATGAATTTCACGCCCGTCCGGCGGAGCCGGCGCGCTGGCGCGGCCCGGTCTTCCACGGCCTGGACCTGACCGCCGGCGGCACCTGGCTGGGCATTCACCGGGACGGGCGGTTCGCGGTGATCACCAATTTCCGCGAGCCGCTCACCGAGCGCGGCGCCGGCGAACGCTCCCGGGGTCTGCTGCCCCAGGCGTTTCTGCAAGGCGACCAGGGCCCGGAGGCGTTCTGCCGCGCGTTGCGCGCCGAGCAGACCCACTACGCCGGCTTCAATCTGCTGGTGGGCGACCACCAGTCGCTGTGGTACCTGGGCAACCGGGGCGCGCCGCCGCAGCCGGTGGCGCCGGGCCTGCACGGCCTGTCCAACGGCCTGCTGGACGACCCCTGGCCCAAGGTGGAAAGGGGCAAGGCCCGGCTGGCCACGGCGCTGGCCGCCGGCGGCGACCTGGACGCGCTGCTGGCGGTGGTCAACGACCGCCATCAACCCACCGACGACACCCTGCCGGACACCGGCGTGAGCACCGAGCTGGAGCGCCTGGTGGCGCCGGTGTTCATTCAATCGGAGCGCTACGGCACCCGCGCCAGCTCGGCGGTGACGGTGCCGGCCCGGGGCGAACCGGCGATGGCGGAGCAGAGCTGGCGGCCGGACGGCGAACCGGACGGCCCGCCCCGTTACAGCGCCGCCTAGGCGCGGCGCCCGCCGCGCTCAGGCGGTCTTGCGGTGGCGCACCAGGTCGCCGAGCCCCACCTTGGTCAGCTGCAGATCCAGGTAGGAGGCGATCACCTCGCCGTTGTCCATGGCCAGCACCTCGTTGAGCAGGCGGCGCAGGAAGGTCATGTTGACCTGGCGCACCGCCGCCTTCACCCGCAGCAGGTTGGAGGCGTTCATGGACAGCGAATCAAAGCCCATCGCCATCAGGATCAGGGCGGTGCTCGGGTCGCCGGCCATTTCGCCGCACACCGACACCGGCTTGCCCTCTTCGTGGGCCTGCTCCACCACGTGCAGCAGGGCGTGCAGCACCGCCGGGTGGCAGGAATTGTAGAGCTCCGAGACTTGCCGGTTGTTACGGTCCACCGCCAGCATGTACTGGGTCAGGTCGTTGGTGCCCACCGACAGGAACTCCACCCGCTGGGCCAGGGCGCGGGCCTGGTACACCGAGGCGGGCACCTCGATCATCACCCCCACCGGCGGCATCTCCACGTCCACGCCTTCTTCGCGCACCTCCAGCCAGGCCCGGTGAATCAGGTGCTGGGCTTCCTCCGCCTCGATCACGCTGGTGACCATGGGCAGCATGATGCGCAGGTTGTTGAGGCCTTCGGCGGCCTTGAGCATGGCGCGCACCTGGACGATGAAAATTTCCGGGTGGTCCAGGGTCAGGCGGATGCCGCGCCAACCGAGGAAGGGGTTGTCCTCCTCGATGGGGAAATAGCTGAGCGGTTTGTCGCCGCCCACGTCCAGGGTGCGCATGGTGACCCCGTGGGGAGCGAAGGCGGACAGCTGCTCCCGGTAGATCAGGCGCTGCTCCTCCTCGGAGGGGAAGCGGTCGCGCACCATGAACGGGATTTCCGTGCGGTACAGGCCGACACCCTCGGCGCCGCGCTCGATGGAACGCACGATGTCGGTCATCAGGCCGGTGTTCACCTGCAGCGTGATGCGCTGTCCGTCCTCGGTCTCGGCGGGCTCGTCACGGAGCTTTTCCAGTCCCGCCAGCAGGTGTTTTTCCTCGGCGATGATGTCCTCGAACTGGGCCTTCAGCTCCGCCGAGGCGTTGGCGATCACCCGTCCCCGGAAGCCGTCGACGATCAGTTCCTTGCCGTCCAGCTTCTTGAGCGGCAGATTCTGCGCGCCCACCACCGTGGGGATGCCCATGGCCCGTGCCACGATCGCCATGTGCGAGTTGCGCGAGCCGCGGGTGGTGACGATGCCGGCGATGTTCTCTTCCGGCATCTCCATCAACATCGGCGCGGAAATGTCCTCGCCCATCAGGATGCAGGCTTTCGGAAACTCAATGCGCCGCCGGTTGCGGCTCTGTAGCTGCCCCAGCACCCGGCGCCCCAGGTCGCGCACATCGGCGGCCCGTTCGCGCAGATAGGGGTCGTCCATCATCTCGAAATTGTGCACGTGGGCGTCCACCACCATGCGCAGCGCGCCCTGGGCCCACTGGCCCTCGCGGATGCGCGCCACCACCTCGGCGGGCAGCGCCTGGCGGTCGAGCATGCGCAGGTACACGTCGAACAGCGCCTGCTCTTCCGGGCCCAGGGTCTTCTTGGCGCGCTCGGCCAGATCACGGATTTCCTGGCGCACCCGCACCAGGGCTTCGTCGAGCAGGGCGATCTCGCCACTGATGTCGGTGGCGTCCCGGTCCGGCACCGCCGACAGGTCGGTTTCCGGAAACAGCAGCACGCCGATGCCGATGGCGGCGCCGGTGGAGCCGGGCTGGCCATCGTGGATGCTGGGCAGGTCCTTGGTATCCAGCTGGTCGAACAGCACCCCGGAGGCGTGGGCGTGGGCGATCACCGCCGACAACTGGGCGGAAATGGTGACCAGGAAGGCTTCCTCGCTCTGGTCGAAGCGGCGGGCGTCGCGCTGCTGCACCACCAGCACGCCAAGCACCTCGCCGTGGTGCATCACCGGCACGCCCAGGAAGGCATGGAACGGGTCCTCGCCGGTCTCCGCCAGATAATGGAATTTGGGGTGGGAGAAGGCGTCCTCCAGGTTGATCGGCTCCTCGCGCTGGCCGACCTGACCCACCAGGCCCTCGGAAGTCCCCAGGCTGACCCGCCCCACCGCCTCGCGCTTGAGGCCCTCGGAGGCCATCAGCATGTAGCGTTCTTCGTTGTTGTCCCGCAGATAGATGGAACACACCTCGGTGCCCATGGCGTCGCGCACGCGCTGGGCCATCAGATCGAGAGCGGATCGGATGTCCGGCGCGTTGTTCACTTCCTGCACGATGCGGCGCAGGGTATCGAGCATGGGCGTTCCTCTCAGATTGGTGTGGGACGCGCTGTTCGCGCGGCGCTCAGCGCGGGCGCGCGTCGCCGCGCAGGGCCGGCGCCAGCTCGCGCAGGGCGCGGGCGTACACGCCCCGCTTGAAATGCACCACCTTGCGGATCGGGTACCAGTAGTTCACCCAGCGCCAGTCCTGAAACTCCGGCACCGGCGAACGGGCCAGATCGATGGCCCCCTCCTCGGCGTTGAGCCGCAGCAGAAACCATTTCTGGCGCTGGCCGATGCACACCGGCCGGTTGCGCGGCGGGCGCAAAAAGCGGCGCGGCAGGCGATAGGTGAGCCAGCCGTCGGTGGTCGCCAGCACGCTGACGTGCTCGCCACGCAGGCCGGTTTCCTCCTCCAGTTCCCGGAACAGGGTGTCCTCGGGGCTCTCGCCGGGCATCATGCCGCCCTGGGGAAACTGCCAGGCGTCGCGGTTGCCCACGCGGCGGCCCCAGAAAACCCGCCCATCCGGGGCGGCGATCACAATGCCGACATTGAGCCGGTATCCTTTGTCGTCGATGATGCCTGTCATTGCCTCAATCCGATGGCGCGGAACCCAGCCGTACAGGCGCGCAATATTCCCATTAAACCTTGTCGGCCCGGCGACGATCAATCGACTGCCTTCACGGACCCGCTTTTGTTAAGCTGCCGCAGACTTATCGCACCTTCTTACACTGATGACGGGCACGCCCCGGGAGCCTGCATGACTCTGGCCATCTTCGACCTGGACAACACGCTGATCGCCGGCGACTCCGACCATCAGTGGGGGGAGTTCCTGGTCGCCCGCGGCGAGGTGGACGGCGCCGGCTACAAAGCCGCCAACGACCGCTTCTACCAGGATTACCTGGATGGCACTCTGGACATCTTCGCGTATCAGGAGTTCGTTCTGTCGGTGCTGAAGGGCCGCGACCTGGATCAACTGCACGCCCTGCGCCGTGACTTCATGGCGCAGGTGATCGACGCCCTGTGGCTGCCCGCGGCGGAACAACTGGTGGACAAGCATCGCCGGCGCGGCGACACCCTGATGATCATCACCGCCACCAACGACTTCATCACCGCGCCGATCGCCGAACGGCTGGGCGTGCCCCATCTGATCGCCACCACCGCCGAGCGGGACGAGCGGGGCGGCTACACCGGCCGGGTGGCCGGCGTGCCGAGCTACCGGGACGGCAAGGTGGCGCGGCTCAACGACTGGCTGGCCAGGCACGGCGAGAGCCTGGACGGCAGCTGGTTCTACAGCGACTCCCACAACGACCTGCCGCTGCTCGGCAAGGTGGACCACCCGGTGGCGGTGGACCCGGACGATACCCTGGCGCGGACGGCCCGGGAGCGCGGCTGGCCGATCCTGTCCCTGCGCGAGACCACCGTGGGAGCCCCGTCATGACCCTGCGACGACGACCGTCGGCGGCGGCACTGCTGGCGCTGCTGTCGGCGCTGCTGCTGAGCGCCTGCGACGCGCCGGACACCGCCACCGAAGCGGACCGCACCGCCGCCGACACGGCGCGCGACGGCGCCCCGGCCAGCGACCCGGCGGACACCGACCTGCGGCCGCTCAACGACGAGGCCGGCGCCACCGCGCTGGCCAACCAGCGCCGTGCCTGGCGGGACGCCCTGGCGGCCCTGCTGGAGGAACCGGACGCGGACAGCCTGGCGGCGGCCCGCAACGCCTGGGCGGCCCTGTACAGCGCCTTCAACGACCATTACCTGTCGCTGGCGGCGGTGGCATGCCAGCGCGGCGTGCCGGAGCGCCTGGAACGGCTGGACGGCTGGCCCTTCTACCCGGCCTACGTGGACGCCCTGCCCGCCTGGCCGGACTCCGGCATCGTCAACGATCCGGCCCTGGAACTGACCGCCGCCAACCTGCGCCGCCAGCAGGGCGCCACCACCGAAGGCGAAATCGCGCTGGGCTTTCAGCCGTTGCGGTTGCTGGTGGCCGGCGTCGCCGAGGCGCCGCGCCGGGCGGCGGACTTCCGTGGCGGCCGCCAGGAAGCGGCGGTCCCCGCCAGCGCCGTGGAGGAAGACGCCGCCGTGCAGGTGGACGCCCCGGCCCGACGCCGCGCCTACCTGCGCCTGGCCGCCGAGCAACTGGAGGCGGATCTGGACGCCCTGGACGGCGACACCGCCGGCGATCCGGACAGCCTGCGCTGCGCCCTGAGCACCCTGGACCGGCGCCTGGCGCTGCTCGACCGGCAGCGCGGCGCCGACGACCCGGAGGGCGGCCTGTACCTGTCGCCGCGCAGCGTCGAATTGATCGACGCCAGCCAGCCGGAAGCGGCCCTCTCGCAACTGGCCGCCGACCACAACGGCGCCCTGCGCCGCGCCCTGGAACAGCGCTGGCCGGGTTTTGAGAAGGCCCTGGAACAGGCCCGGGAACGGGGCGAGTGGGCGCCCCTGGGCGCCTGGCTGCACCCGGCCGCCGGCGGCATCGCGCCCACTGCGGCGGTGCGCGGCTAGGCCGGGAGCGGACCGTGACCTCCTCTCGGAAATCACCGTCTCGCAAGAAAACCCCGGTGAAATCCGCCGCGTCGCGACGGCCGGGCAAGGTGCGCCGTGACCCGGAACGGCTCACCGCGGCGATTCTCGACGCGGCCCTGGCGGAGTTTTCCGAACACGGCTTCGCCGGCGCCCGGGTGGATCGCATCAGCAAGGGCGCCGGCACCGTGGACCGCATGCTCTACTATTATTTCGGCAACAAGGAACGGCTTTACCAGGCGGTCCTGGAAGAGGCCTACCGCCGGCTGGTGGACGCCCAGCGCCATTTCGTGCCGCCGGAGGATCCGGTGCGCGGCATGGAGGCGCTGATCACCCAGATGTGGGAATACTACCGGGACCATCCGGAGTTCATCCGTCTGGTGATGTCGGAGAACCTGCTCAAGGGCCGCTATATCCAGCAGTCCGAGACCATTCGCCAGGTGTCCCTGCCGCTGATCCACAGCGTCGAGACGCTGCTTCGCAAGGGGCGGGAGAAAGGGCTGTTCCGTGACGACGCGGACGCCCATTTCGTGCTGATGACGATCATGGCGATGGGGTTTTTCCACGTTTCCAACCAGTACACCTATGGCTTCTGGCTGTCCGACACAGTAACGCCGCCGGTGCGCGGCGACGACTGGCTGGCGCACATGCAGGCGGTGGTGCTCGACCATCTTCGCCGATAAACATTCTCGCCAAAAAAAAGGCCACTCCGAGGGAACGGAGCGGCCAGTCAAGGCAGATCTCTCTGTCAGCGCAGCGCGGCCCGAGATCGAAGGCCGCGCGGATTCTGCCTCAGGCGACCACGCCCTCGGCGAACAGGGTTTCCAGCCCCGCCTCATCAATGCCCAGCAAATCACCCAGCACCTCGCGGGTGTGCTCGCCGAGCAACGGCGGCGGACGGCGATACTGGGCCGGCGTGGCGGACAGCCGCAGCGGGCTGGCCACGGTGGGCACGGTGCCGGCGGCCGGGTGCGCCATCTCGCGGCGCAGACCACGGGCGCGGGCCTGGGGATCCTCGAACACCTGTTCCAGCGTGTTCACCGGCCCGCAGGGCACGCCCACTTCCTCCAGGGCGTCGAGCCATTCCCGGGTGGTCTTCATCACCGTGGTCTGGCGCAACAGCGGCACCAGCACCTCGCGATGCTCCACCCGCGACCGGTTGGTGGCGAAGCGCGGGTCCTCGGCCCATTCCGGGTGACCGGCCACCTGGCAGAAGCGGGCGAACTGGTCGTCGTTGCCCACGGTCAGGATCAGGTCACCGTCGGCGGTGGGAAAATCCTGGTACGGCACGATGTTCGGGTGCGCGTTGCCGGCGCGCCGCGGTGAGTCGCCGGTGGTCAGGAAATTCATCGCCTGGTTGGCCAGGCAGGCCACCTGCACGTCGAACAGCGCCATGTCCAGGTGCTGCCCTTCGCCGGTGCGATCCCGATGGGTCAGGGCCGCCAGCACCGCGATGGTGGCGTACAGGCCGGTGGTGATGTCGGTGAGCGCCACGCCCACTTTCATCGGCCCGGCGCCGGCCTCGCCTTCCGGACGACCGGTCAGGCTCATCAGCCCGCCCAGCGCCTGGATCATGAAATCGTAGCCGGCGCGGCTGGCGTAGGGGCCGTCCTGGCCGAAGCCGGTGATCGAGCAGTAAATCAGCTTCGGGTTCACCGCCTTCAGGCTGTCGTAGTCCAGCCCGTAGCGCTTGAGTCCGCCGACCTTGAAGTTCTCCAGCACCACGTCGCATTCCGCCGCCAGCTTGCGCACCAGCGCCTGGCCTTCCGGCCGGGTGATGTCGATGGCCACGGATTCCTTGTTGCGGTTGGCGCTCAGGTAATAGGCGGCCTGGTCGGTGTCACCGCCGTCGCCATCCTTCAGGTAGGGCGGGCCCCAGCCACGGGTGTCGTCCCCGCGACCGGGCCGTTCCACCTTGATCACCCGGGCGCCCAGGTCGCCCAGGATCTGACCGGCCCAGGGGCCGGCCAGAACGCGGGACAGATCCAGCACGCGCAGGTGGGACAGTGCTCCGGACATCAAACTTCTCCGAAGCGCTTAGTTGGCGAACGCTTGCAGGCCGGTCTGGGCGCGGCCCAGGATCAGCGCGTGCACGTCGTGGGTGCCTTCGTAGGTGTTGACCACTTCCAGGTTCACCAGATGGCGGGCCACACCGAATTCATCGGAGATGCCGTTGCCGCCCATCATGTCGCGGGCCAGGCGCGCGATGTCCAGGGACTTGCCGCAGGAGTTGCGCTTCATGATGGAGGTGATCTCCACCGCCGCGGTGCCTTCGTCCTTCATGCGGCCCAGGCGCAGGCAGCCTTGCAGGCCCAGGGTGATCTCGGTCTGCATGTCGGCCAGCTTCTTCTGGATCAGCTGGTTGGCGGCCAGCGGGCGGCCGAACTGCTTGCGGTCCAGGGTGTACTGGCGAGCCTTGAACCAGCAGTCCTCGGCGGCACCCAGGGCGCCCCAGGCGATGCCGTAGCGGGCGGAGTTCAGGCAGGTGAACGGACCGCGCAGGCCGGTCACTTCCGGGAACATGTTTTCTTCCGGCACGAACACGTTGTCCATCACGATCTCACCGGTGATGGAGGCACGCAGGCCGACCTTGCCGTGGATGGCCGGCGCGGACAGACCTTCCCAACCTTTCTCCAGGATAAAGCCGCGGATTTTGCCGTCCTCGGTTTTGCCCCAGACCACGAACACGTCGGCGATCGGGCTGTTGGTGATCCACATCTTGGCGCCGGTCAGACGGTAGCCGCCGTCCACTTTCTTGGCGCGGGTGGCCATGCTGCCCGGGTCGGAGCCGTGGTCCGGCTCGGTCAGGCCGAAACAGCCGATCCACTCGCCGCTGGCCAGCTTGGGCAGGTACTTCTGTTTCTGCTCTTCGGAACCGAATTCGTTGATCGGCACCATCACCAGGGAGGACTGCACGCTCATCATGGACCGGTAACCGGAATCCACGCGCTCCACCTCGCGGGCGATCAGGCCATAGCACACGTAGTTCAGGCCGGCGCCGCCGTAGGCTTCCGGAATGGTGGCGCCGAGCAGGCCCAGCTCACCCATCTCGCGGAAGATGGCCGGGTCGGTCTTCTCGTTGCGGAAGGCCTCCAGCACGCGGGGCGCCAGTTTGTCCTGGCAGTATTGGCGGGCGGAGTCCGCCACCATGCGTTCGTCTTCGGTGAGCTGCTGATCGAGCAGCAGGGGGCTTTCCCAGTTGAACGAAGCCTGATTCGCCATGATGTCCACCTATGCATTTGTTGATATAGAGCGCCGCGGCGAGGGCGGGACCCGTAAAGGGCGTCCATCCTATGGACCTGTTATCCCTCTCCGCAAGCGATTAATATTCACCCCATTGTGCTTTTTCCTCACTTCAAGAACCCGCCCCGGAGACACCATGCGCCGCAACATTCCCAGCACCACCGCCCTGGTGGGCTTCGAGGCCGCCGCCCGCCACCAGAGCTTCACCAAGGCCGCCGAGGAACTTTCCCTCACACAGAGCGCGATTTGCCGTCAGATCGGCGGCCTGGAGGAATTCCTGGGCGTGAAGCTGTTTCGCCGTGGCCGCCAGGGCGTGCAGCTGACCCCCGCCGGCCAGCACTACAGTCGCCAGGTCAGCGCCCGCCTCAACGAACTGGAACGGGACACCCTGGCCGCCATGGGCAAACACGGCACGAATAACATTTTGGAACTGGCCCTGGTGCCCACCTTCGGCACCCGCTGGCTGTTGCCCCGGCTGGCCTCGTTCCGCGAGCAAAATCCGGACGTGACCGTGAACCTGACCAACCGCACCCGCCCGTTCCTGTTCGCCGACACCCGCTTCGACGCCGCCATCTACTTCGGCGACGGCCAGTGGCCGGGCACCACCGCCACGGCGCTGATGCACGAGGAGCCGGTGCCGGTGTGCCACCCGGATCTGGCCGGCGACGGCGCCCTGGACGGCGAGGCCATCGCCCGCCTGCCGCTGCTGCAGCAGACCACCCGGCCCTATATGTGGCGGGCCTGGTTCGATTCCCTGGGCCTGAAGGTGGAGCGCGACATGGCCGGGCCCCGCTACGAGCTGTTCACCATGCTCGCCGAGGCGGCCATTCAGAAGCTGGGGGTGGCGCTGATTCCGCCATTCCTGATCACCCGCGAGCTGGACAGCGGGCAGCTGGTGATTCCGTTCCGGCACAGCTTCCGCAGCACCGACGCCTATCAGTTCGTGGTGCCGGACAGCCAGCGCGGCAACGAGACCGTGGCGCGCTTCCAGGAGTGGCTGGTGGAAGAAGCCCGCCGTTTCCAGACCGCCGAAGCGGGGCGATGAACAAAAAAAGCCGGCGGGCCTGAGCCTCGCCGGCGGGGGAGGGATTCGGGTTCGCGTCGGTCGTCAGAAGTTGTAGCGACCGAACAGACCGATGTTGTCGGAATCGTCGGTGAAGCTCACCCGGGCGCCCACGTCCCAGGCCCGGTTCAGTTCCACCAGACCCTGGCCATAGACGCCGAAGTTGCCATCGTAGATGTCTTCGTAGATGGCACCACCGGACAGCTGCAGCATATCGGTGGTTTGATGACGCAGGCCGGCGCGCAGCGCGTAGCCCCATTCCTCATCGTTGAAATCGTTGTCGTCGCGGATCACGTCCGCGGTACCCACCAGATCCAGGCCGCGCTGCAGCGGGGTGTGGAAACCGGCGCCCACGTAGACACGGTTGCCGTCCACGTCGTCGCTGCCCGGGCTGTCGTAGTCGCCGTCGTAGAAGCTCAGGCCGCCACGCAGAAACAGATGCTCGTCCAGGGCGAAGGCGCCCTCGCCGGTCAGCACGTCCACGTCCGGGCCGTTGTCATAATCCCAGCGGTCATAACCGAACTGACCGTAGGTGTAGGAAAAACCATTGTCCCGTACCGGGGTGGTGCTTTGCGCTTGGGCGCCCAGGCTGGCCAGGGTGCCGGCGGCAATCGCGGAAGCGATCAGGGTTTTCTTCAACATGTCCATGTCCTCGCTTAAGTTGGCGCCTGTCGAACGAGGCTCATCTTCCATGGGCGTCGGTGGCCGCGCCAGTCACCAGATCGCGAAAACACCGCGCTTTTATAAAAGTTTTCATTGTCATATGCCCTTCACGACAGGGCGCATTGTTGACCTGGGGGTTACCCGGAGGTTGGATACTGACAGTCCCGGGCTTCTAGCATTGGAGACCACCATGAACAGCCAAACCCTTGCCATCCATGGCGCCACCTGCCAGCACTGCGTTAAGACCATCGAGAAGGCCCTGGGCGCCGTCGCCGGGGTACGCGAGGTGCACGTGGATCTGCAACAACAATCGGTCACCGTGGACGGCAACGCCGACCGGGGCGCCCTGCGCGCGGCCCTGGAGGACGCCGGTTACGCCGCCGAGGACGACGAACCGGACGCGCCACCGCCGCCCCCGGATTCACCGCCGCCCCCGGATTCACCGCCGACCGCCGACCGCCCCGACGACCAGGACCTGTCGCTGTCGGTAACCGGCGCCCACTGCGCGTCCTGCGTGCGCACCATTGAGGGCGCCCTGCACGGTGTGCCCGGCGTGCGCGAGGCAAGCATGAATCTGGCCAACCACACCGCCCGGGTGCGCGGCAGCGCGCGCCCGGACGATCTGGTGCGGGCGGTGCAGAACGCCGGCTACGACGCCGCGCCGGTGCGCGACCCGGCGCGCGCCGAGGACGACCGCGAGCAACAGGAACGTCAGCTGTATCGCAAGCTGGTGCGCCAGACCAGCGTGGCCCTGGCGGTGGGCCTGCCGATCATGCTGTGGGGTTGGTTCGGCGGCACCATGACCGTGCAAGCCGGCACCGCCAGCCAGTGGGGCTGGGGCGCGGTGTCGGTGATCACCTTTCTGATGCTGGCCTTCCCCGGCCGACATTTCTTCGTTGGCGCCTGGAAGGCGTTCCGCCACCACAACGCCAACATGGACACTCTGATCGCGGTGGGCACCGGCGCCGCCTGGGGCTATTCCACCCTGGTGGTGATCGCTCCGAACCTGCTACCGGAGATGGCCCGGCACGTCTACTTCGAGGCCAGCCCGATGATCATCGGCCTGGTGAATCTGGGTCTGGCTCTGGAGCTGCGCGCCCGGGGCAAGACCGGCGCCGCCGTGAAAAGGCTGCTCAACCTGGGCGCCAAGACCGCCCGCCGCCTGGACGACGACGGCGAGAACGACGTGCCGGTGGAGGAGATCCGCGTGGACGACCGCCTGCGCGTGCGCCCCGGTGAAACCATCGCCGTGGACGGCGAGGTGCTGGAGGGCGACAGCGAGGTGGACGAATCCATGCTCACCGGCGAGCCCATGCCGGTGGTGAAAAGCGCGGGCGATACGGTGGCCGCCGGCACCCTGAACGGCAGCGGCACCCTGGTGTACCGCGCCACCCGGGTAGGCGCCGACACCGCCCTGGCGCGCATCATCGACCTGGTCAAGAAAGCCCAGGGCGCCAAACCGCCGATCGGCCGGCTGGCGGATACCGTGGCCGGCGTGTTCGTGCCCACCATTCTGCTGATCGCCGTGGCCACCGCGCTGATCTGGTACAACGTCGGCCCGCAGCCGGTGGCCGCCTACATGGTGGTGGCCTCGGTGACGGTGCTGATCATCGCCTGCCCCTGCGCCCTCGGCCTGGCCACCCCCATGTCGGTGATGGTGGCGGTGGGCAAGGCGGCGGAATCCGGCATCCTGATCCGCCAGGACGCCGCCCTGCAAACCGCCGCCGAGCTGGACACGGTGGTGCTCGACAAGACCGGCACCATCACCGAGGGCCGGCCCTCGGTGACCCGGGTGACCGCCGCCGACGGCCAGGATCAAGACACCGTGCTACGGCTGGCCGCCAGCCTGGAGGCCGGCTCCGAGCACCCGCTGGCGCGGGCGATCCTGGACGCCGCCGAGCAACGCGGCCTGAAGACGGCGACGGTGAGCGACTTCCGCGCCGTCAACGGCAAGGGCGTCAGCGCCCGCCTGGATGGCACCCTGCTGCGGCTGGGCAACCGCCGCTGGCTGGAGCAGGAAGGGCTGGCCGTGGGTCTGGAGGATGCCGCCCGGCAGCTTAGCGAAGAGGCCGCCACGCCCCTGTTCCTGGCCCGCGACGACACCGTCATCGGCGTGCTCGGCGTGGCCGACCGCATCAAGGCGGACGCCGCCGAGGCCATCGCCCGGCTGCGCGACCGGGACATCCAGGTGGTGATGATCACCGGCGACATCCAGGCCACCGCCGACGCCATCGCCCGCCAGGCCGGCGTCGACCGGGTGCTGGCCGAAGTGTTGCCCGAGGACAAGGCCCGCGAGGTGGAGAAGCTGCAGAATCAGGGTCGCAAGGTGGCCATGGTCGGCGACGGCATCAACGACGCCCCGGCCCTGGCCCAGGCGGACGTGGGCTTCGCCATCGGCACCGGCACCGACGTGGCCATCGAGTCCGCCTCCATCACGTTGATGAGCGGTTCCCTGCACGGTGTGGCCGATGCCATGGCCATTTCCCGGGCCACCCTGCGCAACATCAAACAGAACCTGTTCGGCGCCTTTATCTACAACAGCCTGGGCGTGCCGGTGGCCGCCGGCCTGCTCTACCCGTTCACCGGCTGGCTGCTCAGCCCGGTGATCGCCGGCGCCGCCATGTCGCTGAGTTCGGTGACCGTGGTCAGCAACGCCAACCGGCTGCGCTTCTTCAAACCCCGCGGTCATCACGGGCCGCGCGCCCAAACGGGAGATCATTCATGAGCCTGTTGATCAATGTGACCGGCCTGGCGCTGATGGCCCTGATCGTGTGGTGGTTCTGGCTGTCGTCCAAGGGCCGCCCGGCGAAACGGGCCAGCGGCGGCGCCATCGACATCGTGGTGGAGGACGGCGTGTACGAGCCTTCGGTGATCGAAGCCGACGCCGGCGAGACCCTGACGCTGCGCTTCGACCGGCGCGACCCGAGCCCCTGCGCCGAACAGGTGGTGTTTCACAAGCTCGACGTCAGCCGGACCCTGCCGGTGGGCGAGAAGACCACCGTCACCCTGACTCCGAAAACGCCGGGCACCTACCGGTTCACCTGCCAGATGCAGATGTACCAGGGCACTCTGATTGTTCACTAGATCTGATCGTTCACTAGAAAAGAGAAAAAAGGAGATTCTCATGACCCGTTTGATGATCGCCGCCGGCCTGCTTCTAACCAGCACCCTGGCCGCCGCCGGCACTCTGGAAATGTACAAATCGCCGAGCTGCGGCTGCTGCACGGCCTGGGCCGAGCACATGCGCGACAACGGCTTCGAAGTGAAGGTGCACGAGACCCAGAACCTGCAATCCATCAAGGAGAAAGCCGGTCTGAAACCGGGCATGGGCTCCTGCCACACCGCCTTTATCGACGGCTACGCCATCGAAGGCCACGTGCCCGCCGAGGACGTGAAGCGGCTGCTGGAGGAACGCCCGGACGCCCATGGCCTCACCGTGCCGGGCATGCCGGTGGGCTCCCCGGGCATGGAAATGGGCGACCGCCGCGACGCCTACCAGGTACTGCTCTACGGAGACCAGGGCGTGCGGGTGTTCTCCGAACATAATCCGTAGCGGCACCCGCCCACAAAAGACAGGGCCTCCTCGGAGGCCCCTTGTCGTTAACGGCTTGGCCTCGCCACGCTGTTCACCCCGCACACTGGCGTCCAGCACCACCACGGAGTCGTCGTAGGACGGCGCCGGGCCGGCGGTGCTGTTCTGGATCGGCGTCAGGCCGGCGCCGGAGCGGTCGAGAATCACCGGCGGCATGCCGTAGCCCGGATACAGGGTGGCGATGGGGATGATCACCTCCTTCACCGGCTGGTTCGGGTTGGCGGTGTGGCAGCCGGCGCAACCGGCGCCGCCGTCGGCACGGGCGGTGGTGAACAGGGTCTCGCCCTGGCTGATCAGCGCCGCGTCCAGGCCCTCCGGCGCCGGCGGTGCCGCCAGCCGGTCGGTGTAGGCGGCCAGGTCCGCCAGGCGGGCATTGCTGACCCGGCGGCCCACCGGACCGGCGGCGCTGCCCGGCGCCAGATCGTCCCGGGCCACGTCCACATAGGGCAGCACGTCGGCCACCGCCATGCCCTCGGGAATCACGCCGGTGTCGCGCAACACCGCCTCGTAGCGGTCGGCGATCTCATCGCCCACCGGGCCGGCCAGCACGTTCAGGAAGGCGCGCCCGTCCGCCGTGAGCAGACTGGTGGGATCCAACGCCACCGTGTAGACCAGATTGTTGAAGTCATTCAGTTCGGCGAAGGCGCCGCTGTGGCCCCAGGGTGCCGCCAGATCGGTGCGGAAGAACGGCGGAAAGTAGGTGGCGTTGCCGATGCCGTCCGGGGTGGCGTCGAAGGAAGTGGTGCCGTAGTAGCGCTTCTCTTCCTCGCCGTCCATGAAGGTGCCGGTCAGATAGGTGCGCGCGGCGGCGGTGGCGTCCGCCACGGTGCCGCCGGAAGCGATACCGGTGAAGTCACCCTTGCCGATGGTGGCGCCTTCCAGGGCGTCGAGCTGCAACTGCAGCAGCGGCAGATAGGCCAGCGGGTTATCGGCGGCGGCGAAGATTGCCCCCACGTCCAGGCCGCCGGCGATCACGCCGTCGGTTTCCGCGCCCACGGAACCGGGCCCCACCGTGCCGGCGGGCACCACGCTGCCGTCGGTCTTGGCGTGGCAGAGCGCGCAGGTCACCCCCACTTTATCGCCGCCAGCGATGTCCAGCGCGTCCATGCCGTCATAGTCGGCGTCACTGCCCAGGGGTTTACGGTCGCCGTTTTCGTCGAACGGCACCACGCCGATCACCGCGCCTTCGTTGATCAGCAGCAGCGTCACCGCCGGGTTACCCAGAGCGGTGTCTTCCGGCGGCGTGCCGTTGCCGACCTGATCCAGCGCCTCCAGCAGCGCCTGGGCGGTGCCGTCGCTGAGCGCCGCCACGTTGACGTTGAGTAACAGGGCGAGACGCACCGGCGACCATAAAGGCGCGGCGCGGGACAGGGCTGGCCGGAGCGGCTGGCTGTTCATCGTTGTTCTCCTTGTACGTATCGGGAGGTCGTTCCACGAGGACCTGCGCCCGACGCTGCGCGCGCCCCGGTGAGGGTCGGGTCAAGGCCGGCGTGAACGTCGTCAAGCCCGCGTGAGCCCTGGCGTGAAGGGGCTCGGCGGCGGTTTTATAACCCGAACCGATTCAGCGGCTTAGCCGGTCAGGAATTTTTGGTGTTTTTATGTAAGCGCTTCGTCGGGCAAGCGCTTCGTCGGGCAAGCATTGACGGCGGGCAACGGCTGACGTGCAATGCCCGCTTCGCGCGGGGAGAGGGGAAGATGCTGACGATCGAGGAATGGTTACTGCTGGCCGGGGTGTGTGCCCTGGGCGCCATGACACCCGGCGCCAGCCTGGCCATGGTGCTGCATCACACCCTGCACGGCTCGGCCCGGGCCGGGGTACGCACCGCCCTGGCCCACGCCCTGGGCATCGGCGTCTACGCCGCCGCCACCGTGGCCGGGCTGGCGGTGGTGCTGCACCGTTTTCCGTCCCTGGAAACCGGCATCCGCCTGGCCGGCTCCCTGTTCCTGCTGTGGCTGGCCTGGAAAAGCTGGCGCCAGGCCGGCAACGCCGCGGCCCACGGCCCGGCGCGCAGCGGCGGCGCGCGGCCGGCCCGCGACGGCTTTCTGATCGCGTTTCTGAATCCCAAGGTGGCGCTGTTCTTCCTGGCCCTGTTCAGCCAGTTCATCGACGCCGGCATGGGCACCGTGGCCCGCGTGCAAGTGGCCGCCACGGCGGTGGTGATCGACGGGGGCTGGTACTCGCTGGTGGCGCTGATGCTGGCGCGGGGGCCGGTGCTGGCCGCCCTGCGCCGGCATCAGGATCGGGTGGAGCGCGCCACGGCGGGGGTGCTGGCGGTGATCGCGGTCATCGTCTGGGTATAAAAGGGCTAGTTGAAAGTTAAAAGTTAAAAGTTAAAAGTTGAAAAGACGCGCGGGCACGGCCTTGGCGTCTGATGCGACCTTCCCCGCGTTTTAACTTTCAACTTTTCACTTTTAACTGGCCGTCAGGCCTTAAAACCGGAACAGCAACCGCCCGAACCAGCTTTTCAGATAGGCCGTTTCCGGCATCGCCGGTTGCACCGGATGGTCCGGGCCCTGGCCTTCCTGACCGATGATCTGCAGGGCGCGGTCGATGTGCCGCGCGGAGGCGCGCATCACGTCCAGCAGCTTGTCGGCGGGCAGGTGCATGGAGCAGGACGCGGAGATCAGATAACCGCCGGGTTTCACCAGCCGCACCGCCAGTTCGTTGATGGCGTGGTAGCCGGCCAGGCCGTTTTTGAAATCCTTGCGCCGTTTGATGAACGCCGGCGGGTCCAGAATCACCAGATCAAACTTCTCGCCGTCGGCGATCAACTCCTTCATGGCCGCCACGGCGTCGCCCTCCAGCGTGCGCAGCCGGTCACCCACGCCGTTCAGCTCCGCGTTGCGGTGCATGTAGTCCAGCGCCAGGCCGGAGCTGTCCACGCCGGTCACTTCGCGGGCGCCGGCCAGCGCCGCCTGCACGCCCCAGCCGCCGCAGTAGGCGAACACGTCCAGCACCCGGGCGTCCTTGGCCAGCGGCGCCATGCGCGCACGGGCGGCGCGGTGATCGAAGAACCAGCCGGTCTTCTGCCCCTCGCGCAACGGCGCGGTGAAGCGGCCGCCGTTTTCGCTCAGGGTCACCGACTCGGGCACGTCGCCTTTCAGCGCCCGGGTATAGAGCGGCAGATCTTCCAGCTCGCGGACGCCGGCTTCGTTGCGCACCACGATGTTGGTGGGCGACAGCACCGCGTCCAGGGCCGACACCACCGTCTCCAGGTGCGCTTCCATGCCGGCGGTGCCGGCCTGCAGCACCAGGGTGTCGTCATACCGGTCCACCACCAGCCCCGGCAGGCCGTCGGCCTCGCCGTGCACCAGCCGGTAGCCCGGCGCCGGGAACAGGGTTTCGCGCAACGCCAGCGCCTGTTCGATGCGCTTCTTGAAGAAGCTGCGGCTGGGTTCCTGTTCCGAGTCGCGGCTGTAAAGACGGCCGACGATCAGCGAGTTCGGGCTCAGCAGCGCCCGCCCCAGGGGTTTGCCACGGGCGTCCTCGACCCGGGCGGCGGCGCCCGCGGGCAGGCTTTTCACCGGGGTTTCGCCGGTGTCCACCTCATTGGCATAGATCCAATCGTGGCCGGCTTTGAGGCGGCGCTCTTCGTTCTTTCGCAGGCGCAGGACGGGGGTGGACTCGGACATGGTGGTGGGCTCACGCAAAACGGGCATTTTATCAATCGTCGGCGACAAAGGCGAAGCGCGGGCGTTCCTGGCCATCGCGCAGCACGGTTTCCTGGAACATGGCCAGCGGCCGCACCCACAGGTCGCCGTCACCGTACAGGGGCCGGTAGACCACCAGGGCCTCGCCGGTTTCCGAATGGGTGGCGGTGCCCAGCACCTGGTATTCATTGCCCTTGAAATGCCGGTAGCGGCCGGGGCGCGGGCTGTGCATGGGATTCTCCAGAGGCTCGAAAACGGGGGCGCCCAGCATACCAGCCGACACCGGCCGACGGGGCGGGAAAATCCGGAATCTTTCCACATACCTGTGGGTATGACCGTCGCCGGGGCCGGAGTACACTCCCGGGTCTCATAACAAAAAATCAGGGCACGTCCGCATGCGCTTCCTCGACCGTCGTCCGCCGTTTTTTCTGATGGTGTCCACCGGCGCCGCCTGCATCGTGGTGCTGCTGGTGTTCGCCCGGCTCAGTTACGGGCTGGTGCTGCCGGCCATGCGCGAAGGCCTGCAGCTGAGCTATGGCCAGGCGGCCAATCTGAGCACCGCCAACGCCCTGGGCTACCTGTTGCTGGTCATGGTGGCAGGCGTGTTCGCCGCCCGGTTCGGCGGCAAGACCTCGGTGTTGCTGGGGCTGGTGCTGGTGATCGCCGGCTTTCTCGGGCTGAGCCAGACCACCCGTTACGGAATGGCGCTGGTCTTGATGGTGCTGCTCGGCATGGGCACCGCCTTCGGCTATACCCCGCTGATCTCCTTGCTCGCCAACACCTACCCGCACCGGCGCGGCGCGGTGATCGGCTTCGTCAACAGCGGCGTGGGCATCGGCATGCTGCTGATCGGCGCCCTGGCGCCACCGCTCACCGAGGCCGGCGGCGACGGCTGGCGCCAGGTGTGGCTGCTGTTCGCCGGCGGCGGCGTGCTGGTCACCGTGCTGGTGGCCCTGTTTCTGCGCAACCCGCCCCGGCCGCTGGCCGCGGACACCGCCGCCGCCCTGGGCGAACCGGACGCGCCGATCTTCCGCAACCCCCATGTGGTGATCGTGGGACTGGTGTACGGCGTGCTCGGGCTCACCTTTATCGTGCAAAGCACGTTTATGTACAGCTACGCGCTGGCCGCGGATACGCCGGCGCGCACCGCCGGCCATCTGGTCTCCGCCATGGGCATGCTGTCGGTGTTCGCCGGGCCGGCCTGGGGCTGGCTGTCCGACCGGCTCGGCTACGCCAACGGCCTGATGCTGTCCATGGGGCTGTCGCTGCTGGCCACCCTGATTCCGGTGCTGCATCCGGTGACCTGGGCGTTCGGCGCCCATTTTCTGCTGATGGGGCTGTGCGCGGCGGGCATGTTCTCCACCGTGCTGGCGGCGTCCACCGAGACGGTGCCGGCGCATCGGGCGCCGGTGGCGGTGAGCTTCGTGACCCTGTTCTACGCGGTGGGTCAGCTACTGGGGCCGGCCCTGGCCGGGCCACTGATCGAATGGCGCGACGGCTTCCGGCTGGTGTTCGCGCTGAGCTGCGTGGCCATGGTGATCGGCGTGCTGCTGAGCGCCTACAGTCGTCGGCATCAGCGGGCGCCCTCACCGCAGCCCAGCGCGGACTGAGGCACCGCGCCCTCCGTCGCCAGGTTCCGCCACAGCGCCATCACCGCGTAGGCCCGCCAGGGCCGCCAGGCTTCGGCGCGGCGCCGCGCCCGGGCCGGCGACCGTTCACCGAGCGCCTTGAGCACGCCGTAGTCGGCGGCGGGAAAGGCGTCCGGCCAGGACAGCGCGCGCAACGCCAGATAGTGCGCGGTCCAGTCGCCGATGCCCGGCAGTGCTTTCAGCGCCGCCAGCGTTTCCTCCACGGGCGCCCCCGGCGCCAGCACCAGCTCGCCACCGTGGCAGGCCGAGGCCAGCGCCCGGATCGCCCCCACGCGGCTGCGCAGAATGCCCAGCCCGCCCAGGGTGTCGGCGTCGGTGGCGGCCACCGTGGCGGCCTCGGGGAAGGTGTGGGTGAGCGCCGCGAACGGCGTCTCCAGGGGCTCGCCCAGGGCCGCCGCCACCCGGCCGGCCAGGGTCTGGGCGGCGCGCACCGTGATCTGCTGGCCCAGCACCGCGCGCACCGCCGCCTCGAACCCGTCGAAGGCACCGGGCACCCGCAAGCCCGGATGGGCCGCCATCAACGGCCCCAGGGCGGCGGCCACCTCCGAGGGCTGGCAATTCAGGTCGAACAGATGCCGCAGCCGCGCCAGCACCTCCGGCACCGCGCCGGCCAGGGACGCGGACAGGGTCACCGCCAGTTGGTCGCGGCCCTTCACCGGCGCCACCGTCAGCCAGCCCCGATAGCGGCGCTCCCCTCGCCGCAGCGCCACGGTGCGCCGGTAGACGCCGTCCTCCACGCTCTCCACCCCGGCGATGGCGCGCTGGCCGAGAAAGTCCCGCAGCGCCGGCCAGTCGTAGGGCGGGCGATAGGCCAGCCGCAGGGTGAAGCTGTCCGTGTCGCCGGCACCGCCTGGGCGGCGCAGGCTGGACGGCTTGAGCCGGTAGCGCTGGCGGAACAGGGCGTTGAAGCGGCGCAGGCTGCCGAACCCGGCCGCCAGTGCCACCTCGGTGACCGGCAGACCGGTCTCGGTGAGCAACCGCTTGGCCAGCAGCAGGCGCTGGGTCTGGGCATAGGCCACCGGCGTAACCCCGTATTCCAACCGGAACACGCGACGCAGATGCCGGTCGCTGACCCCCAGGGCGGCGGCCAGACCGGCCAGGTCCTGGTCCGCCAGCCCGGCGTCCAGGCGCGCGGCGGCGGCCCGCGCCAGCCGCTGGCGGGCGTCCACGCTGGCCAACCCGGGCGCCAGTTCCGGGCGGCAGCGCAGGCAGGGGCGGAAGCCGCGCGCTTCAGCGGCGGCGGCACTGGGATAGAAGACGCAGTTGGCGCGGCGCGGCAGGCGCGCCGGGCACACCGGCCGGCAATACACGCCGGTGGTGGAGACCGCCACATAGAAGTGGCCGTCGAAGCGGGGATCCCGGGCGCTCAGGGCGCGGTAGCAGACATCGTCGTCGAACATATCCGCATGATACGCCCGGCAGGCGGCCGACACTCGCCGTTTTCGGACCCGACTTAGGGCCTGTTCACACTACTTGCATCACGCCTGCTGGGTGTCCTTTTGGTCTCCAGCCAGGCGGAGGGAGCGCGGTTTGGTCATTCCAAATAAGCGACCGACAACGACGCTGGAGGCCAAAAGGGCGCCAGCCCTTCGGGTTGTGGCTAAAAACCCACCCCTCCGCGTTACTCGTCGTTCATTTGGCACCACCAAACTTCTCTCCTCGTGCCTAGATGGGTGGGTGTTTAGCCACAACAGGCGTAATGCAAGTAGTGTGAACAGGCCCTAGGGACGCTGGCGCCAGCGGCGCCACAGCCAGAACAGGGCCGCCAGCACCAGCAGCGCCGACAACACCAACAGTTCGTAGCGTTTTACTTCGCCGAGAATGGCTTCCAAGAGATTGCCGAAATGGAAGGCGGCGAGGCCCAGCACCGAGGCCCAGATCGCCGCGCCCAGCCCATTGAACAGCAGAAAACGGCGCGGCGGATAGCCGGACACGCCGATCGCCAGCGGCATCACCGTGCGCAGCCCGTAGACGAAGCGGAACCCCAGCACCCACAAATCCGGATGGCGCCGCAGCCGCACCAGCGCCTTGTCGCCGAGCTGCTCCCAGCGCGGTTTGCGCGCCAGCAGCCCGCGCCCGTAGCGGCGCCCCAGGGTGTACCAGAGCTGGTCGCCGGCCCAGGCCCCCAGGAAGGCCACCAGCACCACCAGTTCCAGACGCAGATAGCCTTGAAAGGCCAGAAAGCCGGCCAGCACCAGCACCGCCTCGCCCTCGAAGAAGGTGCCGAGGAACAAGGCGAGGTAACCGAAATGTTCGAGAAAGTCCTGCAGCATGGCCGGCCCCGGGGAGATGACGCAGCCGGCAGCCTAGCCGGTTCCCGCCGCGGACAAAAGCGCGGCGTTCAGGGGGCGTGGCCTTTCAGGAACACGCGCACCACTTCGCGTACATGCTCTTCGGACTCGGCCGGGCCCGGCGGCGCGGCGCAGCCGATCAGCACCTGCATGTGCCGGCAGCTCAGCAGCATGCCGAAAAACAGCTCGGCGGCGGCCGCCGGGTCCTTGAGGATCAGCAAGCGCCGGTCCCGGGCCTTGACCAGCAACCGCTCCATCTCGTTCAGGGTCTTGGCCGGGCCGGCGTCGAAGAACAGCCGCGCCATCTCCGGATCCTGAACCGCCAGGCTGTTCATCAGCCGCTCCAGTTGGATGGCCTCGTCGCTGTTGGTCAGTTCCATGAAGGCCCGGCCGATGCGCGCCAGCACCGTGGGCAGTTCGTCGTCCGCTTCCAGGGAGAAAATCGGAAACGGCATCGACTCCTGGCACTTGGCTTCCACGGCGGCGGCGAACAGGGTCACCTTGTCCGAGAAATGACTGTAGACGGTGAGCTTGGAAACCCCCGCGTCGGCGGCCACGGCATCCATGCTGGTCCCGGAAAAGCCCTGGGAGAGAAACAGGGTCTTGGCGGCATCCAGAATCGCCTGGCGTTTGGCCGGATCCTTGGGCCGTCCACGCAGGCCTGTCTGGGCGTCGTTATCGGACATATCAAATACTGGACCAGTAAGTTCAATAAAATTACTATACCGGCGAGTATAGCATTGCCGATGCGCTATCCGCGCGTTTTTTATGCCGGGCCGTCGCTCGCGCGACGTTGAAAATGGCTCCCGGCCATTTTTATGGGGGTTTACATGTTCCGTTATCCGCTGTTGATTGTGCTGCCCTTGGCGCTTTCCCTGGCCGCCTGCTCGTCCCCGGAAACACCCCAGGAGGCGGCGCCGCGCCCGGCTCTGGTGGTGCAACCCCAGGGCGCCGACGCCCTGATGGACATCTTTCCCGGCGAGGTCCGCGCCCGCTACGAGCCGGAATTGGCGTTCCGCATCGGCGGCAAGATCAGCCGCCGCCTGGTGACCGTGGGCGACCGGGTGGAGCAAGGTCAGCCGCTGGCGGAACTGAACGCCGAGGACGTGGGCCTGGAACTGGACGCCGCCCGCGCCCGACTGGCCTCCGCCCGCGCCGACCATCAACTGGCCGCCAGCGAGCTGGACCGCTACCGGCCACTGCTCGACCGGGGCGTGGTGAGCCGCTCCCAGTTCGACAATGTGGAAAGCCGCTTCCAGGCCGCCGAGGCCCAGTTGAAACAGGCCCGGGCGCAGATGGACGTGGCCCGCAACCAGGCCGGCTACGCGGTGCTGGAAGCCCCGGAGAAGGGCGTCATCGCCCGGCGGCTGGCGGAGGCCGGCCAGGTGGTGGCCGCCGGTCAAACGGTGTTCGTGCTGGCCGTGGACGGCGACCGGGAAGTGCGCATCGACCTGCCCGAGCAGGACGTGGACCGTTTCCAGGTGGGCGACGAGGTCACCGTGGAACTGTGGTCCCGGCCCGGCGACACCTTCCCCGGCCACATCCGTGAACTGGCGCCGGCGGCGGACCCGGCGTCGCGCACCTTCGAGGCGCGGGTGGCGTTCGATAACGAATCGGTGGGCGCCGAGCTGGGTCAGAGCGCCCGGGTGCTGGTGCACGGCGCCAACGACGAGGACACCCTGAGCCTGCCGCTGGCGGCGGTTACCGCCGACGATGGCCACCCCTATGTGTGGGTGGTCGACCCGGCCAGCCATACGCTGCGCAAAACGCCGGTGAAAACCGGCGCCTACCACGCCGAGCGCATTCCGGTGCTGGACGGGCTGGCGGCGGACGCCTGGGTGGTGGCCGCCGGCACCCAGGTACTGCGCGAAGGCCAGCAAGTCCGACCGGTGGACCGCCAGAACCGGCCGGTGCACCTGAACGGCGCGCACGAGGAGTAAGCCATGCGCTTCAACCTTTCCGAATGGGCCCTGCGCAACCGCACCCTGGTGCTCTACGCCATGATTCTGCTGGGCGCCCTCGGCGTCCTCTCCTACAGCCAGCTCGGTCAGAGCGAGGACCCGCCGTTCACCTTCAAGGTAATGGTGATCAACACGGTGTGGCCCGGGGCCAGCGCCAAGGAAGTATCGCGGCAGGTCACCGAGCGCATCGAAAAGAAATTGATGGAGACCGGCGACTACGACCGCATCACCTCGTTCTCGCGACCGGGCCAGTCCCAGGTGCTGTTCGTGGCCCGCGACGACATGCACTCCCGGGATATCCCGGACCTCTGGTACCAGGTGCGCAAGAAAGTCGGCGACATCCGCCATACCCTGCCCCGGGACATCCAGGGCCCGTTCTTCAACGATGAATTCGGCACCACCTTCGGCAACATCTACGCGCTCACCGGGCCCGGTTTCGACTACGCGGTGATGAAGGATTACGCCGACCGGTTGCAACTGGCCCTGCAGCGCGTCAAGGACGTGGGCAAGGTGGAGCTGGTGGGCCTGCAGGACGAAAAGATCTGGGTGGAAATTTCCAACACCAAGCTGGCGTCGCTGGGCATTCCCATGGGCGCCGTGCAGCAGGCCCTGCAATCCCAGAACGCGGTGGCCGAGGCCGGCTTTTTCGAGACCCCCAGCGACCGGGTGCGGCTGCGGGTCAGCGGCCAGTTCGAATCGGTGGACGAAATCCGCCGCTTCCCGATCCGCGCCGACGGCCGCACCCTGCGCCTGGGCGACATCGCCCAGGTGTACCGTGGCTTCAGCGATCCGCCTCAGCCGCGCATGCGCTTCATGGGCGAGGACGCCATCGGCCTGGCGGTGTCCATGAAGGACGGCGGCGACATCCTGGCTCTGGGCGAGCACCTGGACGCGGAGTTCAAGCGGTTGCAGGAGACCCTGCCCGCCGGCCTGGAACTGCGCAAAGTGTCGGACCAGCCGGCGGCGGTGGAACAGGGCGTGGGCGAGTTCGTACAGGTACTGATCGAGGCCCTGGTGATCGTGCTGCTGGTCAGCTTCTTTTCCCTGGGCGTGCGTACCGGCCTGGTGGTGGCGCTGTCCATTCCCCTGGTGCTGGCCATGACCTTCGCGCTGATGCACTACTTCGACATCGGCCTGCACAAGATTTCCCTGGGCGCGCTGGTGCTGGCCCTGGGCCTGATGGTGGACGACGCCATCATCGCCGTGGAAATGATGGCGATCAAGATGGAACAGGGGCTCAGCCGCATCAAGGCGGCGGGCTTCGCCTGGACCAGCACCGCCTTCCCGATGCTCACCGGCACCCTGATCACCGCCGCCGGCTTCCTGCCCATCGCCACGGCGGAATCCGGCACCGGCGAGTACACCCGCTCGATCTTCCAGGTGGTCACCTTGTCGTTGCTGGTGTCCTGGATCACGGCGGTGGTGTTCGTGCCCTACCTGGGCGACAAGCTGCTGCCCAACCTGGCCCGCCGCGACGACAGCGGCCAGGTGCACGACCCTTATCAGAAGCCCTTCTATCAGCGCTTCCGGCGGCTGGTGCTGTGGTGCGTGCGCTACCGCAAGACCGTGATCGTGCTCACCGTGGTGATCTTCATGGCGGCGGTGGCCCTGTTCCGGCTGGTGCCGCAGCAGTTCTTCCCACCGTCGGCGCGGCTGGAGCTGATGGTGGACCTGAAGCTCCACGAGGGCGCCTCGCTGGCGGCCACCGACGAGCAGGCCCGGCGACTGGAGAAAATGATCGCCGGCCACGACAAGATCGAAAACTACGTGGCCTATGTGGGCGCCGGGTCACCGCGCTTCTACCTGCCGCTGGATCAGCAACTGCCGGCGGCCAGCTTCGCCCAGTTCGTGCTGCTGACCCGCACTATCGAGGAGCGCGAGGAAGTACGCGCCTGGCTGATCGACACCCTGCGCGAGGAATTCCCCACCCTGCGCAGCCGGGTCGCGCGGCTGGAGAACGGGCCGCCGGTGGGCTACCCGATCCAGTTCCGCGTGTCCGGCGAGCACATCCCCGAGGTGCGCGCCATCGCCCGCCTGGTGGCCGCCAAGGTGCGCGAGAACCCGGAGGTGACCAACGTGCACCTGGATTGGGAGGAGCCCAGCAAGGTGGTGCGTCTGGACATCGACCAGGCCCGTGCCCGGGCCCTGGGCGTGAACAGCGCCGACCTGTCCCGGGCCCTGCAGAGTTCCCTGTCCGGGGTGGTGGTGAGCCAGTACCGGGAAGACAACGAGCTGATCGACGTGGAGGTGCGCGGCGACAGCCGCGAACGTCACGCCCTGGGCCAGCTTGGCAACCTGGCGGTGCAGACCGACGCCGGCCGCAGCGTGCCGCTGAACCAGATCGCCACCCTGGAGTACGGCTTCGAGGAAGGCATTATCTGGCACCGCAACCGGCTGCCCACGGTGACGGTGCGCGCGGACATCTACGGCGATGAGCAGCCGGCCACGCTGGTGAACCGCATCTGGCCGCAGTTCGACGGCATCCGCGCCGAGCTGCCGCCGGGCTATCTGCTGGAGGTGGGCGGCACCGTGGAAGAGTCCGCCCGGGGCCAGGCGTCGGTGAACGCCGGCATGCCACTGTTCATTCTGGTGGTGCTGACCCTGCTGATGCTGCAGCTGCGCAGCTTCTCGCTGACCACCATGGTGTTCCTCACCGCGCCCCTGGGGCTGATCGGGGTGACCGTGTTCCTGCTGCTGTTCGGCGAGCCGTTCGGTTTCGTGGCCATGCTCGGCACCATCGCTCTGGCCGGCATGATCATGCGCAACTCGGTGATTCTGGTGGATCAGATTCAGCAGGACATCGACCAGGGTCGCAGCCAGTGGGATGCCATCATCGAGTCCACGGTGCGGCGCTTCCGGCCCATCGCGCTGACCGCCCTGACCGCCGTGCTGGCGATGATCCCGCTGTCGCGGAGCGACTTCTTCGGGCCCATGGCGGTGGCGATCATGGGCGGCCTGATCGTGGCCACCGCCCTGACCCTGCTGTTCCTGCCGGCGCTGTACGCCGCCTGGTTCCGGGTCAAGGAGGAACACGCCGCGCCCTGAGCGCGGCCGGTCAGTGGAGGGCGGTGGCGTCCATGAAGTGGATGCCGCCGAGCAGGCCGTTGAGGTCGTTGAAAGCGCGGGTTTCGCTGAACGGCGCCTCGCGGGGCGGGTCGTACACCTGGCCGTTGCTTCCCTGCACCACCAGATCGATGGCGAAGCAGGTGCCATCGCGCAGCGCCCGCCAGGCGTGCACCTGGCGGCTGTGGTTCATGGCCGCGTCGCCGCCCTGGAAGGTGGTGAAAGCGACGCCGTCCAGTTCCGCCTCGCCGACGCTGTTCGGCCGGGCCCAGGCATCCAGCTCGGTACAGCTCGCCCGTACCTGTTCGTCGCGGCTGACGCCCAGTCGCAGTTCGCCGGTGCGAATCTCGTCGGAGCCTTTCAGCCGCAGTACCAGCAGGGCGGCGCCGGGCTGGTCCGGGCCCACGCCCACCCGCCAGCCGCCTTCATTGAAATAGCCCTTGCCGGCCTCCCGGTCGTCCACCCGGGCCACTCCGTCCTTCGGGTAATCCACGGCGATGCCGTATTCCACGTTTTCGTAGCGGGCCTGGGGGGCGCCGGATTCCACAGCGGTGCTGTGCCCGCCGCCCCCGCTCGCCGAGGGTGCATCACAGCCGCTCAGCCCGGCCAGAGCCGCCAGCATCAGGGTCGCGGTAACGCCGCGCATGGTCGATCCTCCTGTGGAAACGTCACCGTTACTTGGTGAAGCGGATACCGTCGATCACCGACTGCAGATCCTCCAACGCCTGTTTCCGCGCCTCCCCGTCACCGGCGTCGCCCTCGCCGCTGGCGATCAGGTCGATGGCATAACAGGCCTCTCCGTAAGTAGCCCGGTAGCTCTGCATCATGCGGTAGCCGTTCTCGCCGGTTTCGGTGACCTCGTAACGACGGAACGGCACATCGTCGATGGTGCGCGACGTTTCGGTGTCGCCGGAGGCCCCGGTGGGCTGGTCCTTGCAATGGCTCAGGCCCTGGGTGGAGCGGCTCACGCCGAGCTGGAAGCGGGCCTGCTGGTCAGGCACCTTCAGGGTCAGCAAGCGCTTGCCGTCCTCGTCCTTGCCGGCGAACGCCTTCCAGCTGCCTTGGTCGTCGCTGGCCTGGCTCTGGCGGTCACTGCCGTTATGGTCCGCGTCGGTGTCGCTGATACGCCCGGCGCGGCTGTTCACCACCTTGAGGTTGCGCGGAAAGGTGACCTCAACGCGGTACTCGTCGCTTTTGTAGGTGGCGGTCTTGCCCTTCGCCGCCGGCTTGGCGCCCTGCTCGTCCTGGGCGGACGGGGCGCCGGCGCTGTCCACGGTGGGCCGCGGCTGACCGGTGGCGTCGTCGCCGCCGACCTGGCCGCCGGGCTGGCTTTCCTGGATCGGCGCGCCGTCGCCGGTGGCTTTGTCCTTGCTCTGGTCATCGTCCGGGGGTTGGCAGGCGGCCAGCAGCATGGTGCCGGTGGCCACCAGGGCCAGGGAATAACGCATGGGATCCTCCTTGAATCCAGTCGGTGGTAGGACCCCATGCTACGGCGAATGACGCCGTGGCGGCTGCACTGCTTTACACTCTTTAACGGCTTTGGCTTCCCACCGGGGAACGGACTTGGAACTGGAACTCACCACCCTGCTGATGCTCGGCGGCCTGGCGCTGCTGGCCGGCTTTATCGACACCCTGGCCGGTGGCGGCGGCCTGCTGACCCTGCCCGGTCTGCTGCTGGCCGGGCTGCCGCCGGTGCAAGCGCTGGCCACCAACAAGCTGCAGGGCACCTTCGGCTCGGGCATGGCCACCTTCACGCTGCTGCGGCTGCGCCGCTTCTCGCCGGCGGCGGTGCGCCGGCCCTTTCTATGGGCCCTGGCCGGCAGCGCCGTGGGCACGGTGGTGGTGCAGGTGGTCGACACCGGCGCCCTGGAAGTGCTGGTGCCGGTGGTGCTGGCCGTGATCGCCCTGTACTTCCTGCTCACACCGGGGGCCGGCCGGGTGGAACGGGCACCGCGTCTGGGCGCCGCGCTTTACGAGCGCACCGTGGTGCCGGCCATCGGTTTCTACGACGGCTTCTTCGGGCCCGGCACCGGCTCCTTTTTCTCCCTGGCGGAGGTGGCGCTGCGCGGCCGCGAGCTGATCACCGCCACCGCCCACGCCAAGGCGTTCAATTTCGCCAGCAACATCGCCTCGCTGACGCTGTTCGTGATCGGCGGCAAGGTGCTGTGGCTGGTGGGCGCCACCATGATCCTGGGCCAGATGCTGGGCGCCTGGCTGGGCGCCCACGCGGTGCTGCGCGGCGGCCAGCGACTGATCCGGCCGCTGATCGTGCTGATGTGCCTGGCCATGATCGCCCGCTATCTGTACGGCGTGGCACAGACCTGAGCGGTAACGGTTGACCCGGTGACGCGGACCTCTACAGTATTTCCATAATTTCAAAATACTATCTCAGCTCGGGACATCATCATGACCGATTACCGTCGCGCGGACGGCGAGACCCGTTACTGGCCCCTGGGTCCGTTCAAGGTCCGCCTGCCGTTTCTGCATTACCGTTTCGAGTGGCCCGATTACTTCCAGGGGCTGCTGATGTGCGCGGTGGATCTCGCCGCCATTCCGTTGATGACCGAGCTGCTGGGCATGCCTTTCGAGGCGGCACTGGCGGTGGTGCTGCTCAATGGCCTGCTCTACCTGACCCACCACCTGTTGGGCGACCCGGTGGTGCCGGGCTGGATCACCCCGGCCATCCCGCTGCTGATCGTCTACTGCGAGACCTTCCCGGAGGGTCCGGAACGGGTGCACGCGCTGATCGCCTTCCAGCTGTTATTGGGGCTGTTCTGCATCGGGCTGGGCGCCACCGGGCTGTCGAGAAAGGTGGTGGGCCTGGTGCCGCCGGCAATCAAGGCCGGCATCATCATGGGCGCCGGCATCGCCGCGGTGATCTCGGTGTTCAAGGTGGGCGGCCGTTTCGAAAGCTTCCCCTGGACCATTTCCATCGCCATCGGCATCGCCTTCTATCTGATCTTCTCCCGGCACTTCGCGTGGCTGAAAAACCGCAACCGCTTCTGGGGCCTGCTGGGCAAGCTCGGCATCTTCCCGATCATCGCCCTGGCCATCGTCATCGCGCCGTTGTTCGCCGAGGCCCCCTGGCCCACCATCGAATGGGGCTTCACCAAGCCGGATTTCGTCACCCTGTGGACCGAGTACACGGTGTTCGGGCTGGGCCTGCCATCGCCGCAGATGTTCCTGCAGGCGGTGCCCACCATGCTGGCCGCCTACATCGTGCTGTTCGGCGACGTGCTGCAGGGCAAGGCGCTGCTTACCGAGGCGGACGAAGCCCGCCGCGACGAGAAGATCGACTACGACCCGGACCGGGCGCACATGATCTTCGGCGGTCGCAACGCCACCATGAGCATCATCGGCCCGGACGTGGCCATGTGCGGGCCGCTGTGGGCGGCCATGCACGTGGTGATCGTGGAGCGCTTCAAGGAAGGTCGCAAGGCGATGGACTCGATCTTCGGCGGCGCCGGCTCGTTCCGCTGGGGCACCAACACCGGCCTGATTCTGATGCCCATCGTCAGCCTGGTGGAACCGATTCTCGGCGTGGCCCTGGCGCTGACCCTGCTGATCCAGGGCTACGTGAGCGTGCGCATCGGTATTCTCGAAGCGCGCAGCCAGCGCGACCTGGGCATCGCCGGCGTCACCGCGGCGGTGCTGGCCACCCAGGGCGCCACCTGGGCGTTCGCGGTGGGCGTGGCGCTGTGCTTCCTGATCTACGGTCGCCACTTCTTCAGTGGCGAGAACGACCAGACCTTTACCAAGGACCTTGATCCCCGGGACACTTCTTCCCAGGACCACTCTCCCCGGAACAACCAAGAGGACACCCCATGAAAACCCGCGCGGCAGTACTTCGGGAAATGGGCGCCGAGCGCCCCTACGGCAGCTCCCAACCGCTGAAAATCGAAGAAGTGGAGCTGGACGCTCCCGAGCACGGCGAGATTCTGGTGCGGGTGCGCGCCGCCGGCCTGTGCCATTCGGACCTGTCGGTGATCGACGGCAACCGGCCCAGGCCGCTGCCGATGGCGCTGGGCCACGAGGCCGCCGGCGAGGTGATGGAAGTGGGCCCCGGCGTCACCGACCTGGAAGTGGGCGACCATGTGGTGTTTTCCTTCGTGCCCAGCTGCGGCACCTGTCCCTATTGCCTGGACGGCCGCGCCGCCCTGTGCGCGCCGGGGGCGGTGGCCAACAATGAAGGGGTACTGCTGGGCGGCGGCCGTCGTCTGCATCAGGGCGACACCACCGTGAACCATCACCTGGGCGTGTCCGGCTTCGCCGAGCATGTGGTCACCTCGCGCCGCTCGGCGGTCAGGATTCCCAAGGACCTGCCGTTCGACATCGCCGCCGTGTTCGGCTGCGCGGTGCTCACCGGCGTGGGCGCGGTGGTGCACACCGCCGGTCTGCGCGCCGGCCAGTCGGTGCTGGTGGTGGGCCTGGGCGGCGTGGGGCTGTCCGCGGTGCTGGGCGCGGTGGCCGGCGGCGCCCGTCAGGTGATCGCCGCCGACATCGCCCAGGACAAACTGGACATGGCGAAATCCCTGGGCGCCACCCATGTGGTCAACTCCGGTGACCAGGACGCGGTGGAGCAGGTGAAAGCGATCAGCGGTGGCGGCGTCGACATCGCCGCGGAATTCGCCGGCGTCGGCCCGGCCCTGGAATTCGCCTTCGCCGCCACCGGCAAGGGCGGCAAAACGGTCACCGCCGGCCTGCCCCACCCGAAAACCCGCCTGGCGGTGAGCCCGGTGCAACTGGTCGCCGAGGAACGCTCGCTGATGGGTTCCTACCTGGGCGGCCACGTTCCGGCCCTGGACATCCCGGAATACGTGGCCCTCTACCAGGCCGGCCGCCTGCCGGTGGACAAGCTGCTCACCCATCGCCTGAAGCTGGAAGACATCAACGACGGCTTCGAGCGACTGGCCAAGGGCGAGGCGATCCGGCAGGTGGTGGTTTTCGACTAAAATCAGTTGAAAGTTGAAAGTGAAAAGTTAAAAGCGCGGGCACGGCCATGCTGAATTGCAGGGCCGTGCCCGCGTAGTTCCTTTCAACTTTTAACTTTTAACTTGGGGTCTTCCCCAATCATGGTGGGTAATCATTGACGGATTCCAGCCGGATACAGCTGAAGACCGCCGAGGTGGAAGTA
>JAKUPL010000028.1 GCA_022449455.1 Alcanivorax sp. | reverse complement strand
GGACGGCTTGAGCGATCCCGGAAGGCACCCACACAGATCCGCGTCCCGGATAGAGACCCCTCGCATCGATTTCCCGCCAAAGCGCGATGAACCTTTTTTTTGCCAGGGTGCCACCCTGAAGGAGGCCGACGGTGTTTAGACCATTGTTGGAATACGTGTCGGCGCCAACAATGGTATTAATGGGACGCTCATACGTATTCCGTAGAAGCGGCCGGTGAATTAGGGTGGAAGATCTTCAGGCGGAACAATAGTCAATTAATGTCATAATAAAGCCCGGGCGCGCCGGCGCAGGGAGAAAAGGCGGAATGCACAACAAAGCACGCGACTGGCTGGCCCGGGTGCCGGCGGGCGATGGTGATCGCCGCAAGGCCCGGGCCTTGCAACGGGTGCTGTTGCTGATCGGCGTGCTGGTGCCGGCGTTCTGGATCACGCGGCTGTTGAGCGGCGGCGCCCTGGCGCCCATTGAGCACACCTACCTGGTGGTGCACGGCGGGGTGGCGGCGCTGGCGGTGATCAGCCTGATCTGCTTGCGGGTGGGCCTATTCCGACTTGGCGCGGCGTTGTTTCTGGTCGGTTGCCTGGCGGTGATTCTTGTGGTGTACGCCCTCAATGGTGTGAACGGGCCGGGCCCGGCGCAGATCACCCACGTGTTCCCGCTGGCGCTGGCCGGCCTGTTGTTTGGCCGGCGGGCGCTGTGGGCGACGCTGGTGTTCATCGGCTTGTGCGTGCTGGTGGGCGTCGGCCGTGAATTGGCCAACGGCACCCGGCCCGGCCTGGTCGGCGAGATCGCCGTCGGCCTGATGATCAGCTTTCTGGTGGTGGCGGTGGTGTTCGACAGCACCGTGGCCGGGCTGCAGGCCTATTTGGCGGACGTGGAAGAGCGGCATCGGGATTTGGAGCAGGCGCGGCGCTCGCTGAAAGCAGAAAAAGAAGAACGGGAGCACACCATGGAACAGTTGGTGCATGTTCAGAAAGTGAAGGCCATCGGCCAACTGGCCGGGGGCGTGGCCCACGACTTCAACAATATTCTCGGGGTGATTCTCGGCTATGCCCGCTGGCGCGAACGGCGTGACGGCGTGGAGCCCCTGCATGAAGCGCTGGCTGGCGTGGAGACCGCCGCTCGCCGGGGCGCCGCGATCAGCCGCAAGCTGCTCAACTTCAGTCGCCAGGATGTGGCGCATCCGGAAGTGTTCGATGTCTGCGAGGCCCTGAACGGACTGGAAAGCATGCTGAGACAGCTGTTCGATCCCCGGGTGCGCATCGAGTTGGCGTTGCCCGCCGACAGCCTGCCGGTGCGCGCCGACCGTGGTCAGCTGGAACTGGCGGTGCTCAACGTGGCCACCAACGCCCGCGACGCCATGCCGGACGGCGGCCATTTCCGGCTGGCGGTGGACCGGGCCCGGGACGAGCGGGGCGGTTCGCTGGTGGAGATTACGCTCAGCGACACCGGCGAAGGCATGGAGGAGGCGGTGCGGCGGCGCATCTTCGAGCCGTTTTTCACCACCAAGAGCCAGAGCAGCGGCACCGGTCTGGGGCTGGCGGTGGTGGGTCGGGTGATCCATGAGGCCGGCGGCGAGATTCTGGTGGACAGCACGCCGGGCCGGGGCAGCCGGTTCCGGCTGCGGCTGCCGGGGCCGGCGATGGCCCCGGCGGTGGAAAGCTCGTCACCGCGGGTGCTGCTGGTGGACGATGACGATGAATGGCGCTCGGTGCTGTTGGCGGCCCTGGAGCAGGGCGGCTGCCAGGTGCTCAGTGCCCGCGACGGGCGCGAGGCCTGGCGGGTGATCGCCCGTGGCCAGGTGCCGGATGTGCTGGTCACCGATTATCGTCTGCCCGGCCTGGATGGCCTGGCGCTGATCCGGCGCCTGCGTCCCCGTTACCCCGATCTGGCCATGGTGCTGATTTCCGATTATCTGCCCGAGGCCGCGCAGCTGGCCCGGGATCTGCCGCCGGACGTGGAGCGGTTGTCGAAACCGTTCTCTCCGGCGCTGTTGCTGCAGTACGTATTTATGTTGACCACTTCGCCGGAACAGGCCGGCGACGAAGGAGGGGGTGGATGAGCGACAGACGGCTCAACGTGGTTGTCGTGGAAGACGACGCGGAACAACGAGAACTGGTGATCAATGAAATCGCCGCCAAGGGTTTCAACGTCAAGGGGTGCGCCGATGCCACCGCGCTGTGGCGGCATCTCACCGTATCCCATTGCGACCTGATCGTGCTGGACGTGGGGTTGCCGGGGGAGGATGGTCTGTCGGTGGCGGAACATCTGCGCACCTCCTCCCAGGTCGGCATCGTCATGCTCACGGGCTATTCCGCCAGCGCCGATCAGGTGCGCGGGTTGCGCCATGGCGCCGACGCCTACCTGACCAAGCCGGTGGATTACCCGGTATTGGTGGCGACGCTGGAAAGCCTGGGCCGGCGTCTGCGCGGCCGGCACGCGCCGGCGCCGGTCGGTGGGGCGGACGACGGCGAGGGTTGGCGGCTGGTGGCGGACGGCTGGAAGCTGCGCACGCCGGATCAACAGGACGTGATTCTCACCGCCTATGAGCGGGATATGCTGCGCCGCCTGATCCAGGCCAGCGGCCGCCCCATCGATCGGGAAAGTCTGATCGGCGCCTTGACCCGGGACGTGCATGACTTTGATCCGCACCGTCTGGAGATGGTGATTTACCGTCTGCGCCGCAAGATTCGCGCGGTCAGCGAATGGACCCTGCCTCTGGAGGCGGTGCGCGGGGTCGGCTATCTGGTCAACGGGATGAGCGAGGAACGGGCGCTGGCGCACCCCCTGGACTGAGTCCGGTGGCGGCGCCGGTGAGCGAAGGGTGAGTGTGCAGCTATATCAAGATTGGTGAACGAGTTCACAGTTTTCCCTAGAGTCCCGCTGATTATCAACGCCAATCCCGGTGCCGCTCAGGTGATGACCGTTCTTTATGCCGTGTTTGGGAAAGCGTCGAGCGTCGCGATGGGACCTCGCCGGTATCGCCTGCCGGGGCCGCCCTCGTGCCTGATCGCCGCCCGCGCGTGGCGGTGGTGGAGGACTATGGCCCGATGCGCGCGCTGCTGGTTCGGGATCTCTCCGGCAGCGGCTTCCGCGTGGACAGCTACGCCGACGCCGCCTCCCTGTGGCGCCAGTTCCCCCATCGGCACTTCGATCTGGTGGTGCTCAATATCGGGCTGCCCGATGAAGACGGTTTCTCGGTCAGTCGCCGCCTGCGCCGGCATACCAACATTCCGGTGGTGTTGTTGTCCGGCTACGGCAGCCACGAGCACCAGTTGCTGGGACTGCGCGAAGGGGCCGACGCCTATCTGGTGAAACCGGTGGAGCCACGGGTGTTGGTGGCGACCCTGAACCGGCTGGCGCGGCGCCTGCGCGCCGACGAAGGGCGGCTGCCCGGCGTCGGCGGCTGGTGGCTGGTGGAGCAGGGCTGGCTGCTGCGCCCGCCGGGAGGACCGGATATCGGCCTCAACGGCCACGAACGGGCCCTGCTGCGGGCGTTGGCGGCGGCCGACGGCCGTTGGCTGAGTGGTGAGAGTCTGGTGGCCGGATTGGATCGCGCCGGTGGCGGGCCCGGTCGCCGGCTGCTGGGCCGCACGGTCTGGCGGCTGCGCCGCAAGGTCGCCGCGTTCACCGCCGCCACCCTGCCGCTGGAAGAGCACCAGGGGGCCTGGCGCTTCGTGGCACTGAGCGACGAACGACGCCCGCCCGGGTCGGACTGACCCGCACAAGGTACCTGCGCCAGGGAGGACGTGTTAGAATGCCGCAACCGGGCCCCAGGGACCCGGTTTTTTTGTGGCCCGCCGTTCATGGCCGCCACCTTTCCGGTCACCGTCCGTGGCCCTCGAAGGGTGTGTCCACGGTCGCGGCGACACACGAGACTCATCGGGCCGGCGGCGCCAGCCTCGCCGGCCTCCTGCTGTTGGTACGGTCCCGGATGAATCAGGAAGAACAGTGGCTGCTGCCCGACGGTGTCGAGGAAGTGCTCCCCGAACGCGCCCGGGCCATCGAACAACTGCGCCGGCGGGCCCTGGACCTGTATCGGTCCTGGGGCTACGAACTGGTATTTCCGCCGCTGATCGAATTTCTCGAATCCCTGCTCAACGGCGCCGGCCGTGATCTGGAGCGGGACACCTTCAAGATCACCGACCAGCTCAGCGGCCGCCTGATGGGCGTGCGCGCGGACATGACCCCGCAGGTGGCGCGCATCGACGCCCACGGCCTGCGCCGCAACGGCCCCACCCGGCTGTGCTACTGCTCCACGGCGCTGCGCGCCAAACCAGCCCAGGCCGGCGGCACCCGGCTGCCCTATCAGCTCGGCGTCGAGCTGTTCGGCCACGCCGGCGCCGACAGCGATCTGGAAGTGGTACTGCTGTTGCTCGACACCCTGGCACTGGCCGGCGCCGGCGACCGGGTGGTGCTGGACCTGGGCCACGTGGGCATTTTCCGCGCCGTGCTCGGCGCCTGCGACCTGAGCGCCGCCGACCAGAGCACCCTGGAAGACATTTACCTGCGCAAGGCGCGCACCGAACTGGACCGCTTCCTGGCCGAGCGCGCGCTGCCGGCCAACGCCACCCGCGCCCTGGCGGCGCTGCCGTTTCTGGACGGCGACGGCGCCGTGTTCCCCCAGGCCCGCGAGCTGCTGGCGGATTTCCCGGCGGCCACCGAGGCGCTGGCGGAACTGGAACGGTTGGTGGCGGTGCTGGAGGCGGGCGGCGCCCGGGTGCATCTGGACCTGGGCGAACTGCGCGGTTACCACTACCATACCGGCTGTGTGTTCGCCGCTTACCTGCCCGGCGACAGCGAGCCGCTGGCCAAGGGTGGCCGCTACGATCACATCGGCGAGGTATTCGGCCGGGCGCGGCCGGCCACCGGTTTCAGCGCCGATCTCAAGAAGCTGGCGTCGCTGACGCCGGCGCCCCGTGGCGCGGGCATTCTGGCCCGCGGCGGGCTCGATGACCCGGACTTCCGTGAGCGGGTCGCGCAACTGCGCGCCCAGGGCGAGCGCGTGCTGCTGGCCCTGGACGGCGCCGACAACGATCCGGCCGAACTCGGCTGCGACCGCGAGCTGGTGGTCGCCGACGGCGGCTGGACTCTTCAACCCATTTCCTCCTGACAGGCCAAGCGAACAGCCATGGGCAAGAACGTAGTCATTCTCGGTACCCAATGGGGTGATGAAGGCAAGGGCAAGATCGTCGATCTGCTCACCGACCAGGCCGCCTACGTGGCGCGCTTTCAGGGCGGCCACAATGCCGGCCACACGCTGGTGATCGACGGCAAGAAAACCGTCCTGCATCTGATCCCCTCCGGCATTTTGCGTGAGAACGTGCAATGCCTGATCGGCAACGGCGTGGTGCTGTCGCTGGAGGCCCTGCTCAAGGAAATTCGCGGTCTGGAAGAGAAGGACGTGCCGGTGCGCGAGCGCCTGCGTCTGTCGTCCGCCTGCCCGCTGATCCTGCCGGTGCACGTGGCCCTGGACCAGGCCCGCGAGGTGGCCCGGGGGGCCCAGAAGATCGGCACCACCGGCCGTGGTATCGGCCCGGCCTACGAAGACAAAGTGGCGCGGCGCGGCGTGCGCCTGGGCGATGTGTTCCACCGTGAGCGGTTCGCCGCCAAGCTCGGTGAAGTGATGGATTACCACAACTTCATCCTGCGCAGCTTCTACAACGCCGAGCCGGTGGACTTCCAGCAGACCCTGGACCAGGTGCTGGAAATGGCCGAGGAAATCCGGCCCATGGTGTGCGACGTGACGGCGCGCCTGCACGGCGCCCGGGAGCGCGGCGAGAACATCATGTTCGAGGGCGCCCAGGGCACCCTGCTGGACATCGACCACGGCACCTATCCCTACGTGACCAGCTCCAACACCACCGCCGGCGGCACCGCCACCGGCTCCGGTTTCGGCCCGCTCTATCTGGACTACGTGCTGGGCATCACCAAGGCCTACACCACCCGCGTGGGCGGTGGTCCGTTCCCCACCGAGCTGTTCGACGAGACCGGCCGTCACCTGGCGGAGAAGGGCCACGAGTTTGGTTCCACCACCGGGCGCGCCCGCCGCTGCGGCTGGTTCGACGCCATCGCCCTGAAACGGGCGATCCAGATCAATTCGATCAGCGGCCTGTGCCTGACCAAGCTGGACGTGCTGGACGGCCTGGAAGAGGTGAACATCTGCGTGGGCTACAAAGGCCCCGACGGTGAAACCCTGGAGTGCGCCTGGGACGCGGACAGCTACGCGGAAGTGACGCCGGTGTACGAGTCGGTACCCGGCTGGCGGGAATCCACCATCGGCGTGAAAAAGCTCGAGGACCTGCCCGCCAACGCCCGCGCTTATCTCAAGCGCATCGAGGAAGTCACCGGCGCGCCCATCGACATTATCTCCACCGGTCCGGACCGGGCCGAGACCATCATCAAGCGCCACCCGTTCGGGTAAGCGCCGTGCGGTAGGCGGTTGGAAGAATGCACTTTAAAGTGTTTTCCCTTTTTAAAAAGTAAATTGAGATATGATCGGCGCTCCAAAATATTTCGGGGCGCCGATAAGTAAGTCAAAGGTGGTTTTTACAAATAGTAAAATAGTAGATGTTTCGCTTTGCTTAGCCCTTCCGCGTTATTGCCTGTGTAGTTTTTATCATAGTCTTTGTCTTCCGGTTGAAAATCAGGGAAGCCATCCATGTTTTCGTCTAGCTGAACTAATTCAGTTCGCTTTCTGTCTTCGAAGCAGGGCGGGCTGGCCTTCTCATACACTAATTTATAAGAAATACTTTTGCCCGTATTTCCTTGGCCGTAGTCCAAAAGAACTTCATCAACAAATATGTGAGTTTTGGTTGCTTGGGTTGATTGGGGGTACAGTTCACCGTCATCAACTATCGCAAAAATTTTTTCTTGCTGTTCATCAATCAGTGTTTCCTCGCCGTTTACAATTCTGTATAACGAGTATGCTGGCTCAAAGGCTCCCCCTATGCCAGCGTTGTCAATATAGGAGGTGCACACTTTGGATATGATTTTTGAGTCCCAATAGACAAGGGCGGAGCGCTGGGAGGGGATATAGCGAACCGTTAGAAGATTCGACTCCGTAAGGCTGCTGCGAAACCCAACATGGCTCTCCGAAAGATAAGGCTCTATGGCTGCTGCTTTATTATCGGATATGTATATTTTGGGGGTCTCAATATCCTCGGCCAAAAGAGGGTCTACTAGTTTGTATATTTGGGCTGAGCGGTAAGTTATTCCGCCAGAATTTAATGAGCCATCTTCGTTGAATATGCCTGATAGCGAAAAAACAAATCTTGCTACAATCGCTCCTGCTTCCTGAAAAGAAAAAGCATTGCTTTGCGGGCTAATAAGAATTGCAAGCAATAGGAAAAATGTACGTTTCATATTAGCCTCCATAGATGTACCCATATGAAAAACACGGGTACGTGGTGCCGGACGAATTCCAGTCATACCACTCGTCTGCTGGTAGGGCCAAAACTTTTATAGATACCTCGATGTTGTGTGTTCGCGCCGCGATCATGGCGGCAAAGGCATTGTCGTAGGCCGTATTTCCAAGAAGGGATCTTTTGAAATCGAGATACCCTTGGTTGCACCAATGTCCCGGGTCAAGTTTTACCCTGAATGTCGAGTCGGATACGTATTCGATCTGCTGGATATGGCCTGTTATATAATCGTCCCCGGCGGCGATGGCATGTGTTGAGGCTATTGCTATAAGAAAAATTAGTACGTTTTTCATATTGTTCTCCTGTGTTTTTTTTGATTATCAAAGAAGATTGTTTCAATAGTGTGAAAGAGGAGCATGGATATTTTGATTTTTTTGGTCGATTTGACGGTATCTTTATTTTTATAATTATTTCAGGATGATCTGGTAAGTTTTTAAATGCCTTCCTAATAAGACATTGAAATCTTTCTGACCACTGCGCACCACAAAATTGTCATGAACCGGGCAAATACTCGGTCCGGGACCGACCTTGGGGCCAAGTAAGGTCGGCAAAACGGACTTCATGACAGGGTAAGCCGATGAAAATGCTCAAAATGGCAGGGCTGGCGCTGGCCGTGGCTCTGGCGGGCTGTGGTGGCGACAGTGACAACGACAACGACGTGGCGCCGCCGGCCGCGACCAGCAAGAAAAACGTACTGTTCTTTCTGGGTGACGGGATGGGGATCACCACCCTGACCGCCATGCGCATCTACCAGGCCGGTGAAGCCGGCAGCATCACCATTGACCGACTCCCTGAGTCCGCCTTCGTGCGTACCTATTCCGAGGATGGTCAGGTAACCGACAGCGCGCCTTCCATGGCCGCGTACATGACCGGCGTGAAGATGAAGAACGAGGTCATCTCCATGAGCACCGGCACCAACGCCTACGCACCGGACGGCTCGCAATACGTGGACGCCGATGGCAACACCACCTGTGAGCAAGGCAACGGCACGCCGGTGGCCACGCTGCTGGAAAAAATGAAAGCCCGCGGCTACGCCACCGGGGTGGTGACCACCACCCGGGTGACCCACGCCACGCCGGCGACCACCTACGCGCACCTGTGCAACCGTAACGGCGAGAACACCATCGCCGCGCAAATGGTGCCCGGCGGCGAGGGCTATAACGAAGCCCTGGGCGACGGCATCGACGTGGTGCTGGGCGGTGGTCGCCGTCATTTTCTGCCCAACGACGACGGCGGCCGCCGCACCGACGGCCGGGATCTGATCGCGGAAATGCAGGACGCCGGTTACCAGTACGCCTCCAGCACATCCGAACTGATGGACGTGGCGGACGAGGACCGCGTGCTGGGTATCTTCACCAGCAGCGACATGAGCTACGAGCTGGACCGCGTTGCCCAGCAGGAGCCGAGCCTGGAAGAGATGACCGGCAAGGCCATCGATATGCTGCACGCCCGTGACAGCGGCTTTTTCCTGATGGTGGAAGGTGGTCGTATCGACCATGCGCTGCACGCCAGCAACGCCAAGCGCGCGCTCACCGACGGCATCGCCTTCGACAACGCCATCGCCGCGGCGCTGGAAAAGATGGAAGACATCGACCCGGGTCTGGAAAACACCCTGATCGTGGTCACCGCCGATCACGATCACACGCTGGTGATCAACGGCTACGCCGAGCGTACCGGCGCCACCTCCGAGGACCACGCCGGCGTGCTGGGCCTGGTGAAGAACTACGCCAACGGCCCGAACAAAGGTGAACCGCGCACCGACGTGGACGGCAATCCCTACACCATCCTCGGCTTCGGCAACGGCCCGAACCGGCCGGACAGCCGCGTGGCCCTGAACGAGACCACCACCGCCGGCAACGATTACCTGCAAGAGGCCACCATCCAGTTGAGCAGCGAAACCCACGGTGGCGGCGACGTCTACCTGGGCGCCACCGGCATGGGCGCCGACGCCTTCCACGGCGTCATCGACAACACCGAGGTGTTCGAGAAGATCACCGCCATTCTCGATCTGGAATAAACCGCCGACCACGCAGGAGAACATCATGAAAGCTTCCATCATTGGCGGTGCGCTGATTTGCTGTGCCGCCGCCCTGGGTACCCAGAACGCGGCCGCCGAGGCCAAGAACATCATTTTCTTCCTGGGCGATGGCATGGGCCCGGTGACGCAGACCGCCGCGCGCATCTACGCCGGTGAAAAACTGGGCCTGGACATTCCGGAAAGCCACAAGCTGGCCATGGAGCAGCTGCCCTACGCCGCCCGCATCAAAACCTATTCCGAGGACGCCCAGACCACCGACAGCGCCCCGGGCATGGCCAGCTACATGACCGGCATGAAATCCAAGAACGAAGTGATTTCGATGACGCCGGACACCAACCCCAACGACGCCAACGGCAATCCTTACCAGACCAATGGCGACAGCACCTGCCCGGCCAGCGGCAACGGTGAGCGCGCGCAAACGCTGCTGGAAATCCTCAAGGCTCGCGGTTACGGCACCGGCGTGGTGTCCACCACGCGCATCACCCACGCCACGCCGGCCACCACCTACGCCCACATCTGCAACCGTAACGCGGAGAACACCATTGCCGCGCAAATGGTGCCGGGCGGCGAAGGCTACAACGGCGAGCTGGGCGACGACGGCATCGATGTGATTCTGGGCGGTGGCCGCCGTCACTTCCTGCCCACCACCGACGGCGGGCGGCGCACCGACGGCCGCGACCTGCTGGTGGAAATGCAGGACGCCGGCTACACCTATGTGAGCACCGGTTCCGAACTGGCCGGCGTGAACCTGGCGGGTACCGACAAGCTGTTCGGCATCTTCAACAGCAGCGACCTGAACTACGAGCTGGACCGGGTCAACGGCGACTTGAACGAGCCCAGCCTGGCGGACATGACCGGCGCCGCCATCGATATCCTGTCGCGCAATCAGGACGGCTACTTCCTGATGGTGGAAGGCGGCCGCATCGACCACGCACTGCACGGCACCAACGCCAAGCGCGCTCTGGAAGACACCCTGGCCTTCGACGAAGCGATCGCCACGGCGGTGAGCAAGGTGAACCTGGACGACACCCTGATCGTGGTGACCGCGGACCACGACCATGTGATGGCGTTCAACGGTTACTCCAAGATCGGCAACCCGGTGCTCGGGCTGCTCAAGGAGTACCGCGGTGGTGAGCTGGCGCTGGATGCCCAGGGCAAACCCTTTACCACCCTGGTGTTCGGTAATGGCGGCGGGCCCCGCGAAGCCAATCGCGCCACCCTCACCGAAAGCGAGGTGCTGGAAGACGACTACCTGCAGGAAGTGGGCGTGCGTCTGGGTGGTCCGGGCAGCGAAACCCACGGCGGTGGCGATATCCGTCTGACCGCCGGCGGCGCCGGCAGTGAACGGTTCAAGGGCACCCTGGACAACATTGAAGTGTTCGGTCTGATTGAGGACGCCATGGGGCTGTAACACGCCTCCGTTCAAAGGGTGGCCCTGCCCGGCCACCCTTTTTTATGGGCCATCTTTTTTATGGAGAACAACCATGAGTAACGTCATCCACCGCCTGGCGGCTCTGGGCGTGGCGCTGATGCTGGCGATGCCGGTCACCGCCGCCTGGGCGCAGCCCGCCGAGGCACTGCGTGTGGAATACCAGCAATGGCAGATCGGCCGCGACGGCGTACGCCAGCAAATGGACTACGCGGAAACCCTGTACCGTGAGGAAAACGCGCTGTGGGTCGAGCGGGAGATTCCCGAGGCCGCGGAGCGGCAACACGATCAGCACGCCCACGGTGGCCTGGGCCATAAGCACGCCGATGTGATCGGCGCGCCGCTGTGGATTCGCCGCGATGACCAGGGTGGTCTGGACGTGAAGCTGGTGGACCGCCATGAAAAACGGCTCATCGATATCGCCCCGCCCTATTACGGCAATGTCGGTTTCGATGGCCACTGGGCGGAGAGTTGGGCGCTGGCGGATCCCCGGGCGCTGGCCGCCATGCAGCCGGCATCCATTGATGAACAGGGCCGGGAAACCTACCAGCTGGATCGGGGCGATCAGCGCATCACCCTGGTGTGGGACCCGAAAGGCCGTTACGCGGTGTCGATCACGGCCCAGGGCAAGCAGGGTCTGTCAGGCAGAACCCTTCGCGCCACGCCGCTGGCCGCGCCGGCCAGCATGCCCTGGCAGGGGCTGGCGGATTACCGCGATCGCGATTATTCGGACCTGTTGGACTGAGGTGACGAGACAGTCAGCGCCGGCGGCGGGTAAAGATGATCAGCGCGATGGTCAGCCCCAGCACGCCGGCGGGGAACAGCATCAGCATCCGCTCGCGGTGCTTGATCTTCTCGCGCTGGGCGTCGGCCTTCTGGACTTCCGGGTGCACCGCGCCGTTGTCCTGGGCGGGGGCCGGGGGCGCCAGGGTCAGGCCGAGGGTCAGGGCCAGAGTGGCAAGAAAAAGGCGCATGGTGTCGGGCCTTTGTCGTTGGAGGAGAGGGCGGCGCGAACCGCGGAAACAAAAAAGGCTCCCGGAGGGAGCCCTTTTGCCGGTGAGCTCCTGGAGCTCATCCTGAATTGGTGCCGAGGAGAGGACTTGAACCTCCACGGGGTTGCCCCCACTAGCACCTGAAGCTAGCGTGTCTACCAATTTCACCACCTCGGCTTATCGATACCAACCCGCTGGGCCTGTATCGCGAAAGCGCGTGCATTCTAGTATATGATGGCCGGATGTCAACGGTTGATTTCCTCTCTTTTCTCCGCTGCGTTAAGGTAGCCACCGCCAGCGCCGCTCAGCGCGCCGCCGGCGGCGCCCGATGAGGGGTGTCATACATGTATTTTCATAGAGGTTTTTGAATGTCATCCAGGAAACGCTACGAGGATCCCCACGCGGATCGGGAAGCGGAAAAGTACGACAATCCGGTTCCCAGCCGTGAGCTGATCCTCAAGGTCCTCGACGACCAGGGAAAGCCGCTCGGCAAGCATGAGCTCGCCGACATCCTGGAGGTGGGCGAAGACGGCGAAGTGGGGCTGGAACGCCGTCTCAAAGCGATGTTGCGCGACGGCCAGCTGGTGGAGAACCGCAACGGCAAAGTGGGCATCGCTTCGCGCATGGACCTGATCGCCGGCCGGGTGCAGGCGCACCGGGACGGCTTCGGCTTCCTGATCGCCGACGACGCCGACCGTAAGGACCTGTTTCTGGCGCCGCGCCAGATGCAGAAGGTGATGGACGGCGACCGGGTGCTGGTCAGCGTGGCCGGCTTCAACCGCTTCGGCAAGGAAGAGGCGCGCATCGTCGAGATCGCCGAGCGGGCGGTCACCGAGATCGTCGGTCGCTATCGTCAGGAGGCCGGCGTCGCCTTTATCGACCCGGAGAATCGGCGCATCACCAAGGAAGTGCTGGTCGAGGACCACAACGGTCTGAAGCCGGGCCCCGGTGACCATGTGCGCGCCGAAATCACCCAGTACCCGTCCCGGGACCACAATGTGCTGGTGCGGCTGGAAGAGATCATCGCCACCCCGGACCAGCCGGGCATGGAAGTGGACGTGGCCCTGCGCCGCTTCGAGATTCCCCACCAATGGCCGGACGGCGTGGAACAGGAAGCCGACCGTTTCGGCGCCGAGGTGCCGCATCCCGCCAAGGCCCACCGGGTGGACCTGCGCGATCTGCCGCTGGTGACCATTGACGGCGAGGACGCCCGCGACTTCGATGACGCGGTCTATGTGGAGCGTCGCAAGCGCGGCGGCTGGCGGCTGATCGTGGCGATCGCCGACGTGAGCCACTACGTGCATCCGGGTAGCGCCCTGGACAACGAGGCCCACAAGCGCGGCAACTCGGTGTACTTCCCCAACCGGGTGGTGCCGATGCTGCCCGAGGCCCTGTCCAACGGTCTGTGTTCGCTGAACCCCCATGTGGACCGGTTGTGTCTGTATTGCGACATGCTGGTGTCCGCCAACGGCCGGGTGTCGCGCTTCGTGTTCCGCGAGGGCGTGATGCGCTCCCGTCACCGTCTCACCTACACCAAGGTGGGCGCGCTGATCGAGGAGCCGGAATCGCCCCTGGCGGTGGAGACCGTGGAGAGCCTGGACGACGAGTCCCTGGATTCGATCTGGGCGTTCCATGAGATGTACGGCGCCCTGCGCCGGCGTCGCGAGTTGCGCGGCGCCATCGACTTCGAGAGCGACGAGAGTCGCATGCTCTACGACGAGAACCAGAAGATCCGCGACATCGTGCCGGTGCACCGCAACGTGGCCCACGTGATGATCGAGGAGGCCATGCTGGCGGCCAACATCTGCGCCGCCCGGCTGCTGGAGAAGGCCGAGGTGCCGGCGCTGTACCGTAACCATGAGCCGCCCAAGGAAGAGCGCCTGTCCAACCTGCAGCAGTTCCTGGGTGGCCTGGGCCTGTCCCTGGCCTGGTCGGAAGGCCCCATCGGGCCCCAGGTGTTCCAGCAGCTCGCCGAGGTGATCGCCGAGCGCGCGGACCGCCAGGTGATCCAGACCATGATGTTGCGCACCATGTCCCAGGCGAAATACGAGGCCGAGGTGAAGGGCCATTTCGGTCTGGCCTACAACGCCTACACTCACTTCACCTCGCCGATCCGCCGCTACCCGGACCTGTTGGTGCACCGCGCCATCCGCTTCCTGATCCGGGGCGGCGGCGAAACGCCCCACGCGGACAACCCGGGCGAGCTGCCGGCGATCCCCCGGGATCACATCCTGCCGTACAGCCAGAGCGACATGATCACCATGGGTGAGCACTGCTCGATGACCGAGCGGCGCGCCGACGAGGCCACCCGCGACGTGGTGCAATGGCTCAAGTGCCAGTTCATGGAAGATCGTCTGGGCGAGGAGTTCGACGGCGTGGTCAGCGGCGTGGCCGCCTTCGGCCTGTTCGTGCAGATCCAGGACCTGAACATCGACGGCCTGGTGCACGTGGCCAACCTGGACAGCGACTACTACCACTTCGACGACGTCAACATGGCGCTGGTGGGCGAGTCCTCCGGGCGCCGCTTCAGCCTTGGCGACGGCGTGCGCGTGAAGGTGGCCGGTGTGCACACCGAAGAGCGCAAGATCGACCTGGAGCTGATCAGCAGCACCCCGTCGAAAAAGCCGCGCGGCGGCCGCAAGGGCGGCGGCAAGGCGTCCGGCGGCAACAGATCCTCCAGCGGCAATACCAAGGGCGGCGGTTCCGAGCGCGAGAAGCTGGCCCGTGGTGAACTGCCCAAGAAAGCCGCGGCCAAGAAAAGCGGTGCCCGCAAGGGACGCCGCCGCCGATGAGCAAGGGTCAGCCCAAACCGCTGATGTATTCCGGCATCCACGCGGTGGAGTCGCTGCTGCGGCACCGCCCGGAAGCGGTGCTGGAGCTGTTCGTGCTGGACAGCCGGGCGAAGCGCGGCGACGCCCGCCTGGAGACGCTGATCATCGCCGCCCGCGACCAGGGCATCGCCGTGCAGATGGCGCGCCGCGAGTCCCTGGACAAGCTGGCCGGCCCCCAGAACCAGGGCGTGGCGGCCCGCGCCCGGCCGCGCCGGCCCGGCGACGAGCTGGCCCTGGACAACCACCTGGACCGGCTCGGCCGGCCGCCGTTCCTGCTGATTCTGGAAGGCGTCACCGACCCGCATAACCTGGGCGCCTGCCTGCGCAGCGCCGACGCCGCCGGCGTCGACGCGGTGATCGTGCCACGCCGCCACGCCGCCGGCCTGACCCCGGTGGCCTGCCGCAGCGCCGCCGGCGCCGCCGAGTCGTTGGCCTATTTCGAGGTCGGCAACCTGGCGCGCCTGCTGGAGCGGCTCAAGGAGCGCCAGGTGCGCATCGCCGGCACCGCCCTGCACGAGCGCAGCGCCTCCCTGTTCGACTACGCGCCCCCCGCCGGCCTGGCGGTGGTGATGGGCGCCGAGGGCGAGGGCCTGCGCCGCCTCACCCTGGAGGGCTGCGACGACCTGCTGGCGATCCCCATGGCCGGCGATGTGCAGAGCCTGAACGTGTCGGTGGCCACCGGGGTGGTGTTGTTTCATATCCGCGCCCGGCTTGAGCCGGCGGCCGGTCTGGGCTAGAATCCCCGCCCTTCCGTTTCCCGGCCCGCCGGGGAGCGGATCTCCTTGCCTCACCGCCCAACGCGGGAGGCTGCCAATCCGTAAGGAGCTACAATGCGTCATTACGAAGTCGTGTTCCTGGTCCATCCGGACCAGAGTGAACAGGTTCCCGCCATGGTGGAGCGCTACAGCGCCGTGATCACCGACGGCAACGGGATCATCCACCGTCAGGAAGATTGGGGCCGCCGTCAGCTGGCGTACCCGATCAACAAGATCCACAAGGCACACTACGTGCTGCTGAACATCGAATGTGACGGCGACACCCTCGCCGAACTGGAAAACACCTTCCGGTTCAACGATGCCGTAATCCGTCACCTCGTGGTTCGCCGTCAACGGGCCATCACCGAGCCCTCGCCGCTGGCGAAATCCAACGAGAAGGAGGAGGCCACCAGCTGATTTCCGACGGCAATCACTGCCAGTTGACCGGCGTCGTCGCCCGTCTCGAAAAGACGGCGATCACCCCGGCCGGTGTGCCCCGCCAGCGATTCTGGCTGGAACACCGCTCCCGGCAGGAGGAAGACGGTCATCCCCGTGAAGTCCAGGTACGCCTCGCCGTGGTTCTGGTCGGCCGCAAAGCCGAACTGATCCAGGGTCTGAAGGAAGGACAGAACGTGCGGGTGACGGGGTTTCTCAGCCGGGCCGGTTACAAGGGCGAAGCCCGCGACCGGGTGCAGTTGATTGCGGAAACACTGGTGCCCCTGGACTAAGGAATCGAGAGGAGATTATCCATGGCCCGTTTTTATCGCCGTCGCAAGTTCTGCCGCTTCACCGCGGAAGGTGTTGAGTTCATTGACTACAAGGACCTCGACACCCTGAAAGCCTACATCACCGAAACCGGCAAGATCGTGCCCAGCCGCATTACCGGCACCAAGGCGCGCTATCAGCGTCAGCTGGCCACCGCTGTCAAGCAGGCCCGCTTCCTGGCGCTGCTGCCGTACTCCGACAGCCACGACAATTAAGCCGAGGGGACCATCATGCAAGTGATCCTGCTGGAAACCATCAAGAACCTGGGTGACCTGGGTTCCGTGGTGGACGTTCGCCCCGGTTACGGCCGTAACTTCCTGATCCCGCAAGGCAAGGCTCTGCCCGCCACCAAGGACAACCTGGCCGAGGTGGAAACCCGCCGCGCGGAACTGGAAAAACAAGCCGCCGAGCAACTCAGCGCCGCCGAAGGCCGCGCCGAGAAGCTGGCCGAAGCGAGCATCACCGTGGCCGCCAAGTCCGGCGACGAAGGCAAGCTGTTCGGCTCCGTGGGCACCGCCAACATCGCCGACGCCATCACCGAGCAGAGCGGTGTGGAAGTGGCCAAGGCCGAAGTCAAACTGCCCTATGGCGCGATCCGCCAGACCGGCGAGTACGACATCGACCTGGCGCTGCACGCCGACGTGACCGTGACCATCAAGCTGGTGGTGGTGCCTCAGGAGTAAGCGCTCCTCGCACCCACGGTCGTCGCCGTTTGCCCCTGGTCGGGCGCGGTGACAGAATCAAGGGCACCGTCCGGTCTCGGGCGGTGCCTTTTTCGTTGTTACCCTTTGTGTTTCGCCACCCGGACCCGCCATGAACGAACCCCTAAGCCTGGACGACCACCTGCCGGATAACCTGCGCCTGCCGCCCAATTCCCTGGAGGCGGAACAGGCGGTGCTGGGCGGGCTGCTGCTCAACAACGAGGCCTGGGACGACGTGGCCGAGCGGGTCGGCGCCAAGGACTTTTACCGTAAGGAACACCGGCTGATCTTCCAGGTGATCGGCCAGCTGGTGGAAGAGGAAAAACCCAGCGATCTGGTCACCGTGTCCCAGGCGCTCACCCATCTGGCGCAGCTCGACGACGTGGGCGGCATGAGCTATCTCTCGGAGCTGGCCCGCAACACGCCCAGCGCCGCCAACATCACCGCCTATTCCGACATCGTCCGTGAGCGCAGCATCCTGCGCCAGCTGATCCAGGTGTCGCACAGCATCGCCGACCAGTCGTTCAATCCCAAGGGGCGGCCGTCCCTGGAGATTCTCGACCACGCGGAATCGTCGATCTTCGAGATCGCCGAACAGCAGAAGAAGGGCTCCGGTCCCCAGGACATCAAGTCGGTGCTCAAGAAGGCGGTGGACCGCATCGACGAGCTGTACAAGAACAAGAACTCGCTCACCGGTCTGACCACCGGCTTCGAGGAACTGGACAAAATGACCGCCGGCCTGCAACCCGCCGACATGGTGGTGGTGGCCGGCCGCCCGTCCATGGGGAAAACCACCTTCGCCATGAACCTGTGCGAGAACGTGGCGCTCAAGGCGCACAAGCCGGTGCTGGTGTTCTCCATGGAAATGCCCGCCGACTCCATCGTCATGCGGATGCTGTCGTCCCTGGGGCGCATCAACCAGGGCGCGATCCGCTCCGGCCGCCTGGAGCAGGACGACTGGCCGCGCATTACCTCGGCGATCCAGATGCTCAGCGAGCAGAAGTTCTATATCGACGACACCCCGGCGCTGAGCCCGCTGGAGATGCGCGCCCGGGCGCGCCGGGTGGCGCGGGAATGCGGCGGCGAGTTGGGCATGATCATGGTCGATTACCTGCAGCTGATGCAGGTGCCCGGCGCCGACAGCCGGGTCAACGAGATCTCCGAGATCTCCCGTTCCCTGAAGGGCCTGGCCAAGGAACTCAACTGCCCGCTGATCGCCCTGTCCCAGCTCAACCGCTCCCTGGAGCAGCGCCCCAACAAACGGCCGGTGATGTCGGACCTGCGGGAATCCGGGGCCATCGAGCAGGACGCCGACTTGATCATGTTCCTGTACCGGGACGAGGTCTATAACCAGGAAACCACCGAAAAAGGCATCGCCGAGGTGATCATCGGCAAGCAACGGAACGGCCCGATCGGCACGACACGCCTGGCGTTCCGCGGTGAGTTCACCCGCTTCGACGACCTGGCGCCGGAGTACTACCAGCAATACAGCAGCGACGAGTAGCGCGCCCATGCGTGGTACCCGGCTGGAACTGCGACCCGGAGCCCTGGCCCACAACGCCCGGCGCGCCCGCGCCCTGGCCGGCGGCGCCCGGGTGTTCGCCATGGTCAAGGCCAACGGCTACGGCCACGGCCTGGGGCTGGCCGCCCGTGCCCTGGCGCACCAGGTGGACGGCCTGGGCGTGGCGTTGATGGAAGAGGCCCAGGCGCTGCGGCACCTGGGGCTGGCCCACCCACTGCTGGTGGCGGAAGGGTTCTTCGACGCCGACGAGCTGGCCCTGGCCGCCCGACTGCACGCCGAGGTGGTGGTGCATTCCCCCTGGCAGGTGGATCTGCTGGTGGCGCAACCGCGCCCGGTGGGCGTCTGGCTCAAGGTCAACACCGGCATGAACCGGCTCGGCATGGCCGCGGACCTGGCCCGCGCCCAGGCCGCCCGGCTGCGCGGCCTGAAGGGCGTGCGGCTGCTCGGCGTGATGAGCCATTTCGCCTGCGCCGACGCCGCCGACGACACCCGCACCGACGCGCAGCTGGCACTGGCCCGGGCGCTGGCCACGGAACTGCGCGTGCCGCTCAGCGCCGCCAACTCCGCCGCCCTGATCCGCTACCCCGACGCCCGCGCCGACCGGGTGCGCCCGGGCATCATGCTGTACGGCTCCTCGCCGTTCGCCTGGCGCGCCGCCACCGATCTGGACCTGCGCCCCACCCAGCGCTTCAGCGCCCGGCTGATCGCCATCAATCCGGTGCAGGCCGGCGACAGCGTCGGCTACGGCGCCACCTGGACCGCCGACGGCCCCGGCCGGGTCGGGGTGGTGGCGGTGGGCTACGGCGACGGCTACCCGCGCCACGCCCCCAACGGCACCCCGGTGGCGGTCAACGGGCACCGAACCCGGCTGGCCGGGCGGGTGTCCATGGACATGCTGACCGTGGACCTGAACGGCATCGACGCCCGGGTCGGCGACGAGGTGGAACTGTGGGGCGACGTGATATCGGTGGATGAAGTGGCGGCGGCGTGTGGCACGATCAGTTATGAGTTGTTTTGTCAGGTTACCGCGCGGCCGGTGCGGGTCATCGCCGAATAGCGATGACGATTCAGGATACAGGATGAAGGATACAGAGGCAGGCACCGTGCCTTTTCCTGAATCCTGTATCCTGCATCCTGTATCGTTTTCAAAGAGGTTCCCGTGGCGAAAAAGAAAACCGCCTTCGTGTGCACCGAGTGCGGTGCTGATTTTCCCAAATGGCAGGGCCAGTGCCCGGCCTGCGGCGCCTGGAACACCCTGCAGGAATTCGTGGTGGATCCGGCCACGCCGAAAAGCCGTGGCGCCGAGCGCACCGGTTACAGCGGTGAACTGACCGAAGTACGCAACCTCGACGAGATCGTGCTGGAGGAAACGCCGCGCATCGGCACCGGCATGGGCGAGCTGGACCGGGTGCTGGGCGGCGGCCTGGTGCCGGGCTCGGCGATCCTGATCGGCGGGCACCCGGGGGCCGGTAAATCCACTTTGCTGCTGCAGGTGATGTGCCGGCTGGCGGACACCGAGTCGTGCCTGTACGTGACCGGCGAGGAATCCCTGTCCCAGGTGGCGATGCGCGCCGATCGCCTGAAGCTGCCCAAGGAGAAATTGCGCCTGGCGGCGGAAACCGACGTGGAACAGATTCTGGACCTGGCCCGCAAGGAGCGTCCCCGCCTGCTGGTGGTGGATTCCATCCAGGTGATGTATCTGGCCGGCCTGCAATCGGCGCCCGGTTCGGTGGCCCAGGTGCGCGAGTGCGCCGCCGCCTTGACGCGTTTCGCCAAGCAAACCGGTACCGTGTTGCTGTTGGTGGGCCACGTCACCAAGGACGGCACCCTGGCCGGGCCCAAGGTGCTGGAACACATGATCGACTGCTCGCTGATGCTGGAAGGCTCCACGGACTCCCGCTTCCGCACCCTGCGCGGGCTCAAGAACCGCTTTGGCGCGGTCAACGAGCTGGGCGTGTTCGCCATGACCGGCGAGGGCCTGAAGGAAGTGAAGAACCCGTCCGCCATCTTCCTCAATCGCGCCGAGGAGATCGCCGCCGGTTCCCTGGTCACGGTGGTTTGGGAAGGCACCCGGCCCCTGCTGGTGGAGCTGCAGGCACTGGTGGACGCCAGCCACTTCGGCAACCCGCGGCGGGTGTGCGTGGGGCTGGAGGCCAACCGCCTGGCCATGCTGCTGGCGGTGTTGCACCGCCACGGCGGCATTCAGGTGGGCGACCAGGACGTGTTCGCCAACGTGGTGGGCGGCGTCAAGGTGGCGGAGACCGCCGCCGACCTGGCGCTGGTGCTGTCGATCGTGTCCAGTTTCCGGGACCGGCCGCTGGGCCGCGACCTGGTGGTGTTCGGCGAGATCGGCCTGTCCGGCGAGATTCGCCCGGTGCCCCAGGGGCAGGAGCGGCTCTACGAAGCGGTCAAACACGGCTTTAAGCGGGCCATCATCCCCAAGGCCAACCGGCCCCGGCAGCTGCCGGACGGTGTCGAGGTGGTGGCGGTGGCGACCCTGGCGGAAGCCCTGGAACAACTGTAGCGGCGGCCGTCGGCCGTCGTGGCGAACGGAAAAAGGAGCACGGATGAAAAAGCAATTCGCGGTCATGGGCCTGGGCGGTTTCGGCGAAGCCGTGGGCGTGGAGCTGGTGCGCCTGGGTCATGAAGTGCTGGGGGTGGATTCCGACGAAACCAAAGCCAACCAGCTGGCCGACAAGCTCACCCAGGTGGTGATCGCCGACGCCACCGACGAGGCCTCGCTCAAGGAGTTGAAACTGGAGCGCTTCGACGCGGTGCTGGTGGCCATCGGCGAGAACATCGAGGCCAGCATCCTGTGCACCATGCACCTGGAATCCCTGAAGGCCAAGGAAGTGTGGGTCAAGGCGATCACGCCCACCCACCACAAGATCGTGGAAAAGCTGGGCGCCGAACGCATCTTTCACCCGGAGTACGAAATGGGGCTGCGGGTGGCGCAGACCATGGCGCACCCGAACATGCTCGACTACCTGGCCCTGGGCGATAACTACTTCGTTATCGAGGTGCGCCCCGGCGAGGTGCTGGACGATAAGCCGTTCTCGGAACTAAAGATCGATCCGGACAAGATCCGTCTGCTGGCGATCAAGCACGGCAACAGCGTCACCTTCGAGCCGGCGCCGGACTATCGGCTGCGGCGCAACGATCACCTGGTGCTGCTGGGTGACGAGAAAGCCCTGCGCCAGTTCACCTCCGGTCTATGAGAAGCTGGCTGCCCCGGCTGCGCGGCCGCGTCACCCTCAAGGCACGCATGCGCCGGGCCTGGCGGCTCAGCCCGCCGGCCTTGCTGGCCGGCGGCTTCGCGGTCTTTATCCTGATCGGCACGCTGCTGTTCTGGCTGCCGTTTTCCAGCCATGAGGGCCTGTCACTCTGGCAGGCGCTGTTTACCGCCACCGCCTCGATTACCGTGACCGGCCTGTCGCTGGCGGACCCGGCCCGGGACCTGACCCTGTTCGGGCAGATCGTGGTGATGGTGCTGTTCCATGTCGGCGGGCTGGGCCTGATGACCTTCGCCGTGCTCACCGTGCTGGCCCTGGGCGGGCGCCTGGGGCTGGGCGGCCAGCGGGTGGTGCGCGAGGCCATGAACCAGACCTCCCCGGGGGACGTGATCCTGCTGGTGCGCCAGGTGGCGTTGCTGGCGCTGACCCTGGAACTGATCGGCGCGGCGGTGCTGGCCACCGCCTGGGTGCCGGAGATGGGCTGGGCGCGGGGGCTGTGGATGAGCTTTTTCCACGCCGCCTCGGCGTTCAACAACGCCGGTGTCTCGATCCTGCCCGACGGCCTGGCGCCCTGGGCGGCCACGCCTCTGGTCACGGTGGTGATCACCGGGCTGTTCATGATCGGCGGGCTGGGCTTCACGGTGATCAACGATCTGTGGCGCGAGCGCCGCTTCGGTCGCCTCAGCCTGCACAGCAAGCTGACCCTCAGCGGTACCCTGGTGCTGGCGGTGTCCGCCTGGCTGATGGTGATGGGCTTCGAGTGGCGCAACGGCAACACCCTGGCCGCCCTGGCGCCGGAGCAGCGGCCCTGGCTGGCCTGGTTCATGGCGGTGGTGCCGCGCAGCGCCGGCTTCGCGGTGGTCGACATCAGCGTCGCCTACGCGCCCACGGTGCTGTTGACCATGTTCCTGATCTTTATCGGCGGTGGCAGCAACTCCACCGCGTCCGGCATCAAGGTGAGTACCTTCATGGTGGTGATCATGGCCACCCGCGCCTTCCTCACCGGCCGCCAGCGGCCCACCGCCTTTAAGCGAATGGTGTCGCTGAACTCGGTGTTCCGCGCCTACACGGTGGTGGTGCTGAGCCTGCTGATGGTGATGCTGGGCTGCTTTCTGCTGGTCATTCTGGAGCCGGAAATGCGGCCCATGGACGTGCTGTTCGAAGGGTTCTCCGCGTTCGGCAACGCCGGCATGACCCGCGGCATCACCGCCGATATGTCCATGGCCAGCCAGGCCGTGGTGATGGTGCTGATGTTCGTGGGCCGGATCGGCCCGCTGGCGCTGGCGTTCTCCCTGGCCCGGCCGCGCCCGGTGCGGCTGCGCTACGCGGAGGACGAGGTGCAGATCGGGTGACGGGCGCGCCATGACGAGCTGGCAACCGCGTATCAGCGGGCGTCTCGGCCTGCGGGCGCAGCTGCGCCGGCCCTGGCGGTTCAGCCCGCCGGCCCTGCTGGCGCTGAGTTTTCTCGCTTTGATCCTGATCGGCGGGTTGCTGCTGTGGCTGCCCATGGCCAGCCATGGCGGGCTGGGGCTCGGCCAGGCCCTGTTCACCGCCTGCTCGGCGGTGACCGTCACCGGCCTGGTGGTGGTGGACACCGGCAGCGTGCTGACCGGGTTCGGCCAGGCGGTGGTGCTGGTGCTGATTCATCTCGGCGGGCTCGGCCTGATGACGTTCGCCGGGCTTACCATTCTCGCCCTCGGAGGTCGGCTGGGCCTGGGCGGCCGGCGGGTGGTGCGCGAGGCGCTGGACCAGACCGCCCCCGGCGACGTGCTGGTGCTGGTGCGGCACATCGCCATCCTGGCCCTGTCCCTGGAACTGGTCGGGGCGCTGCTGCTGGCGCTGGTCTGGGTGCCGGAAATGGGCTGGGGTGAAGGACTCTGGTTCAGCGTTTTCCACGCGGTGTCCGCGTTCAACAACGCCGGCTTCGGGCTGCGCCCGGACAGCCTGATGCCGTGGGCCGGGCAACCGCTGGTCAATATCGTCATCACCGCTTTGTTCATCGTCGGCGGGCTGGGCTTCACGGTGATTCTGGATCTCTGGCGGCGGCGCGGCTTCGCCCGTCTCACCCTGCACAGCAAGCTGACCCTCACCGGCACCGCCATCCTGGCCCTGGGCGGCTGGTTGCTGATGCTGGGCTTCGAATGGCGCAACCCGGATACGCTCGGCGCGCTGCCGGTGGCGGACCGGCTGTGGGCCGCCTGGTTCACGGCGGTGACGCCGCGCACCGCCGGCTTCAACAGCGTCGACACCGGCGCCCTGGGCATGCCCGCCACCCTGCTGACCATGATGCTGATGTTCATCGGCGGCGGCAGTAATTCCACCGCCTCCGGCATCAAGGTGTCCACCTTCATGGTGGTGCTGCTGTCCACCCGGGCGATTCTGCGTGGCGAGCAGCAGCCGCGTCTGTTCCGCCGGGCGGTGGCGCTGGCCGCGGTGTTCCGCGCCTACGCGGTGGTCATGCTCAGCGTCATGCTGTTGCTGCTGGCGGGCTTCGTACTGGTGATTCTGCAACCGCAGATGCGGCCGCTGGATGTGCTGTTCGAGAGCTTTTCGGCGTTCGGCACGGTGGGGTTGTCGCGGGGCATCACCGCGCGGATCGGCGCGCCGGGGCAGGGCATTCTGATGCTGCTGATGTTCGTCGGCCGCATCGGGCCGCTGGCGTTCGCCTATGCGTTGGCGCGGCCCAATCCGGCCCGGGTGCGCTACACCGAGGCCGAGGTGCAGATCGGTTGAGGCCGGTCACAGGCCGTCGGCGGCCAGATTCAGGCGCCGGTCCCGCCACCAGCGCCAGGACGCCACGGTGTCGAAGAACAGCGCCACGGAATTGGTCATCACCACCATCACCGCCAGTAACCATTCGTCCCACTCCAGGGCGTCCGGCCCCCAGCCGCCGATCAGCCGCGCCACCAGCGCCGCCTGCAGCGGCACCCAGGCGAGCAGGTGGGGCAGCGCCAGGGCCCGGTTCAGGGAGGCATAGCGCCACAGAGTGAGGCCATTGGTGGCCATCACGAAGGCGCTGGCCCAGGCCACCGCGTGACCGCTGGCGGTGTGCAGCATGAAGAACCCGGCGGCATTGACCGGGATCAGCACCAACAGAATCCACAAACGCATCCACAGCGGCAGGCGCCGGTAGGAATCGTGAATGCGGTCCAGACGTTCGATGTGGCTCATGCGGTCCCTCGTGGCGCTCTCCGGTCGCTACCTTGAACGAAACGGCGTGCGCGCCGCGTGAGCGGGCGCCCGGTAACGATCGCCGCTTAGATGGTGGCGGCGGCGCCGGTTTCAAGAGCGCCGGGCGCGCCGGCGCCGGGCCTTGCGGGCCAGTTGGCGCTTTTTCCACCACAGGTACAGGCCGGTGAAAAACAGCAGCCCGGGCAGCAGGCCGCCGGCCACCACCAGCCAGCGGCCCACCAGGCCCAGGGCGTCACCGTTGTGCAGCGGGAACTGCCAGACCAGGAACTTGCTGCCGGCGGCCACCGTCAGCGGATCCCAGTGATCCAGCACGGCGCCGCTGTAGCGGTCCACCCAGACCCGGGTGGCCGGATAATGGCGCCAGGCTTCGCCGGGCTGGTTGTAGGCGAGGATATAGGGCGAGCGGGGTTCGGTGGGCAGATAGACCCGTTTCAGGGTGGCGTCGGGGAACACATCGGCGCCCGCCGCCACCGCCTGATCCACGTCCAGAGAGGGGGCGTCCGGCGCCGGCGGCTCGGACAGGTGTACCGGGCGGGGTTCCAGGGGCAGCACGGCGCCCACCAGGCCCCCCAGGGGGCCGGGGAATACCAGTGCCACGCCGGAGAACGCCACCACCATCAGCACCGGCAGGGTCAGCACACCGACGCTTTTGTGCAGATCGTGATTAAGACGGAAGGCGCCCTTGTCGGTGCGGATGGCGACAGCCCCCCGCCAGCGCCCCTTGCGCGGCCACCACAGATACAGGCCGCTGAAGCCGAAAAACAGCAGGCACAGACCGGCCACGCCCACCACGTACTTGCCGGGGGTGCCGGCCAGCAGAGTGTAGTGCAGACGGTACACCCAGCTGGTGGCATAAACGCCCCACTGGCGCACCGCCACCACCCGGGCGGTGTCCGGTGCCACGCTCGCTTCCAGCGGGCCGGGGGCGCCCTCGGGCCCGGCGAAGCGTACTGTGTGGGCGCCCCCGGGTTCCGCCAGATACAGCCGTTGGGCGGGCCGGTCCGGCAGCGCCCGGCGGGCGGCCTCCACCACCTCGGCCAGCGGTGCCGGGGCGCCGCCCCCGTGCACCCGCACCGCCGGTGTCAGCCAGCGGTCCAGGGTATCGTGAAACACCAGCAGACTGCCGGTGACGCCAATCAGGGTGAGCAGGACGCCGGCGATCAGGCCGGCGTATTTATGCAGGGTGAACAGCATGAATCGCCCGGGAAATCTCAGAAGTCGAGATTGTACCCGAGGCTGACCACGCGGCCACGGCCGGCGAAATAGCGCTGGTCCAGGTCCGAGGCGGATTGCGAGAAGAAGGTGATGTACTGCTCGTTGAACAGGTTCTCCACGCCCAGGGTCAGTTGCCCCCGGGCCAGCCGGTAACCGGCGAACAGGTCGAACAACTGATAGCTGTCGAAGTTCGCGTTCTGGCCGTTGATCGGGTCATAGCGACGGCTGACGTAGTGGTTGCCCTGCAGCTGGGTGGTGAGCCGGTCGTTCCAGTTGGCTTGCCAGCGCACCGTCACCCGGTCCGGAGAAATGTTGCGGGCGTCCATGCGCTGGTCCGGCACGCCGTTGCCGTTGCTGTCCACTTCGCCGCTGACGTGGGCGTAGCCGACGCTGACCCGGTGGCCCTCCCGCACCCGCCAGCCCAGGTCCGCTTCCACGCCGTGGATATCGGTGGCGCTGCGTTCCACCTCGTAGACGCCGTTGTTGAGCACCAGTACTGAACCCAGATCGGCGTTGGACTGGTAGTAACTCAGCTCCAGATCCGCGGCGCCGCGCTTCAGGCGCACGCCGACTTCCTGGTTTTCGGTGACGATCGGTTGCAGGTCCACGTAGTCGTCCACGTCCTGGCCGGGCTGGTTGACGCCACGCAGCACGCGACCCACGTCGGGCATGCCGAAGCCCTCGGAGTAGTTGGCGAACCATTGCATCCAGTCGGTGGCTTGGAACACCAGGCCGCCGTTGACCAGGGTTTCCTCGAAGCTCGGGCTGCCGCCGGCGACGGTATGCCCGCCGTAGGAGGCCAGCACCTGATAGGTGTCCACGTTCAGTTTGGCGTATTCGTGGCGGGCGCCGCCGTGCACGGTGAGCCGGTCGGTGAGCCGGTATTCCAGTTGCAGGAAGGGCGCGGCGTTGCGGAAGCGGGCTTCCGGTACCCACTCACGGCCGGTGAGCACCAGCACCTGGCGGGTTTCGTCCTGGAGCAGGTCGAGGCCGGCGGTGACCTTCAGGCGGTCGTCGAGCAGGCCATCCCGGTTGACGGTGAACTTGGCGCCGTACTTCTCGGACTCGTTCTGGGACTGGTCGTAGACATTGGGGCCGTAGGCCGGGTCCTGGTAGGTGCCGAAAGTGCCACCGCCGTAGCGGGCGCGGAAGCGCTGGTTGTAGAACTGCACCTTGAGGTCGTTGCCGGCCAGATCGAGATGCCGATAGGCGAGGCTGGTGGTCAGCGCCTGGTTGCGCACCGGCCGGCCGCGTGGATCGCCTTTCACCGAGGTGGCGGGCACGCCGGCGGCGCGGTCGCCGGGCACGTTCACGTAGTCGTGGTTGCCTTCCAGTTCGAAGCGATTGACGCTCAGTTCCAGATTCTGGTTGTCGTCCAGCCAGTAGCCGAGTTTCACGAACAGGTCGTGGCTCTCGGAATCCATGATGTCGCCCTGGGCCTCGTCCACGCCGATGGCGCGGCCGTCGCCGTCGTAAAACAGGCCACGGGACCGGTAGCTGCCGCCGAGCAGATAATCCCAGTCGCCCTGGATGCCTTCCAGGCGGTAGTCGGCCTGGTAGCCCAGGCCGTCGGACTCATAATCGGTGGGGGCGCTGACGCCCACCCCCACATGCTGTTTGAGCGCGCCGCCCTGAGGGCGACGGGTGACGAAATTGATGATGCCGCCGGTGGCGCCCAGGCCGTGTTCGGCGCTGGCCCCGTGGATGATTTCAATGCGCTCCACCATGGCCAGATCGATGGTGTAGCCGTCCCGGGAGCCGTCCCGCAGAGGGTTGGATTGCGGAATGCCGTCCACCAGAAACAGCGGGTCCCGGCCACGGAAGGTTTCGCCGGCGTTGGTCAGCTTCTGGCGGCTGGGGGAATAGGAAGGCAGCAGGTTGCTCAGCACCTGGGCCTGATCCCCGGTGATCGCCAGTTGTTCCTCGATCTGCTCGCGGGTGACCACGGTGATCTTCTGTGGCGTTTCGCCCAGCGCGCTGTTGGTGCGCGTCGCCGTCACCGTGACCGGTTCCAACTGATTGGCGCCGGTTTGCGCGAACGCGGGGGAAAAAGGTGCCGCCAGGGCGGCGGTCAGAGGCAACAGAGTGAATCGTCGGCAAGCGAAACGGAACATGACGTTCCTCCGGAATATTGTCAGTTTTGTAAGGGCCGGAGGAACCTATAGAGAATGAGAATTATTGTCAATCAAACGGCTTCAACGATCCGTGCCGTTCAGTGACCAGTCGTATTTCAGGAAATCAATGTCCAGTTTGTCGTCGCGCAGGGCGGAACGGGCCGCCGCCGGCACGCCCAGGGTTTCCGCATGGGCCGCCAGCCAGGCGCCCAGGCTGCCGGCGTCAGCCACGAAGTCTTCCTGGTACCAGTCGAAGATGGACGAGACCCAAAGGGTGCCGTCCTGATAGCGGTTGCGTTGACGGTCGGCGAGGAAGCGGCGGGTGCTGTCGTCGAGCTGCCGGTCCAGGGCGGCGCCGGTGTAGGCCTCCGGGCGCAGGGCCGGGCAGCCCACCGAGGCACAGTTCACCGCGAAGTGGATGCGCGGGTCCATCAATGCCGGATTGCCACGGATCAGGTCGTGCTCCACTTCATCCAGGGTGCGCCGCTCACCGAGCAGGGTGAAAAAACGCTGGCTCCAGGGCCCGCGAAAAATCGATCCGATGTCGCGGATCGAGGCGGGCCTGGCATCCTGGCGCAGAATCAGTTCCACGGTAAAAGCGTTGTAGGCGTTGATCAGAAACGCCAGTCGCGCCGGGCGTGGCCACTGTTGAAAGCGGTCCGCGTCCACCGCGCTGAGCCGGCCCAGATAGGCATCCAGGGCCGGCCGGTCGGCGGCGAAGCCGTGGTAGTCCACGCTGGAGGCCACACCGTCCCGTTGCCAGGTAACGTGCTCCCGCAGCAGGGCGTCCCAGGCGCCGTGATTGAAGCCCTCGCCGGCGAACGCCGGCGGCGCCGCCAGGACCAGAAGCAACAGCACTGACCACCCTCGATAAAAACAACGCATACCGGTTCTCCGCGAGCACCTTCCGATTCAATCGGGCCGTTTCAGGCTTGGGTTTTCGAGCCCCGGGGCAAGGATAGCCGCTCCGGCGTGCCGGCGGAGTGAGCGTCGGCGGCCTGGAAAAAGCCCATTTCCTTGAGCAGGGCCCGGGCCTGGTCCTGAAGCGAGCGGCTGGCGGCGCTGGATTGCTCCACCATGCTGGCATTCTGCTGGATCGCCGCGTCCATTTGCGAGACCGCCAGGTTGACCTGCTCGATGCCCTGGGACTGCTCGCGGCTGGCCACGGCGATCTCGCCGACCAGGCGCGTAACCTGGTCCACGCCCTTGGCGATATGGCCGAGCGTGTCGGCGGCCCGGTCCACCAGAGTGATCAGATTGTGGTTGTAGGTTCGGTCAAGATCCTCCCGCACCGAGCTGGTGCTGAGGATGCCGACCACGCCAATGGCGATCAGCAGAACGATACAGAGACCCAGACTGAGCGAGAGCCTGAGTTTGACACTTTTGTTCAGAAACATAGAAGGGGAGCCTTGTGTGAAGATATCTGCGCGGGGCGGCGTCCCGGGCGGGAGTGATCTGCCGCTTGAATGACGGGCGTCCGTGTCGCCTGACTTATCGGCACGTCGTGGCGGGATTTAACAGCTTGCAGATATTTTCTTTAAAGGCTTTGACCCTTCACGCTATCTTCGCGCGGCGTGAAAGCGCTGCACCCAACGCAGCAGTTTTTCCGGCTTGTGCGCCTTCTTCCATTCGCCGGCGGCGAACTTGTTGGCCTCGGCGCGGGTGGGATAAATGTGAATGGTGCCGAGAATTTTATTCAGGCCCAGACCGTGCTTCATGGCCAGCACGTATTCACTGATCAGATCCGATGCCGCTTCACCAACGATGGTCACACCGAGAATGCGATCCTTGCCCGGCGGTGTGAGGACCTTGACGAAACCCCGGTCGCTGCCGTCGGCGATGGCCCGGTCCAGATCGTCGATGCCGTAGCGGGTCACCTCCACCGCGATGCCTTTTTCCCGGGCCTCCTGTTCATTGAGGCCGACCCGCGCCACCTCCGGCGCGGTGAAGGTGGCCCAGGGGATCACCCGGTAATCGGCCTTGAAGGTTTTCAGCCCGCTGAACAAGGCGTTCACCGCGGCGTACCAGGCTTGATGGGCGGCCACATGGGTGAACTGGTAGGGGCCGGCCACATCGCCGCAGCCGTAAATATTGGGAAAGCGCGTGCGCAGTCGTTCGTCCAGATCCAGGGTGCCGTCGTCGCGGGTGGCGATGTCCAGTGTCTCCAGCCCCAGGCCGGCGGTGTTGGCGCGCCGGCCCACCGCCACCAGCACCGCGTCGAACGGCAAGCGGCGCTGACCTTGTTCGCTCTCCGTATGAACACGCTGCTCGCCGTCCTCGATGCTGAAGCGGATGGCCTTGTGGCCGGTGAGCACTTGCACGCCGTCCTCACCCAGCGCCTTGGCCACCGCCCGGGCGGCGTCGTCGTCTTCCCGGGGCAGCAGGCGGGGGCCTTGCTCCACCTGGGTCACCTGGCTGCCCAGCCGCGCGAAGCTCTGCGCCAGCTCGCAACCGATCGGGCCGCCGCCCAACACCAGCAGCCGCGTTGGCAGCTCGGTGACCTGCCAAAGATTCTCCGACGTCAGTACTCGTACCTGATCGATACCGGGAATCGGTGGCACCAGCGGGCGGGCGCCGGTGGCGAGGACGATGGCGCGACCGGTCAGCCGCCGCTCGCCCTCCGCCGTTTCGATGGCCACCTCCCAGGGCGACACCAGCCGTGCGCGCCCCTGGATGCAATCGACGCCCAGGGCCTGGTAGCGCGCCACGGAATCGTGGGGCTCGATGCGCCCGATGACCCGCTGAATGCGCGCCTGGATATCGGCGAAATTGAACTCCGTGGTAATGCGCTTGAAGCCGTACCGGTCGGGCTCTTTCTCCAGATGCGCCAGGGACGCGCTCTTGATCAGCGCCTTGGACGGCACGCAACCGGTATTCAGGCAATCACCGCCCATTTTCTCCGCCTCGACCAGCGACACCTTCGCCTTCACCGTGGCGGCGATATAGGCGCTCACCAGTCCCGCGGAACCGGCACCGATCACGATCAGATTGCGGTCGAAGTGTTTGGGCTTGTCATGGCCGCGATACACTTTGCGACGCCGCACCACCGCCAGCACCGCCTTGGCCAGCCAGGGGAACAGGCCCAGCAACACAAACGCTCCCAACAACGTTGGCGACAGCAGTCCGTACAACCGTTCCAGCTCACCCAACTGCGTGCCCGCGTTCACGTACACCGCGGTCCCCGCCAGCATCCCCACCTGGCTCACCCAATAAAAGGTCCAGGTCTTCAACGGCGTCAACGCCATCACCAGATTGATCACGAAAAACGGAAAGGCGGGAATCAAACGCAACGTAAACAGATAAAAGGCCCCGTCCTTCTCCACCCCCGCATTGATCTTCTTCAAGCGCTCGCCAAACCGCTCCTGCACCGCATCCTTGAACAGAAACCGCGCCGCCAGAAACGCCAGCGTCGCCCCCACGCTGGACGCGAACGACACCAAAAACAACGCCACCCAGAACCCGAACAACGCCCCCGCCGCCAACGTCATGATCGCGGCCCCCGGCAAACTCAACGCCGTCACCAACACGTACAACGCGAAAAACCCGCCCAACACCGCCACCGGATGCTCCCCGGCCAACGCCTGAAACGCCCCCCGCTGCTCCTTCAAATAATCCAGACTCAGAAACCGACCCACATCGAAAAAGAAGTAGCCCGCCACCAGCGCCACGATCACCAACAGCAACGCGACCTTCTTAATGCTCATAACCTCTCCTGAATCCGAATTACCGGAGCGCTGAGGTTTCCGGATAGCGCTGTGCCGTTTCGCCCCTTCGGGACCTTTGAAGACAGGGATGTCTGAAAAGAGCCTCCAGGGACGGATTCACCGCGTGTCCCGAAGGGGCGAAACGGCACGGCGCGCCCCTCTGGAGGGTCAAGCGCTCACTAACAACAAGCACCGGGCGACGAACCAGCGCGGACAGCAGGTAGACGTCGCGGCCGGAGCCGCAGCCCAGATCCAGAACCCGCCGCCCTTCCAGCGCCGCCGGCGCCACCAGACCGCAACCGTAATAGCGGCTCACCACCTCTTCGTGGAGGCGTGCCAGCAGGGGTTTCAGATGGTCCGGCGGGGCCTGATCGCAGCAGGCATTGGTCTGCAGATCCTGGCTGCCGGTGAGATGTTGGCCATAGTACCGTTGAACGTCGTCGCGCACGCTGCTGTCTCCCGAGGTTCGGAATTAGGGGGCCGCTGTCCGGCAGCCTATAACCGGAACGGGTGATGCACCGTGAAGACGTTAAGCGCGGGGCGGGGATTCGTCCACCAGGGTGAAGTGGAGCGCGTCCTCGATGGGCATCGGCTTGCCGACGAAATACCCCTGTACCTTGGCCACGCCGAGCCGCCGCAGGGTGGCCAGTTCTTCCCGGTTCTCCACGCCTTCGGCGATAACGCGCGCGCCGATCACCTCGCCGAAACGGATCAGTGCCGCCGCCAGCGCCTGCCGGGCACGGTCGCGGTGAATATCCCGGATCAGGCTGATGTCGAGCTTGATGATCTCGGCCTCCAGCTCCAGCACATGCTGGAAACTGGCATAACCGGCGCCGGCATCGTCGACGGCGATGTCCACCCCTTGTTCCCGTAACGGCGCCAACGCCTGGCGCAGCGCCGGATAATCGACGATGCGCGCCGGGCCCGATGCTCAGAGCCGACCCCGGGGGCGCGGTGAGGAACCGGCGCCACCGGAGAATCGGTGCCGGCGCCAGCGGCGTTCCCAGCCGATTCCGCTGACCAGCCCCAGCAATAGACCGCCGGCGGTAAGCGCCGGCCGCCATCCGGCGGGATCGATCCCCGCTGTGCGGCTGGCCACCGGTAAATAGCGTGTGGCGGCGCCTGGGCGGCGGCTGAATCGTTGTAGATAAGCGCCAATACGGTCGCCGGAGGCCACCGGCGTCGGGCTTTGCACGGTGAGCCGCACCGGGCCCGGACCCGGCCAGGCGACGCGCACCTCACAGCGATGACCGAGCCACAGTAACCAAGGGTCGCGGTGGCAGCTGGCCAGCGCCGAGACCGTGCCGGTGCGCAGGGCCCTGCCTTTATCCGCGTACAGCACCGTGGCGATATCCATGGCCGCGGTGGGGATCAGAAAGCCCACCGCCAGGCAAAGCATCACGCGCAACCGGCCGACGACCCTGTCGCCGTCGGCGCCTTGTTGTGGATGGGCGTGGCCGTGGCGGCAATGGCGCAGGTCCAGTACCGCCAGGGTCACCAGTGCCGCCAGCAGACCCGCCAGGCTCAGTGCCAGCAAGCCGCTCACCGGCGTGGCCCGCCGTGGTCAGGCGATGCGCGCCGGGGTCCGGCTGGCTTCCAAACGAATGGCGATCAGCTTGGAGGTGGGCGTGAAGCTGCCGTCGCCGTAGCTGTCCATGGGCACCAGCGGGTTGGTTTCCGGATAATAGGCGGCGGCCTGGCCGGCGGGCACGTCGTACTCCAGCAGGGTGAAATCGCTCACCCGCCGCTCCACGCCGTCGCGCCACAGCGACACCAGATCGATTTTATCGCCGGCCTTGAAGCCCAGACGCTGGATATCCGCGGCGTTGGCGAACACCACCTTACGGCCGTTGTGCACGCCCCGATAGCGGTCGTGCAGACCGTAGATGGTGGTGTTGTACTGATCGTGGGAGCGCAGCGTCTGCAGCACCAGATCCGGTGTGTCGCCCCGCGCCAGGATACCGTCGTCCACCAGCGTGTCCGGCAATGAATTCGCGGCCAGGAAGGCGCGGCCGCTGTCGGTGTGCCACTGATGGTCGCGGGCCGGATTGCCCAGGTAAAAGCCGCCCGGGTGTTTAAGGCGTTCGTTGAAGTTCTCGAAGCCGGCGATGGTGTCCTGGATCAGATCGCGAATGCGGTCGTAGTCCTCCACCAGCGCCGACCAGTCCACCGGCGTTTTGCCCAGGGTAGCCTCGGCGATGCCGGCGAGGATCGCCGGTTCCGAGCGCATCTGTTCGGACAGCGGTTTCAGTTGGCCATGGGAAATGTGCACCATGGAAAAGGAATCCTCCACGGTGACGCCTTGCGCGCCGCCGGCCTGCCGGTCGATGTCGGTGCGCCCCAGACAGGGCAGGATCAGCGCCTCGGTGCCGCCCACCAAATGGCTGCGGTTGAGCTTGGTGCTGATCTGCACGGTCAGGTCGCAACTGCGCAGGGCTTCGTGGGTGCGCGGCGTGTCCGGGGTGGCCTGGGCGAAGTTGCCGCCCAGCGCCAGAAACACCTTGAGCTTGCGGGCCACCATCGCCTGCAGGGTGGTGATCACGTTGTAGCCCGGCTCCCGGGGCGGCTGGAAGCCGAAGCGTTTTTCCAGCGCGTCCAGCAGCGCCGCCGGCGGCTCGTCGGCGATGCCCACGGTGCGGTCGCCCTGCACATTGGAGTGGCCGCGTACCGGGCACAGGCCGGCGCCTTCGCCGAACTGGCCGCGCAGCAACTGCAGGTTGGCGATTTCCTGGATGGTGGGCACGGAATGTTTGTGTTGGGTGATGCCCATGGCCCAGCAGATGATCACCCGCTTGCTGTCGCGGTGGATGCGCGCGGCCTGTTCGATCACTCCGCGGCTGAGGCCGGATTGCGCCTCGATCCGTTCCCAGGAGGTGGCGTCCACCTCGGCGAGATAGCCGTCCATGCCGTCGGTGTGCTCGGCGATAAAGGCGTGATCGAAGACCGGCTCGCCGCCGTTCTCCGTGGCCTCCCGGTCCCACTGCAGCAGCCATTTGACCATGCCGCGCACCGCCGCCATATCGCCACCCAGGGCCGGACGGAAGTAAGCGGTGTTCAACGGCGAGGAGCCGCCGGTGAGCATTTCCTTCGGGTCCTGGGGCGCCTGGAAGCGCTCCAGGCCGCGCTCGCGGAGCGGATTGAACACCGCTACCTGGGCGCCGCGTTTCACCGCGTCGCGGATCGGCTCCAGCATGCGCGGGTGGTTGGTGCCCGGGTTCTGGCCGAACAGGAACAGGGCATCCGCCTTCTCGAAATCCTCGAAGGTCACCGTGCCCTTGCCGGTGCCGATGCTTTCGGACAGGGCCACGCCGCTGGCCTCGTGGCACATGTTGGAGCAGTCCGGAAAGTTGTTGGTGCCAAAGGCGCGCACGAACAGCTGATACAGAAAGGCGGCCTCGTTACTGGCCCGCCCGGACGTATAGAAGGCGGCCTGATGAGGGCTGTCCAGGCCGTTCAGATGGCGGGCGATCAGCGCGAAGGCGTCGTCCCAACGGATCGGTTCATAGTGGTCGGTGGCCCGGTTGTAGACCATCGGTTCGGTGAGGCGGCCCTGGAATTCCAGCCAGTAGTCGTCCTGCTTGAGCAGATCGGAGACGCTGTGTTTCTCGAAGAAGGCGGCGTCCACCCGGCGACTGGTGGCTTCCCAGTTCACCGCCTTGGCGCCGTTCTCGCAGAATTTGATCATGCCGCCCTGGGGCGCCTCGCCCCAGGCGCAGCCGGGACAATCGAAGCCGTTGCTCTTGTTGGTTTTCACCATGGCGAACAGGTTCTTGAACGGCTGTTTGCTCTCGAACCAGTGGTCGGTAACGGCGCGCAAGGCGCCCCAACCGGCGGCGGGGCCCGGGTAGGGCTTGAAGCGCAGCCGATCGGCGGGGGTATGAGGATCACTCATTGGGGGTCTCCATGTTCCCGGGGCCCGTGGTCCGGGGGTCAGGGTATCGGGCTGTACAGCCGCGGCGCGCCCTGCCGTGGCTGGTGGATCAGATTCAATGCGCTGCGGCGTGCCTGGCGCACGCTCAACGAGGACGGCGCGGACAGGCTCACCAGGGTGCCGGCGCCGGCGCGCACCGCCTTGTGGATCAGCTCCAGGCCGCAGCGGCTGGTGATCGCCAGAAAGCCGTCCGCCGGGTTCAGGCCCTGGCGCACGCAGGCACCGATCAGCTTGTCGAGCGCGTTATGGCGGCCAATGTCCTCCCGGCAGAGGCGCGTCTCGCCGCTACCGTCCACGTAGATCGCCGCGTGCATGGCGCCGCTGTGCCGCGCCAGCCGCTGGGTGGCGTCGAAGCGCTCGCGCAGTCCTTCCAGGTGCGCGCGCGGCGGCGGCGTTGCCCACTCGCGCACCGGCAGCGGCGGCAGCGCCTGGTCCAGGGCTTCCACCCCGCACAGGCCGCAGCCGCCGGTGCCGGCCTGGCCACGCCGCTGTTGCTTGAAACCGGCGAAGGCGCGGCTGCTCAGCGTCACCGCCACTTCCACCGCGTCGTCCAGGGGCGTCAGCTCGATGTCGTAAAGGGCACGGGCGTCATCCACCAGGCCGGCGGTCAGCGTGAAACCGGTGACGAAGTCTTCCAAGTGTTCCGGGGTGGCCATCATCACCGCGTGATTGATGCCGTTGTAGCTGATCGCCACCGCCACTTCCGCGGCCAGGGCCTGCTCGCCGCCGGCGCCGCCGGCACCGTATTCCCGGTAGGCGAAACGGGGAGAGGGGTCGTGGAACGGTTCCTCGACGGGATCATGCCCGGCATCGTGCCGGGGCGGGGAGGTCATGCCGGTGCCTCTTGCGGTTGGCGCATTGCGGTGGACGTATGCATTTGGGAAGCATCCTGACGGAAAGGATAGGCGCTTCGCGGGCGCTGGCCAAATAACGAATGCCTATCGGCCACGTGGTTCCAGCCGGTCCAGCACCGCCCGGGTGTCGCGTTCGTTCAGGGGCGGCGGCGGTTGGTGAAGGTGGTCGGTGAGGGCGTCGAGCTGGCGCAGGTAGCGGCGGCAGTGGCGGCAGATCAGCAAATGCGTGCGCAACAATACCCGGGCATTGGATGCGCTGACGTCGAGAATGTGACAGATGGCGTCGAAATCCAGTCCCTGCACATCGCGCAACTGCAGCAGCAGACGCTGGTTGTCGGGCAGGGCCGCCAGGTTCTTTTCCAGGCAATGGCGCAGCTCATCCCGGGTCAGCAGGGCGTCCGGGCCGGTCAGGTCCCAGTGGCGTGGCGGGTCGTTCCAGTGGCCGCCGGGCCTGAAGCGATGGCTCAGGGCATCGCCGCCCTCATCGGTGGGGTCGAACGACACTTCCCGGCCGCCGCGCCGCAGCTGCATGCGCGCCTGGTTGATGACGATGCGGGTGAGCCAGGTGAGCAGGGTGCTGCGGCCCTCGAAGCGGGGCAGGGCCCGGTGGGCGGCGATCCAGGTATCCTGGACCGCTTCCTCGGCGTCCGCCGGGTTCACCAGGGTGCGGGCGGTGCCCAGCAGGCGGGTGTGATAGCCGCGCACCAACGCCGCCAGGGCGTCCCGGTCTCCCCCACGCAGACGGGCGACGAACTGCGGGCTTTCCAGGTCGGGGGTCGGGTCCGCCACGGCCCGCGCGGCCTCAGGCGGCAAACCACAAGCCGCAAGCTCGCGCCGGATCGGCTCGCAGCTTGAGGCTTGAGGTCGGCCGCTTGCTCATACTTCGATGCGCTTGTACTTCATGCGCTTGGGCTGAAGCGCCTCGTCGCCGAGCTGCTTGCGGCGGTATTCCTCGAACTCGGTGTAGGAGCCCTCGAACCATTCCACCTGCGCATCGCCCTCGAAGGCCAGGATGTGGGTGGCCACCCGGTCCAGGAACCAGCGGTCGTGCGAAATCACCACCGCGCAGCCGGGGAAGGCCAGCAGCGCTTCTTCCAAGGCCCGCAGGGTCTCCACGTCCAGGTCGTTGGTGGGTTCGTCGAGCAGCAGCACGTTGGCGCCCTGCTTGAGCAGCTTGGCCAGATGCAGGCGGTTGCGCTCGCCGCCGGACAGGTCGCCGACGCGTTTCTGCTGGTCGCCGCCCTTGAAGTTGAAGCGGCCCAGGTAGGCGCGACTGGGCACTTCGTAGTTACCGATTTTCAGGATGTCGTTGCCGCCGGAGACCTCTTCCCAGACCGACTTCTTGGGGTCCAGGTCCTCGCGGCTTTGATCCACATAGGCCAGGTCCACGGTCTCGCCCTTTTCGATCTCGCCGGAATCCGGGGTTTCCTCGCCGGTGAGCATGCGGAACAGGGTGGTTTTACCGGCGCCGTTGGGGCCGATGATGCCGACGATGGCGCCGCGCGGGATCGAGAAGTCCAGGTGCTCGTACAGCAGCTTGCCGTCGAACTGCTTGCTGACGTCCTTGATCTCGAACACCTTCTCGCCCAGCCGGTCGCCGGGCGGAATGTACAGTTCCTGGGTTTCATTGCGCTTCTGGAAGTCCTGGCTGGCCAGTTCCTCGAAGGCGTTGACCCGGGCTTTGTTCTTGGCGCGCCGGCCTTTCGGGTTCTGGCGCACCCACTCCAGCTCTTTCTCCACGGTCTTGCGGTGGGCGCTTTCGCTTTTCGCTTCCTGCTCCAGGCGCTGCTCCTTCTGCTCCAGCCAGGAGGAGTAGTTGCCTTTCCAGGGAATGCCCTCGCCGCGGTCCAGTTCCAGAATCCACTCGCAGGAGTTGTCCAGGAAGTAGCGGTCGTGGGTCACCGCCACCACGGTGCCGGGGAATTCGTGCAGGAAGCGCTCCAGCCAGGCCACCGACTCCGCATCCAGGTGGTTGGTGGGCTCGTCCAGCAGCAGCATGTCCGGGGCGCTCATCAGCAGCCGGCACAGCGCCACTCGCCGCCGCTCACCGCCGGACAGATTGGCCACGTTGGCGTCCCAGGGCGGCAGACGCAGGGCGTCGGCGGCGATATCGAGACGGCGCTCGATATTGTGGGCGTCGGTGGCCTCGATGATGTTTTCCAGCCTGGCCTGTTCCTCGGCCAGCTTCTCGAAGTCCGCGTCTTCTTCCGCGTAGGCGGCGTACACCTCTTCCAGACGGGTCTGGGCGTTACGGATCTCGGAGAGCGATTCCTCGACGATCTCGCGCACGTTCTTGTCCGGGTCCAGCTCCGGCTCCTGGGGCAGGTAGCCGATATTGATGCCCGGTTGCGGCCGCGCCTCGCCCAGATAGTCCTTGTCGACGCCGGCCATGATCCGTAACAGAGTGGATTTCCCGGCGCCGTTGAGGCCCAGCACGCCGATCTTGGCGCCCGGGAAAAAGGACAGGGAGATGTCCTTGAGAATCTGCTTTTTGGGCGGGACGACCTTGCCCACCTTGTCCATGGTGAAAATGTACTGGGACATAGTAAGGAACTGCCTGAAATCACTGTGGAAGGCCCGCCGTACGGGGCGCGGGCGGAATGGCGCCTAAACTAACCGAAGCGGGCCCGGGATGAAAGCCCGCGCCCGGGCGGGGCTAAAGTTCGGCGCGCCGGTGCCGATACCCGAGGGGAATAACAAAAGCGGGCGTGCAGCCCGTTCTCAAACGGGAGTCGAGCCGTGTTCGCCAAATTCAATCGGATCAATGTGAAGTACGGCGCCGCCTTTATCGGTGTGGCGCTGGCCCTGCTGGTGGTGGTCACCGCCAACGCGATGCTGGTCAATACCGTGAAAAACCGCATGGTGGAGGTGGCGGAGGTGTTCAATCAGGCGTTGGCGCTGACCGTCAACGCGGACCGCGACCTGTACCAGGCGCGCATCGCCGAAATGTCCTACCTGGCCACGGTGCCGGATACCCCCGAGGCCGAGGCCCAGCGGCAGGCCTGGCAGGAAAACGCCGACCAGGCTCGCGACCGGCTCAAGCGGGTGGCGGAGCTGCTGGCCCCCTACACCGACACCAATGAACAGTTGGCGCGTTTCCAGGACCTGTACGCGGCATGGCGGGAAAACTCCGGCCAGGTGTTCGCGCTGTACGACGACCAGGATATCGGTGGCGCCATGGAAATGATCGACGGCGGTTCCATGGATGCCTTCCAGGCCCTGCGTGGTTTTTACGACGAAACCGGCACCGCCGTGGAGCAGCGCGTGCAGGCGCTGGAAGCGGACACCCTGGCCCAGGTGAACCGCCAGCAGGCGCTGGTGATCGGCTTCGCGGCGGTGGTCGGTCTGGCCGCCATCGCCATCGCGCTGATCGGCCCGCATCTGATGTCCAAGGCGATCCGTCAGGTGTCCGCCCGTATTCAGGAGATCACCGATGGGGACGGTGATCTGACCGCCCGCATCGACAGCACCCGGCGCGATGAGATCGGCGAGCTGGCGGACCAGTTCAACGCCTTTATCGAGCGCATCGACACCACCCTGCAGTCGGTACGCCGCAACGCCCTGGGCGTGCACCGGGCGTCCGACGAGATCGCCCAGGGCAGCCAGGAGCTGGCCTCGCGCACCGAGCAGTCCGCCGCCAATCTGCAGCAGACCTCCGCCTCCATGGAGCAGATCACCACCACGGTGCGCAACACCTCCGACTCCGCCGGCCAGGCGGACCGGCTGGCGCACACCACGGTGGACGTGGCGCGGCGCGGCCAGCAGGCGATGCGCGACGTGGAAAGCACCATGGAAGAAATCAGCGCCTCCTCGGCGAAGATCAACGAGATCATCGCGCTGATCGACGGTATCGCCTTCCAGACCAACATCCTGGCGCTGAACGCCTCGGTGGAAGCGGCCCGGGCCGGCGAGCACGGCAAGGGGTTCGCGGTGGTGGCCCAGGAAGTGCGCACCCTGGCCGGCCGCTCCGGCGATGCCTCCCGGGACATCCGCGCGCTGGTGGACCGCTCGGTGAGCAGCACCCGCAGTGGCGCGGACATGGTCAAGAACGCCGGCCGCACCATGGAGGAAATCGTCGACAGCATCGAGCAGGTGACCCGGGTGATCGGTGAGATCAGCGCCGGCGCCAGCGAGCAAAGCCAGGGCATCGGCCAGGTCAACACGGCGGTGAGCGAACTGGACGCCATGACCCAGCACAACGCGGCCCTGGTGGAAGAGAGCAGCGCCGCCGCCGAGTCCATGCGTCATCAGGCCGAAGCCCTGGCCCGGCTGATCGCCGGCTTCCGCCTCAGCGACGGCGACGAGACCGTCGGGGTGGCGCCGGAAAACGCCCCGGTGCCGGCGTTGCGCGCGGTGCGCGACGACCGCGAGGAAGAGCGCGCCGCCTGACCGGGGCGCTGCCCGACACCCGCACGGACCGGCGTCGCCGGCCCGTGCTTTCGTGTGTCCGAGAAAAAGCATTTTCGAATCATTTTTCGCGGAAATGAGCGATTTATGGCGACTTTTCGTGACACGATTCACTAATTTGCAACAGGGGGTGCCCATCCTTTCCGGGTCGCGGTTTATCAGGCTCGCTCAGGAGGCCCCATGCTTCGCTCCCTCAATCGGATCAACGTCAAATACGCGCTGGCCTTTATCGGCGTGGCGCTATCGCTGTGGCTGGTGGTGCTGGCGGACGCGCTGCTGGTAAACACGCTGCGCGACCGGCTGGACGCGTTCAGTGGCCCGTTCCATGACGCCACGGTGGCGGTGATGGGGGCCCAGCGTGACCTCTACCAGGCCCGCTCGGCGGAAAACGAATACCTGCGCTATATCCCGGGCATGCCGGAATCCAAAGCCGCCAAGGCCAGCTACCAGGCCATGGCGGCCCGGGCGGAGCAGGAACTGACCCTTTTCCGGGCGGCCATGGCCGACTATCCACGGGTATTGGCGAGCGCCGAGGGCGTGGCGGCCGACCTGGCCGCCTGGCGAAAGGCCTCCCAGGCCACCTTCGACTTCTATGACGACCAGAACGTGGTGCGCGCCACCCAGCAGATCGACCGGGAATCTCTGGACTCCTTCGAGGCCCTGGGTGAGCGGCTGAAGGGGATCAGTCAGGCGGTGGACGCCACAACCACTCAGCTGGCGGCGCAAGCGGCGGACCGGATCGCCCGCCAGCGCGCGGCGGTGGGCGTGTTCGCCGTGCTGGTGGGGCTGCTCGCCCTGGCGGTGGCGTTGGTGGGGCCGCACCTGATGTCCCGGGCGATCCGGGGCATCACCGGACGGATTCGGGCGATCACCGACGGGGACGGCGACCTGACCGCCCGCATCGGCAGCCCGCGCCGCGACGAGATCGGCGACCTGGCGCGGGCGTTCGACGGCTTTATCGAGCGCATCGACGGCACCCTGCAGGGGGTCCGCGACAACGCCCACGGCGTGCACGGGGCCGCCGATGACATCGCCCGGGGCAGCCAGCAACTGGCCGGCCGCACCGAGCAGTCCGCCGCCAACCTGCAGCAGACCTCCGCCTCCATGGAGCAGATCACCACCACGGTACGCCACACCGCCGATGCCGCCGGCGAGGCCGACGGGCTGGCCCAGGACACGGTGGCGGTGGCGCGCCGTGGGCGCACCGCCATGCACAAGGTGGAAGCGACCATGGACGAGATCAACGCGGCGTCCTCGCGCATCAACGAGATTGTCGCGCTGATCGACGGCATCGCCTTCCAAACCAATATTCTGGCGCTGAACGCCTCCGTGGAGGCGGCCCGGGCCGGCGAGCACGGTCGCGGCTTCGCGGTGGTGGCCCAGGAAGTACGCACCCTGGCCGCCCGCTCCGGGGACGCCTCCCGGGACATCCGCGATCTGGTGGAACGCTCGGTGAGCAGCGCCCGGGGCGGCGTGGATCTGGTGCGTGACGCCGGCCGCACCATGGACGAGATCGTCGCCGGCATCGAACAGGTCACCCGGGTAATCGGCGATATCAGCACCGGAGCCCGCGAGCAGAGCCAGGGCATCGGCCAGGTGAACACCGCGGTGAGCGAGCTGGACGCCATGACCCAGCACAACGCCGCCCTGGTGGAAGAAAGCAGCGCCGCCGCGGAAGCCATGCGCCTGCAGGCGCAAGCGCTGGCCGCCCTGATCGCCGGCTTCCGGCTCAGCGACGACCGGGACGCCGAGGACGCACCGCCGCTTCTGGCGCCGCCGGAGCCCGAGGAGGCCTTTCGTCCGGACGTGGCGGCTTGATCCCGTGGCCCCCGTGAAGCCCGCTCAAGGTCGGCATGAGGGGCTTTCATGTGTCAAAAGCCCGGCTTTTGGGTAGAATGCGGACCCCGAAACCCACCACCCAGGTACAGGTAGCGCATGTTCCCGAAATCCATGTCCATCGCCGAGTTCGACCCGGAAATCCAGGCCGCCATCGACGCCGAGCGCGAGCGCCAGGAGCAGCACATCGAGCTGATCGCCTCCGAGAACTACGCCTCGCCCCGGGTGATGGAAGCCCAGGGCTCCGTGCTCACCAACAAATACGCCGAGGGCTACCCGGGCAAGCGCTACTACGGCGGTTGCGAGCACGTGGACGTGGTCGAGCAACTGGCCATCGACCGGGCCTGTGAACTGTTCGGCGCCGACTGGGCCAACGTGCAGCCGCACTCCGGTTCCCAGGCCAACGCCGCCGTCTACATGGCGGTGCTCAAGCCCGGCGACACGGTGCTGGGCATGAGCCTGGACGCCGGCGGTCACCTGACCCACGGCGCCAAGCCCAACTTCTCCGGCAAGATGTACAACGCCGTTCAGTACGGCCTGGACAACGACACCGGCCTGATCGACTACGATCAGGTGGAAAAGCTGGCCCGTGAGCACAAGCCGAAGATGATCGTGGCCGGCTTCTCCGCCTACTCCCAGGTGGTGGACTGGCAGCGCTTCCGCGACATCGCCGACGAGGTGGGCGCGGTGCTGCTGGTGGACATGGCCCACGTGGCCGGCCTGGTCGCCGCTGGCGTTTACCCGAGCCCGGTGGGCATCGCCGACATCACCACCACCACCACCCACAAGACCATCGGCGGCCCGCGCGGCGGCCTGATCATGGGCAAGGCCAACGAAGACCTGCAGAAGAAGATCAACTCCGCGGTGTTCCCCGGTGGCCAGGGCGGGCCCCTGGAGCACGTCATCGCCGCCAAGGCGATCTGCTTCAAGGAAGCCATGGACCCGTCGTTCAAGACCTACCAGCAGAACGTGGTGAAGAACGCCAAGGCGATGGCCAAGGTGTTCATCGACCGGGGCTTCGACGTGGTCTCCAACGGCACCGAAAACCACCTGTTCCTGCTCAGCCTGATCAAGCAGGACATCACCGGTAAGGACGCCGACGCCGCCCTCGGCCGCGCCCACATCACCGTGAACAAGAACGCCGTCCCCAACGACCCGCGTTCCCCGTTCGTCACCTCCGGCCTGCGCATCGGTTCGCCGTCCATCACCCGCCGGGGCTTCAACGAACAGGACGCCACCGAGCTGGCCGGCTGGATTTGCGACATCCTCGACAATATGGGCGACGAGAGCGTGATCGACGAAGTGCGCGGCAAGGTCAGCGAGATCTGCAAGCGCCTGCCGGTGTACGAGCGCTAAAAAGCCGATACAGGATGCAGGATTCAGGATGAAGGGCGACCGTGGGATCGGCCGATTTTCCCTGTATCCTGTAACCTGCATCCTGTATCGCGGCCGCAGGCCGCTTCGGAGAACCCCATGTATTGCCCCTTCTGTGGCGCCCAGGACACCAAGGTCATCGACTCCCGGCTGGTCGCCGACGGCGGCCAGGTGCGGCGTCGCCGTGAGTGCCTGAGTTGCACGGAACGGTTCACCACCTTCGAGACCGCCGAGCTGGTGATGCCCCGGGTGATCAAATCCGACGGTACCCGCGAACCCTTCGACGAGAACAAGCTGCGCGCCGGCATGCAGCGGGCGCTGGAGAAGCGCCCGGTGAGCGTGGAGGATCTGGAGGCGGCGATCAGCCGCATCTGCCACCGCCTGCGCGCCACCGGCGAGCGGGAAGTGCCGGCCCGGGAGATGGGCGAGTTCGTGATGGAGGCGCTGCAGGAACTGGACGACGTGGCCTATGTGCGGTTCGCCTCCGTGTACCGCAGCTTCCAGGACATCTCCGAGTTCGCCGCCGAGGTGGACCGCCTTCGGGGCGGCAAGAAAAGCGGCAAAAAAGGCGACGCGTGAGCGGCGCCCCTCCCTTCTCCGGCTTTGACCAGCGCTGCATGCTGCGGGCGCTGGCCCTGGCCCGGCGCGGCCTCTATACCACCGACCCCAATCCCCGCGTGGGCTGCGTGATTGCCCGGGACGGCGAGATCCTGGCCGAGGGCTTCCACGCCCGCGCCGGTGAACCGCACGCGGAACGCCACGCCCTGGCCGCCGCCGGCGACCGGGCCCGGGGCGCCACCGCCTATGTCACCCTGGAACCCTGCTCCCATACCGGTCGCACCGGCCCCTGCGCCGATGCGCTGATCGCCGCCGGCGTGGCGCGGGTGGTGGTGGCCATGCAGGATCCCAACCCGCAAGTGGCCGGCAACGGCTTTGCCAAACTGCGCGAGGCCGGCATCCAGGTGGACGTGGGCCTGCAGGAAGCGGAGGCGCGGGCGCTGAACCCGGGCTTCATTCACCGCATGCGCGGCGAGCGCCCCTACGTGCGCATCAAGGCCGCCGCCAGCCTGGACGGCCGCACCGCCATGGCCAGTGGCGAGTCCCAGTGGATCACCGGCGCCGCCGCCCGGGAAGATGTGCAGCGCCTGCGCGCGCGCAGCAGCGCCATCGTCACGGGCATCGGCACGGTGCTGGCGGACCGGCCTTCCTATACGGTGCGCCCGGAGCAGTGGGCCCTGGCGGATTATCGGGAACAGGGCGTGCTGCCGCTGCGCGCGCCGCTGCGGGTGATTCTGGACCCGGCCCTGCGCACGCCGCCGGACAGCCCGGTGGTCACCGCCGACGGCCTCTGCCTGATCGCCCACGCGGACGACCCTACCGCCAGCGAAGCGCGCCGCCAGGCGCTGCGGGCCGCCGGCGCGGAATTGATGGTGCTGCCCCGGGCCGCCCGACCGGAGGGCGACCGGGAGGCGCCGCTGGGCGTGGAGCGTCGCGGACTGGATCTGGGCGCGCTGCTCGACGAGCTGGCCCGCCGGGAATGCAATGAGGTGCTGGTGGAATGCGGCGCCACCCTGGCCGGCGCCTTCGTGCAGGAGGGGCTGTTCGACGAACTGATCGTCTACCTGGCGCCGGCGCTGCTGGGCACCGACGCCCGGGGCCTGCTGACTCTGCCGTTCGCGCGCATGGCGGAGAAAATTCCGCTGCGCTGGGGCGACGTACGCCGGGTGGGTGATGATCTGCGGCTGACGCTTCAGCCCACCGTCAGCCGGTTGCGGCCCTCCGCCTTGGCCTGATACAGCGCCTGGTCGGCGCGCTGCAGGGTGGCGCGCCAGTCCTCATCGCGCAACGCCGCGAAGCCCACGCTGGCGCCCACATCCAGATTCGGCGTACCGTCCAGTTGCAGATGCCTGAAGGCGCGCAGCAGCCGTTCCACCACCACCCGCGCCGCCGCCTCGTCGGCGTCCGCCAGATACACCACGAACTCGTCGCCACCCCAGCGACAGGCGATGTCCTGCTCGCGCACGGTGCGCCGGATGGCATCCGCCACGGCGCGAATCAGTTGATCGCCGTGGTCGTGGCCGAAGCGGTCGTTGACGCCCTTGAAGTGATCCAGATCGATAAACAACAGGCCGCCGCCGGCCGCCGGCGGCAGGTGGTCGAGCCGTTGCTCCAGATAGGCGCGGTTGAACAGCCCGGACAGGGCGTCGCGGACCACCCGGTCCTCCAGGCGTCGCAACTGATGGTCGTGGTGGGCGCGCTCGCGCAGGGTGCGGGAGTAGTGCAGCACCATGGTGGCGAAGGCGCCGATCTGAAACACCGCGCAGCCCATGGTCAGGCCGCTGAACGGCAGCAGCTCCAGGCCCAGTTCGCGGAACATGTCGTGCAAGCCGGCCAGGAAGAACACCGCGAACCCGAACATGGTCATCCGCCAAAGCAGCCGCCCCCGCGCATGAAACGCCTGGCGCAGCATGCCGAAGGATACCGCCACCAGGGCGACCAGACAGGCGACGTAGAAGGGTGCCGCCAGGGTGCCGTAATCGGCGAACACGCCTGCCGGGGTAACCCGGTAGTGCTCCGAGGCGATGATCAACGCGGGATGGTCCACCCAGAACAGGCCGGCGATCAGGGCGCCGGTTCCATAGATGGCGGCCAGCCGGCGGGTCGATACCAGCCGGCTGGCCAGCACCCGGTGCAGTGCGAACAGCGAGGCCAGTGCCATCACCACCGCGCTCAGGGAAAGGCGGTAGGGAATCATCACGTGGCGCAGGTCGTTGCCGAGCAGGCACAGCCGCACGCCGATATCGCCGGCCACATAGGCGGTGGCGCACAGGTTGGCCACGGTGAAATGCAGCGCCACCGACGCCTCGCCATCCCGGTGGCGGTACAGGGCCACGGTGAACACCAGCATCAGGGTGGACAGGGTGGCGGTGGCGCCCACGGCCATGATCTTGATCCACAGCGTCCAGGTGTCCACGCCCGTGCCGGTCAGCCCGGCGACCACTATCTCATTCGGCATACCGCCCCTATTCCGGTCCACGGACCCGATCAATAGCCCCAATCAACACGCTCCCCGCGGAAAGAGTAGCAAAAGGCCGCCGCCGTCGCCGCTTCATCAGGTGTCAAAGCGTTGCGGTTTGTTTCCTGCCGCACGGAGGGCCGCAACGGGAGGATCCCATGTATCGGATTGCGTGAAGTTGTCGTCTTTTATGACTCACGATGCGTCGATTGAGACAGCCGTATTGATCCTTTAATAGCGATGAAAAACAGGAGCTTATGGGTGTTTGGGATGCCTCCTGATACTGCTGATCAGAAAATGATACGCAAAATGAATATTGACACTAAATTATGTGTCGTATAAAAAGGAGCCATTCATGGCGGAAACCCCGGTCCCGGCGTTCCGCCCACGCATCAAGGAGGCACCCATGTACGCACAACAGGTGGATACCGGCAGCAAGGGCCTGAAGAGCCTGGACGAAATGAGCCCGGAAGAACGCCATTTCCAGGAGAAGGTGGACGCGGAAGTCCGCATCGAGCCCAAGAACTGGATGCCCGACGGCTACCGCAAGACCCTGATCCGCCAGATCTCCCAGCACGCCCACTCGGAAATCGTCGGCATGCTGCCGGAGGGCAACTGGCTGACCCGGGCGCCTTCGTTGAAACGGAAACTCCAATTGATGGCCAAAATCCAGGACGAGGCCGGCCACGGCCTGTACCTGTACAGCGCCATGGAAACCCTGGGCGCGGACCGCGACGAGGAAATCGAAAAGCTGCATCGGGGCGAAGTGAAGTTCTCCTCCATCTTCACCTATCCGACGCTCACTTGGGCGGACATGGGCGCCATCGGCTGGCTGGTGGACGGCGCCGCCATCGTCAACCAGGTGCCCCTGCAGCGCTGCTCCTACGGCCCTTACTCCCGCGCCATGATCCGCGTCTGCAAGGAAGAGAGCTTCCACCAGCGCCAGGGTTACGAAATCCTGCTGACCATGATGCGCGAAGGCACCGACCAGCAGAAAGAGATGGTGCAGGACGCCATTAACCGCTTCTGGTGGCCGTCGCTGATGATGTTCGGCCCGTCCGACGAGAACTCGCCCAACTCCGCGCAATCCATGGCCTGGAAAATCAAACGCCACGGCAACGACGAACTGCGCCAGCGCTTCCTCGACCAGACCGTGCCGCAGCTGGAATTCCTCGGCTGCACCGCCCCGGACCCGGACCTGAAATGGAACGAGGAAACCGGCCACTACGACTTCGGCGAAATCCAATGGCAGGAGTTCTTCGACGTGCTCAAGGGCCACAGCCCCTGCGGCGTCGAGCGCATCCAACAGCGCAAGAAAGCCATCGACGAGGGCCAGTGGGTGCGTGACGCCGCCGTGGCCTACGCCGACAAGCAGAAAGCGAACGCCGCCTGACGGCGGCGGCCGATACAGGATTCAGGATACAGGATGAAGGCGCGGCCCCTGGCCGCGTAACCCATCGGAAAAGACGCAGCATCAACCGGACACGACAATGGCAGACTGGACCCTCTTCGAAGTCTTCGTGCGCAGCAAGCACGGCCTCAACCACAAACACGTGGGCAGCGTGCACGCCGCGGACGCCACCATGGCCCTGGAAAACGCCCGCGAGCTTTATACGCGTAGAAGTGAAGGCGTGAGCATTTGGGTAGTGCCCGCCGAGCAGATCACCGCCAGCGCCGGCGACGAGAAAGAACCCTTCTTCGACCCGGCCGACGACAAAGTCTACCGCCACGCCAGCTTCTACAAGCTGCCCCCGGAAGTGGACCAGATGTGAGGAGCGTGACGATGACGACTGATCAAGCACTCACCGAATACCTGCTGCGCCTGGCCGACACCGACATGGTGCTCGCCCAGCGCTTCTGCGAATGGTGCGGCAACGCCCCGGCGCTGGAAGAGGAAGTGGCGATGATGAACGTGGGCCTGGACCTGCTCGGCCAGGCACGCAACTGGTATGAGTACGCCGCTGAGTTGCGTAACGACGGCCACGACGCCGACTTCCTCGCCTTCCGCCGCAACGAGCGCGAATACCGCAACCTGCTGATCGCCGAACAACCGCGCGGCGATTACGCCGTCACCACGGCGAAGCAGTTTTTCTTCGACGTCTGGCACCACCTGGTGCTCACGCGCCTGACCGAATCCAGCGACGAACGCATCGCCGGCATCGCCGCCAAGGGCCTCAAGGAAGCCACCTACCACCGCCGCCGCTCCACCGAATGGATGTTGCGCCTGGGGCAGGGCACCGAGGAGAGCCACCGCCGGCTCACCGACGCCGTGCAAAACCTGTGGCGCTTCACCTGTGAGCTCACCGACACCGACGAGATCGAGGACCAGCTCGCCGAGGCGGGCATCGGCGCCGGCAACGTGGGCGACGCCTGGCGCGCCGAAGTGGCCCGCGTGTTCGCCGAGGCCGGCCTGGAGCTGCCGGAACCGGCGCGCCACTTCTACATGGACGGCAAGAACGGCAAGCACACGGAGCATCTGGGCTTCTTGCTGGCCGAGATGCAGTACCTGCCGCGGGCCTACCCCGATGCAACCTGGTGATCTGATCTACCGCGAGCGGCGCGCCTACCAAGGAGTACCGCTCGGCGAAGACGACCTGCCCCGGGCCTGGGAATGCCTCACCGAGGTGATGGACCCGGAAGTGCCGGTGGTCAGCGTCGTCGATCTGGGCATGATCCGCGCGGTGGAATGGGAGGGCGACCGCCTCAAGGTCAAAGTCTCGCCCACCTACTCCGGCTGCCCGGCCACCGAAGTGATCGAGCGCGACGTGCAAGAAGCCCTGGAAGACACCGGCTTCAAGAACCCGCGCATCGAACGGGTGCTGGCCCCGGCCTGGACCACCGACTGGATCACCGACCAGGGCCGCGCCGCGCTCCAGGCCTACGGCATCGCGCCGCCGCCCAAAGGGCAGGGCCGGGACACCTTGCACGACCCCGGCCCGGCGGAATGCCCGCACTGCGGCAGCACCGACACCGTCCAGGTCAGTGAATTCGGCTCCACCGCCTGCAAGGCGCTCTACAAGTGCCGCGACTGCCTGGAGCCGTTCGATTACTTCAAGTGCCTCTGAATGGGTCACCTGAATCGGCCACCTGAATCAAGAGCGGGCCGCCCGCCGCCAAGCACGCGGCCCCTCGAAACCGAAAAGTGAAGAGTTCGCGCCATGAACCAATTTCATTCCCTGACCATCCGTGAAGTGCGCCCGGAAACCCGCGAAGCCGTCTCCATCGCCTTCGACGTACCGCCGGAGCTCCGCGACACCTTCCGCTTCATCCAGGGCCAGCACCTGATCGTGCGCACCCACATGGACGGCGAGGAAGTGCGCCGCTCCTACTCCATCTGCACCGGCGTCCACGACGGCGACCTGCGCGTGGCGGTGAAGAAAGTGCCCGGTGGCCGCTTCTCCGGCTTCGCCAACGGTGACCTGAAAGAAGGCGACACCCTGGAAGTGATGCCCCCCAGCGGCCACTTCTTTATCGACCTGGATCCCGAGCGCCAGGCCCACTACCTGGCGGTGGCCGCCGGCAGCGGCATCACGCCGATCCTGTCGATCATCAAAACCACCCTGGCAGCCGAGCCCCACAGCCAGTTCACGCTGCTCTACGGCAACCGCTCCAGCAACTCCACCCTGTTCCGCGAAGCGCTCAGCGACCTCAAGAACGCCTATCTCGGCCGCTTCAACGTGATCTACCTGTTCAGCCGCGAACAGCAGGACGTGGACCTCTACAACGGCCGCATCGACGCCGACAAATGCGACGCCATCTTCTCCCGCTGGCTCGACACCCCGAACCTGCACGCCGCCTTCCTGTGCGGCCCGCAATCCATGACCGAAACCGTCCGCGACCGTCTCGTCGCCAACGGCCTCGACAAAAGCCGCGTGCACTTCGAACTGTTCGGCGTGGAAGGGCAAACCCAGCGCAAGCACCGCGCCCCGGAAGCAGTGACCGACGACGAAACCAAAACCCAGGTCACCATCATCGCCGACGGCCGCGAAGTGCTCGTGGAGCTGCCCCGGGACAGCAAGAACATCCTCGACGCCGCCAACGAACACGGCGCCGACCTGCCGTTCTCCTGCAAAGCCGGCGTCTGCTCCACCTGCCGCTGCAAGGTGGTGGAAGGTGAAGTGGAAATGGACAACAACTTCGCCCTGGAAGACTACGAAGTCGACGCCGGCTACGTGCTCTCCTGCCAGAGCTACCCGGTCACCGACAAGGTGGTCCTCGATTTCGACCAGCCGTAGGGAATGCATTGAGGCGCGGAACGTTATTTGCTGACGCCGGACGCTTAAAAACACATCGCGGCTGAAGCCGCTCCTACGGCTCGATCCGAAGCCGCTGTAGGAGCGACTTCAGTCGCGATACCCGGCGCCACAAGCAGGCACCCCGGCAGATAACACGCCGTAGAAGCGGCCGGCGCGCGCAGCTTTCAGCCGCGATCCCCCGGCTGCCGCCCAACCACGGCGGCCCAAACAAAACACAGGCCGCGGCCCCAAAAAGCCGCGCCCATACGCAGACCAAGGAGCCACGCCATGACCGTTCTCCAAAGCTACCTCGCCGGCCAATGGTTCGGCAGCCAGGCCGCCAAACCCCTGGCCAGCGCCATTAATGGCGAGATCGTCGCCCACACCCACGACGACGCCCCCGACTTCGCCGCCGCCGTGGACTACGCCCGCACCACCGGCACCCGCGAACTGCTCAAGCTCGACTTCCAGGAACGGGCCGCCCGCCTCAAGGCCATGGCGCTGTACCTGCAGGAACACAAAAAAGAGCTCTATAAACTCTCGCGCCACACCGGCGCCACCAAAGGCGACAACGCCTTCGACATCGACGGCGGCTTCGGCACCCTGTTCGCCTACGCCAGCATGGGCCGCAAGGAACTGCCCTCCGGCAACGTCCTCCACGAAGGCCCGGTGGTCCCCCTCGGCAAGGAGAACCACTTCGCCGCCACCCACATCCTGGTACCGCGTCGCGGCGTCGCCGTGCACATCAACGCCTTCAACTTCCCGGTCTGGGGCATGCTGGAAAAATTCGCCGGCAACTTCCTCGCCGGCATGCCGTGCATCGTCAAACCAGCCACCGCCACCAGCTACCTCACCGCCGCCTGCGTGCGCCTGATGCAAGACTCCGGCGCCCTGCCGGAAGGCGCCCTGCAGCTGATCATCGGCGGCACCGGTGACCTGCTCGACCAGCTCGACGAACAGGATATGGTCACCTTCACCGGCTCGGCCAACACCGCCCGCACACTGCGCGCGCACCCGAATATTATTAACCGCTCCATCCCCTTCAACGCGGAAGCGGATTCGCTCAACAGCGCCATCCTCGCCCCGGACGTCACCCCCGACGACGAGGAGTTCGACCTGCTGGCCAAGGAAGTGGTCCGCGAAATGACCGTCAAAGCCGGCCAGAAATGCACCGCCATCCGCCGCATCCTGGTGCCCCAACAGCACCTGGACGCCTTCGGCGAACGCCTGATCCAACGCCTGGAAAAAATCACCCTCGGTGACCCGAACGAAGAAGGCGTGCGCATGGGCGCGCTCGCCTCCCTGGACCAGAAAGAAGACGTGGCCGCCGCCGTCAACGACCTGCTCAACACCAGCGAATGCATCTTCGGCGGCAACGGCGACCCGCAGCCCATCGGCCAAGGCACCGACAAAGGCGCCTTCTTCGGCCCGCGCCTGCTGCGCAGCAAAGACCCCCACGCCAACGGCGGCGCCCACGACATCGAAGCCTTCGGCCCGGTCAGCACCCTCATGGGCTACGGCGACCTGGATGAAGCCATCGCCCTCGCCGACAAAGGCAAAGGCAGCCTGGTCACCACCTTCGCCACCAAGGACCCCCAAAACGCCGCCCGCGCCATCCCCGTGCTCGCCGCCCGCCACGGCCGCCTGCAAGTGCTCAACGCCGAATCCGCCAAGGAATCCACCGGCCACGGCGCGCCGCTCCCCATGCTCAAACACGGCGGCCCCGGCCGCGCCGGCGGTGGTGAAGAACTCGGCGGCATCCGCGCCGTGCGCCACTACCTCCAACGCACCGCCATCCAGGGCTCCCCCACCATGCTCGCCGCCGTCACCGGCGAATACGTGCGCGGCGCCGAGGTACTGGAAACCGAAGTGCACCCCTTCCGCCGCCACTTCGACGACCTCGCCATCGGCGAATCCCTGCTCACCCACCGCCGCACCGTCACCGAAGCCGACATCGTCAACTTCGGCTGCCTCTCCGGCGACCACTTCTACATGCACTTCGACGAAATCGCGGCGAAGGACTCCCAATTCGGCAAACGCATCGCCCACGGCTACTTCCTCCTCTCCGCCGCCGCCGGCCTCTTCGTCTCCCCGGCCCCCGGCCCCGTCCTCGCCAACTACGGCCTCGACACACTCCGCTTTATCACCCCCGTCGGCGCCGGCGACACCATCCAGGCCCGCCTCACCTGCAAGCGCAAAATCGACCAAGGCAAAGCCGCCCCCGACGGCACCCCCCAAGGCGTGGTGGTCTGGGATGTGCAGGTAAAAAACCAGGACGACGAACTCGTCGCCAGCTACGACATCCTCACGCTGGTGGCGAAGAAGAAAGGGGACGCATAACTCATGTGGTGAGTGAGTCCTTACTCTTTAAATCCAGGCTTCCTTGGTGATGGCCGCTCCTTTTGGGGTGGCCTTTTTTTAGGTTCATCGCGGATTCCCGGGAAAAGCGGCTTTGATCTTGAGGAAGAAGTAATCGCTGTCCCGGTAGCCATAGGCCATGCGTTTGATGACCTTGATGCGGTT
>JAKUPL010000027.1 GCA_022449455.1 Alcanivorax sp. | reverse complement strand
CTCTTGGTCGGGCCGGCATTTCGGACCGGCTTCTTGGCGGATGACTTACCCACAATCCACTCCTGCCGCCAGCGGCTCAGTAAGGTAGGATGAACCCCTAGTTTGGCAGCGATCTGTGCCTGTGTCTGCGGGCTGGAGAGCGAGGCCTCGACGGCCTCGCGTTTGAACGCGTTACTGAAACGACGCTTGCTCCGATATTGCATACACCTTCCTCGTCAATGAAGGTGTCTACTTTTTTGGGGCCAGTCCAGCGTTTCAACTTTTAACTTTTAACTTTTAACTTTCAACTGCCATCAAGGCCGAGACCTGGCTCCTAAACACAAGAAGAACCCATGACCGAACCTCAATCCAACGTCTTCCTCCCCGACCTCTGCACCACCCGCGCGGTGCTGGTGGTGGTGGTGGTGATCGAACTGATGGCCATCGTCATCACTCTGGTGGCGGGGTATTTCGAGCCGTTCAGTCTGGAGCGGCTGGGGCTGACGTCGCTGTTCGTGCAGTGGGTGGGGCTGACGTCGGCGGCGCTGGTGTGCCGGTTGCGCGACCGCCTCAACGGGTTGCCGGCGGCCCGCGCGGCGCTGGCGGTGGTGGGCCTGGTGGTGCTGGACACGCTGCTGTTCAGCCTGGCGGCCCGTGGGCTGCTGGCCTGGGCCGCCGGCGCCGTCGCCGAGCCCCTGTGGCACTGGGACATTCTCGCCAACGTGCTGATCGCGGCCATTATCAGCGGCCTGATGATGCGCTACTTCTACGTGCAGGAGCAGTTGCACCAGAAGGACCGGGCCGAGCTGCGCGCCCGCATCCAGGCGCTGCAGTCGCGTATCCGTCCCCATTTTCTGTTCAACTCCATGAACATCATCGCCACCCTGGTGCGGGTCGACGCGGACGCCGCCGAGCAGGCGGTGGAGGATCTGTCGCGGTTGTTCCGCGCCAGCCTCAAGGAATCCGGCGAGCGCGTGTCCCTGGCCGAGGAACTGGCCCTGTGCGAGCGCTATGTGCGCATCGAACGGCTGCGTCTGGGCGAGCGGCTGCGGGTGGACTGGCGGGTGGAACTGGATCCCGAAACGGTACGCTTGCCTCTTTTGACCTTGCAGCCGCTGGTGGAGAATGCCATCTATCACGGCATCCAGCCGCGGGCGGAGGGCGGCGTGGTGACCCTGGGGGCGTCCGTGGAACAGGGGCGGGTGGTGCTGCGCGTGCACAACCCCAAGCCCCAGCGTGCCGGCGACCATCAGGGCAACCGCATGGCGCTGGACAATATCCGCCATCGCCTGGAGGTGCTGCACGGCCCGGCGGTGCAGGTGGAAGCCCGGGAATCAGAACAACATTACGAGGTCCGCATCAGCTATCCGGTGGAGGGTTAGCGGGCTTGAGGGGGAACGACGATGAACGACGTGGCCAAGACCAAGGTGCTGGTGTGCGATGACGAAGCTCTGGCGCGTCTGCGGCTGCGGCGTCTGGTGGAAAGCGCCCATATGGAGGTCACCGCGGAGGCCGCCAGCGGCCGCGAGGCGGTGGAGTTCGCCGGGCGCACGCGACCGGACGTGGTGCTGATGGACATCCGCATGCCGGACATGGACGGCCTGGAAGCCGCCGCGCATTTGCAGAAGATGGATCACCCGCCGGCGGTGATCTTCTGCACCGCCTACGAGGAGCACGCCTTGCAGGCGTTCCGCGTGCACGCGGTGGATTACCTGCTCAAGCCGGTCAACGGCGACGACCTGCGCCGGGCCCTCAATCGCACCCGTTCGCTCAATCGGGTGCAGATCGCCGAGATGAGCCACAAGCTGGCGGTCAATCGCAACGGCCGCCGCCGCCATCTCAGCGCCCGCACCCATCGCGGCCTGGAACTGGTGCCGGTGGAGGAGGTGCGCTACTTCCAGGCGGATCAGAAATACGTGGCGGTGCATTTTGACGGCGGCTATGTGCTGATCGACGAGCCGCTGAAGAGCCTGGAGCAGGAGTTCGGCGATCTGTTCGTGCGCATTCACCGCAGCACCCTGGTGTCGCTGCATTTTATCGAGAGCATGGAAAACAGCGCCCAGGGGCATTTCGAGGTGCACCTGCGCGGGGTGCGCCGGGCGCTGCCGGTGAGCCGCCGGCACATGGCCGGCCTGCGCCGCGCCCTCACCGGAAAAGGGTAAACGGCCACCCGTGTAACGGGTACAATCCCGGGTCTCCATTTTCCTCCGGGAGTTTTCATGTCCGCCGAGATTCTGCGCATCGCCACCCGTTCCAGCCCGCTTGCCGTGTGGCAGGCGGAGTACGTCCAGACGCGCCTGGAGGCGCTGCACCCGGGGCTGCGGGTGGAACTGGTGCGGATCAAGACCCAGGGCGACAAGATCCTCGACACGCCGCTGGCCAAGATCGGCGGCAAGGGCCTGTTCGTGAAGGAGCTGGAAGAAGCGATGATGGACGGCCGCGCCGACATCGCCGTGCACTCCATGAAGGACGTGCCCATGGAACTGCCCGAGGGCATGGCCCTGCCGGTGATCTGTGAGCGCGAGGACCCCCGCGACGCCTTCGTCTCCAACCACCACGACGCCCTGATGAGCCTGCCGGAAGGCGCCCGCCTGGGTACCTCCAGTCTGCGCCGCCAGGCCCAGGTGCTGGCCAACCGGCCGGACCTGAAAGTGGCCAGCCTGCGCGGCAATGTGCAGACCCGGCTGGGCAAGCTGGACGCCGGCGAGTTCGACGCCATCATTCTGGCCGCCGCCGGCCTCAAGCGCTTGGAGATGCACGACCGCATCCGCTACGAGATGCCGCCGGAAGAGTCCCTGCCCGCCGTGGGCCAGGGCGCGGTGGGCATCGAGTGCCGCGCCGACGCCGACCGCACCCGGGAACTGCTGGCGCCGCTCAACGACCCGCTGACCTGGGACCGGGTCACCGCCGAGCGCGCCATGAACCGGCGTCTCGAAGGCGGCTGCCAGGTGCCCATCGCCGGTTTCGCCCTGCTCGAGGACGACGGTCGACTGTGGCTGCGCGGCCTGGTGGCCAGCGAGGACGGCCGCACCGTGCTCACCGCCGAGGACCGGGCCCCCCGGGACCAGGCCCACGAGCTGGGCGTGGGCATCGCCGAGTCATTGCTGGCCCAGGGCGCCGACCGCATCCTCCGGGAACTCTACGACCGCCAATGAGCCGCGTGGTGATCACCCGGCCGGCGGGCCAGGGCGACGCCCTGGCGGCGAGTCTGCGCCAGGCCGGCCATGAGGCGCTGTGCGTGCCGGCCCTGCGCATCGAGCCGCTGCCCCTGGGTGACGCCGATCGCCGCCGGCTGATGGACCTGGACCTGTATCACGCGGTGTTCTTCGTCAGCGCCAACGCCGCCCACCAGGCCCTGGAGCGGATCGCCGATCTGTGGCCGCAGTGGCCGGTGGGGCTGCACTGGCTGGCGGTGGGGGAATCCACGGCGGCGGTGATCCGCGCCGCCGGGCTGACTCCGGAGTACCCCAGCCGGGGATTCAATTCCGAGGCGGTGCTGGCGCTGCCCTGCCTGACCGAGGTGGCCGACAAACGGATTCTGATTTGCCGCGGCGACGGCGGCCGGGACTGGCTGGCCGCGCGCCTGCGCGAGCGCGGTGCCACCGTGGACGTGATGCCCTTTTACCGGCGCTTGCCGGACCCGGACCGGCACTGGCCGACGGGCGCCGATACGGTGATGATCACCAGCGTGGAAGGCTGGCGGGCGCTGGCCGACCGGGTGCCCGCCGGTGCCACCGTGATCGCCGCCGGCGAGCGGGTGGCGGCGGCGGTGGCCGCCGACCATGGCGGGCCCTTGCGCGTCGCCGGCAGCGCCCACGATGCCGATATGCTGGCGGCGCTGGCGCCTTGATATTGGACTCACCGGGCGGCTGTCATTATCTTGAGGCCATTCACAGAGGGAACGCATCTTGTACACGCTTCGCGCCGTTCGGCCTACAAAAAAGGGAGACTCCATGACGCACCGCGCCGTCCATCGACAGCAGGGCCTGAGCCTGTGGCCGCTGCTTGTTCTGATCGTCATTCTGGCCGTGCTGGGGGCCGCCGGCTGGTGGGGCTGGCAACAGTGGCAGGTGCTGGAAAAGGACCGCCAGGGGCTCGGCCAGCAGGTGGAAACGCTGCGCGGTGAGCTGGATCGCCGCGACCGGGAATGGCGCCAGGCCGAGGACCAGCTTCGCCAGCAGCAACAGCGGCTGGAAGCGCGCATGGCCCGGGATCGGGAAGCGCTGGCCGACGTACGCCAGGGCGGCCAGACCCTGTGGCTGATCAACGAAGCGGAGGCGCTGGCCAGCCTGGCCGGGCAGCGGCTGATGCTGACCGGCGACGCCGCCGCCGCCCGGCGCCTGCTGAAGGCCGCCGACGACACCCTGGCGCGGCTCGACGACCCGGCCGCGCTGCCGGCGCGCCAGGCCCTGGCCAACGACATGGAAACCCTCAACGGCGCCCTGCAGGTGGACATTCAGGCCATGGTGCTGCGGCTCGGCGCGCTGCAGTCGCTGGTCCCCGAACTGGCGCTGCCGGAACGGCAAGCGCCGCCCCGCCAGGCGCCGGCCGCGGACCAGGGCAGCTGGTGGTCGCGGCTGCTGGATCAGATGCCGGTGACGGTGAGCCGCCACGACGGCGAAGTGCCGGTGCCGCTCACCGAAACCCAGGCCGCCACCGTGCGGCTGACCCTGGACGCCAGCCTGCAACAGGCCCGGTTGGCGCTGATGCAGGGCCGCGCCAAGGCCTATCAGCAGGCCCTGGACAGCGCCAACACCACCCTGGACCAGTGGTTCCGTGACGACCAGGGCCGGGTTAAACAAATGCGCGCCGCCCTGGAAGAGCTGGGCAGCCAGCAGGTGAATCAGGCGCTGCCGGAAATCGGCGCCGGCCTGGACGCCCTCCGCCAGTTCAAGCGCGACGTGCTCAAGCGTGACGGCGGGGAGGGCGGCCAATGAAGAAAGCGCTGCTGCTGATCGTGGCGGTCCTGGTGGCCGCCACCCTGCTGGGGCGCTGGATGGCCGCGGACTCCGGCTATGTGCTGGTGATCCGCGACCAATGGCGCCTGGAAAGCACCCTGGGGTTCGCGGTGCTGGCCGCGATCCTGGCCGCCGTGGCCCTGGTGCTGTTGACCCTGTTTCTGAATCTGCTGTGGAACGCCGCCGAGCCGGTGCGCGCCACCCGCCGGTTTCGGCTCAAGGTGGCCCGCCGGCGTTTGAAAAGCGGGTTCATCCTGCTGATGGACGGCGAGCTGGATAAAGCCGAGCGGTTGCTGGTGTCCGCCGGACGCGACGGTGACTGGCCGCTGGTGGCCTGGCTGCTGGCCGCCGAGTGCGCCCGCCAGCGTGGCGACGCCGAGGCGCTGGAGCGTTACCTGCAGGCCGCCGCCGAGTGCCGTCGCGGCGACGCGGTGGCGGGCCTGATGCGGGCGCGCTTTTCGCTGGACGAGGGCCGGCCGGACCGCGCCCGTCGGGAACTGCGGGAGCTGGCCGAGCGGGCGCCGGGCAACCAGCGGGTGCAGGCGCTGTACGCCGACGTGCTGGAGCGCGAGCGGGATTGGGAGGCGCTGTGCGCCCTGATGCCGCGCCTGCGCCGCGCCCTGGGCGAGCAGGCGGCGGCCCGGCGCGAACGGCGCGCCTGGCTGGCGCGCCTGCAGCACCTGGGCCAGAAGCCCGGATTCAATGACGCGGAAAGCCGCGCCCGGGAACTGCGCGAGCTGTGGAAGAAGGTGCCCACCGCGTTGCGCCAGGATCCGGCCATGGTGGCCCGCTACGCCGGCTTCCTGGCGCAGCTGGGCGACGGCCGCCGTGCCCTGCAGCTGGTGCGCGAGCAACTGCAGCGGGACTGGGACGACCGGTTGCCGCCGGTGCTGGAAGCCATCGACGATTTGTCCCCGGACGAACTGCTGCAGGTACTGGAAAAATGGCTGCTGGAGCGCCCGGGCAACGCCGCGGTGCTGATCACCGCCGGGCGCGTGGCGCTGAAGGCGCGGCTGTGGGGCAAGGCCCAGAACTTCTTCGAAGCCGCCGCCAATTCCAGCCAGAGCGCCACCGCCCTGGCGGAACTGTCGCGGCTGTATCTGGCGCTGGGCGATCGCACCAAGGCCGCCGCCGTGCTGGAGCGGCGGGTGGCGGAGCTGGGGGGCGCTTTGCCGGCGCTGCCGATGCCCGACAACGCGGTGCGTTCCAGTGTTTGATTAAGGCGTGCCTGAGCGCGGCTGGAGCGGAACGCCGCCCGGCCGCTGCTTACCGCGCGAGCCGCGCGCCGATCTCCGCCGCCACCGCCGTCCAGGCGTCATTCAACCGCAGCACCAGCTCCTCATAGCCGTCCCGCTGCAGCGGGCGGCGTACGTCGAACACACCCTCGATCCGGCGCCCGTCATCGCCCCGGCTTTCCCCGCTCTCTCTGTTACTGCCATAAAACCGCCAGTCGCCACTGACCCGGGCATCGCCGTCGGCGGTGCCCTGGAAGCGCGTTACCCGCACCGTCAGGGTGCCGCTGGCCGGTGCCGGCAAGGCCTGGACCAGGGCCCGCTCCAACTGATCGCCCAGCGGCTCCGCCCAACGGTGGGCGCGGGCGGTGCTCAGGGTGGTGGCGCCGGTTTCCAGCACCAGGCCACCCTGATCCAGGTAGCCGGCCACATGCACCCGCACCATCAGGGTGGCGCCCGTCGCCGGCTGGCTGGCGGCGGGCAGCAAGTACTGGCGCTCGCCGGTGGCCGGCGTGCCGGCGCAGCCGGCCAGGGCCAGCAGCAGGCCCAGAAGAGGCAGGGCGAGGGCGGGACCTTTAGTTTTCATCGTGGGCTCTCGGCAGGGGATCCTCCGGCGGTTCGCGGGAGAAGATCAGGGCGTTGGGCTTTTCGCGCAGGGTACGCAGCAGCGGTTCGGCGTCGCGCAGTACCCGCTCCAGCCGTTCCAGGGTGGCGGAGAGTTGCCGGCCGTCGGCGCCGGCCAGGCTGTCCAGGGCCCCTTCCAGGGAACGCAGGGTGTCGTTCAGCCGGGTGGGCAACTGGGCGGTTTGCGGGTCGCCCAGCAGGGCTTCCAGGCGGTCGGCGGTGGCGGTGACCTGCTCCAGGGTCTTCTGCGAGGCGGCCAGATTCCGGTCCAGCCCCTCGGCGATCTTCCGCAGGGGCAGATTGTTGAGCGTTTCCAGCAGGCCGGCCACCTGGTTCTCGATCTGCGCCAGGCCGTTGGCGGTGGTCGGGAACACCGCCACGCCCTCGAAGCGGGTGGGCTCGTAGTCGGCCACGTCCTGGCGGAAATTCAGGTCCACGAACAGGGCGCCGGTGAGCAGGTTGCCGGATTTCAGGGTGGCGCGCAGGCCGTTGTCGAACATGTGCTCCAGCCGGTCGTGCCAGTCGTCCAGCAGCACCTCGCTGCCCTGGGTGATGCGTTGCGGCTCGATGCGGATCAGTACCGGAATCGAAAAACGGTTCAGGGAATCCGGCTGCTCGCCGGTGAACTTCCAGGGCACCTGCTCCACGGTGCCCACGCGCACGCCCCGGTATTCCACCGGCGCGCCCCGGCTGAGCCCGCGCACCGTGTCCTCCACCAGCAGGGCGTACTCCAGGTACTGATCGAACAGGCCCCGGCGGGCCGCTTCCTGGTCCGCGTACAGGGTGTATTCGTCGCCTTCCTTGGCCGCCTTGCCGGCGGGCATGGTGTCGTCGGGCACGCCGAAGGCGATGCCGCCGCCGAGCAGGGTTTCCAGGGATTGCAGGTTGACCCGGAAGCCCTGGGAGTCGAGCTGAAAACCGACCCCGGAAACGCTCCAGAACCGGGTGGTGTCGGTGACCAGCACGTCGTAGGGCCGCTCGATGAAGATGCGGTGCTCGATGCTGCGGTCGTCGGCGATGAAGTCGGTGTCCACCACCCGGCCCACGGTCAGGTTGCGGAAGGTCACCGGGTCGCCGGTGGTGACGCTGTTGCCCGGTTCGCTGTGCAGGGTCAGGTACAGGCCGCGGGCGCCGGCCTCGGTGACCGGCGGCTGCTCTTCAACCACGAATTCCCGCGCCTTCTTGTCGCTGTCGCCGGGCAGCAGCTCGATGTAGGCGCCGGACAGCACCGTGCCCAGGCCGCTGATGCCCTCCCGGCCGATGCGCGGCTTGACCACCCAGAAGCGGGTGTCCTTGTTGAGCATGCGGTCGGCGCCGCCCTGCATGCGCGCGGTGACGATGGTATGGCGCAGGTCCTCGGACAGGGTCACGGTTTCCACCGTGCCGACCTGCACGCTGCGGGTTTTGATCGGCGTCTTGTTGGCTTCGATGCCCTCGGCGTTTTCCAGCTTGAGGGTGATCATCGGCCCCTGGCCGGACAGATGATCGAACACCAGCCACAGGCCGATCAGCAACGCCGCCAGCGGAATCAGCCACACCGGCGACAGGCGGGGCAGGCGCTCATGAATGGCGCGGGAGGGTGTCGAGGTCATCGTCGTCCCGTTGCGTGGCCGGGCCCGGGTCGGCGTTCTGCCGGTCCCAGATCAGGCGTGGATCAAAACTGAAGGCGGCCAGCATGGTCAGCACCACCACCGCCGCGAAGGCGACCCCGCCGGGGCCCGGGGCGATCGACAGCAGATTGCCGAGCCGCACCAGGGCGACCACGATGGCCACCACGAACACATCGATCATCGACCAGCGGCCGACCCATTCGGTGATCCGGTAGAGCCGCATCTGCGCCGCCATGTCCAGCGCCCGGTCGCGGCGCGCCGCCAGGCACAGCCAGGCAAGCGCCATGATCTTGCCGAAGGGTACCAGAACACTGGCGGTAAAGATGATCAGGGCGATCGGCCAGTCACCGTGCTGAATAAATTGCAGTACCCCGGAAATGATGGTGGCCGGCTGGGTGTGGCCCAGGCTGGTGGTGACCATGATCGGGTACAGATGGGCGGGGAAACAGCACAGGGTGGCGGCCACCAGCAGCGCCCAGGTGCGCTGCAGGCTGGCGGGCTCACGCCGGTGCAGGCGGGCGCCGCAGCGCTGGCAGCGGCGCGGTCCGGTCAGCGGTTGCAGCTGGCCGCATTGCTCGCAGCCCACCAGGCCCTGGGCCAGGGCGGTGCGCCCGGCGCGGGCCCCGGGCGGGGCCAGCGGCGGTCCGGCCAGTCTTGCCCACAGCGCCAGCGGATGCAACCGCTGCACGGTGATCAGCAGCGCCAGGGCGAAGCCGGTGAAGGCCCAGAAGCCGGGCTTGAGCACCACTTCCGCCATGCCGGCGATCTTGATCAGGCTGACCAGGGCGGCGATGGCGAACACGTCCGCCATCATCCACGGCTGCCAGCGCGGCAGCGCGCGCACCAGGGTGGCGGTGCCGGGCAGAGGGGAGGCGTCCCGCTCCCGGGTGCGGCGCAGGCTGGCATGGACCCACAGCAAGGCCACCAGGAAGCAGGCCGGCATCACCACGATGGTGGCGAACACCACCACCGCCAGGGCCGGATGATGAAAGGCGGCCAGTTCGGTGGCCGCGTCCAGCAACCCCATCTGTTCGCCGACGCCGTTTTTCTCGAAGCGGATGTAGGGAAAGCTCAGGGACAGGGCCAGCAGGATCAGGGCGGTCACCGCCAACGCCGGGCTGGTCTGGTCGTGCACGGTGTGACGCGCCAGCGGGTGGCCGCATCGGGGGCAGCGCACCCATTCGCCGGGGTCCGGGTCGGACACCGACAGCACCAGGTCGCACTGCGGGCAGGGCAGCAGCGTGGCGGCGTCGTCCTGGGGGCGGTTGTCTTCCATGTGGCGACCGGCGGCAAACGATGCCTCATTGTGCCGGTCGGCGGAGCCGGAAGCCAGACGGAGGGATCAGCCTTCCCGGGGTGCGTAGTCGAACACGTCGGAGTGAATGTTTTCCGCCGGCACGCCTTCCTCCACCAGGGCATCGAACACCGCCCAGGCCATGGCCGGTGAACCGCCCAGATAGAACAGCGGCTCGCGGGGCTCGGCCAGGGCTTCCAGGGCGGCCTCGTGCACCAGCCCGCGGGCGTGGCCGGGCTTGCTGATGTCGGACAGGGCGGTGACCGCGTGAAAATCGCGCAGCTGCTCGCCCCACCGCGCCGGCAGGTCGGGCAGGTACAGGTCGCGCTCGGTGCGCGCGCCCCAGAACAGACGCACCGGCAACGGATAATCGAGCTGGATCAGCCGTTCGATCATGGCCTTCACCGGCGCGAAGCCGGTGGACCCGCAGATAAACCACAGCGGGCGTTCCGGGGCCCGGTCGATAAAGCGCCGCCCCTCCGGCAGGGTCACCGCCACCGTGGCCTGTTCGTCCAGGTCCGCCATGATGGCGTGGGCGGCGCTGTTGTCATTGCCGTGGCGTACGTGCAGTTCCAGTTCGCGGCCGCCGGGGGCGTTGGCGCTACCGCCCGGGGCGTTGGCGATAGAGAACGGGTAGCCGCCGTGTTCCAGTTCGAGAATCAGGTACTGCCCCGCGAACCAGCGCACCGTCCGGCCGGCGGGCAGACGCAGCACTACGCGGGTCACATCATGATTGAGCGGCTCTCGCCGAAGGATCTGGCACTGCAGTCGGTGCACGGGCAGTTCGCCCGGCGCGGTAATCTCTGGCACTTCGATCTCGCAATCGCTGATCGGGATGGCCACGCAGTATAGCACCCGGTCGGCCCGGGCATCGCCGGCGTGGATGAGCCGGTCCTGGGAGGCGCCGCGCCGCTGGCGCACGGCGCCGGCGATCAGGCGGCCCTGGCAACGTTCACAGACGCCGTTGCGGCAGGCATGGGGAAAACCGAACCCTGCCTCCCGGCCGGCGGTCAGGATGGGGACCCCGGACGGGCAAATCAAGTCGTGCCGATCATTGATGCGGATGCGATGGGCCACGGCCGGGTCAGCCCACCTTGCGGCCGGAGATGATGCTTTTCACGTGTTCCAGGTCGGCCCAGGCCCCCTCGGCGAAAATCCGCTTCACGTCTTCCACCACGGAGGCATAGCCATAGCGCGGGTGGGCATCGTGCACCGCCACCCGCGCGCCGGGATTGAGATGGGGCTGGAAGTCCTTGAAGTCACGCCAGGCTTGTTCATGGTTACCGTCGATCCAGAGAAAGTCGATCTTCACCGATGGGTCCCAGTTAGCGGCGGCGTCCTGGGAGTAGCCCTCGATCAACTCGAACAGGCCGTCGAAGCCGTTGCGTCGCAGCCGTTCCGACACCAGTGCCCGGGTGGGCTTGTTGTCCAGGGGCACCAGATGGTCGGTGAGCCGGGCCTGCCTGTCCAGGTCGGAGTTGAACGGGTCGATGGAATAAAGGCGGCCTTGCCGTTTCCTGAGGCCGCGCAACAGATAGCTGGTGGACAGGCCGCCGTAGCAACCGATCTCCACCACCACCCCGCCTTGCGGCACCCGGGCGGCCCAGTGGGTAAGCATGGCCGCCTCGGTGTGCCGGATCATGCCGCCGTAGGCGCGCTTGTCGTAGCGGCGCCCGCGCAGCAGGCCCATCAGATTATGATAGACCGGCCGCGAAAAGCCGCTGATCAGTTTCGGCCCGTTGTCGCTCCAGGCCTTGTTCAGAAAGGTGTTGGTCGAGTCGGTCGCTGACATTCATTAACCTGCTGTCCCCACGAAGAGGGCGATGATGCAGCCCATGCCAAAAAACCACACCAGTGAGCGCGCGCTGGCCCAGTCGGCGATGTAGCAGACGCCGTACAGCACCCGGCTCAGCACGAACGCCACGGCGATGCCGTCGATGGTGTTCTGCGGCGCGGTCTGCGCCAGCTGCGCGATGATCACCGCGGCCGCGAACGGTGGGGTCACCTCGAAGCTGTTCTGCTGGGCCCAGTGGGCGCGCTTGCGGGACCCTTCAAGCGTATTGAGGAAGTCCCGCGGGTTGTGGTTTTCCCGTAAACCGAATCCGCCCTGAAACTTGGCGAAGCCGGTGAAGGCGTAGGGCAACAGAATGGCGATCAGAACGCACCAGAAAGCCAGGGTCATGGCAGGGTCCTTTTATGATGAAAGAGGCCCGTTACCATGCTGGCAATCGAAGGTGTGATCAATGACCGTTCGGTAACGCCGAAGGTCGCCCCGGCCGTTCAGGAACAGTGTGCGCAGGCCGCCTTAACCGGAGCTTAACGGGGGCGTCAGGGCCTGCTCCACCAGGGCCAGGCGGTCCTGGCCCCAGATCAGGGCGTCGCCGGTCTGGAAGGTGGGCACGCCCCAGCTGCCGGCGTCGAGCATGGCCTGGCGGTTGGCCTCGGCGCGCTCGCGCCACTGGTCGTCGCCGAGCCAGCGGCGCGCCCGGTTCCAGTCCAGGCCGGCGTCCCGGGCCAGCTTCGACAGACCGGCGTCGCCGGCCACGTCCACGCCCTGGCTCCAGATGCCACGGGCGGCGCTGAGCAGCCACTCGCGCAGGCGGCCCTCTTTTTCCGCGAATGGCCACAGTGCCATGCAGCGTTCCACGCCTACCCCCACCGGGTCGCAGATGGCGCCGAAGGGCACGTCGTGCAGGCGCGCTTCGCGGGCCGCGTCGGTGACGATATAGAGCCGTTTGGCGCGGGGTACGGTGAGCCCGCGCATCACCATGGGCAGCACCGGGCGCACCTCCAGGGTGACGCCGTAGTGATCGGCCAGGGCGAAGGCCCGTTCCAGGGCCAGGTAGGAATAGGGGCTGCGGAACGAGAAGTAGAACGCCAGGCGGGTGCCCTCCGGCGGCCGTGGCCGGTCCAGGCGGGCCCGCTTGGCGGCGCCGTAGTCCAGCGGCCAGGGGCCGCCGCCCAGGCCCAGCGCTTCCAGCCGCCGGGCCAGGTGATCGAGGCGCTCCAGGCTCCAGTACCATTCGCCCTGGTAATGCAGGGTGCCGGTCAGGTAGTGGCCGTCGCCGAGAAACTGGTCGCGGCGTGCCTCCAGGGCCAGCCGGGCCTGGTCCTCCGGCTGCTGGCCGTGATCGCGGGCCAGCGTGGTCAGGCGTTCCTGGTCGCCGTTCCAGAGTGCCTGCCCCAGAGCATGGGCCAGGCTCCAGAAACGCTCGTCGCCTTCGTGTTTGAGCAGGCAGCGGGTGGCCGCCAGGCTCAGCTCCGGATCCGGCGGCGTGGCGTGGTCGGGAAACGTCAGGCCGTGCAGGTTGGCCAGCGCCGCCGCGTCCCGGGGCGCCAGGGCACGCAGCCGGTCCGGGTCCGGGTAGAGGTTGCCGTCCAGATAGAGCAGCACCCGGGGCGTGATGCGCAGCCCGAAGTGCTCGCCGAAGGCCGGCAACGCCTGGGCCATCAGCAGGGAATAGGGATCGTCGATGCGAAAGTAGAAGGTCGCCTCATGGGGCCGCCGGCGCAGCCGCCGCCGGGTTTCCAGCAGGCGGCGGCGCCAGCGCTCCCGGCCCGGGCTGGTGAGCAGCCGGGCCAGGTAGGGCATCAAACGGCGTTGCAGGCTCATCCGTGGGCCCTCCGCGGTTATTCGCCGATCTGGCTGAGGTCGCGCACCGCGCCGCGGTCGGCGCTGGTGGTCAGGGCGGCGTAGGCGCGCAGTGCCGTGGACACGTTGCGCTGGCGGATTTCCTTGGGCTTCCAGGCCAGCTTGCCGCGCTTCTCCATGCGCTCGCGGCGGTGGGCGATGTCCTCGTCGCTGACCGCCAGCTGGATGGTGCGCTCGGGGATATTGATCTCGATGGTGTCGCCTTCCTCCACCAGGGCGATGGCGCCGCCTTCCGCCGCCTCCGGCGAGGCGTGGCCGATCGACAGGCCGGAGGTGCCGCCGGAGAAGCGGCCGTCGGTGAGCAGCGCGCACTGTTTGCCCAGGCCCTTGGATTTCAGGTAGCTGGTGGGGTAGAGCATTTCCTGCATGCCCGGGCCGCCCTTCGGACCCTCGTAGCGGATCACCACCACGTCGCCGGCCACGATCTGGTCGCCGAGGATGGCGCGTACCGCGGAATCCTGGGACTCGAACACCCGGGCGCGGCCGGTGAATTTGAGGATCGAATCGTCCACGCCGGCGGTCTTCACGATGCAGCCGCGCTCGGCGATGTTGCCGTACAGCACGGCGAGGCCGCCGTCCTTGCTGTAGGCGTGCTCATAGTCACGGATGCAGCCTTCGGCGCGGTCCGTGTCCAGGCTGTCCCAGCGGGTGTCCTGGCTGAAGGCGGTCTGGGTGGGGATGCCCGCCGGGCCGGCGGTGAACATCTTTTTCACGCCTTCGTCGGTGGTGCGCACCACGTCGTAGTGTTCCAGGGCTTCCGCCACCGTGGCCGAATGCACCATGGGGATGTCGTTGTGCAGCAGCCCGGCGCGGTCCAGCTCGCCGAGAATGCCCATCACGCCGCCGGCCCGGTGCACGTCTTCCATATGGTACTTCTGGGTGGCCGGCGCCACCTTGGACAGGCACGGCACCTTGCGGCTGAGCCGGTCGATGTCGGCCATGGTGAAGTCCACGGCGCCTTCCTGGGCCGCCGCCAGCAAATGCAGCACGGTGTTGGTGGAGCCGCCCATGGCGATGTCCAGGCTCATGGCGTTCTCGAACGCCTTGAAGGAGGCGATGTTGCGCGGCAGCACGTTCTCCATGTCCTGTTCGTAATAGAGCCGCGCCAGGTCGACGATGCGGCGGCCGGCTTCCAGGAACAGCTCGCGGCGGTCGGCGTGGGTGGCCAGCAGGGAGCCGTTGCCCGGCAGCGACAGACCAAGGGCCTCGGTCAGGCAGTTCATGGAGTTGGCGGTGAACATGCCGGAGCAGGAGCCGCAGGTGGGGCAGGCGGAGCGTTCCACCTCGGCCACGGTGGCGTCGTCCACCTTGTCGTCGGCGGCCATCACCATGGCGTCCACCAGGTCCAGTTTCTGCTCGCCCAGTTTGGTCTTGCCCGCTTCCATGGGGCCGCCGGAGACGAAGATCACCGGAATGTTCAGGCGCATGGCGGCCATCAGCATTCCCGGAGTGATCTTGTCGCAGTTGGAGATGCACACCAGCGCGTCGGCGCAGTGGGCGTTGACCATGTACTCCACGGAGTCGGCGATGATGTCGCGGCTGGGCAGCGAATAGAGCATGCCGTCGTGGCCCATGGCGATGCCGTCGTCCACCGCGATGGTGTTGAATTCCTTGGCGATGCCGCCCGCCCGTTCCACCTCGCCGGCCACCAGCTGGCCCATGTCCTTCAGATGCACGTGGCCCGGCACGAACTGGGTGAAGGAGTTGGCGATGGCGATGATCGGTTTGCCGAAATCGTCGTCCTTCATGCCGGTGGCGCGCCACAGGGCGCGGGCGCCGGCCATGTTGCGGCCATGGGTGGTGGTGCGGGAGCGGTACTGGGGCATGGAATCCTCGGCTGCCGGGTGTTCAGGGCCGGATAGTGTAGCGCAGGCCGGGGCGGAAGGGGGAATGCGGCGTGTCCGATGGCTTACGGGAAGAGACCGGGATTTCCTACAGACCGGCCCGGTGCCGCGTCTTAGTCTGAAGCATGGGTTTGGCGGAAGGAGCGAAAGCGTGTATATCCCATTGACATATACAGATCCAAAGGCAACACTGCGGGCGTCATCCTTGATGCCGGAGGTGCCCGCCATGGAAAAAACCACTGTGTTCAAAAGCAATCGTACCCAGGCGGTGCGTCTGCCCAAGGCGGTCGCTTTTCCCGACGATGTGCGTCAGGTGGACATCATCGCCGTGGGCCGCGCGCGCATCATCGTGCCGGCCGGCGAGGCCTGGGACAGCTGGTTCGACGGCCCCGCCGTGAGCGCGGATTTCATGAGCGACCGCGAACAGCCCGACGGGCAGGAGCGCGAGGGGTTCTGATGCTGAAGTACATGCTGGATACCAATATCTGCATCTACACCATCAAGAACCGGCCGGCGGCGGTGCGGGCGGCTTTTCGGGAGCGGCAGGGTGCGCTGTGCATCAGCAGCGTGACGCTGATGGAACTGATCCATGGCGCCGAGCGGTCCGCCCGGCGCCGGGACAATCTGGAGGTGGTGGAAGGCTTCGCCGCCCGCCTGGAGGTGCTGGAGTACGGGGCCGAGGCCGCCGCGCACACGGGGGAAGTGCGCGCGGAGCTGGCCGGGGCGGGCACGCCCATCGGCCCCTGGGACCAGATGATCGCCGGCCACGCGCGCAGCCGGGCGCTGGTGCTGGTGACCCACAACACCCGGGAGTTCGACCGGGTGCCCGGCCTGCGCGTGGAAGACTGGGTGTAGCGCCCGGCCGACTACAGGCTTTTCACGAACACCTTGGAATTGCGCTGCCAGTTATAGAGCGCCTGGCGTTGGGCCGGCAGTGCTTCCACGCCGGCGGGCTCGAAGCCCTGCTCGCGGAACCAGTGGGCGGTGCGGGTGGTGAGCACGAACAGCTTTTGCAGGCTCTGCTCGCGGGCGCGCCGTTCCAGGTAGCGCAGCAGTTGCAGGCCCCGTTCGCTGTTGCGGTAGTGGGGGTGCACCGCCACGCAGGCCAGTTCGCCGATGCGGTCGTCCGGGAACGGGTAGAGGGCGGCGCAGCCGATCACCATGCCGTCGCGCTCGATCAGGGCGAAGCGGTGGATCTCGTTTTCCAGCAGCTCCCGGGAGCGGCGCACCAGGGTGCCGTCCTCTTCCAGGGGAGCGAGCAGTTCCAGGATGCCGCCCACGTCGTCGATGCGGGCGCCGCGCAGGGTCTCGTAGCTCTCCCGGGTGACCATGGTGCCGCAGCCGTCGCGGGTGAACAGCTCGCGCACCAGGGCGCCGTCCTCGCAAGTGTCCAGCAGATGGGCCCGGGCCACGCCGTTGCTGGCCGCGTGGCAGGCGGCGGTGAGTTGGCGGTCCACCGGGTCGGTACTGAACCGTTCCTGGATCAGCAGACGGCCCGCTTCCTGGGGCGTCAACTCACGCAGCAGGCGGCCTTCGTCGTCGTCCACGCGCAGGCCGTCGCCGAGCACGATCAGCTTGTCGGCGGCCAGCGCGATGGCGGCGCTGGAAGCCACTTCCTCGGCGTTCAGGTTGAACAGCTCGCCGGTGGGCGAGGCGCCCAGGGGCGAGAGCAGCACCACGTTGCCGCTGTCCACCTGGCGGCGGATGGCCTCCACCTGGATGCGCCGCACCTCGCCGGTGTGCTGGTAGTCAAAGCCGTTACGCACGCCCACCGGCTTGGCGATCACGAAGTTGCCGCTGATCAGCTGGATGGTGGCGTTGTACATGGGCGAGTTGGCCAGCCCCATGGAAAACAGCCCTTCCAGCTTCAGGCGCAGGGCGCCCACCGCGGCGGTTACTTCCTCCAGCGCGGCGGCGTCGGTGATGCGGGTGTGATTCTCGAAGCGGCTTTCCAGGCCGGCGGCCTGCACCCGGCGGCTGATCTGCGGCCGCGCGCCGTGCACCAGCACCAGCCGTACGCCCAGGGCGTTGAGCATGGCCAGGTCATGGATCAGCGCCGGCAGGCGCGGGGTATCCAGCACCTCACCGCTGATCATCACCACGAAGGTGCGACCGCGATGGGCGTTGATGTAGGGCGACGAATTGCGGAACCAGGCGACCTGGTCGTCAGTGTCGGACACGGGGCTCTCGGGGCTGGAAGACATCGGGGGAGTATAGCCACCGCCGGGTGGTGCGGACCAGATCGGATGCAGGGTTCAGGATACAGGATTCAGGATGCAGCGCGGATCAGGCAGAGGGGGATTTGCTCGCCGTGCTCGCGCACGGGCTTGAGCGTGGGTACGGCCTGGCCGCTACGACAAACTGTCCCGCGCTGTATCCTGCATCCTGAACCCTGCATCGGCGGCGTAGCCGCCTTAGGCCCCGAACAGCCCCTTGAAGAAGTAGAAGAACAGAATCGACAGCAGCGCGCCCGCCGGCAGCGTTACCACCCAGGAGGTAAAGATGGTGCCGATCACGCGCAGGTTCAGCGAGCCGATGCCGCGCGCCATGCCCACGCCGAGCACCGCGCCCACCAGGGTATGGGTGGTGGAAATCGGCAGGCCGGTGCCGGAAGCCAGCACCACGGTGGTGGCGGCGCCCAGCTCGGCGGCGAAGCCCCGGCTGGGGGTCAGGGCGGTGATTTTGGTGCCCACGGTGGCCATCACCCGGGCACCCAGGATCGCCAGGCCAAACACGATGCCCATGGCGCCCACCAGCAGAATCCAGCTGGGCATGGCCGCTTCCTCGCCGATCACGCCCTGGTTGACGATCACGCTGTTGATGGCGGCCAGCGGGCCCACCGCGTTGGCCACGTCGTTGGAGCCGTGGGCGAAGGCCATGGCGCAGGCGGTGAAGATCATCAGCACCGCGAAGATGCGCTCCACGGAGCTGAACCGGAACTGCCGGTCCGCCTCCGGGTCCTGTTTGATGCGGCGCAGGAACAGGGCACCGACGGCGGCCACCGCCAGGCCGCCCAGCAGCGACCAGCCCAGGCTGGCGGCGAAGCTGACGTCCAGGCCGATGTGCTTGAGGCCCTTGGTGAGGGTCACCGCGGTCATCACGTAGCCGACCAGGAACATGTAGAACGGCACCACCCGCTTGGCGCTCTGGAACGGGTCGTCCTGGTTGAGCACCAGCCGCTGCACGCTCTTGATCAGAAAGAACGAAATAAAGCCGGCCAGCAGTGGCGAGGTCACCCAACTGGCGACGATGGAGCCCACTTCGTTCCAGTGCACCGCGTCCACGCCGACGCCGACGGCGGCGAAGCCGACGATGGCGCCGACGATGGAGTGGGTGGTGGACACCGGCCAGCCGGCCCAGGACGCCACCACCAGCCAGATGCCGGCGGCCAGCAGGGCGGCCATCATGCCGTAGACCAGGTAGTGGGGGGTCTCGTTGAAAACGCCGGCGTCGACGATGCCCTTGCGCACCGTGGCGGTGACCTCGCCGCCGGCCAGGTAGGCCCCGGCGAACTCGAAGATGATGGCGATCAGCACCGCCTGCTTGACGGTCAGGGCGCCGGCGCCCACCGAGGTGCCCATGGCGTTGGCCACGTCGTTGGCGCCCACGCCCCAGGCCATCAGGAAGCCGAACGCGCCGGCGATAAGCAGCATCAGCATGCTGTGTTCAAGCATCCACTCCATTGAGAAACCCCTGGTCTGAGTGGCGATTTAAAGTGGGTTAACGGGCCAGCAGCAGCTGCAGGCGGCCGCCCACCTTCTGGGCACGGTCGGCCAGGTCGCCGATCCAGTCGATGATTTTGTAGAGGAAGATCACGTCCACCGGCGGCAGCTCGCTTTCCAGCTTGAACAGCTGGGCGCGAATCACGATCTGCTGGTCGTCGTTGGCCCGCTCCAGGCGGTCCAACTCCTCGATCAGATCTTCCACCAGGCGGATTTCGCGGCCGCTGAAGCCGGTTTCCACCAGCTCGTCCAGCTCATTGATGGCTTTCTGGGCCTGGGCCGAGGTGTCGATGGCGCCCTGCAGGTAGTCGCCCATCACGCCGGCCAGGGCCGGAGGGATGGTCATCTGCCGGCCCAGCATCAGGCCGGCGATGTCCTTGGCCTTGTTGGCCACCTTGTCCTGCACGCTGACCAGTTCCAGCAGGTCCGAGCGGGGCACCGGCAGAAACAGGCTCTTGGGGAGATTGAGGCGGAATTCCTTCTTCATGCCGTCGGCCTGGTTTTCCAGGTCGGCGATGCGCTGGCGGGCGGCCTTGGCCTGATCCCAGTTGCCGCTGCTCACCGCGGCGAAGAAGTCACCCAGGCCCACCGCGCATTCGTGCACCGTGTCGTAGTGCTGCTGCAGGGGTTTGATCGGGGAGCGGCCAAACAGGCCGGCGATCGAGCTTCCGAAGGACATGGGGGTCACCCTGTAACGGAAAGGTCATAATTTGGGGCGCGAGTATAGAGGGGATGCCGCGACCCGTCCACGGCGCCTGGCCGCCACCGCGACCGGCACCGGTTCAGGTTCCGGCGATTCGGGGATGGCGGCAAGCCCCGGCGCGGACTACAGTGGCCGAAAACGGGAAAAAGGGGGAGAGCCGTGCCCGTCACCGCCGTGCCCGCGCACCGCCAGGGCCAGGAAGTGGACGTTCGCTGGGTGATGCGTGAGCTGCTCGAGGAGCAGCGCGTCAGCCGCGAGGACTTCAACGTCATTTCCACCACGCCGCGGGAAAACAAGGAACTGAACTGGCATCCGCTGGAGGTGGTGGCCAAGTACCGGCTGGTGGACCAGAGCCACGGCCAGCGGGTTCTGGACGTGGACTTTCTGTCTGGATGGCTGGCGGAGAAGAGCGGCCTGCCGCTGTATCACATCGACCCGCTCAAGGTGGACGTGGACGGCGTCACCCGGGTGATGAGTTATGCCTTCGCCGAGCGCCACGGCCTGGTGGCGGTGGAGAGCCGCCGGGACCGGGTGGTGGTGGCCTGCGACCAGCCGTTCCGGCTGGACTGGCGCGAACACCTGCGCCAGGTGCTCGGCGAGCGCGAACTGGAAACGGTGTTCGCCAATCCGGAGCAGCTGCGCCGTTACCGCATCGAGTTCTACAACCTGAGCCGCTCCATCGCCGGCGCCGCCCGGGCCGGCGGCCAGGAACTGTCCGGCATCACCAACTTCGAGCAACTGCTGGAGGTGGGCAAGGGCCATCATGACGCGGACGACCAGCACATCGTCAATATCGTCGACTGGATCCTGCAGTACGCCTTCTCCCAGCGGGCCAGCGACATTCACCTGGAGCCACGCCGGGAGCAGGGCCGGATGCGCTTTCGCATCGATGGCGTGCTGCACGACGTCTACGAGCTGCCGGCGGCGATCATGGCGGCGGTGACCAGTCGCCTGAAAATCCTGTCCCGGCTTAACGTGGCGGAGAAGCGCAAGCCCCAGGACGGCCGGCTCAAGACCAAATCCCCGGACGGCGACGAGGTGGAGCTGCGCATCTCCACCCTGCCCACCGCCTTCGGCGAGAAGATGGTGATGCGCATCTTCGACCCGGACGTGCTGGTGCGCAGCTTCGCCCAGCTCGGCTTCAGCCGCGAGGACCATGAGCACTGGCGGGCGATGACCGCCCACACCCACGGCATCGTGTTCGTCACCGGCCCCACCGGCTCCGGCAAGACCACCACCCTGTATTCCACCCTCAAGCAACTGGCCACCAGCGAGGTCAACGTCTGCACCGTCGAGGACCCCATCGAGATGGTGGAACCCAGCTTCAACCAGATGCAGGTACAGGCCAACATCGACGTGGACTTCGCCCAGGGCGTCAAGGCCATGCTGCGCCAGGACCCGGACATCATCATGATCGGCGAGATCCGCGATCTGGCCACCGCCGACATGGCGATCCAGGCGGCGCTCACCGGACACCTGGTGTTGTCCACCCTGCACACCAACGACGCGCCCTCGTCGATCACCCGGCTGGTGGACCTGGGCGTGCCGCCCTATCTGCTGTCCGCCACCGTGATCGGGGTGATGGCCCAGCGCCTGGTGCGCACCCTCTGCCCCCACTGCAAGGTGGAAACCGCCCCGGACCCGGAGGCCTGGAAGGAGCTGGTACGCCCCTTCAAGATGGCCATGCCCGACACCGTGTGCCAGCCGGTGGGCTGTCTGGAGTGCCGGGGTACCGGCTACCTGGGCCGCATGGGGGTCTACGAGACCTTGCCGTTCAACGGTGCTCTCAAGGGCCAGGTGGGACGCGGCGCCGACCTGGAATCCCTGACCCGGCTGGCGGTCAAGAACGGCATGAAGCCGCTGCGCATCAGCGGGGCCCGCAAGGTCGCCCAGGGGCTCACCACCATCGAGGAAGTGATGCGGGTCACCCCGTCCCAGGATGTACTACTGTGACGACCGTTGGCCGTCCGATACAGGATTCAGGATGCAGGGTAAAAGGCCCTGGCGTTCGGGCGCGGGCTGGGCCTCCGCTCTCGTGTCGCGTCCACCCGCGCCTGTATCCTGAATCCTGCATCCTGTATCGGATTTATCTTCCCATTGCCCTTTCCCCTCAAGGCCGTGGACAATAGCCGCCCATGACAGAACCCGACTATTCGAGCCTGCCCGACGAACTCTCCGTGCTGGTGACCCGGCACTGGCAGCGGTTCCAGGAGGTGGGCCACACGCTTCCCGACACGCTGCTCAGCGATCTGCCCCGGGTATGGGCGGGTTCCGACTATGTGGCGGAACAGTTTATCCGTGACCCTGAACTGGGCGAGTGGCTGGCCGCCAGCCCCCTGCGTCACCGGCTCGACGGCGGCGCCCTGGCCGAGCAGGTCCGCGAGGCGGTGATGACCTGCCAGGACGAGGACGCCCTCAAGGCGGCCCTGCGCCGTCTGCGCCACCGCCATATGGTGCGCCTGATCTGGCGTGACCTGACCGGGCTGGCGGACTACCACGCCACCGTGGCGGACCTGTCGCTGCTGGCCGATACCCTCATCAGCACCGCCCTGGAGCGGCTTTACCAGTGGGCCTGCGAGCGCGGTGGCGTGCCCCGCGACGAGGACGGCGAACCGGTGAAGCTGGTGGTCCTGGCCATGGGCAAGCTGGGCGCCCGGGAACTGAACCTGTCGTCGGACATCGACCTGATCTTCGCCTACGAGCACGAAGGCGAGATCCCCGGCGAACGGCGTGCCCTGTCCCACCACCAGTTCTTCCTGCGCCTGGGCCAGCAGCTGATCAAGGCGCTGGATCAGAACACCGCCGACGGCTTCGTGTTCCGGGTGGACATGCGCCTGCGCCCCTGGGGCAAAAGCGGCGCCCTGGCCATCGGCTTCGACGCCATGGAGCACTACTACGAGAACCAGGGCCGCGAATGGGAGCGCTACGCGCTGATCAAGATGCGCCCGGTGGCCGGTGATCTGCAGGCCGGCGCGCGCCTGATCGAACGCCTCAACCCGTTCGTCTACCGTCGTTATATCGACTACGGCGCTTTCGAATCCCTGCGCGAAATGAAGGCCCTGATCGAGCGCGAGGTGAACCGCAAGGGCATGCAGGCGGACGTCAAGCTGGGCGCCGGCGGCATCCGCGAGGTGGAGTTCATCGTCCAGGCGTTCCAGCTGATTCGCGGCGGTCAGTTGCCGGCGCTGCGCGAGCCCAATCTGATCAAGATGCTGCCGCGTCTGGCGGACGAGGGCATGCTGCCCGAGGACGTGGTGGAGGAACTGCGCGAGGCCTACGTGTTCCTGCGTGACGTGGAGCACCGGCTGCAGGCGGTGGCGGACCGCCAGACCCAGCGCCTGCCGGACGACGAGCTGGGCTGGCAGCGGCTCACCTTCGCCATGGATTTCTCCGCCCGGGCCGCCTTCGAGCGCGCGCTGCGCCGTCACCGCGAACAGGTGCGCTACCACTTCAGCCAGGTGATCGCCGATCCCCAGGAAGAGGCTCAGGTGTCCGAGGGCGACCAGGAGCTGCTGGACCTGTGGCTCGGCCAGCTCGACCACGACGACGCGGTGGCGCGCCTGGAAAGCGTCGGCGTGCAGGAGGCGGAAGAGGTGCTGGCGGCCCTGGAGGGGCTGCGCTCCGCCCGCGCGGTGATGAACATGCAGCGCATCGGCCGCGAGCGGCTCGACCGGCTCATGCCGCTGCTGCTGGAGGCGCTGGGCTATCAGGGCCACGGCCGGGTCACCGCCGAGCGGCTGGTGGCCTTCGTGGAGGCGGTGGTGCGGCGCAGCGCCTACATCGCCCTGCTGGTGGAAAACCCGGGCGCCCTGACCCAACTGGTCAAGCTGTCCGGCGCCAGCCCCTGGATCGCCGAGCGGCTGGCCCGCCATCCGGTGTTGCTCGACGAGCTGCTGGACGTGAGCACCCTGTATTCGCCGCCGGGCCGCGACGAGCTCGACGACGAACTGCGCCAGCAATTGCTGCGGGTGGCCGAGGACGATCTGGAACAGCAGATGGAGGTGCTGCGTAATTTCAAGCAGGCCCACCTGCTGCGCGTGGCCGCCTCCGAGGTCACCGAAGTGCTGCCGCTGATGAAGGTCAGCGACTACCTGACGTGGCTGGCGGAGGCCATCCTCAAGCAGGTGGTGATGCTGGCTTGGGAACCGCTGGTGGAGCGCCACGGCCGGCCCGGGCGCGGCGACGGCCAGCCCTGCAACCCGGACTTCGTGGTGGTGGGTTACGGCAAGCTGGGCGGCATCGAGCTGGGCCACAACTCCGACCTGGACCTGGTGTTCCTGCACGACGCCGCCTCCGGCGGCAGCACCGACGGCGATCGGCCGGTGTCCAACGAACAGTTCTACGCCCGTCTGGGCCAGCGCATCGTGCACATCCTCTCCACCCGCACCATGAGCGGCCAGCTCTACGAGGTGGACACCCGGCTACGACCCAGTGGCAGCGCCGGGCTGCTGGTGTCGTCCATGGATGCGTTCCGCAAGTACCAGCTCAACGACGCCTGGACCTGGGAACACCAGGCCCTGGTGCGCGCCCGGGTGGTGGCCGGCTGCAGCCGCGCCCGGGAGCGCTTCGACGGCATCCGTCACGAGGTGCTGTGCCGCCCCCGGGAGCGCGACGCCCTGCGCCGGGACGTGCTGGCCATGCGCGAGAAGATGGTCGACCACCTGGCCGCCCGCCAGCCCGACCGTTTTCACCTCAAGCAGGATCCCGGAGGTATCGTCGATATCGAATTTATGGTGCAATATGGCGTACTTAGATGGGCCTCCTCCCACGGTGAACTGACCCGTTTCACCGACAACGTGCGGCTACTCGAAACCCTCGCCGCTCTGGAATTGATGCCGGCCCAGGATGCCGGCCTGCTGCGGGAAGCCTACCTGGCCTACCGGTCCGCGGCTCATCGCGCTTCACTGCGCAAAGAAAAGTCCATCGTCGACGACACGGAATTCCGCGATCTGCGCGAAGGCGTGCGAGCGATCTGGGACCAATGGTTCGCGGACGCCTGACGACGGGATGACGACGTTCGGTCGAGGCCGCGGGGCCGAGGCCATTTTGATTTAGGAGACGAACCGCCATGTCCATGGCTGATAGAGACGGTGTTATCTGGTTGGATGGTGAGCTGATTCCCTGGCGCGACGCCAAGATCCACGTGCTCACCCATACGCTGCATTACGGCATGGGCGTGTTCGAGGGCGTGCGCGCCTACGAAACCGGTCGCGGCCCGGCGATCTTCCGTCTCAAGGAACACACCGATCGCCTGTTCAACAGCGCCAAGATCCTGTCCATGAAGGTGCCCTTCAGCAAGCAGCAGATCAACGACGCGCACACCACCGTGGTCCGTGAAAACAAGCTGCCCCACGCCTATCTGCGCCCGCTGGTGTTCTACGGCAGCGAAGGCATGGGTCTGCGCGCCAACGGCCTCAACGTGCACGTGGCGGTGGCCGCCTGGGAATGGCCGTCGTACATGTCGCCGGAAGCGCTGGAACTGGGCATCAAGGTGCGCACCTCCAGCTACACCCGCCACCACGTCAACATCACCATGTGCAAAGCCAAGTCTTCCGGCAGCTACATGAACTCCATGCTGGCGCTCAACGAAGCCCTGTCCGGCGGCGCCGACGAAGCGCTGCTGCTGGATAACGAAGGCTACGTGGCGGAAGGTTCCGGCGAGAACGTGTTCCTGATCCGCGACGGCATGCTCTATACGCCGGAACTGACCTCCTGCCTGGATGGCATCACCCGCAAGACCATCATCCAGCTGGCCGAGGAACGGGGCTACAAGGTGCGAGAGAAGCGCCTCACCCGCGATGAGTTCTACATCGCCGACGAAGCCTTCTTCACCGGCACCGCCGCCGAGGTCACGCCGATCCGTGAGCTGGACGGCCGCATCATCGGCGAAGGCAAGCGCGGTCCCATCACCGAGGAACTGCAGTCGGTCTATTTCGATCTGGTGCGCGGCAAGTCCGACGAGCACCGGGAATGGCTGACCTATCCGTAACCGGCTACGGGCCTGAACCAGTGACGGACCCGGCGCGTCCCCGCATCCTGGTCGTCGGCCCGTCCTGGGTCGGCGACATGGTGATGGCGCAGACCCTGTTCGCCGACCTCCAGGCGCGACAGCCCTGCCACATCGATGTGCTGGCGCCGGCCTGGTGCCGGCCGCTGCTGTCGCGCATGCCGGAAGTGCGTCAGGCCCTGGATCTGCCGTTCGGCCATGGCGAGCTGAAACTGCGCCAGCGGCGCGCCGAGGGGCGCGCCCTGCGCGGCCGCTACGACCACGCCTATGTGTTGCCCAACTCCCTGAAATCCGCGTTGCTGCCGTTCTGGGCCGGCGTGCCCCGCCGCACCGGCTGGCGCGGCGAGATGCGTTACGGCCTGCTTAATGACGTGCGCCGGCTGGACAAGGAACGCTACCCGCTGATGGTGCAGCGTTTCGTGGCGCTGGCGCGACCGGCGGACGCGCCGGTGCCGGTTCTGGAGGAGATCCGCCCGCCCCATCTGGAGGTGGACCCGGCGTCGGTGGCCGCCGCCCGCGAACAGCACGAGCTGGCGGCGGACCGGCCGGTGCTGGGGCTCTGCCCCGGCGCCGAATTCGGCCCCTCCAAGCGCTGGCCGGAACAGCATTACGCCGCCGTGGCCGCCGACTGGATCGAGCAGGGCGGCCGGGTGTGGCTGTTCGGCTCCGCCAAGGATCGTCCGGTGGCGGACGCCATCGTCGCCGCTCTGCCGGCGGCCGGGCGGGACCGGGTGCGGGTGCTGGCCGGCGCCACCAGTCTGGAGCAGGCGGTGGACCTGTTGTCGGCCACCGACGCGGTGGTCAGCAACGATTCCGGGTTGATGCACATCGCCGCCGCCCTGAACCGGCCGCTGGTGGCGGTGTACGGGTCCACCTCGCCGGGTTTCACGCCGCCGCTGGGGCAGCGGGTGGCCGTCGAACGCCTGGGGCTGGACTGCAGCCCTTGTTTTCAGCGGGAGTGCCCGCTGGAGCATCACAACTGCATGCGTCTGCTGGAGCCGGCGCGGGTGGTCACCGCTCTGCGGGGGCTGAGCGTCGGAGGGAACTGACCATGGGATCGCGATCTTTTCTCGCCAGCGACTGGCGGGCCGTTTTTCTGACGCTGGGGCTGAACGACCTGGACGCCTGGTGGAAGCTGCCGGACGCCGAGCGGGTGGACGAGCCCAACTATCGCTACGGCGGTGAGCTGAGCGTCTATCGGGTGCGGCTGGCCGACGGCGAGGGGCGGCTGCACAGTCTCTACATCAAGCGCCAGCGCGATCAGCTGCGTCCCAGCCTGCGCCACCCGCTGCGCGGGGAACCCACCCTGGTGAAGGAGTTCCGCGCCCTGGTGGACTGCCTGAAACGGGGCATTCCGGTGGCCCGGCCGGTGTTCTTCGACAGCCGTACCGGCGCCGACGGCCACCGCTACACGGTGCTGGTGAGCCTGGGCCTGGACGGTTTCGAAAGTCTCGACCGGCTCAATCGCCTGGCGTTGTCGCCGGTACAGCGCTGGCGGCTGGTGCAGGACGTGGCCGATGCCCTGCGCTATATGCACAGCCGCGGCGTGGCCCACCGCACGCTCTACCCGAAACATATTTTTGTCGCCTGGCGGCCCGCCCTGGGGCGCTTTGATGTACGCTTCATCGATCTGGAAAAGGCGCGCCATCCGGCCGGCGCCGCCCATCGGCTGCGCGATATGGAGAGTCTGTCGCGCCGCACCCAGGGCGTCGGGCTGCACGATCGCCTGCGTTTTCTGCAGCGTTATCTGGGCCGGTCCCGGCTGAGCGCCGCCGACCGCAGGCTGCTCCGGCAACTGGCCCCGAAAGAGCGGCAATCGTAGACACAGCATGCATGTTCTTCTGATCAAGACGTCGTCCATGGGCGACGTCATTCACACCTTGCCGGCGCTCACCGACGCCGCCGCCGCCTTGCCTGGGCTGCGGGTGGACTGGGTGGTGGAAGCGCCGTTCGCCGATCTGGCCGGCCGCCACCCGGCGGTGGAGCAGGTGCTGCCCTGCAAGCTGCGCGAGTGGCGCCGCCATCCCCTGCGGGCCCGCCGCAGCGGCGAGTGGGGTACCTTCAAGGCGGCCCTGCGGGCGCGCCGCTACGACGCGGTGATCGACGCCCAGGGGCTGATCAAAAGCGCCTTTATCACCCGTCTCGCCGAGGGCCCCAAGTTCGGGCTGGATCGGGCTTCCGCCCGCGAGCGGCTGTCCGCCCGGGTGCTCGACCACCCGCTGGCGGTGCCCCGGGGCCAGCACGCCATCACCCGGGTGCGGCAGTTGTTCGCCGCCGCCCTGGGCTACGCGCCGCCGGACGACGAGCCGGACTACGGTCTGGTGCGCGAGCACGTGCCACGGGGGCTCGGCGAGCCCGGCGCCGAGCTGGTGTTCTGCCACGGCACCACCTGGCCCACCAAGCATTACCCGGAACCCTACTGGCGGGACCTGGCGGAGCGCGCCGACGCCGCCGGCCACCGGGTCTGGCTGCCGTGGGGCAATGAGGTGGAGAAAGCCCGCGCCGAACGGCTGTGCCGTGGCCTGGACGCGGTGCGGGTGCTGCCCCGCCTGTCGCTGGCCGAACTCACCGACAAGCTGCTGCACTGGGACGGTTTCCTGGCGGTGGACACCGGTCTGGCGCATCTGGCCGCCGCCGCCGGCCTGCCCGGCATCGCCCTGTACGGACCCACCGACCCGCGCCTTACCGGCGTGCGCGGACCGCGCGCGCGCAGTCTGGCGGCGGAGTTTCCCTGCGCGCCCTGCGTGCAGGAAAGCTGCACCTACCGGGGCAGCCTGGGGCGCGGCGTGGAGCCGCCCTGTTTCAGCAGTCTCAAGCCGCATCGGGTGTGGCAGAGCCTGATCGAGGTGGCGGGTCCATGAAGCTGGCGTTCCTGCTGTTCGAGTACTTTCCCTACGGCGGCCTGCAGCGCGACATGCTGGCCATCGCCCAGGTGGCGGTGGCGCGCGGCCACTCGGTGACGGTGTTCACCCGTGCCTGGCACGGCCCGGCGCCGGAAGGCCCGCTCCTGGAAACGGTGCCGGTGGGCGGCGCCAGCAACCATGCCCGCGACGCCGCCTTCGCCACCGCGGTGCGCGCGCGCCTGGGAGGCTTCGACCGGGTGGTGGGTTTCAACAAGATGCCCGGTCTGGACTGGTACTACGCCGCCGATGGCTGTCTGGCCGACCGTTACCATGGCCCCAAACGCTGGCTGCCGCGCTACCGCAGCAAGCTGGCCATGGAGGCGGCGGTTTTCAAGGCTGAGCTGAACACCGGCGTGTTGTCGATTTCGCCCCGTCAGCGCGCCCTCTACCAGCGTCATTACGGTACCCCGGACCGGCGTTTCGTGGACCTGCCGCCGGGCATTCGCCGGGACCGCCTGCTGCCGGAGGATTTCTCCCTGCGTCGGGCGCGGCTGCGCACCGAGCTGGGGGTGGCGGAAACCACGCCCTTGCTGTTGTTCGTGGGCTCCGGGTTCCGCACCAAGGGCCTGGATCGGGCTATCCGCGCGCTGGCCGGCCTGGGCGACGACGTACGCCTGTTCGTGGTCGGCGACGACGACGCCGGCCCCTACCAGCGGCTGGCGGAGCGGCTTGGCGTGGCCAGCCGTGTGCGCTTCATGGGCGGCCAGGACAACGTGCCTGATTGGCTATGGTCCGCGGACCTGCTGCTGCATCCCGCCTACGCGGAGAACACCGGCACGGTGCTGCTGGAAGCGGCCATTGCCGGTTTGCCGGTGCTGACCACCTCCGCCTGCGGTTACGCCGGCTACATCCGTGACGCGGACATGGGCGCGGTGCTGGACGATCCCACCCCGGCGGCGCTCACCGCCGCCGCGTCGGAGTTGCTGCTTCAGCCCCGGGATCGGTGGCGTGAGCGCGGCCGGGAGTTCGCCGCCGGCGCCGACATCTACAGCCTGGTGGACCACGCGGTGGACGCCATCGAAGCCCGCCCCCACGGCGCGGCCACCGCCGAGGAATCCGCATGACGCTTTACCTGCGCGACGATCTGGCCCGCGCCTGGCAGGGGCTGGATCCCCTGGAACAGGCCGCCCGCCAGGACGGTGATGTGTTCCGTGCCCGGGAAGGGCGGCGCACGCTGCGGTTCATCGCCGATGGCCGGCATTACTTTCTCAAGTACCACGGTGGGGTGGGCTGGAAGGAAATCATCAAGAACCTCACCCAGGGCAAGCTGCCGGTGCTCGGCGCTCTGTCGGAGGTGCGCGCCATCCACGCCGTGCAGGCCGCCGGCATCGACACCCTGAGCATCGCCGGCTACGGCGAGCAGGGCGCCAACCCGGCCCGCCGCCGCTCGTTTCTGGTCACCGACGAACTGATGCACACCGTCAGTCTGGAAGAACTGGGCGAGCACTGGCGGCTGCACCCGGGCCCGGCGCCGTTCAAATGGGCGCTGATCCGCCGGGTCGGGGAAATCGCCAAGGCGATGCACGACGCCGGCGTCAATCACCGGGATTTCTACCTGGGGCACTTTCTGATCGCCCGCTCCGCGGTGGACCGCCACGACGCCACCGCGCCGCTGCATCTGATCGACCTGCACCGCTCCCAGGTGCGCACCCGGGTGCCGCGCCGCTGGCGCACCAAGGACATCGGCGGCCTGTACTTCTCCACCGCGCGCCTGGATCTTACCCACCGGGATCTGCTGCGCTTCGTGCGCGCCTACACCGATATGCCGCTGCGCGAGGCGCTGGCCGACAAGGCGCGGTTGCTGGACGCCGCCCGCCGCGAGGCGGAGGGCATCTACCAGCGCTATTTCGAAAAGACGCCGAGCTTTCCACTGCGTTTCAGCGAACACCCAGGCAAGGACATATGAGCGAGCGCCCCGGCTTTTCCATCGTCATTCCGGCCTACAACTACGCCCGGGTCATCGAGCGGGCGTTGGTGTCCGCGCTGCGCCAGGACTATGCGCCGTTCGAGGTGGTGGTGATCAACGACGGCTCCACCGACGACACCGAAGCGGTGCTGGCGGACCTGGCCGCGCGGCGGGCGGAGCCGTTCCGGGTGGTGCACCAGGACAACGCCGGTCTGGCGGCGGTGCGCAATCGCGGGCTGCGCGAGGCGCGTCACGACTGGCTGCTGTTTCTGGACGCCGACGACGAACTCTGCCCCGGTGCCCTGGCGCGGCTGGCGGAGACCATCGAGGCGCACCCCCGGGCGCGGCTGATCATCGGCGGCCATGAAGCGGACGACGGCGCCCGCCGGGACCGCATCGCCCCGGCCCCGGTCAGTGACGATCCGCGCGTGAATTTCCGCGCCTATCTGGACAAGAGGCTGACTATTTCCAATGGTGCCTGCGCCATGCACCGCGACCTGTTCGCCCACACCGCCTACGATCCGGCCCTGCGCCACACCGAGGATCTGCCGGTGTTCGCCCATGCCCTGGCCCGTTATCCGGCGGCGGTGAGCGCGGCGCCGGTGGCGGTGATCCACAAGCACACGGACAGCATGCGTCACGATCTGGACGCCGCCCTGGCGGTGGGCATGGATCTGGAAGCGCTGATCTTCGACGACAACGGCCTGCCGGACTGGGCCCAGGGCGAGCGCCGCCGTTACCGGGCGCGGCGCGCCATCTCCCTGCTCAAGCTGGCCGACCGCCACGGCCGGCCGGATCTGGTGCGGCGGTTTTTCCGTATCGCCCTGGGCGCGGATTGGCGACAGGCATTGCACCCCCGTTATCTGCGCCGCTATGTTGCCAGCCTGATGCCGGGCAAACGGGGTGGGGCTTGAGCACCGATATCACGCAAGACTATGACGATTGGCGGGAGCTGGCCGGCCGCGACTGGAGCCGGGCCGGACCGTTCACCGTGGAAGTGGACGGCGATCCGCTCAGCGCCGAGGTGCTGCTGCGCCATCTGCCCGGCCGCCGGCTGGCGGTGCGTGCCCGCTGGCGCGGTGACACCGTGTTCGCCAAGCTGTTCTTCGCCGGCCATCAGGACGAGGCGCGCCGCGAAGTGGCCCGTCACCGGGAACTGATCGCCGCCGGCCTGGCGGTGCCCGCCCTGCGCCATGAGAGCGAGGACGCCCACGGCGCCATCCTGATCACCGACTGGGTGGCCGGCCAGTCCGGACAGGCGGCGCTGCGTGGCGAGCGTGGCCTGGCCCTCGGCGAGGACCTGCTGGACAGCCTGTTCAGTCTCTACCACGCGGACCTGCGCCAGCTTGATCTGCACCTGGATAATTTTCTGTTCGACGGTGAACGCTTTCTGGTCATCGACGCCGGGGAAATGGCGCCGCTGCCCGGCGGCCTGCGCCACGAGCCGGCGATTCTCGACAACCTGGCCCTGTTCTGCGCGCAGATGCCCCTGGATCTGCGTGACGCCCTGGTCGACAAGGTGGTCGAGCGCCTGCGCCGCGAAGGTCTGCGCGACCGGGGGCTGGCCGCCATGATCCGGCGGCGCAGCAATCGGCGGCTGCGCAGCGCCATGAAGAAATGGCGCCGGGAATCCTCCGCCATCGGCGTCTGGGCGGAGCACGGCGAGCAATGGCTGTACCGGCGCGCGCTGCCCGGCGCTCAGAGGGAGGCGCTTGCCGAGGCGCTGCGTGATCCGACGGTGTTGCCGCTGATCAAGCAAGGCCGCCGCGTCAGCGTGTACGGCGACGACCTGTGGGTGATCAAGCATTATCGGGAGGGCGGTGCCAAGGCACGGCTGCGGGCGCGGTTGTTCCGCACCCGCGCGGACATTTCCTGGGTGATGGGCTGGACCTGGGCGTTGCTGGGCGTGCCCACGCCCCGGCCGGTGATGCTGCGGCGGCGGCCGGACGGCGGCGCGGTGATCGCCTTTCCCCGGGTGGACGGCGCGGCGTTGAGTACGCTGATGGAAAACGACCGGGAGCGGGCCCGGCGGGTGGCGCCGGCGGTGGAACGCTGGCTGGCGCGGCTCGGCGACACCGGCTTCTGGCACGGCGACGCCAAGGCGCAGAACATTCTGGTGGACGCCGACGACCGGCCGGTGTTCATCGATCTGGACGGCGCCGGCTTCAGCGCCCTGCCGGCCCGCCGGCGGCACCAGGCGGCCCGCGACCAGGCCCGCTTTCAGCGCAATTGGGAACAGTTCCGCGCGCCGGAATGATCAGGCCGGCAGCGATCGGCCTTCCATCAGTGCCAGGAAGCGGGCGTGGTAGCGTGCGATGCTGAAGTCCTGCTCGAACACCCGGTACTGGGCATCGCGCACCGCGTCCAGTTCGCTCTGATCGGCGTCACCGAGCCAGGCCAGTTTGTCGCGCAGGGCCGGCACATCCTCCTTGGGAAACAGCCAGGCCGGGTCCCTCAGAATCTCGGGCACGCCGCCCACCGGCGTGCCGAACACCGGCACGCCGGCGGCGATGGCTTCCAGCATGGCGATCGGCAGTCCCTCGCGCAGGGACGGCATGATCAGGGCGTCGAAGGCCGACAGATAGCGGTAGGCGTTGCGGCGGCCGCCGGCGAAAATCAGCCGGTCCGACAGCCCCGCCTCGGCGGCGGCCTGGCGCAGCGGCTCCAGGGTCTCGCCGTCGCCGATCACCACCACGTAGGGCGGGTCGGTCATTTCCTTCATCGCGTCGATGAAGAAGTGGTGGCCTTTCACCGGCCGCGCGCGCCCCACCGTGCCGATCACCCGGCGGGCGTCCACCGGCACGCCCAGATCCTCCCGCGCCGCCTGGCGGGGCATCAGATGGTCGCGCACGATGCGTTGGTCCACCGAGTTGGGAATGGCCACGGTGCGGTCCGCGGGGAAGCCCCGCGCCAGCATGTCGTCGCGTACCGCCTCGGAACAACCCACGAAGATCCAGTCGCGCATCAGCCAGCGGGCGAACCACAGCCGGCGCGGCTTCTTGAACTCGGACATGTTGTGAATCACCGCGATCTTGCGGATGCCGGGCAGAAACAGTGCCGCCCAGGCGGCGAACACGGCGGGCTTGATGCGGTGGGTAACGATCACGTCCGGGCGGTCGGCGCGCAGCGCGCGCAGCACCTTCAACACCGCCGACGGGCGGATGCGTTTGATGTCCGACTTGCTCAGATGGAAGGTGCGGGTCTCGCAGCCCAGCCGTTCGCGCAGGTCGCCGTCGTCGCCGTTGAGAATATAGAAGCCGCGCTGATGATCCCCGGCCGCCCGCAATACTTCCTCGAACAGGTCCACCCCTTCCACGTTGGTATTGCGGTACTTGCAGATCTGAACCACTTTCATCGCGGGTCTCCGGCGGAGTCGGCGGGCAACTGACGCACCACGGCCACCAGCAGGGCCATGGGAATCCACACACTGGGCCAGTTGTACATGAACGGCGTGTAGGGGTGAATGCCGTCGAACAGCACCGCGGAAAAGCCGGTGGCCAGGGCGGCCAGCAACAATACCGTGTGGCGGCGGTGGTAGCGCAGCGCTCGCAGCCCTTCCGGCAGCCACAGCAGCGTCCACAGCAGCAGCCCGGCGAAGCCGATGAAATACAACAACGACAGGTAATAGTTGTGCGGGTGGTCGTGCACCACCGGCTCGCCCTGGGCATTGAGGATGTGCAGATCGACGCTGCGGTTGGCCATGCCGTGGCCGAACACCGGCGCCTCCTTGATGTGTTCCCAGCTCGCCGACCACAGTGCCGGCCGCTCGCTGGCGCCCCGTTCGGTGATGATGGCCGGGTCCACGGCGACGATCGCCCCCAGCACCAGCGCCAGCACCGCCAGCGGTACCAGCAGCCGTCGGGTGCCGGTCAGTACCGGCAGCGCCAGGCAGCCCACCGCCAGCGCCACCAGGGTGGAGCGGCGCTGGTTGGCCGCCAGGTACACCAGCAGGGTAAGGGTGGTCAGCCACGGCAGCACCCTGACCCAGCGAGCCGGCGGCAACTGGCGGGAGGCGAAAAAGGCAAAGAACGGAAGGGTGATGCAGTACATGCTGGCGTACAGCTGGTTGGTGTCGAGCACCAGCCAGGGGGTGATCTCGAAGCGCTCGAACACGCCATACAGCTGATTGTCGAAGGGCCGCCCGACGATGAAGTAATAGGCGTAGAAGTCCACCGCCGCGGCCACCGCGGCGGCGGCGATGCCGATCAGCACGGCCCGCCAGAACGCCCCCGGCCAGCGCCGCACGAACAGTTCGAAGGCGCTGAACAGCACGAACAGCTCGATCATGGCGCGCAGGAAGCGGCTGGGATTGGGGCTGGGCGAATAGTAGGTGGAGAGGGTGGCGTACAGCAGAAAAATCCACAGCAGCGGCCAGCGGGTCACCAGTTCCAGCGGTCGATGGCGGGCGGCCACCAGCACCACGATCAGCGCCGGCAGGAAGAACACCGCGTCCAGGGCATTCATCAGGCTGGTGCGCGAGGGAAACACCAGCAGCCCGCAGAACATCAGCGCCATGGACAGGCCGAGCCAGGCGGTGAGCAGGCGTTCGCGGCGCGGCGTGGCGGCGGGCGTGGCGGGGCTTTGCATCCTGGCGGCTCCAGAGGGTCTTAGCGGTAAGGGTTGGGCTGGCCCGGGGGCTGGTGTTTGAAGCGTTTGTGCACCCACAGGTACTGCTCCGGGTGCTTGCGTACATAGTGTTCCACCGTGCGGTTGATGCGCGCGGTGTCCGCCTGCTCGTCGTCGCCGGGGAAATCCTCCAGCGGCGCGCCGAATTCGATTTCATAGCGGCCGCCGGGCAGCCGGTAGTGGGCACAGGGAATCACCGCCGCCTTGCCCATCCTGGCGATCCGGCTGGTGGCGGTGATGGTGGCCGCCGGCACCCCGAAGAAGGGCACGAACACCGCGTGCCGGGTGCCGTAGTCCTGGTCCGGCGCGTACCACACCACCTCGCCCCGGCGCAGCAGGCGCACGGTCTGGCGCAGGTCGTTGCGGTCCACGGAGTGGTTGACCCAGGTGCCCCGGCCTTCACTGATCAGCTTGTCCAGCAGCGGATTGTCGTTGGGCCGGTAGACCACGCTGAAGCGGAAGAATTTACCCAGCAGGCGGCTGCCCACGTCGATGGAATTGAAATGCATGCCCAGCAGCAACACGCCCTGGCCGCGCTCGCGGGCCGCTTCCAGATGCTCCAGGCCGGACACGGTCAGGCGCCGGCCCAGGTCGATGCGGCGGTTATGAAAGGCGCCGGCCATTTCCAGGATCGCCTCGCCGGTGCTCATCAGCACCCGCCGCGCCAGCGTTTCCCGCTCGGCCTCGGACAGCTCCGGGAAGCACAGTTTCAGATTGATCAGGGTGACCCGTCGCCGGCCCGGCGCCAGGTACCAGGCCAGCCGCCCGATGCCGCGCCCGGCGGCCAGCAGACCATCCCAGGGTAACTGGCCGATCAGCCAGAACAGCGCCAGCCCGAGCCGGGTGGGCCACAGGCGCGGGTCCCTGGGGTCGGTGGGGCGGTTGCGGCGCTTACCCATGCTGTTCCTAGCCCTGCTTGAGCGCGGGCCGGCTTTCGCGGGTGCTCAGGCTGGCCAGCATCAGGGCCAGCGGCAGCCACAGACACATCCAGCTGGGGTGGAAGGGCACCAGCGTGTAGGCACCGGCGCTGAGCATGGTGAGCAGGCCGGGCAGCACGCTGACCAGGAACACCGCGCCTTCGCGGTGCTTCTGGTCGTTGTCCGGCAGGTTCCAGGCGGGCACCGCCCAGGCGGCCAGAAACAGCAGCAGGCCGATCAGGCCGGTGCTGTGCACCACCGCCAGCAGCACGTTATTGGGGTGCGGCAGCACCCGCAGGCCGTCGGGGATGCCCTCCAGCAGGGAATCGCCGCTCTCCTGGCTGAAGCCGTTGCCGAACAGCGGGTGGCTGAAATACAGCTGGGCCTGACGCAGTACCTCGAAGTCCAGCGCCATGTACAGGGCCACCGCCCCGGCCAGGGCGGCCAGCAGCCGTTGTCCATGGCGCAGCAGCACCCAGGCCAGCGCCATCACCAGCAGCATCAGGCCGGTGTGCAACTGCACCGCCACCAGAAAGGTGAAGCCCACCAGGGCGCCGGCGCCACGACGGGCACCCTTGGGCGTGAAGCCTTCTTCCAGGGCCTGGGCCAAGAGAATGAAGGTGGGCGCCACCAGGGCCATGGTGCCGATCAGCGGGCCCGGTTGGGGCAGGTTGAAGATCAGGCTGGCGGGCTGGCTGAACAGGGGGCTGTCCAGGGGCTGGATGGTGTAATAGCTGACCATGATCACCGCCAGCACCACCATGGCGGTCATGGCGCCGTTGGCCAGCGCCAGCTTCAGGGTGTGGCGGTAATAAAGATGCAGCCAGCGCAGCATGCCCACCAGAATCACGATCTGCACCACCGCGCGCACCGTGCGCGAGCTGTTCACGTCCTCGGCCCAGCCCATGGTCAGCAGGGTCCAGCCCAGGAAGGCGTACAGCGGTACCAGCCAGATATCCAGCAGCAACTGGCGGTCGCCGCTCACCAGGGCGCGGGTCAGCAGGGTCAGCGAGGGCACGAAGAACAGCACGTCCACCACGTTCAGCAGCGCCACCCGCGAATGAAACAGGAACGGGCCGGTGAACATCACCGCGAAGGAGACCGTCAGCCACAGTCTCAACCATCTGCCCTGTTGCGCGTTGTGGCGCAATGCCGTCATAGAGTTCCGTCCCGTTGCCTATGGGTGCCAGTCCGGCGGGCGTGGCCGCCCCGGCGAGCGGCAAAGTGTACTCAGCCCGGCTGCCGGCATCCACCGCTATGCTACACTTCGCGGCTGTCAGCACACTAGATGGAGTAGGGCAATGCCCAACCTGGAGATTCCCCCGTTCGGCCAGGCCCGGGTGCTGGTGGCGGGCGACGTCATGCTCGACCGCTACTGGCACGGCCCCACTGGTCGCATTTCCCCGGAAGCGCCGGTGCCGGTGGTGCGCGTCACCGATCTGGAGGACCGCCCCGGCGGCGCCGCCAACGTGGCCCTGAACATGGCCGCCCTGGGCGCCCGCGCCGAGCTGGTGGGGGTCACCGGCGAGGACGAGGCGGCGGGCATTCTCGAGGAGCGGCTGGGCGCCGCCGACGTGACCTGCGATTTCCAGAAAGTGGCCGGCCTGCCCACCATCACCAAGCTGCGGGTGGTGAGCCGCCAGCAGCAGCTGCTGCGGCTGGACTTCGAGGAGTCGTTCCAGGACCAGGACCCGGCGCCGTTCGCCGACAAGGTACGCGCCCGGCTGGGCGGCTGCGGCGCCCTGGTGCTGTCCGATTACGCCAAGGGTGCTTTGCGTGACTGCCCGGGGCTGATCCGGCTGGCCCGGGAGGCCGGCGTGCCGGTGCTGGTGGACCCCAAGGGCAGCGACTTCGAGCGCTACCGGGGCGCCACCCTGCTGACCCCCAATCTGTCCGAGTTCGAGGCGGTGGTGGGCCCGGTGCCCGATGAGAAGACCCTGGCGGAGAAAGGCCAGACGCTGATGGCGGAGCTGGACCTGGAGGCGTTGCTGGTGACCCGCAGCGAGCGCGGCATGACCCTGCTGCGCGCTGGCCAGCCGGAACGCCACCTGCCCACCCATGCCCGTGAGGTGTTCGACGTCACCGGCGCCGGCGACACGGTGATTTCCACCCTGGCGGTGGCGCTGGCCGCCGGCGCGTCCCTGGAGGACGCCGTGGCGCTGGCCAACATCGCCGCCGGCATCGTGGTCGGCAAGCTGGGCACCGCCGTGGTCAGCGCCCCGGAACTGCGCCGGGCGGTGCACCAGACCGGCGGCCCGGGTCGCGGCGCGATGACCGAGGAACAGCTGCTGCTGGCCATCGAGGACGCCCGCGCCCAGGGCGAGACCATCGTGTTCACCAACGGCTGCTTCGACATCATCCACGCCGGCCACGTGGGCTACCTGGATTCCGCCCGCCGCCTGGGCGACCGGCTGGTGCTGGCGGTCAACAGCGACGAATCGGTGAAGCGGCTGAAAGGGCCGGGCCGGCCGATCAACCCGCTGGAGCGGCGCATGGCGGTGCTGGCGGCCCTGGAGGCGGTGGACTACGTGGTGGCGTTCGATACCGACACGCCGGAGCCGCTGCTGGAGAAGATCAAGCCGGACGTGCTGGTGAAAGGCGGCGACTACACCGTGGACCAGGTGGTGGGCGCGCCCATCGTGCAGGCCTATGGTGGCCGGGTGGAAGTGCTCGACTTCGCCGAGAACATTTCCACCACCCACATCGTGCAGCGCATTCGCGGGGAAGAATAAAAGGCCGCTGCGCGGCCGATGCAGGATACAGGATGAAGGATACAGGGATGCCCGCTCCTGTATCCTTCATCCTGTATCCTGAATCGTCTTCTTGTACTTCGCCGGGGTCAGCCCGGTCCAGCGCCGGAACGCGCGGATAAAGGCCGCCGGCTCGCTGTAGCCGAGCCGGTCGGCGATCCGCTCCATGCTCAACGACGAATCCGCCAGCAGAGCGCGGGCCTTGCGCAGGCGCACCTGATCGAGAAGGCTCTGGTAGCTGCGGCCTTCCGCGCCGAGACGGCGGCGGAAGCTGCGCTCCGGCAGGTCGAAGGTGGCGGCGGCGCGGGCGGCGTCCGGGAAATCCCCCAGAAACAGATCCAGATAGGCGGCCACCCGCTCCGCCAGGCCCTCCGCCGCGCCGGTTCGGCGGGCCAGCAGGGCGTCGCACTGGGAGCGGTACAGGTCCTGGGCCGCCTGGTTATGGAACGGCAGCGGCGTGGCCAGATCACGGTTGCGGATGCTGGCCTGGGCCCAGGGCCGGTCGAACTTCACCGGACAGCGAAAGTACGCCTCGTAAAAGCCGGTTTCCCGGGGGCGCGGATAGGGCAGCCACACCTCCCGGGGCGCCAGGTCCAGCCCCAGCTGGGTCTGCAGGTCGTTGACCAGCCGGAAGGTGCCGGTCATGTCCCGGTCGATCAGAATGCGCCGCACCGCCGGCGGCAGGGCGATGGGCATGAGAATCAGCGCCGTGTCCTGCTCGCCGGGCACCAGCGACAATTCGCCGTACAGATAGGTCAGCGCCTGGTAGCGCACGCCCAACTGAAACCCCTCGAAGGCGGAGCGGCTGGTCATCAGCAGCATGGTCAGCGGGCCGTAGCCGGCCAGTCCGAAGCGCTGGCCCATCTCGAAGCCGAACGCCGGGTCCCCGGCCAGGGGCAGCAGGGCGGTCAGCACCGCCAGCTCCCGGTCGCGCTCGATCTCGCCGTTGGGGTCCAGCCGCGCCGGGTCCAGGCCGTGGCGGGCCAGCACCGCATCGCAATCCACCCCGCGCTGGCGGAGCAGGTCCACGGTGTACATCAGGGCGAGGATCGAGCGTTGCGACATGGCTTTGGCCGGAAAGATCAATTTTCGGGTCAGCTTAGCAGCTTTCTTCCCGCCCCGACCCGGTTAGGGTAGGCCCATCGAAAAGGCGTCGCCAAAGGGAGAACAATATGAACAGTCGAGTGAACCCGCGGAGCCGGGCCGTGAAGATCGCCATCGTCGGCGGCGGTTTCGGCGGCCTGTGCATGGCCATCAAGCTGCGCGAGGCCGGCATCGAGGACTTCGTGGTGCTGGAGAAGGCCGGCGAACTGGGCGGCACCTGGCGGGAAAACACCTACCCGGGCTGCGCCTGCGACGTGCAGTCGCACATGTATTCCTTTTCCTTCGAGGGCAACCCGGACTGGTCCGCCCGCTACAGCGGCTGGCGGGAGATCCAGGAGTACATCCTGGCCACCGCCCGCAAGCACGATATCCACGCCCGCACCCGCTTCCACGCCCGGGTCACCGGCGCCCGCTTTGACGAGGCTCGCGCTCGCTGGACCCTGGACCTGGACGACGGCGACCAGGTGGAGTGCCAGCACTGGGTGCTGGCCAGCGGCCCGCTGCACGTGCCCCAGATTCCGAAATTCCCGGGCCTGGAGCGGTTCCAGGGCAAGGTGTTCCACTCCTCCCAGTGGGACCACGACTACGACCTGACCGGCAAGAAGGTGGTGTCCGTGGGCACCGGCGCCAGCGCCATTCAGTACGTGCCGCAAATCGCCCCGGAGGTGGAGCGGCTTACCGTGGTGCAGCGCACCCCGGGCTGGATCATTCCCCGCGACGAGCGCCGTTACAGCGCGCTCAGCAAGACCCTGTTCCGCCGTTTTCCGGCGCTGCGCAAGCTGCACCGGGCGCGGCTCTACTGGAGCAACGAGTCCCGGGTGCTGCCGATCTTCCACCCGCGCCTGGCCTCGCTGCTGGAGAAGGCGGTCAAGCAATTCATCCGCTTCCAGGTCAAGGACAAGGACACCGCCCGCCGGCTCACCCCCAGCTACACCCTGGGCTGCAAGCGCATCATGATTTCCAACCGCTACTACCCCACCTTCAACCGCGACAACGTGGAACTGGTCACCGAAGGGGTGAAGGAAGTGCGCGAGCACAGCATCGTGTTCAGCGACGGCCGCGAGCGGGACATGGACTGCCTGGTGCTGGGCACCGGCTTCGTGGTCGATCCGCGCATCTACATGCAGGGCTTCCCCATCGTCGGGCGCGGCGGCCGCACCCTCCAGGAGGATTGGAAGGACGCCTCCGAGGCTTACCTGGGCGTCACCGTGGCCGGCTACCCGAACCTGTTCCAGATGGTCGGTCCGAACACCGGCCTGGGGCACAACTCCATCGTCTTCATGATCGAGTGTCAGGCCCGCTACATCGTTGATGCCATCCAGCAGGTGGACGCCCGTGGCATGGACTGCCTGGACGTGAAGCGTTCGGAGATGGACGTGTTCAACGAGAAGCTGCAGCGCGACGTGGCCGGCACCGTCTGGCAGCAGGGCGGCTGCAGCAGCTGGTACCAGCAAGCGGACGGCAAGAACGTGGCGATCTGGCCGTACTCCACCTGGCGCTACTGGCTCAAGACCCGCCAGGTGGACGCCGGCAAGTACCACTGGGAGACAGCGAGGCAACCCGCCACCGCCAAGTCCACCTCCACGCCGTAGGAGCGGCTTCAGCCGCGATCCGGAGGTCGGGTTCGCACGCACGGTGATCGCGACTGAAGCGGAATGCCGCCCAGTCGCTCCTGCAGCGCCAAGGCCCGCCTCCCGGGCGTTTTGAGGGCGGGCGGCTTGGGTTCTTTCCGGGATGCGGTTAGGCTTGGGCTCCATTGCCAGGAGCGCCCATGGACGACCGCAAACCGGAAATCATCGACACTCGGCTGATCGCCAAAAGCCGGCTGTTCGGCATCGAGGAGATGCACCTGCGCTTCAGCAACGGCGTGGAGCGCACCTACGAGCGCCTGCGCACGCCGCCGATCGCCGGCGTCATGTGCGTGCCGATGCTGGACCGGGACACGGTGGTGCTGATCCGCGAATACGGCGCCGGCGTCGAGGACTACCAGCTGACCCTGCCCAAGGGCGCCGTGGAGCACGGTGAGGACTGGCGCGAGGCCGCCAACCGGGAACTCAAGGAAGAGGCCGGCTACGGCGCCGGCAAGCTGACGCTGCTCAAGCGCATGACCCTGTCGCCGGGCTATATGGGCCACCATATCCGGGTGATCCTGGCCGAGGACCTGTACGAGGAGCGGCTGCCCGGCGACGAGCCCGAGCCCCTGGAAGTGATCCCCTGGAAACTGTCCGATCTGGACCGCCTGCTGGAGCGGGACGACCTCACCGAGGCGCGCGTGATCGCCGCCCTGCTGATGACCCAGCGCCTGCTCGACAATCGATGAACAACCGCTGATGAACCCTTTCTGATGGAAGCCCCCATGACCGATCTGCACGCCCTGCTGGAGCCGGTGGCCCGCATCGCCGCCGACGCCGCCGACGCCATTCTCGAGATTTACCATCGCGGCGACGTGAACGTGGACCGCAAGGACGACGACAGCCCGATCACCGCCGCCGACCGCGCCGCCCATGAGCTGATCGTCGCCGGCCTGGCCGATCTGACCCCGGACATCCCGGTGTTCTCCGAGGAATCCGGCGGCATCGACTTCGCCGACCGCAAGGACTGGCAGCGCTTCTGGCTGGTGGATCCGCTGGACGGCACCAAGGAATTCATCAAGCGTAATGGCGAGTTCACCGTCAACATCGCGCTGGTGGAGCAGGGGCGCCCGGTGTTGGGCGTGGTCCATGTGCCGGTCACCGGCGTGGTCTATCTGGGCGGCGAAGGCCTGGGTGCCTTCAAGCAGGAAAACGGCGAGCGGGTGAGCATCCACTGCCGGGAACGGCACGCCCCGGTGATTCTGGTGGCCAGCCGCAGCCACGGCGGCAGCCCGCGCATGGACGTGCTGGAAGCGCTGATCGCGCAACGGCTGGGCAGCGTCGACAAGACCTCCATGGGCTCGTCGCTGAAGCTGTGCCTGGTGGCCGAGGGCAAGGCCGACCTGTATCCGCGCCTGGCCCCCACCAGCGAGTGGGACACCGCCGCCGCCCACGCCGTGGTCAACGCCGCCGGCGGCCATGTGGTCAACACCGACTTCGAGCCGCTGGTCTACAACAAGGAAGACATTCTCAATCCGCACTTCCTGGTGCTCGGCCAGCCGGTGGACGACTGGCGCTTCATCCAATCCGCCGTGGCGGAATAGCGCCTAGCCGATCCAGGGCGGGAGCATCCCCAGCAGCGTCGGCTGCAGCTCCCGCCCCAGCCACTGCACCCCCAGCGTCACCATGCACAGCTGCACCAGCGGCAGCATCACGCCCAGTGCCAGCACGTTGACCAGCACCTTCTGCCGGATCCGTCCGCTCCACAGCAGCAGCGCCACTACCCCGAACAGCACCAGCGGCACCACCAGCAACTCGGAGAGGTCCGGCAGGGTCGGCAGCGCCAGTTGGGCGAAGGAGAACGGCAGATCGGTCATGGAAGACACTCGGTATCGTTGCGAAACATAAGATTACCAAGTGTTACCTGATGGTCAGGTGAACGCCTTTAAGTGTGTCACAAACTAATATCAAAGTGCCATTAATTCCTCTGGGGCAGAATACTGGCACATACGTACTATTTCTGTGGTCGTTCTTCCAGATAGCGGCGCAGCGCCTCCCGGTCCGGCACCGTCACCCGCCCGTAGCTGAAGGCGATCAGCCCTTCCCCCTCCAGGGTCTTGAGCACGCCGTGCACGCCCTGGCGGGTCATGCCCATCATGTTGGCGATGTGCTCGCGGGTCAGTTTGAAGGTCACCGGGCCGTTCGCCTCGTCCGCCCCGCCGTCGTGCTCGTGCATCTGCGCCAGAAACAACAGACGCCGGCCCACCCGGCCGGGCATGTCGCGCAGACCATTGTCCTCGATAATGGAAATCGCCGACCACAGGCGCCGGCTGAGCATGTCCAGGGTGCGCGGGTAGGCCTGCGGGTAGCGGGCCAGCAGGTCCCGGTAGGCCTGGCCGGGCACCTCCACCAGCTCGCCGTCGCTGTGGGCGGTGGCGCCGAACACCCGCGGCATGCCCGGCGAGAACACGGTGTCGCCGAACCAGGCGCCGGGCTCGAACAGGGTCAGCATGATTTCCCGCCCGTCGCTGCTGGTGGAGCTGATGCGCACGCTGCCGGCGCCCACCACCGACAGCGCCGACTGCACCTCGCCCCGGGCGTACAGCACCTCATTGGCGTGGAACGGGCGTGCCCGCGCCACGGCGGCGGCCTCGCGCAGGGCCTCGTCCGGCAGTCCGGAGAGCAGCGAGCAACCGCGCAGAACCTCCAGGTTGTGCGCCGACCTGGGGTCGGAAGGGTGGTCTTCGGACATGTTTTCAGACACGGCGTGCCCCGATAAGTGTCAAACCGTTGACAGTCTGGCGGGCCGGCCGGTTCTAGACTGCCGGTATAGCAGAATAAAAGAGCCAGAGGCCGGCTTTCCACACCGGGAAGCGACCCTCAAGCCAGGAGAGCATCATGCACGAGCACGAACCCCGCGCCCAGTTCAAACACATGGAAGAAGGCACCGCCGAGGACTGGCAGATCATTTCCCAGGCGTTCGGCGGCTTCGCCCGCGAACTGCCCGACCGCGTCATCGATCACCTGCGACTGCTGGAAGGCGATTGCGGCGGCTTCCCGGTGGATCGCCTCACCCATTGCCTGCAAACCGCCACCCTGGCCCACCGCGACGGCCGCGACGAGGAATACGTGGTGTGCGCCCTGCTGCACGACATCGGCGACACCCTGGGCCCGTACAACCACGCGGACGTGGCCGCCAGCCTGCTGGAGCCCTTCGTCAGCGAGGAAAACCACTGGATGGTGAAGCACCACGCCATCTTCCAGGGCTACTACTTCTTCGACCATCTGGGCCTGGATCGTGACCTGCGCGAGCAGTTCCGCGACCATCCCTGTTTTGATCGCACCGAGGAATTCTGCGCCAAGTACGACGCCGCCGCCTTCGACCCGGAACAGGAAACCCTGCCGCTGTCGTTCTTCGAGCCGATGCTGCGCCGCGTAATGGCCAAGCCCAAGCGCTCGCTCTACAAGAAGAGCCTGGACCCGCAGCCGGAGCGCAAAACCGCCTGATCCCAACGGTGATGGGCGTTTCCCCGAGGGCCGGTGATACCGGCCCTTTTTCATGGCGCCGGGGCGTTGATCACGGCCCGCCGTGTCGGAGATCACGTTTCCATTCGCCTTCGTTTTTCTGCCATTTGCCTGCCATCCCGCTTTCATCCCGAGTCGGCACCCTGACGCTCGCGTTTAGTGTCCTTACTCGGGAGATCGACCATGACCATTACTTCCACGGCCCGGTGGCCCGCCACCTGGCTGATGATTTTGTTGTGCCTGTTTCTCACCGCCTGCGGCGGCGACAGCGATTCCGACGACAACGCCGCCGCGCCGCCGCCGGACGGTGGCAACGGCGACGCCAATGCCTTCACCCTGGCGGTGCTGCCGGATACCCAGAAATATTCCCGCTATTCCCCGGAGCGTTATACCGTTCAAACGCAATGGATCGCCGACCACTATCAGGACGAGAACATCAAGTTCACCGTGCATCTGGGCGATGTGGTCGACCGTCCCGGCGTGCCCGAGGAATGGGTGGAAGCGCGCGCCGCCATGCAGATTCTGGAAGCCAATCCGGAAACCCCCTACAGCGTGCTGGCCGGCAACCACGACGTGATGAACAGCGGCCAGTGGGACGACCAGCGCACCCTGGCCAATGAACCTTTCCTGCAGCATTTCCCGGCGTCCTTGCAGGCGTCCAACTTCAGCACCTTCCAGGGCACCGACGACACCGGCTTCAACAGCTACCATCTGTTCCAGGCCGGCGACCGGGAGTACCTGGTGCTGGCCCTGGACTGGCTGCCCTCGGAGCAAACCGTGGCCTGGGTACAGGAGGTGCTCGACCAGCACCCGGACACCCCCACCATTCTCACCACCCATCAGCTGCTGGGCATCGGCTCCGACGGCAAAACCGCCGTGTTCACCCCGCTGGGGCAACAGTTGTGGGAAGACCTGATCCGCACCAATGACCAGATCTTCCTGACCCTGAGTGGCCACAACCACGGTGAAGCGACCCTGATCGGCAAGAACCAGTACGGCCGTGACGTGGTGATGGTGGTGGTGGATTATCAGTCCGGCTTCTGGGGCGGCAACGGCATGATGCAGTTGGTGACCTTCAACGAGGCGGACCAGCAACTGGACTTTCGCTCCTATTCGCCGTGGGTGGCCACCATCCCGGAGGCCGAGCGTCAGCCCCAGGACGAGCTTTCCCGTTGGGAATTCAGCGTGCCGATGAACTTCGAGCGGCGTTTCGCCGACCTCAACCAGGGCAATGTGGCGGACGCCCCGGGCAACATCGAGGGCACCCAGGCCTACTGGATTCTCGACGACGATCATCGCATCACCCGCGCCGATGGCTCGGTGCAGTTCCTGGACGCCTCCGGCAACGGCAACCTGCTTGAGCTGGTCGCCTATAACGAGCCGCAGGGCGACCTGGCCGATTTCTTCGAGCTTCGTGATGAAAAGCCGCCGTTTGGCTTCGCCACCGGCACCGCTACCTTCCACGGCAACAACGACATCGGCGGTTACTACCTGACCACCGGCGGGCCGGGTCTGACCTTCGAGAACAGCGCCGCCGGCAAGCCCGGTTTTCTGCCGCAATACACCATCGAAGCCATCGTCCGCCTGCCGTCCGATTGGATGCGTGATGCCAACCAGTGGTCCGGCATCCTCAACCACGAGCCGGGCATCAGTCAGGTCTGCCAGTATCACGAAGTGGACTGCTCCGGCAGCGACGCGGCCCTGGGGTTGAACGTGTCGTCCCTGAAGGAGTTCCAGTGGGTGAGTACCTCGCAGAACGGCAAGGGCCAGGACAACTGGTCCTGGGAAGTCAGCAACGACTACTGGTACCACATCGCTTTGGTGAACGATGGCGAGCGGGTGCGGATGTACGTGGACGGTTCCCTGACCATGCGCACCGGCGTGGATCCGCAGCAGGGTTTGCTGGTGGAGCCGGGCCAGCCCTGGAACATCGGCATCAACAGTTGGCAGGGCAATCCGGGCAATCTGTTCGCCGGCGATATCGCCGAGATTCGCATCAATAACCGGGCGTTGGAGCGCGGCGAGTGGTTGTACAACCAATAACGCTCCGGTCACCTCTTCAAGCGCCCTGCGGGGCGCTTTTTTTATGGTTCATCGGAAATTGAGCCGCGCCCCGGCTGGAGCAAGCCTACGCCAGGTTCAGAAGCGCGAGGAGGGCGTCGGTGTCCAGGTGTTGGTCGATGGCGTCGGCGAGGCGGTTCAGGTCGTGCTGGCGGTGGGCGTCATAGTCGACGGCGGCGGAGGCGTCGGTCAGGCCGGCCCAGCGCAGCAGGGCGTCGGTGGCGCCGGGGTCATCGAACAGGCCGTGCAGGTAGGTGCCGCGAAGGCGGTCGTCGTCGCTGAGGGCGCCGTCGGCGCGGCCGTCCAGGCGCAGCAGCGGGCGGTCCAGGGCGGGGCCTTCGCTGACGCCGTTGTGGATTTCGTAGCCGTGGATCGGCACGCCGTCCGGCAGCAGCGTGCCGCTCACGTTGCGCAGCTGTTTGCCCCGGACCAGGGTGGTGCGCAGGGCCAGCCAGCCCAGGCCGGCGTCGCCGCCGGGGTCGCCTTCCAGGCCGTCCGGGTCCTCGATGCGTTCGCCCAGCATCTGGAAGCCGCCGCAGATGCCGAGCACCTTGCCGCCGTAGCGCAGGTGCCGTTCGATCTCCCGGTCCCAGCCCTGTTCCCGCAGGAACGCCAGGTCGGCGCGGGTGGCCTTGCTGCCGGGCAGGATCACCAGGTCCGCCGCCGGCCAGGGCCGGCTCATTTCGGCGAAGCGCAGCTCCACGCCGGGGTGCAGGCGCAGGGGGTCGAAGTCGTTGTGGTTGCTCATGCGCGGCAGCAGCGGCACCGTCACCTTGAGCGCGCCGTGGTGGTGTTCGCCGCCGCCGGCCACCGCGTCCTCCGCGTCCAGCATCAGGCCGTGCAGGTAGGGCAGCACCCCCAGCACCGGCTTGCCGGTGCGTTGCTCCAGCCACTCCAGGCCGCTTTGCAGCAGCGCCGGGTCACCGCGAAAGCGGTTGATCACGACGCCCTGAATGCGCGCCTGTTCCTCCGGCGGCAGCACTGCGAGGGTGCCGACGATCTGCGCGAACACGCCGCCCCGATCGATGTCGGCGACCAGAATCACCGGGCAGTCGGCGAGCTCGGCGAAGCCCATATTGGCGATGTCGTTGGCGCGCAGATTGATCTCCGCCGGGCTGCCGGCGCCCTCGGCGATCACCGCCGGGTAACGGGCCGACAGCGCCGCCCAGGCGTCGCGCACCGCCTCCCGGGCGGTGGCCTTGAAGGCGTGGTAGTCCACGGCGTCCATATTGCCGTGCACCCGGCCGCGCAGGATCACCTGGGCGCCCCGGTCGGTCTGCGGTTTGAGCAGCACCGGATTCATATCCGAATGCAACGGCACCCCCGCCGCCAGCGCCTGCAACGCGGTGGAGCGCCCCACCTCGCCGCCGTCCTCGCTGACCGCGCTGTTCAGTGCCATGTTCTGTGGCTTGAACGGCGCCACTCCCACCCCGCGCCGCGCCAACCACCGGCACAACGCCGCCACCACCAGCGTCTTGCCGGCGTCGGAGGTGGTGCCTTGGATCATCAATGTCGTCATGACAGGCCGCCCTGGTTTTTTGTAGGAGCGGCTTGAGCCGCGATAGCGGGTTGGGGCGAGTTGAAAGTTACAAGTTAAAAGTTAAAAGGTCGTGGCGGAAAGGCTGCCCCGCGGCCCACACGGCCGTGCAAACGGTGCGGTTCATCCCTGTGACCCTTAAGCGCGGGCAAGGCAGTGCCGACCGCAACGCCCCGATCCGCGTTTCAACTTTTAACTTTCAACTTTCAACTGCTCTTACAATTCCACGCCTTTCTGCGCGCGCACGCCCTGATCCTTGAACGCATGCTTGACGACTTTCATTTCCGTGACCGTGTCCGCCAGCTCGATCAGCTCTTTCGGCGCGTAGCGGCCGGTGACCACGGCGTGTTGCAGGGGCGGGCGGTTTTGCAGGTCGTCGAGCACGGTGTCCCGGTCCAGGTACTCGTAGCGCAGGGCGATGTTCAGTTCGTCCAGCAACACCAGATGGTAGCGGTCGTCGCGCAGCATCTGGCGGGCCACCGCCCAGGCCGCCTCGGCGGCGGCCACGTCCCGCTCCCGGTCCTGGGTATCCCAGGTGTAGCCCTCGCCCATCACGTGGTAATCCACATTGGGCAGGTCACGGAAGAAGGCTTCCTCGCCGGTGCTGAAGGCGCCCTTGATGAACTGCACCACGCCCACCTTCATGCCATGGCCCAGGGCCCGGGCCAGCATGCCGAAGCCCGAGCTGCTCTTGCCCTTGCCGGGGCCGGTGAGCACCAGCAGCACGCCTTGGTCCTTGTCGGCGCGGGCGATGCGTTCCTGCATGATGCGTTGTTTTTTCGCCATGCGTTCGGCGTGGCGTTGCGGGGTTTTGGCGTCTTCGCGCATGCGTGTCTCCTGTTACCGGGAAGGGGGAAAGCGACCTTCGAAGATCGCGGCCACCAGCGTCGGCGATGAAGGAAAGTAGCCGTGGAAGAAGCTGGCCACCAGGCCGCCGTCCACGAACACCGGTTCACCGCCGGTGCCGCTTTGCTTTTCGCTGAACAGTCGTGCCGGCGGCGCGTCGTCCAGGGCGGCATGGTGGAAGGTGTGGCCGCGCAGTTCTTCCTCGCCCAGGCGCAGCGCGTGCATGCCCAGCCCCTGCAGCTTGCCGGTGAGCCGTGCCGTACCGGGCAGCAGGCCGAAGCCCCGATGGCGTTCGCCGTCGCCGTCGATCACCGTTTCCAGGCAACTCATCAGGCCACCGCATTCCGCCAGGATCGGTTTGCCGGCCCGATGGTGGGCGCGGATCGCTTGCCCCATCGCCACGTTGGCGGCCAGGGGGGCGCCGTGCAGTTCGGGGTAGCCGCCGGGCAGCCAGAGTGCGTCCACGTCCGGCGGCGCGGCGTCGGCCAAGGGCGAGAAGAAACGCAGCTCGGCACCCAGGTCGCGGAGCAGATCCTGGTTGGCCGGGTACAGAAAGGCGAAAGCCGCGTCCCGCGCCACGCCGATTCGTTTGCCTTTCAGAAGGCGCTCCGGCGGCGCCGGGCGGGGCGCATTGAAGGTCACCGGGGCCGGTAGACGGTCCAGGCCGGCCTCGGCGAGCACCGCGGCGGCCTGGTCGAGGCGCTGGTCCAGATCGTCCAGCTCACCGGCCTGCACCAGACCGAGATGGCGTTCGGGCAAGGTCATGGACTCATGGCGGGGCACCGCGCCCAGCAGGGTCAGGTCCGCCGGCAGGCCCTCGGCGAGCAGATCACCGTGGCGCCGGCTGGCCACCCGGTTGGCGATCACTTCGCGCACCGTCAGATCGTCCCGGTAGCGGGCCAGGCCCAGGGCCACGGCGCCGAATGTCTGGGCCATACCCCAGGCGTCGATCACCGGGATCGCCGGGATGCCCGCCAGCACCGCCAGGTCGGCGCTGGAGGGGGTGCCGTCGAACAGGCCCATGGCCCCTTCCACCAGGATCAGGTCCGCCTGGGTGGCCGCTTCCGCCAACCGCCAGCGGCATTCCGCCTCGCCGGTCATCCACGGCTGCAGCTGATACACCGGCGCGCCGCTGGCGCGCTCCAGCACCATGGGGTCCAGATAGTCCGGGCCGAACTTGAATACCCGTACCCGGCGCCCGGCGTTGCGGTGCAGCCGGGCCAGGGCGGCGGTGATCAGCGACTTGCCCTGGCCGGAGCCCGGCGCGCTGATCAGGGCGGCGGGCACGCGGCCCCGGAAAACATCAGGGTCGGTCATCGGAGGCTCCCGGCGCCGGGTCGGCGGGCACGAACACCGGCGCGCCACCCACCCGGGCCATGGTCAGGGGTTGGCCGTACAGGCGCGCCAGGGCGGTGGGCTCCAGCATCGCCTCGGCGGGGCCGAAGCAATGCTGGCCGTCCGGGTACAGCAGCAGCAGGTGGTCGCACCAGCGCGCGGCCAGGTTCAGGTCGTGCAGGCCCATTACCACCGCGGCGCCGCGCCCGGCGCGCTCGCGCAGCAGTTTCATCACCGCCACCTGATGGTGCAGGTCCAGGTGGTTGGTGGGCTCGTCCGCCAGCCACACGGAAGGCGTCTGGGCCAGGGCGGTGGCGATGGCCACCCGCTGGCGCTCGCCGCCGGACAGGGTGGTCACCAAACGGTCGGCCAGGTGGCTCACCGCCAGGGCGGCCAGGGCCTCGCGGGCCAGCAGCAGGTCTTCCGCCCCCTCCCGGCGCCAGGGCGCCAGAAACGGATGGCGTCCGATCAGAGCGGTTTCCAGCACCGTGGCCGGGAAGCCGTCCTGGCGATCCTGGAACACCAGCGCCAGCCGTTGCGCCACGCGCTTGCGCTTCAGCGCTTCCAGGGGCGTATCGTCCAGAAGCACCCGACCGGCGCGGGGCGCGCGCAGCCCGGCCAGGGTGTGCAGCAGGGTGGTCTTGCCGACGCCATTGGGGCCCAGCACCCCCCAGCGCTGGCCCGGCGCCACGCGCAGGGTCAGGGGGCGGCCGTCGGCGCGGCCGGGGATGTCGATGACCAGATCCTGCGTGGTGAGCACGGTCATCAGCGGCTCCGGTACAGCAACAGCAGGAAGGTGGGCACGCCGAGCAGGGCGGTGATCACCCCCACCGGCAACTGCTGGGGCGCCAGCAGGGTGCGCGCCAGGGTGTCCGCCAGAGTCAGCAGGGCGCCGCCGGCCAGCACGCTGGCCGGCAGGATCAGGCGCTGGTCGTTGCCCAGCGCCAGCCGCAGCATATGCGGCACCACCAGGCCCACGAAGCCGACGCTGCCGGCGGTGCTCACCGCCATGGCGGTGAGCGCGCTGGCCAGCACATAGACGGTGATTTCCAGGGGGCGTACCGCAACACCAAGAGACGCCGCCAGCAGCGGCCCCCGGGCCAACACATTGAGGCCGCGCCCCAGCGGCACCACCAGCAACGCCGCCGGCACCAGCAGCAGCCAGGCCGGCCACGGCGAGCGGGCATAGCTGAGGTCGCCCATCAACCAGTAGAGCATGCCCGGCAGCCGCTCCGCCGGGCTCAGGGTAAGCAGGAAGGTGACCACCGCGCCCCAGCCGGCGGCCACCACCACCCCGGTGAGCAGCAGCCGGGTCGGGGTCCAGCCGCCCACGCCCTGGGCCAGGCCGAACACCAGCACGGTGGAAAGCAAGGCACCGACAAAGGCGGCGCCGGGCACCCAGACGGCGGCGGCCCCCAGCAGCATGGCGCCCAGGGCGCCCACCGCCGCGCCGCCGGACAGACCCAGCACGTAAGGGTCCGCCAGGGGGTTGCGCAGCAGCACCTGCATCAGCGCCCCGGCCAGCCCCAGCAGGCCGCCGGTGGCGAACGCCGCCAGCGCCCGGGGCAGGCGCAGAGACAAGAGCAGTTCCCGGTGCAGCGGATCGCCGCCGCCGGTGAACACCGCCCATAGCTCCGCGCCATGGATGGGTACGCTGCCCACCGCCAGTGACAAGGCCACCGCCAGGGCGCCGGCCAGGGCCAGCAGAGCCAGCGCCAGTGGGCGCGGACTAACGCCGGGCACGGGCGCGCTCCAGGTGGTCGCAGAGCAGGCGGGTGCCCTCCAACATTTGCGGAGTGGGGCGCTGCAAGGTGGAAGGGGGCACGAAGAAAAGGTTCTCCCGTTGTACCGCGGTGAGCGCCCGGAAACGCTTCCAGGGCGTCAGCCAGGCCGGATTGTTCTCGCCCATGCCGCCGGCCACGATCGCCTCCGGGTCGGCGGCGATCACCGCCTCGGTGCCGATCCGGGGCGCCAGACCGGGCAGGTCGGCGAACACATTGACGCCGCCGCAGGTGCGGATCGCTTCGCTGATCAGGTGCTCGCCGTTCACCGTCATCAGCGGCTCCTCCCAGACTTCGTAGAAGACCGTGACCGGGTCGGCCCCGGCGAAACGGTCGCGCAGCTCGGTGATGCCGTCGCGAAACCGCGCGGCGGCGGCGCGGCCGGCCGGTTCCGTGCCGGCCAGCACCGCCAGGCGCTCCAGGGTGTCGGCCACCTCGGCGAAGCGCAGCGGTTCGCCGCGATAAACGTTGAGCCCCAGCGTTTCCAGCCGCTCCACCTGGGTGGCCGGATTGCCGCTGACCCAGGCCACCACCAGATCCGGCTTGAGGGCCAGAATCGCCTCCAGATCAAGCCGCTTGTAGCTGCCCACGCGGGGCAGCGCCTTGGCTTCGGAGGGATAGTCGCTGAAGCTCACCGCGCCCACCAGCCGGTCGCCGGCGCCGGCGTCGTAGAGCAGTTCGGTGGCGCCGGGGGACAGCGCCACGATGCGTCGCGCCGGCTGCTCAAGGCACACCCGCCGGTCCACATCGTCGTCCACGCATACCTCCGCCCGCGCCCAGACCGCCAGCGATACCAGGCCAAGAACTTGAAGCAAAGCGCGGAACAGCGGCGAGCGAGGCATGGTGGTCTCCGGTTACTGCAGTTCGTAGCGCAGGTTCAGCATGGTAAAGCGGCCGGCGTTCAGATAATCCCAACCGGCGAAGTTGGTGCTGGTGGCATAACTCTTGTCGAGCACGTTCTTGACCGCCAGACGTGCCGACCAGCGCGGTGCGAAACGCCAGTCCGCGCGCAGATCAAGCGTACCAAAACCGGGTAGCGGTTCCTCGTTCTCGGCGTCATTGTAGCGGTCGCTCTTAAGCACCAGAGTGCCGCCCAGTGAAACATCCCCGAGTTGTCGGTCGACATCCAGGCGCAGGCTGCGTTTGGCGCGGCGCTGCAGAACGTTGCCGGTATCACGGTCCCGAGGGTCCTCGATGGACGCGGCTGCGGCCACGCGCCATTGATTCCATTCCAGACCAGAGGTCAGCTCGGCGCCGCGGATGCGTGCCTCGTCCACATTGTACGAGCCCAGACCGAGACCGATGTCGGCGGTACCGATCAGATCGTCCACGTTGGTCTCGTACAAGGCCAGGTCCCAGAACCAGATTTGCCATTGGCCACGAACGCCCAGCTCCAGGCTTTTTGATTTCTCCGCTTCCAGTTCCGGGTTACCGAAGCCGGGATAATAAAGCTCATTGAACGAGGGTGCGCGAAACGCGGTGGCGTAGCTGGCGCGCACACGATGATGAGGGGTGACCTTGTAGCCCACCGCCAATCCTCCGGTGGTTTCGCCACCAAAGGCTTCGTTGTCGTCATAGCGGCCGCTGGCCTGGATATCGAACGCACCAAAGTTCAGCAACAGCTGAGCGAAGCCGGCACTGTTATCGCGCTCATCCTCGTCGTACTGGGTGCTGCTCTCCACGCTGTCGCGCAGGAAGTCGCCGCCGAACACCAGCTCGTGATCGCCGAGCAGTAGAAAATTCTGCCAGCTCGCGGCGCGACTGCGGGTGTTGAAGAAGTTGCTGCGGTTGCCGTCGGTGTAACCTTCGCTTTCGTCACGGGCATCGCTGATTTGCAGTTTGCTCAGCCAGTTGTCGCCGACCCACAGGCCGCCGTGGACGCTGGCTGCCTGCAGCGCATAGTCGGTGGCCCGTTCCTGTGCGGGGGACGATCCCTCGAATTCGGTGGTGCCTTCGGCGCGGAAGGCGAAGACGCCGAGCTCGGCGTCATTGTCGAAGCGGTGGGTCAGATTGATGACCCCGGAAGTATTGTCGTAACCCCGGTCGCCGCTGTTCTCGCGCAGCTCCGTACCATCGGTGTCGAAGCGGTCCACGCCCAAGGTGTAGCGGGTGCCGTCACTTTCTCCGGAGGCCCCGGCGGCCAGGTGACGGGTATTGAAGGTGCCCGCGCCGGCTTCCACGAAGGCGCCGTCGGTGGTGTGATCAGTAAATACCTGAACCACGCCGCCCATGGCATCGGCACCGTACAGACTGCCGCGCGGTCCCCGTACCACCTCGACGCGACTGATCAGCGAGGGGGGCAGGAATTGCCAAGAGGGATTGCCGGCGGTGGCCGAACGCAGACGCACGCCGTTCAGCAGCAATAGCGAGGAGCTGCTGCCGGTGCCGCGAATAAAGACGCTGGTGGACTTGCCGAAACTGCCGTTGCCGGTGACATCGATGCCGGGTTGGCCGCGCAGCACATCGGTGAACTCAACCGGCTGCTGGCGGCGCAGTTGTTCTTCATCGATCACGGTGACCGAGGACAGTGACGCGTCCACGGTGCGGCTGGTCAGGGTGGGCGTGACCACCACCGGATCCAGGGCGGCGACTTGCAGTGAGTCGGTGTCGTCGGCGGCGGCCAACGAGGCTAAAACGGAAAAACAAACAGGCAGGACGGCCAGTGCCGTCGAAAAACGCAAGGTCATGCGAAACGATCCCCTTCGCCGAGCTCACCCGCACGGCGTGATAATGATTGTCGGGGGGAGCGGGCGGGGAGTGCGGGGCCGGGCGGCTCCGGATCACGCCGCCGTCGCCCTCCGCGACGCCAGGTTGTCTCCTCGCGGCCGGTATCCGGGCTGATGAGAGGGAGGGATTCCCGGGGCCATCGCCTTCCCGTGTGACGTACACAGTGGCGACTCCGATGGCCTTGTTCTCAATCACCGTTGCGGGGGCAGCGTCGGGCTGGCGCAGGGGCGCGTCACCGACTTCCCGTTTAACCCCGCCGTCGCGGGGCACCGTAAGGAGCGCGCAAGCTAGCAAGTGAAGGGGCAATAATCAACGACGACGGGCGGTTTGCCGCCGATTTCATCGCGGGGGCCGGCTCGCCAGCGCCTGATCCAGCCGCCGCCAGCCGGTCTCGTCGCCGGGCAGCCCCAGGCGCAGGCCGTCGGGGCGTGGCCAGAGGCGGGTGAGCACGCCCTGGCGGGCCAGGCATTGATGCAGGCCGGCGGCGTCGGCGGTGGGGCACCAGGCGAACAGGTCGCTGTCGCCTTGCGGGTGCAGGCCGTGGGCGCGCAGCAGGGCATCCAGCCGTTGCCGGTCGGTGCGCAGCCGTTGGCGGGTGGCGGCCTGCCAGTGGTGGTCCGCCAGGGCCGTGGCCATCACGTAACGGGCCGGGTGACTGAGCGCCCAGGGGCCGAGCCGTTGGTCCAGGGCCCGGCATAGGGCGGTTGGGCCCGCCATCAGGCCGGCGCGCAGGCCGGCCAGGCCGAAGAACTTGCCCAGGGAGCGCAGCACCACCAGCCCCGGCGCGCCCAGGCGCGGTGCCAGGGAGGGGGCGGGGCTGGCCTCGATAAAGGCTTCGTCCACCACCAGCCAGCCGTTCCGGTCCGCCAGGGCCCGGTGCCAGCGGAGCAGGGTGTCCGTGTTCAGAACGGCGCCGGTGGGGTTGTTGGGGTGGATCCACACCAGGGCATCCAGGTCCGGCAGGGCGGCGGGCACCTGGTCCGCGCTCAGCGGCACCACCCGGTGGCCGGCCCGCTGCCAGGCGGCGGCGTGTTCCTGGTAGCCCGGCGCCGGCACCCCCACCCGGCCCGGGCGGCGCAGCAGTGGCAGGGTCTGCAGGGCGGCCTGGCTGCCGGCCACCGGCAGACAGTCGGCGGCGGTGGGCAGGCCCAGCCAGTGCCGGGCGACCTCCGCCAGGCCGTCGTCGTCTTCCGGCAGCCGTTGCCAGACCCGCTCCGGGATCGCCGGCACCGGGTAGCCGTGGGGGTTGATGCCGGTGGACAGGTCCAGCCAGTCACTGACCGGAATCCCCCAACGCCGGGCCGCTTCATGCAAACGCCCGCCATGGTGCTCACGCTCTAAAACGCTCACAGGCTCACGCCCAGCAACACCCCCAGCCACAACGACAACGCCCGTTGCACCAGAGTAGTGGCGGCAGCAATGCTGTCGGCGCTGGCCGCCCTTCCTTCGCCCAGCCACGGCTTGTCCTTCCAGCCGCCGTGATAGGGCGCACCACCACCCAGCATCACACCCAGAGCACCAGCCCCGGCGGCCATCACCGGACCCGCGTTGGGACTGTCGCAAGCACTGGCCTGCTGCTGCCAGCAGCGCAGCCCCGCGGCGAAACGCCCACACAGGGCATAGCTGATGGCCGTTAATCGTGCCGGCACCCAGCCGAGC
>JAKUPL010000026.1 GCA_022449455.1 Alcanivorax sp. | reverse complement strand
TCCTGCTCGGTCACCACCGTGATGTAATCATGCCCCTTGCGATAGGCGGTCTCGTCAACGCTCAGTCGCTTCGGGGCCAGCGCCTCCCGGCGAGACAAACCCCGCCGAGCGGCCCGCTGCAGGATGCCGTCCACCGCATTCCAGCTCAGCCGCAGGCGCTCCGCCACCGCACTGACGGCTGCGGTCTTGAGCCAGTCGATCACCAGCGCTTCAAACAGGGCAGTAAAGCCGCTGCCAGGCTCAGCCCACGGGACGTCAACTGTGACCACGCCGTGTTCATTACATTCTATTCTCGGCACGTCTGCCACCAGGACGGTCTTCAGCTGGCAGGTATCCAGGTGACGCCAGCGCCGAGGCCGTCTGTCGTAGCCTGGGCAGACCTGCCCGCACTTCGGGCACTTCAGCTTGCCGCTGCCATGCTGCACGTGAACCTCCACCTCGTCGTCTGCAAGCGACACATTCACCGAGGTGACCTTCCAGGGCTTCTGGATGCCGAGAATCTGGCTGTAGAGCTGTGTATCTTTCATGAGGACAAGGCTAATCTACCCACTCGATTTGGTGAAGGCCCTTAACTTGTAACTACTTCTTCATCCTCTCCAACATCGCGCCCATCATTTCATGGATCTTGTTGACCGCTTTGAGCGGGCGCACCATGACCTTGAAATCGTCGATGCGGCCGTCCGCGTCGCAGTGGATGATGTCCACGCCGTTGAGCTGGATGCCGTCCAGGACGGTGGTGAATTCCAGCATGGCGTTGTCGCCCTGCAGGATCTCGCGCTCATACCGGAAGTGCTCGTTGTTGAGCGTGTGCAGGGCGGCCGTGAGGTACATTCTGGTGATCGCCTTGCCTTCCTGGGGGGTATGCACCACCGGCGAGTGGAAGGTGACGTTGTCGGCGAGGATGTCGTTCAGGGCGTCCGCGTCCTTGGCGTCCACCAGGCGGTGCCAGCGTTCTATGGTCTGTTCGATCATGGCGGGTCTCCGGGGTCAGTGTTTACACTGTAAACATTAACTCCGGACTGTATCGCTTTTGCGCCGCCGGGACCAGCCCCGGCGGCCCTAGGCCACGTCGGGTTTGCTTTCCGCCTTGATGTCGAAAAACTGGAACAGGGTATCCAGGGCCCCGCGCAGGGTGCCGCCCTGAAGCTCCAGGCGCGCCATCATCTCGTCCAGGGCGTCCTCGGCGTTGATGCCGTCCAGGTTTTCCTGAATCAGGTCCAGGGGCTTCAGCCGCTTCACCGCCAGGTCCTGCTGCAGGTCGAACTCCAGCTCGTCCTTCCAGCACAGGTTCACCTTCACCGCCGCCAGTTCCTCCAGGTGGGCGAGGATTTCCTCGCGGCCCAGGTCCAGGGCGGTGATGCGCACGCTGGCGCCGTCGCCGTTCTTGAATTCACAGCGGTCGCCCAGGGTGAAGCCCTCCGGCAGCGCACCGGGCTCGCGCAGCCAGTGGGCGAACGCCGCGGTGGTGGCGCTGGCGGCGGTGGGCCGGGTCACCGGCAGCGAATCCAGGGCCTTGCGCAGTGCCGACACCACCTGCTCGGCGCGGCTCTCGGAGCCACAGTCCACCATCACCCGGCGCCGCTGGGGGTCGATCAGCACGCCGGTGCGCCGCGAGCGGGTGAACGCCTGGGGCAGCAGCTCGAAGGTGATCTGGTCCTTGAGGTCGGCCCGTTCCTTGCGGCCCACCGGGCGACCCTCGCGCTCGCGGATCTCTTCCACCCGGGCATCCAGCTCTTCCTTGATCACCGGGCCGGGCAGCAGCCGGGCAATCTCCTGGTGCACCAGGTAGAAGTAGCTGCCGGCGGCCACCACCATGCGGTCATCGTTCTTCAGCGGCGGCACGAAGCCTTCGCTGCTGGGGCTCTGGCGACCGCAGGGCGGGCAGCGGTTGCCGTCCAGGCGCTCTTCCAGCTCGGCGGCGCTCCAGTTGAAGGGTTCGGTGCCCAGGAAAACGGTGAGGTTCTTGATCCACATAGCAGGGTTCCGGAAAGCGGCTGTCACGAAAGGGCGGCCACATTAGCCCAGGCGGGCGCGGAAGAAAACCGTGCGCGTCCCAGCGGTGGGTCAAGCGGACTTATTCAGTTTACGGCGCCGAACCCGTTTCCTTTCACACTGGCGCGACCGGCGCCGCCGCACCCTGGGTATCGGGATTTGACACCGTCACCGGATACGGGAAATCTCGAAGGTCTCAAAACAACAATGCCAAGCACTCGGAGAGCACTATGCTAGGCCAGATGATGAACCAGCCGCTGCTGATCAGCAGCCAGATCCGCCATGCCGCCCGCTACCATGCCGACGGCGAAATCGTATCGGTGGAGACCGCCGGCGGCGTGCACCGCACCAACTGGGGCGAGGTGGAGCGGCGGGCCCGGCGCCTGGGCTCCGCGCTGCAAAGCCTGGGGCTGCAACATAGCGATCGGGTGGCCACCCTGGCCTGGAACAACCATCGCCACCTGGAGATTTATTTCGGCGTGTCCGGCGCCGGCCTGGTGTGCCACACCATCAACCCGCGCCTGTTCCCGGAGCAGCTGGTCTACATTTTCAATCACGCCGAGGACAAGGTCCTGTTCATCGACAAGACCTTCCTGCCACTGATCGAGGCCCTGCAGGACAAGCTGCCCAAGCTGGAGCACGTCTATCTGCTCAGCGGCAAGGACGACGAGGCCGCCGCCAAGGTGCCGGGCCTGAAGTTCTACGAGGACCTGATCGAGCAGGGCGACGAGGACTTCGAGTGGCCGGAGTTCGACGAGAACACCGCCTCCAGCCTGTGCTACACCTCCGGCACCACCGGCAATCCCAAGGGCGCGCTCTACTCGCACCGTTCCACGGTACTGCATTCCATGGCCGTGGCCCTGCCCGACAGCGTGGCGCTGACCGCCCGGGACTGCCTGCTGCCGGTGGTGCCCATGTTCCATGTGAACGCCTGGGGCATCCCCTACGCGGCGGCCATGGTCGGCGCCAAGGTGGTGCTGCCCGGCCCGGGCCTGGACGGTGACAGCCTCAAGAACCTGATCAACGGCGAGCAAGTGACCTGCGCCGCCGGCGTACCGACCCTGTGGCAGGGCCTGATCGGCGCGCTCAAGAAGGCCGGCGAAAAGGTGCCCACCCTGACCCGCACGGTGATCGGCGGCTCCGCCTGCCCGCCGTCGATGATCGCCACCTTCCGCGACGACTACGGCGTGGACACCCTGCACGCCTGGGGCATGACCGAAATGAGCCCGGTGGGCTCGGTGAGCACCCTGCTGCACAAACACATGGCCCTGTCCCCGGAGGAGCAGGCCAAGGTACGCGCCAAGCAGGGCCGGCCGCCGTTCGGCGTGGACCTGATGATCGGCGACGAAGACGGCAACGAGAAACCCATGGACGGCGACACCCAGGGCGACCTGTACGCCAAGGGCCACTGGGTGATCAGCGAGTACTTCAACGTGGATACCCCGGCGCCGCACAAGCAGGGCTGGTTCCCCACCGGCGACATCGCCACCCTGGACCCCAACGGCATCCTCACCATCAAGGACCGCTCCAAGGACGTGATCAAGTCCGGCGGTGAGTGGATCAGCTCCGTGGAGCTGGAGAACATCGCCATGGGCATGGACCAGGTGGCGGACGCGGCGGTGATCGCCGCCAAGCACGCCAAGTGGGACGAGCGCCCGCTGCTGATCGTGGTCAAGGCCGAGGGTCAGGACCCGTCCGAGCAGGACGTGCTGGCCGGCTTCGAGGGCCAGGTGGCCTCCTGGCAGGTGCCGGACGCGGTGGTGTTCGTGGACGCCCTGCCCCGCAATGCCACCGGCAAGGTGCTCAAGAACAAACTGCGCGACGAGTACGAGAACCACCTGCTCGACTGAGCAGGCCGCGCCTGATCGCGACTGAAGTCGCTCCTACAGCAAAGCCCCCGTAGGAGCGGCTTCAGCCGCGATGCCGAGCGCAAACAGATCACCACGCGTCAAGGCAGCCGCCGCACCCCGCCGCCCCTGTATCCTGCATCCTGAATCCTGTATCCGGGTTCCCCCCTCCCCTTTCGACAGCTTCCTGAAGCGCTGCTAGGCTTTTCGCTTTACGCGCACAAGAAGGAAACACCATGGGAGAGTTCATCCACGTCACCGCGAAGGACGGTGGCCGGTTCCGGGCGTACCTGGCACTGCCGCCGGCGGGCAAGGGCCCGGGCCTGGTGGTGGGGCAGGAAATTTTCGGCGTCAACGAGACCATGCGCCGGGTGGCCGACGGCTTTGCCGAGGAAGGCTATGTGGTGCTGGTGCCGGATCTGTTCTGGCGCATCGAGCCCGGCATCGAGCTGGGTTACGGCGAGGCGGACTTCCAGCGTGCCTTCGAACTGTTCCAGACCGTGGACATCGACCGCGCCATCGACGACATCGACGCCAGCCTGGAAACCCTGGCGGCGCGACCGGAAGTGACCGGCGCCGATCTCGGCTTCGTCGGCTTCTGCCTGGGCGGCAAGCTCGCCTACCTGACCGCCGCGCGCACCCCGGCGGCGGTGTCCGTCGGCTACTACGGCGTCGGCATCGAGGAACACCTGGACGAGGCCGCCCATATCCAGGGCCGCCTGGTGCTGCACTTCGCCGAGCTGGACGGCTTCTGCGACGAGGCCACCCGCAACCGCATCATCACCGCCCTGGGCGGCGCCGTCAGCCGGTTGGAAACCTTTGTGTACCCGGGCGTGGACCACGCTTTCGCGCGCCCCGGCGGCGACCATTACCATAAGACCAGCGCCGACATGGCCCACGAACGCACCATCGCCGCGCTGAAACGGGAGATCGGCCCGGATGTGGACCTGTCGGCCCTGTGGGACGAGCACTGCCGACACGAATTCGCCACCCGCGACGTGGACGCCACCATGGCGACCATGGTCGCCGAGCCCTACGTGAACCACATCCCCACCATGACCGGCGGCGTCGGCTACCAGCAGCTCAGCCGCTTCTACCGCAACCACTTCGTGCACGGCAATCCGGACGACATGACGCTGGTGCCGGTGTCACGCACGGTGGGCGCCACCCAGCTGGTGGACGAGTTCATCCTCAGCTTCACCCACGACCGGGAGATCGACTGGATGCTGCCCGGCGTGGCGCCCACCGGCAAGAAAGTGGAGATCCCCATGCTCGGCGTGATCCGCTTTCGGGGCGACAAGCTGTGCCACGAGCACATCTACTGGGACCAGGCCAGCGTGCTCAAGCAGATCGGCCTGCTGGACGGCGAGGGCCTGCCGGTGGCCGGCGCCGAGACCGCCCGCAAGCTGCTGGATGAAAGCCTGGACTCCAACGCCCTGATGGCGCGCTGGAAGGACAGCGAAGGGAAATAGAGGCGGCCTGACGGCCGCGATACAGGGTGCAGGATACAGGATGAAGGCGGGCGTCGTGCCCGCCCCCTGTATCCTGCATCCTGAATCCTGTATCGGGTTTGCCCGTGGCCGGGCGGCGTCAGAAGAACAGCCGCGGCAGATAGGTGGCGATTTCCGGGAACATCATGATCAGCGCGATGCCCACGATCTCCACCAGCACGAATGGAATCACCGACACATAGATGTCCTTCATGGTGATGTTCGGTGGCACCACGCCCTTCAAATAGAACAGATTGAACCCGAAGGGTGGTGTCATGTAGCCGATCTCCATGTTGATCACGAACAGGATACCGAACCACACCGGATCGAAGCCCATCGCCTTCACCACCGGCAGGAACACCGGCAGGGTGATCAGCATGATGCCCACCGGATCCAGCACCATGGCCAGGAAGAAGATGATCACCATCATGGTGATGATCACCGCCCAGGGGCCGCCGGGGATCGAGGTGATCCAGCCTTCGAACAGTTCCTGGGCGCCCATGCTCTGATAAGCGGCGCTGAAGGCGTGGGCGGCGAACAGGATCCACATGATCATGCCGGTGAGCTTGAAGGTGCGGATCGAGGCATCACGCATCAGCTCCCAGCTCATCTTGCGGTACACCACCGCCGACAGCAGCGCGCCGAACACGCCCATGGCGGCGGCTTCGGTGGGGGTGGTGATGCCGGCGATGATGGAGCCGAGCACCATCACCACGATCAGCATCGGCAGAATCACCGCGCGCAGCGCCTTCAGTTTTTCCGGCCAGGAGGCGCGCTCTTCCTTGGGCAGGGCCGGTGCCAGTTCCGGCTGGAAGTAGCAGCGGATCAGGATGTAGGCGCAGGTCAGCACCATCAGCAGCAGGCCCGGCAGCACGCCGGCGGCGAACATCTGACCCACCGACACGCCGGTGATCAGCGAGTAGAGAATCATCAGGATGCTGGGCGGAATCAGAATGCCCCAGCCACCGCCGGTGTTGATGCAGCCCAGTACCATGCGCTTGTCGTAGCCGCGCTCCAGCATGGACGGCAGGGCGATGGTGCCCATGGCCACCACGGCGGCGCCGGAGATGCCGCACATGGCGGCGAAAATGGCGCAGATCACCAGGGTGCCGATGGCCAGGCCGCCGCGCAGGCCGCCCCACCACAGGAACATCATCCGGTACAGATCCTTGGCCACGCCGGTGCGCTCCAGCACCATGGCCATGAACACGAACAGCGGTATCGCCACCAGGCTGAAGCTGCCCATGGTGCTCCAGATCTGCGACGCCACCATATAGAAGGCATCCGGCCCCCAGGTGAAATACAGGAACACCACGGACACGCCGCCCAGCACGAAGGTCAGCGGCAGACCCAGCACCAGGAACACCAGCAACGAGCCGAAGAACAGCAGAGTGATCATCTCGATGCTCATCAATGCGACTCCTCCGTGCCGTCATCGATGCTGTCTTTAAGAACCTCGGCGTTGGCCGGGTTGATCGCCACGGCGATGTCGCGCAGCAGCTTGACGGTGCCCTGCAGCAGCACCAGCACGATGGCCAGCGGCATGAACGCCTTCACCGGCCACACCGGCGGGTTCCATGCGGAATAGGTGGTCTCACTGCCCTGGAAGGATTCCCAGGCCATCGAGGACGCGAAATACAGAAACGCCAGAATAAAGATGTAGAACAACACGGAGGTGAACACGTCGATGATCGCCTGCGTGCGCACCGAGAAACGGGAATACAGCAGGTCCACGTTGACGTGGCCCTTGTGCGCCATCACATAGCCGCCGGCCATGATCGCGTACACACCGAACACGAACTGGGTCAGCTCGGACGTCCACACCGTGGGCGAGTTCAGCAGGTAGCGACAAACGACCTCGAGCAGCAGCAGCGCGGTCATCACGAAAACCAGCAGCGCGATCCACCGGCCGAGCACGTCATTGAGACGGGTCACGCCGTTGATCAACTTCTGAAGGAAGGACATGGTTCCTCCGCGGGGGGCTTAACGGTAAACACTAAAAAGGGGGAGCCGGCTGGCTCCCCCCGGGGTCGGGTCCGCTGTTACAGGTAACCCAGGTCGCTCAGAAAACCTTTCAGCTTCTCCACCGCTTCGGCGGCCTTGTCGCTGCGCTTGGCTTCCTCGTCCCAGGTTTTCTGGGCCACTTTGGCCAGACGGTCCTGCACGTCCTGGGGCATGGTGTTGATCTTCACGCCCTGCTCGGCCTGAACCTTGGCCAGGGTGATTTTTTCCTTGTACAGGTATTCGCTGGTGCGAATCCAGAACTGTTCGTCGAGGGCGTCCTTGACGATCTTGGCCATGCCTTCCGGCAGTTTGTCCAGCGCCTTCTGGCTGACGATGAAGGCGTCGGTGCCGGCGATGTTCAGTGCCGGCTGCACGTGGTATTTGGCCACTTCATACAGGCCCATGCTGGCCGCGCCCTGCGCCGCGCCCCAGTGGGCCGCGTCGACCACGCCGCTGGACAGCGCCTGGTAGAGTTCACCGCCCGGCACGTAGGTACCGGCCGCGCCGGCCTCGGTGAGGAACTTCTGCAGCGCGCCGGAAGAACGGATCTTCAGGCCCTTGAAGTCATCCCAGCTGTTGATCGCCTTCCTGGAGACCATCTCGGTGGGATACACTTTGTCCGTGGAGTAGTACACATTGAACTTGGCCGCTTCCTCGCGAAGCATGTCCTCGAAGCCCAGGTTCTTGTGGAAGTAGGACGCTTCCCAGACGTTGCGGAACGCGAACGGCAGACCGGAGGCGATGCCCGCCAGGGTCATCTTGTCCTGGGCGTAGGCCGGAGAGATGGTGCCCATCTGAATCACGCCACGGCTTACCGCGTTGAAGGTTTCCTGGGCCTTGAACAGCTGGCCGGCCTCGTACAGTTCCAGCTTCAGCTGACCGTCGGTACGCTCCTCGATCACGCGTTTGATGCGCTTGAGGCTATCCTCGTAGGAACTGCTGGAACCGGGCCAGTGGGATTGAACCTTCCAGGTAATGGTATCGGCGGCGTGGGCGGTGGCGCTGAACGCCACGGTGGCCGCGAGGGCGATAGCCGAGCCACCGAACGCCAGCGTGTTACGGAAACGATGCATCAGAGTCATGGGGAGCTCCTGGTTTGTTGTTTTGCCTGTTCCGCATAGCGAAATAGTAAGGCCGGAAAATGAAACTGCTGAGCGGAATGTAGCACAGCTCCCCGGTTTCCCAATACCCTCTTTTTATGACCTCCGCTCATTGTCTCAGCAATGTATACACATTTTCCGGTTTTGTTGGCTTACTGCGCCGGCGGTGACGGCGGCAGCGGCGCCAGCACTTCCGAGAGACGCTCCGCGAAGGCCAGCACGGTACGGTCCTCCAGGTAGGGCCCGATGATCTGCACCGCCAGCGGCAGCCCGTCCCGGGTCAGGCCGATGGGCAGGGTCACCGCCGGCAGATAGACCGCCCCGGCCAGGCCCACCCACACCATGATGTCCAGGTAAGGCTGGTCGCGGCCATTGACGCGCAGCACCCGACCGCCAGGCCCGGGCTTCTGCTGGTGGGGGAACGGCAGGGTCTGCACCACCGGGCACAGCAGCACGTCCACGTCCTGGAAGAACCGATGCCAGGCGGCGCGCTGGCCCTGGCGCTGTTCGTCCGCGTGCAGCCAGTCGGTGTGGGACTGGGTCACGCCACGGGCGAACCGCACCCGGTAACCCGTGTCGTCCGGCGCCGCCTCCGCCACATCCTGTTGCAATTGCTGGTAGAGATCGTCCGGCAGGCCCACGCCCATGGTGCCGGCCAGCAACTGATAATAAACGTCGTAGGCGCTTTCCAGCGTGAGGCCGTCCGGGCGCGCCTCGTGATCCACGTGCACGCCCTGCCCCGCCAGTTCACCGGTGAGCCCTTCCAGCGCCTCGCGGATGGCGTCGTCCACCGGACAGCGCGGATCGTCCAGCCAGGCCGCCACGCGGAAATCCTTGAGCGCCTGTTGACGCGGCGCCGGCAGGTCCAGCCGCCAGCCCGGCGCCTCCTCATCGTCCGGCGCCGCCAGCAGCTCCAGGGCCAGGGACAGGTCGCCCGGGTTCAGGGCCAGGGGGCCGGCCACCGAGATGTCGCGGCGGGCCAGCGCCCCCGGCGGTCCCGGAATATGCCCCCGGGTGGAAATCAGACCGAAACTGGGCTTGAGCCCGCATACGCCGCAGAAGGCGGCCGGCGTGCGGATCGAGCCGCCGATGTCGCTGCCCAATTCCAGCGGCGTGAAGCCGGCGGCCAGGGCGGCGGCGGCGCCCCCGGAGGACCCGCCCGGGGTCAACGCCGTGTTCCAGGGGTTGTTGGTGGTGCCATGGATGTCGTTGTAGCTCTGCAGGTCGCCGGCCATGGCCGGCACATTGGTTTTGCCGAACACCACCGCGCCGGCGTCCAGCAACCGCTGCACCGCGCGGCCGGTGTGCTCGGAGACATGATCCCGCAGCACACCGGCGGTGGTCGGCCAGCCGCTGATCTCGTAGGTTTCCTTGATGGTCATCGGCACGCCGTGCAGGGCGCCCCAGTCCTCGCCCCGGGCCAGCGCCCGGTCCGCCTCGCGGGCCCGCTCCCGGGCCTCGTCGAAGCGCCGCACCACCACCGCGTTGAGCGGACCATCAAGACGCTCCACCCGGTCAATGAAATATTCCAGTGCCGCCTCGGCGGTGATCGCCTTCTGTTTGATGCGGCGCGCCAGGGCGCGGGCACCGATGCGATGCAGGTCCATGCACTCTCCCTCTGTTATTATGAAATCTGATTTTGTTCAGCTTTGCTGTTCCCTTCTATCAAACGGGATCGAAAACATGAAGTATCTGCACACCATGGTGCGGGTCAGCGACCTGGACGCCTCCCTGCGCTTTTATTGTGACGGACTGGGGCTGCGCGAGAACCGTCGCAAGGACGTGCCCCAGGGCCGTTTCACGCTGGTGTTCCTGGCCGCTCCGGAAACCCCGGACGCGGAGCTGGAGCTGACCTGGAACTGGGACCCGGAGCCGGATATGGGCTCGGCGCGCAATTTCGGCCATCTGGCGTTCCGGGTGGACGATATCTATGCGCTGTGCGCGCACCTTCAGGAGATGGGCTACACCATCAACCGCCCGCCCCGGGACGGCCATATGGCGTTCGTGCGCTCGCCGGACCGGATCTCGGTGGAGTTGCTGCAGAAGGGCGACGCCCGGGCTCCCGAGGAACCCTGGGCGTCGATGGAAAACACCGGCAGCTGGTAAGCAGCGCGCGCCGTCAGGCCGCCCCGCCGCCGGCAATGACCTTGCCGTCCAGCAGCGCCTGGCGGCGCTCGGCGGAGAAGCCGGCCTGCTCCAGCACGTCCAGGGTATGCTGGCCCAGTTCGGGCAGGGAGGTCGGCGCCCCGGGCTCGGCCGCGCCGTCGCCAAAGCTATAGGGCAACGCCGGCACGTCCACCTCGCCGCCCTTGCCATCCAGCACCCGCTGGAAGATGCCGGTGGCTTGCACATCGGCACTGGCGCGCACCTGCGTGTAGTTACGCACCACACCGCACACCACGCCGAACGCCTCCAGCCGGGCCCGCGCTTCCTCCCCGCCGAAGCCGCCCAGGGCCTCATTGAGAATGGCCACCATGGCGGGCCGGTTGGCGACCCGGTCATTGCTGGTGGCGAAGCGCGGGTCGGTGCCCAGCTCCGGCTGTTCGATGGCCCGGCACAGCCGCTGCCAGTGGTCTTCCATATAGGCGGAGATCACGATGTGGCCGTCGCGCACCTGGATCAGGTCCGCCGCCGGCGCCACCAGCGGCTGGGCGTTGCCGGCCCGCTGCGGCAACTGACCGGAGCAACCGTACTCCGCCCAGATCTGCGCTTGCAGGCCCACCGCCACCGCCAGCAGGGAGGTTTCGATGGTGGCGCCCTCGCCGTGGCGGGCGCAGCGAAACAGCGCCGCCAGAATGGCATTGGCGGCGGCGGTGGCGGTGGCCGCGTCGACCACCGCGAAGCCGGTTTTCAGCGGCGCGCCGCCGGGTTCACCGGTCAACGACATCATGCCGCTTTCCGCCTGGGCGGCGATGTCCAGCCCGGGGCGCTCCCGGGACGGGCCTCGGGTGCCGAACCCGGAAATCGAGGCGTGGATCAGGCTCGGCTTTTGCGCGCGCAACGTGGCCGCATCCAGGCCCAGGCTTTCCATGACGCCGACGCGGCTGTTCTGCACCACCACGTCCGCGCCCAGAGCGAGTTCCCGGGCCACCGCCACGCCCTCGGCGTTGCGCAGGTCCAGGGCCACGGATTTCTTGCCCCGGTTATAGGCCATGAACATGCCGCTGCGGTACCCGCTTCTTTCGCTCACTCCGAAGCGCCGACTGTTGTCGCCGTTGAAGCTCTCGATCTTGATCACCTCGGCGCCCAGGTCGGCGAGAATCTGGGTCGCCCCGGGGCCGGCGATAAACTGCCCGAACTCGACGACCTTGATGCCGGCCAGCGGTTTGTCGTTTGTCATTGGAATCATTCCTTCACGGTGCTTGAGGAAAACAGACGTCTGCGCAGGCCGCTCAGCAGCGGCCACAACAGGAACAGCGCGGTAATCAGGAACAGGCCCGAAGCGATCGGGCTGGCGAAGAAGCCCAGGAAGCTACCGCGATTCATCAGCAGCCCCTGGCGCAGGCTCTGCTCGATCATCGGGCTGAGCACGAAGCCGATCACCATGGGCGCCAGCGGAAAGCCGTTGTAGCGCAACAGAAAGCCGCCGATGCCGGCCAGCAACACCACCAGCAGATCGAACGGGTTGCCGTTGATGCTGTAGGTACCGGCGGCCACCAGCACCACCACCGCCGCCATCAGCAGGGGCTCGGGCAGACGCAGAATGCGCGAGAACAGGGGCGACATCAGCCAGCCGCCGAAGAACATGCAGATGTTGGCCACGAACAGCATCAGGAAGATGAACAGCACCAGTTCCTGGTTATCCAGAAACAGACGCGGGCCGGGCGTCACGCCCTGCAGCACCAGCGCGCCCAGCATCACCGCAGTGATCGGGTCGCCGGGCACGCCCAGCGACAGGGTCGGCACCATGGCGCCGGAGGTCACCGCGTTGTTGGCCGCCTCGGAGGCGATCAGGCCGTCCGGTTCACCGGTCCCGAATTTGTCCCGGTTGCGCGAACTGCGCTTGGCTTCCGCGTAGCTGATCATCGATGCCGAGGAAGCGCCCACGCCGGGCAGGGTGCCGATCCAGGTACCGATCAACGACGACTTGAGCAGCATGGAAAAACGCCGCCGCAGCTCGCCCAGGGACGGGCAGCGGAACGCGGAGCGAATCACCGGCGCGCCGCCACCGGACCGTTCGGCGGCGCGCCAGAACACTTCCGACAGAGCGAACAGGCCGACCAGAAACGGCACCAGACCGATGCCCGCGGACAGATCGAACACATTGAAATCGTAACGCAGGTAGCCGGTGACCGGGTCCTGCCCCACCACCGCCACGAACAGGCCAAGCAGGCCGGCCATCAGCCCCTTGACCAGATTGTCCCGGGACACGGTAATGATGCAGGTCAGCGCGAACAGGCCCAGGGCGAAATATTCCACCGGCCCGAACTTCAAACCAATGCGCGCCAGCAGCGGCGACGCCACCGCCAGAATCACGGTGGCCAGGATGCCGCCAAACGCCGAGGCGGTGGTCGCCCAGCCCAGGGCCAGGCCGGCTTCGCCGCGCCGCGCCATGGGGTAGCCGTCGAGCACGGTGGCGGCGGACTGGGGCGTGCCCGGTGTGTTGATCAGAATCGCCGACAGCGAGCCGCCGTATACCGAGCCGCAATAGATACCCAGCAGCAGCGCCACACTGGCGCCCTGCCCGAGCACGAAGGTCAGCGGCAGCGCCATGGTGATCGCCAGCAAGGAGCCGAGACCGGGCAGCGCGCCGATAATGATACCGACCAGGGTCCCCGCCACCACCGCCAGCAGGGCGTCCGGGGCGGCGAGCATGGAGAGGGCGGACAGCAAAGCGTCCATATAAGCCTCCGGGCCCCGCCAGGGGCCGTGTTCTTTTATTCAGGAATCAGGAGAACAGTGCGCTCAGGGACGGCAGGGCCGGCCCCGGCGGCGGACGGTTGAGCAGATCGGCGAAGCCGTACCAGACCAGGGCGGTGAACAGCACCGCCACCACCACCAGCCACACCGGCCGGCGGAACCCCTGGAACAACGCGAACACCAGCATCAGCGCCAGGGTGGCGGGCACGAAGCCCAGCCACTCGTAGCCCAGCAGGTAGCCGCCACTGATCACCACGGTGCCGGTGAGGCTGCGCCAGCGCAGCCGTTCCGGCGCGCTGTCCGGACCACCGTTGAGCGCCGCCCGCACCATCAACCACACCGCGCACACCGCGATCAGCGCCAGCAGCAGCTTCGGGTACCAATAGGGATTGCTGGCCACCGGCACCGGACGGTCGTTGCCGCCGCCGGCCAGGTACACCGCCAGGGCGGCGGCCAGGGCCGCCCCGCCGTAGCACAGATCGAGAACGCGCGCCTTCATGGTCAGTGGCCTCCGCCCTTGAGCACGTCGCGGATCAGTTCACCATTGGTTTCCGAGGTGGAGAGCACCAGATCCTGGAACGCCCGGGGACCGAGATAGGCCGCGTCCAGACCGACCCGGCCGAGCACGGTGTTCAGTTCCTCGGATTCGGTGGCCCGTTCGCAGGCCGCCGCCAGTTGATCACGGACGTCCTGCGGAACGCCCTTGGGCGCCACCAGGCCGCCGGCCACCGCGGCGGTCATATCGTAGCCTTGCTGAATGGCGGTCTTCAGATCGGGCAACGCCGCGATGGGTTCTTCACTGAACACCGCCACCGCCCGCAGGTCCCGGTCGGTGACCGTATTGGGCAACGCGAAATACAGATCGATATGCCCGCCCATCAGCGCGGTCAGGCCCGGGCCGTCTCCGGCGAACGGCACATGGGTGATGTCGGCGCCGGCCAGCCGCTTGAACTGCTCGATCTGCAGGTGCGGCAGGGTGCCCGGGCCGGGCGTGCCATAGGTCAGTTCGCCGGGATGGGCCTTGGCGTAATCCACCACGTCCTTCAGCGTTTTGAACTCGGAGCCCGGCTTCACCGCCAATACCTGGGGCGCGTAATAGAACTGGCACAGGTAGTCGAAGGATTCCGCATTGTACGGCGTGCGGTGCATATGCGGCTGGTTGGCGATGGTGCCCACCGGCGCCACGCCGATGGTGTAGCCGTCGGCACGGGCCCGGGCCAGGGCCGCCATGCCGACGCTGCCGCCGCCACCGGAGCGGTTGTCCACTACCACCTTGGCGCCCAGCACTTCGCCCATGGCGTTGGCCACCGCGCGGCCGGCCAGGTCGGTGCTGCCGCCGGCCGGATAGGGCACGATCTCGGTGATCGGACGGGACGGATAATCGGCCGCCCAGGCCGGCGCCGCCAGCAGCGGCAGAACACTCAACGCGAGCCCGAGCAGGGAACGGGAGAAAGTGGTTTTCCGGGTTGTTGTTGTCATCGTGATGCCTCCGCAATCAGGACCGGTTCTTCAGAACTTTTTCGATCAACCGTCCATTGGTCTCGGAGATGGATTCCACCTTGGCGCGGAAATCCGCCGGATTCAGGTACACCGGCCGGGTGCCCAGGCGCTCGAACACCTTGGCGAGCCGTTCGGATCCGGCGGCCTCCTCGCAGCCTTGCTCCAGTACGGCGCGCACTTCATCCGACGTGCCCTTGGGCACGATCAACCCGCCCCACCAGGAGGCGGTGAGGTCATAGCCCTGATCGGCGGCGGTGCGCACGCCAGGCAGACTGTCCAACGGCTCGTCATTGAACACCGCCACCGAGTTCAGCTCGCGGTCGGCGGCCACGTTGGACATGGCCATGTACAAGTCCACATGCCCGCCCATCAGCGCGGTCACGCCCGGCCCGTCGCCGGCGAACGGCACATGGGTGATCTCCACGCCGGCCTTCTCCAGAAACTGCTCCATGGAGAGATTGGGCAGGGACCCGGGGCCGGGGCTGCCATAGGTCAGCTCGCCGGGATGGGATTTCGCGTAGCTCACCAGTTGCTGCAGATCGGTGAACGGCGAGTCGGGTTTCACCGCCAGCGCCAGCGGGCTCTCGAAGAACTGGCAGATGTAGTCGAATGAATCCAGTTCGTAAGGGGTGCGGCGCATATGGGGCTGATTGACCAGTGTGGCGGCCGGCGCCACGCCGATGGTGTAGCCGTCGGCGCGGGCCCGGGCCAGGGCCGCCAGCCCCACCGTGCCGGCGCCGCCGGAGCGGTTGTCGACCACCACGTTGGTGTTCAGGCTGTCGGTCAGTTCCTGGGCGATGGCACGGGCCATCAGGTCGGTGCTGCCGCCGGCCGGGAACGGTACCAGGGCGGTGACCGGGCGCTCCGGGTAATCGGCGGCCCAGGCCGGGTTGAGACAGGCCAGGGCCGCGCCGATCACGGCCAGGCCACGGATACGACGGGTGATTGTTGTAAGCATGTCGTCTTTCCTCTTGGTTTCAGGGAGAACGGCGGCGTCAGGACGCCTGCCGAAGAGTGAGCTTGGCGATATTGAGCTGGTGAATCTGACTGGTGCCTTCGTAGAGGCGGAACAAGCGCACGTCACGGTAGAGCCGCTCGATGCAGCTGTAGTCCGCCACGTAACCGGCGCCGCCAAAGATCTGCACGGCGCGGTCGGCGACACGGCCGCACATTTCCGAGGCGAAGTACTTGCACATGGAGGCGTCCAGTTTCACGTCGCCGCCGGCGTCCCGCTTGCGCGCGGTTTCCAGAATCAGCGCGCGAGCGGCGTGAATCTCGGTCTGCATGTCGGCGATCATCGCCTGCACCAGCTGAAACTCCGCCACCGGACGGCCGAACTGACGACGCTTGCTGGCATGGGCCAGGGCCTCGTCACGCATGCGCATGGCCGGGCCGGTGCACAGGGCGCTCAGGTGCAGACGCTGCTTGTTGAGCACCTTCATGGCGGTGGCGAAACCCTGCCCTTCCACGCCGCCGATCAGATTGGCGGCGGGCACCCGGCAGTCCTCGAAGTACACTTCCGATACCGGTGAACCGGCCTGGCCCATCTTCTTATAGGCCGGCCCCACGCTCAGGCCCGGCGTGCCCGCTTCCACCAGAAAGGCGCTGATGCCGCCGGCGGTCAGGTTGTCCGGATCGGTGCGCGCCATCACCGTGAACAGGCCGGCGATGGGGGCGTTGGTGATGTAGCACTTGGTGCCGTTGAGCACATAGTGGTCGCCGTCGCGGCGCGCGCGGGTGGTCAGGGCGGTGGCGTCGGAACCGGCCTCCGGTTCGGTGAGCGCGAAGCAGCCGGTGATCTCGCCCCGGGCCAGGGCCGGCAGATAACGGTTTTTCTGTTCCTCGGTGCCGTCCGCCACCAAGGCTTCGGAACCGATGCCGGTATTGGTGCCGACCCGGGCGCGGAAGGCGGTGGCGGCCTGGGACAGCTCCATGGCGCCCAGTACCAGTTCTTCACAGGTGAGGCCGGCGCCGCCGTACTGCTCGGGAATGCTCCAGCCGAAATAGCCCCGGCGACGCATGTCCTCGACCAGTTCCTCCGGCACTTCGTCCCGGGCTTCCACCGTGTCCTCGGCGGGAATCGCCACCTCGCGGACCCAGCCCCGAACCTCTTCCAGCAGTGCCGTCAGGCCCTCCTGATCACGAATCATGGTGTTCTCCTTATTAATGTCAGGCGCCGCGGCCGCGCTCGCCGGCGGGCAGGTACAGCGACCGCAGCGCTTCGGAAAGTCGTTCGCCGAGCCGCTGCAGCTCGGCATCGGAGGTGCGGAAGCTGGGCATCATCAGCCCCAGCACCGCCGCCGGCCGCCCGTCCTCGCGGAGGATCGGCAGCGCCACCGCGCTGGCCCCTTCCACCCGTTCACCGTTGGAAATGGCGAAGCCGCGCTGGCGGATCAGCGCCAGCTCCTTGCGCAACACGGAGACCTTGGGGACATAGCGGGTCAGGGCATCGAGATGGCCGGCCTTGATCAGGGCCTCCCGTTCCGCCTCGGGCAGAAACGCCAGCATCGCCTTGCCGCCGGCGCCCAGATACAGCGGAAAGGCACTGCCCACCTCCAGGGCGTAACGCACCGGATGCGGACTGGGCAGCGCGGCGGTGACGATCTGCTGATGGCCGGCGCGATGAAACAGGGACACGGTCTCGCCGGTTTCCGCGTGCCATTGCTCCATCAAGGGGCGCACGCGAACCAGTACGTCGTCGCTGTTCAGGAACGGGCGGGCCAGTTCCATGACCGCATGGGAGAGGTGCCAGCGCTCGCTATCGGCGTCACGGCGCATCAGACCCTTTTCGCTGAGCGGTACCAGGATCTCCTCGGCGATGCGCGGGTCCAGGCCCACGCCGGCGGCCAGCCGCTCCAGGGAGGCGCCCTCCGGCACCGCCGCCGAGGCCGCCTGCAGCACGTCCACGGCACGGCTTACGGCACCGGCGCCGGTGGACCGGCCGGTGTAGCTGTAGCGCTTGTCCTGGGGCCGCCGATACAGGTAACCCCGGGCCTCCAGGGTATGCAGGATGCGATAGACGATCGCCGTGGCTTCGCCCATGGCATCGGCGATCTCGGTCAGGGACATGGGCTCCGGGGTGCGTTCCATCAATTCCAGAACGTCGAGAGCACGGGCCAATGTTTGTAATTGGTAGCTGCTGGCCATTTTTTCTTTCTCCGAAACTGTTATCTATTTAAGAAAAAGCGCGGGAGGCTGTCAACCCCACGCCCGCCCGCGCACAGCATGACGCCACCGGGACGCCAGGGCACGCCGGGAGCCAGCAACAACGCACAACGGGAACGGACCGGCGGCATACGCCGGCGAAAAAGCAGGGGGAAGTGGTGAAGAGCCGGCGCGCCGATCAGGGCGGCGCGCCCGGGCTCAGGGGATCAGACGTAGAAGTCCAGGTCTTCCTGGTGCTTGAGCAGATCGCGCAGGCGGTAGGGGTCGTCGCCGTGGAAGTACACCAGCCCCCAGTGGGTGCCGAAGGCGGTGCGCTTGGTGACGGTTTCCTCCAGGGGCGCGGTGAGCTCGTGGAAATCGAAGTAGGGGTGGTCCAGCGTTTCTTCCGGAATTTCCAGCTGGCTCACCACCCGGCGGCGCGGGTACACCCCGAAGCAACCGGCGTGGCCCTTGGCGTCCACCACCTCCCTGGGGAAAAAGGCGGTGATTTCCTCTTCCGTGGTCTTCGGGTCGAACACCAGCACCATCGCCTGGTAGGCGTTGAAGCCGTACACCTTCTCCAGCAATTCGAACACCTTGAAGCCCGGCGGCCGGTACGCCACCTCGCCGAAGTACATGGTGCCGTCACTGGTGACGAAGTATTCCGGATGAATGAAGCCGGATTTCAGGTCGAAGGTTTTGATCAGCTTCTCGATTTCCTGCTCGATGCGCGGCCGCCAGTTTTCCAGCTCGGGACTGGCCGGCACGAACACCGAATACCCCAGGGTCACGTACTCGGAGATGTTCAGGAAACGGATCTTGCCGTCATGGATCCAGGCCTCGACGGCGAACTCCCAGCCGTCCAGGTGACTTTCCATCAGCACCGGAAATTCCTCATCGGGAATGGTATCCACCTCGTCCGGCGTGCGGATTACCCGGTGCCCCAGACAGCCGGCCTTGTCGAAGGCTTTCAGGTGAATCGGGTCATTGGGGTCGCCATCCAGCTTCAACAGGGTCTGGTTGACCCGCTTGAGAAAGCGGATCACATCATCCCGGTCGTGGGCTTCCTCGAAAATACCCACCCGGATACCGCCCAGCTGGGCACGCCGTTTCATCAGCGCCTTGTCGCGGAACAGCACCGACTGACCGTACAGGCGCGGATTGTCCATCAACACGGAATTCACCGCGCCGGCCCATTCGACGGTTTCCTCGAACAGCGGAATCGCCACGTCAACGCCTTCGTCCTTCAGCTTCACGGCGATTTCCATGGAGCGGTCGTTGAGCCGCTCGAAGTCCCAGCTCATGAAGGGGATGTCGTGTTCCTCGGCGAACGCGCGGGCCCAGTCCGGCGCCACCACGATGAAACGCCGATCAAATTTCTCCAGAGCCTCGATGGCGTTGAGACTCCATCCCAGCAGGGCCACGTAACCTTTTTTCGGATCTTTCGCCGTCATCATCGTCTCCTTGTTTCGGGCCGACCATGGAGGAGGGAGCGCGGCATGCCACCGCGGGGTTCGGCGTGGCGTCCTTGCACACCGGGCCGTTGACCCGAACTTCAGCGTAACAGAACACAGCGCTTGCCGCGTCAAGGGTCGAGCGTTCATCTTGGGGTATAGTGTCCTGCGGGTCGCCCTGTCGGCGGCCGCCAGTGGCACCCGGGGAGATCATGAGCAGCAGCGATACGCAGCACAACGAGACCACGCCGGACCTGGTGACACGCTTCGACGACGCACTGGCACAGGTGGCCGCGGCCAGCCGTTTCGCCAAGCCCCGGCACGTGGGCAAGGTGCTGCAACTGGCCGGACGCCTGCTGTGCCAGCCGGACGGCCCCGGCCAGCTGTACCAGCGCGCCACCGCCCTCGAACAGGCCGGCCTGTTCGACGGTACCGATTGGGCGCACCCGGAGATCCTGCAGGCCGACATCACCGTGCGGACCCTGCGGCTGGGCGGCGCCGACGACATCGCCCTGGAATGCCTGAGCGAGCTGCGCCTGCTGGCGGTGGCCCGGGAAGAACTGTCCCATCCGGCGCTGTCCGCCGAGCAGGCCCACCACTATCTGGCCCAGGTGCTGGCGCTGAATCTGGATCTGCTGTTCGAAACCGGCGGCGAGGCGATCCGCGTGCGCCAGGGGCGCATGGCGGCGGCGGTGCGCGGCGTGCTGCACACGCTGGTTTCGCACATCGGTTACGACCAGATCATCGACCGGCTGATCGAGGAAATCTGGCGCATCCTGGCCCAGCGGCCGGTGCGCGTGGACCACATCAAGGCGATGATCACGCAGATCGCCGCCTGCCTGTACAACCCGGCCATCACCGTCTCCAACAGCCGCGGCGCGGACCGGCTGGTGAGCGCCCTGTTCGGCCCCACCCAGGCGTCCGTGGAGGACCCGGGCCTGGAGGTCTACGCCGAGCGCCTGGCGGCCATGGACGGCCAGGCGCTGCAACAGGAGGCCGGCGGCTTCGCCCGCGCCCTGCACGACACCGGCCTGGTGTCCGCCTATCAGCCGGTGTTTCTGCGTTTCGCGCTGACCCAGTCCAGCGAGCTGGTGAGCGCCGCCCTGGGGCTCAGCGCCACCGGTCGCGACGCCCTGCTCTGCTATCAGGAGCTGGTCTACGCCCTGATCGAGGCGTCGGTGTTTCCGGAAACCGCCCAGGCCGCCTACGGGCTGGCCCTGATGCTGGAGCGCGGCGTGCTGTTCGCGCCGCCGGCGGCGCCGGCCCTGTGGCGACAGCTCGGCCAGACCCTGAGCCCCAGCGCCGACGCCGCCATCGTCCAGGCCCTGGGCGACGCCCGGCCGGCCAAGGTGCAACTGATCGCCGGCGTGCTCACGGTGCTGGGCCTGCCGCTGGGCGTGGGCCAGGGCAACAACCCCACCTGCCAGTCGGCGCGGGCGATCTCCATGTGGGCCTATAACGACCCGGATTACCTGTTGCAGATGATCGTCTGGGCCACCCGGGACGACGATCTGGTGATGCATTTCGAAGGCCAGCGGCTGTCGTCCAAGGAGCTGGCGCCGAGCTGGCCGGCGGTGGCGCCCCAGGACGTGGACGCGGTGTCGGCGGTGCTGGTGCCGCACCTGGACCGTATTTATCACGCCATGGGCGCGCTGTGCGCCGACCGGGACGACGACCCGCACCGCTGGATCAATCCGGAATTCCACGGCTGGTGGGTGGGTCGCGGTTTCCGGCTGGCGGTGGACCTGGCCACCGGCAAGCTGCACGACTACGCGGCCTTCGTGCGCCACTTCTACGCCTGCTACCACCCGCTGCACAACGGCAACCAGCCGCTCATCTACCCGCAGCCGGCGGGCCTGGCGGTCACCGACAGCGCCGCCCGCTTCGTGGGCTGGCACGCCATCACCATCCAGCGCCTCACCCTGGACCAGGACGAGGTCATGCGGGTGTATTTCTACAACCCCAACAACGATTCGGGGCAGGACCTGGGCAACGGCGTGAAGGTGTCCACCGAGGGGCGCGGCGAGCGCTACGGGGAGTCCTCGCTGCCGGTGGCGGAATTCGTCTCGCGCCTCTACATCTTCCACTTCGACCCGCTGGAACACCTGGACCCGGCCCGGGTGCCGGACCACGACGTGGCCGAGGTGGAGACCCTGGCGCGCGGCAGCTGGGCGCTGACACGCTAGGGCCTGTTGAAAGCGCCCCGGGCCCGGCCGGGGAAAACACGTTTCGCACGCACAAAAAAAGCGGAGCCAGAAGGCTCCGCTTTTCGGACCGCGCAAGCGCGGCGGCGGGGTCCGGCCCGGGGGCCGGTCCGCGTGGGTCGCCTTAGAGAGCGACCACGTTCTCGGCTTGGGGACCTTTCTGGCCCTGAGTCACGGTGAACTCAACGCGCTGGCCTTCAGCCAGGGTTTTGAAGCCGGAGCCGGTGATGGCGCTGAAGTGTACAAACACGTCGGGGCCGCCGCTCTGCTCGATAAAGCCAAAACCTTTGGATTCGTTGAACCACTTAACGGTACCGGTGGTGGTAGACATAATGATCTCCTGATCAATCATAGAATTTCAGATCCGTTACCGGACCCTGGGGGCGCTGGAAATCTACTGTTACTTATGAAGGTCAGGACGAACACTAAGGAAGGGTATCGAACGGGGATTCATAAATACTGCCGTACTTTCTAGCTACCAGCGAGGATACACCCGTTGTCGTGGCGGTCAACCTCTTTTGTGTTGCGATCCCGATCCCGCGCGCCCTCGCCCGCCGTTAAAGTTTCTCCCCGCCCCCGCCGATAGTCCTGAACAGGCGGATTTTTTCCATCAAAAACAACCACTAAGCGGTCTCCAAAGGGCCCGTTTATTGCAAGACCAGAAGCAGGGAGGGTCCGCCTTCCCGGTCCACGACGAACCGGAGAATGCCCATGCAGGACAACACCATTCTGAACCTGGCCTATGACATTTCCGAGATGACCCGCGATAAGGTGGGCGCCATCGAGGACATCATGCAAACCACCAAGATCCTGGCGCTCAACGCGCGCATCGAAGCGGCCCGGGCCGGCGTCGCCGGGGCCGCCTTCGGCGTGGTCGCCGAGGAGATCGGCAAGGTCTCCGAGGAGATCAACCATATCGCCTCCGATTTCCGCGACGCGGTGGAAGGCCACACCCAGCGCATCGAGGAAGCCGGCGGACGCATGCTGGTGGAGTTTCGCGGGCAACGGTTCACCGACTTGTCGTTGAACGCCATCGAGATCATCGACCGCAACCTGTTCGAGCGCTCCTGCGATGTGCGCTGGTGGGCCACCGACTCGGCGGTGGTGGCCGCCGTGGACGGCGAGGACGCGGCGGTGCGAGAGCATGCCAGCGCCCGCCTGGCCACCATTCTGCGTTCCTATGTGGTGTATCTGGATTTGTGGATCGCCGACGCCGAGGGGCGGGTGGTGGCCAACGGGCGGCCGGACCGCTATCCCAATGCCGTGGGCCTCAACGTGGCGCGCAGCGCCTGGTTCCAGCAGGCCATGAACACCGCCAGCGGCGACGAGTTCACGGTCACCGACATCGCCCGCAACAGCGCCCTGGACGACGCCGCGGTGGCCACCTACGCCACCGCCATCCGCGCCGACGGCGACGCCCACGGCGCGCCGCTGGGCGTGCTCGGCATCTTCTTCGACTGGACGCCCCAGGCGGAAGACGTGGTCAAGGGCGTGGGGCTCAGCGACGAAGAACGTGCCCAAAGCCGGGTCATGCTGCTCGACGCGGAGCATCGCATCATCGCCGACGCCACCGGCCGGGGCGAACTGGGCAGCGCCTACCCGCTCAATACCGAAGGCCGCGAGCGCGGCTACTACCAGGACGGCGACAGGTTGGTGGCCTTCGCCCTGACCCCGGGCTATGAAACCTACCGGGGCCTGGGCTGGTACGGGGTGATCGAGTGCGACCTGGGGGCCGCCGCTACAGGAACGTGAGCCCCAGGCTGATGATCACGCCGGTGACGATCAGCAGCATCAGGCAGTAGCCCATGATGTCCTTGGCCTTGAGGCCGGCGATGGCCAGCACCGGCAGCGCCCAGAACGGCTGCAGCAGGTTGGTCCAGGCGTCGCCCCAGGCCACCGCCATGGCCACCCGCGGCACATCGGCGCCGAGCGCCGCGGCGGCGGGCAGCATCACCGGTGCCTGCACCGCCCACTGGCCACCGCCGGAGGGCACGAAGATGTTCACCACGCCGGCGCTGATGAAGCTCCAGAAGGGCAGCGTCTGGTCGGTGGCGATGGAAGCGAAGCCGTTGGAGATGGTGCCGGCCAGGCCGGAGTCGGTCATGATCGCCATGATGCCGGCGTAGAACGGAAACTGGATAACGATGCCGGCGCCACCCTTGACCGCCTCATTGAGGCTGATCAGCAGCCGGCGCGGGGTCTGGTGCAGCACGATGGCCAGGAACAGGAACATGAAGTTGACGATGTTCAGGTTCAGGCCGCCGCCCTGGCTGAAATAGTAGACCGCGTAGGCGACGCCGCTGAAGCCGATCAACCAGGCCAGCACGCGGCTGTTCTCCAGGTGCTCGGCGGGGCGCGACGGGGTGACGTCGGGCACCTCCGGGTCCTCGATGGCCTTGGGGTCGGCGAATACGCTGTCGCGCTCCGGCGGCAGCATCAACCGGTTCATCACCGGCACCACGATGAACAGGGCCACCACGATGGCCAGGTTGAAGAACGCGAAGATGGTGTCGCCGGTGCCGATCACGCCGATCTGGTTCTCGGTGAAGTGCCCCGGCGTGGCGATGGTCAAGGGGATGGCCCCCGCCAACCCGCCGTGCCAGACCACGAAGCCGCCATAGGCGCTGGCGATCAGCAGCGGATAGTGCACCTGGATACGGCGCGCCAGGGCCTTGGCGAACAGCGCCCCCACCACCAGGCCGAAGCCCCAGTTGATCCAGCTCGCCGCCAGCGACACATAGGTGACCAGCAGAATCGCCTGGCCGGGCGTGCGCGCCAGGCCCGCCAGCTTGTCGAGCCCGCCTTTCACCAGCGGCGTGCTGGCCAGCATGAAACCGGTGACCAGCACCAGCAGCATCTGCATGGAGAAGGTGAGCAGGCCCCAAAAGCCCTTGCCCCACATGTCCATCACCGCCACCGGCGAGCGGCCCTCCACCAGCATGGCGGCCACCGCCGCCACCAGCGTCAGGATCAGCACGAAGATGTAAGGATCCGGCAAATAGCGTTCCACCAGACGCACCAGGGGTTGGGACGCGCGATTCAGCATGGTCGGACTCTCCGTATAATTTTTATTCAACGTGCCAAGAATTATCCCGGCCGGTATCGCCCGGGGCAATCAACGGGCCCGGCCTTACGACTAAAGTCGAACGCCACCGACAGGCTGTTTACCGCTTTTTACGGTCGCCCCTGCGAGACCGCGTGAAGACCGTAGTAGGCTGTGCGCTTACAGTATCCCAACAACATGACGGTTGCCTTCATGGACGAGTCGCAGGCCTCGAAAACCCGCTCGGAAGAGGAAACGCGCAAACTGGTGGAATCGGTGACGGTGCGCTCGGCGATGCTTACCGGCATTTTTATCTTGCTGGTGATGTACACGCTCTATGCCGCCGCCACCCTGTTCGCCCCCCTGGTGGTGGCTTTCCTGACCAGTCTGATTTTCACGCCTCTGGTGCGGGCGCTGCGGCCGCTGCGCATCCCACCGCCGGTAAGCGCGGCGGCGGTGGTGCTGCTGGTGTTCTCGATCGTGGTCAGCGCCCTGTACGGGCTCAGCGAGCCGGCCATGGAATGGCTCGACAAGGCGCCCCGTGACCTGCGCCAGATCGAGCTGGAATTCCGAGAGTTGGCGGCGCCCATGGAAAAGCTGCGCCAGGCCCGCGAGCAGTTCGAGCTGATCACCGCGGGCAACCAGGACGGCGGCGGCCAGAGCAAGGCGGACATGCCGTGGAGCCCGGTGGAGTGGATGCTGTCCGGCACCTGGTCGGCGCTGTACGGCATCGCCATCAGTTTTATTCTGCTGTACTTCATGCTCGCCTCCGGCGACACCTTTCTGCGCAAGCTGGTGCGGGTGATTCCCCAGTTCGAGAACAAGCGGGCGGCGGTGGAAACGGTGCGCGAGATCCAGAACAGCATCGCCGTCTATCTGGGCACCATCACCATCATCAACCTGTGCCTGGCGGCGGCCTCATCGCTGGTGCTCTATCTGCTCGGCGTGCCCAATCCGATCCTGTTCGGGGTCATGGTCGGGCTGTTCAATTACGCGCCCTACATCGGGCCGGTGGCCAGCCTGGTGGTGATCACCCTGGTCAGCATCCTGGAGTTCAACGGCCTGTACGAAGCCCTGTTGCCGGCGGCGCTGATCCTCGGGCTGAATGTGCTGGAAGGGCAGTTCATCACGCCCACCATCGCCGGCCACCGTCTGGCGCTGAGCCCGGTGATGGTGTTCCTGTCGATTTTGCTGTGGGGCTGGATGTGGGGCGTGGTCGGCATACTGATCGCGGTGCCGCTGCTGGTCTGCATCAAACTGGTGTGCGACAACATCGAGTCCCTGGGCCTGCTGTCCGAGTTCATGGGCCGCTGACGCCAGCACCGCCGACGCCAGGTCCGAAAAGGGCGAGTAGCGCGCCGCCGCCCGGGGTAGTCTGACGCTTCCCCGGACACCGATCGCGGAGCCACCATGACCGCTCTTCTCTACAGCGAAACCGATTCCCCCCTGGGCCCGTTGTTGCTGCTGGGCGACGGCGCGGCACTCAGCGGCCTGTACATGAACGCCCAGAAACATCGCCCGGCCCTGGAACGGGATCGTCGCCGCGACGACGCCCCCTTCCACGCCGCCCGCGAACAACTGGCCGCCTACTTCGCCGGCGAACTGCATGCCTTCGACCTGCCCCTGGCCCCCACGGGCAGCGCCTTCCAGCAATCGGTATGGCGGGCCTTGATGGACATTCCCTACGGCGACACCGCCAGCTACGGCGAACTGGCGCAACGGCTCGGCAAACCCGGCGCCGCCCGGGCGGTGGGCCTGGCCAATGGCCGCAATCCGCTGGGCATCATCGTGCCCTGCCACCGGGTGATCGGCGCCAACGGCACCCTCACCGGCTACGGCGGCGGGCTGGAGCGCAAACAATGGCTGCTCGATCACGAACGCCGCCACGCCGGCGGGCAGGGCGCCCTGCCCGGCCTTGGCTGAAGCCCTGACGGCAAACCCTGACGATGGTGCCAGAAACCTGCTAGGTTTAAGACTTTACCAACCTCCGGGGCATCATCATGAACAACAACAGCGATGCAATCGTCGTGGGCGCCGGCCTGGCGGGATTGGTGGCGGCGGCGGAGCTGGCCGACGCCGGCAAGACCGTGACCCTGGTCGACCAGGAAGGCGAGAACTCCGTGGGCGGCCAGGCGCACTGGTCCCTGGGCGGCCTGTTCCTGGTGGACAGCCCGGAGCAGCGGCGCATGCGCATCAAGGACAGCGCCGAGCTGGCCCTTCAGGACTGGCTGGGCAGCGCCGGCTTCGACCGCGCCGAGGACCACTGGCCGCGCAAAACCGCCGAAGCCTTTATCGAGTTCGCCGCCGGTGACATGCGCGCCTGGCTGCACGACCAGGGCATGCGCTGGTTCCCGGTGGTGGGCTGGGCGGAGCGAGGCGGCTCCACCGCCACCGGCCGCGGCAATTCCGTGCCGCGCTTTCACATTACCTGGGGCACCGGCCCCGGTGTGGTGGCGCCGTTCGAGCGACGCGTGCGCGAACACATGAGTAAAGGCCGCATCACCCTCAAGGCCCGCCACCGGGTCAGCCGGGTGCTGACCACCGACGGCCGTGTCACCGGCGTGGCCGGTGAGGTGCTGGCGCCGAGCACGGTGGCCCGCGGCGAACGCTCCTCCCGAGATATCACCGGCGAGTTCGAACTGCACGCCGGCGCCGTGCTGGTGACCTCCGGCGGCATCGGCGGCAACCACGATCTGGTGCGCGAATACTGGCCCCGGGACCGCCTCGGCGAACCACCGGCCAGCATGGTCGCCGGCGTGCCCCACCATGTGGACGGCCGCATGATCGCCATCACCCGGGAGGCCGGCGCGGCGGTGATCAACAGCGACCGCATGTGGCACTACACCGAGGGGCTGAAGAACTGGAACCCGATCTGGCCCAACCACGGCATCCGCATTATTCCCGGGCCTTCCTCCATGTGGTTCGACGCCAACGGCCGCCGCCTGCCGGCGCCCTGCCTGCCCGGCTACGACACCCTGGCCACGCTCAAGGAAATCCTGCGCAGCGGCCACGACTACTCCTGGTTCGTGCTCGACCAGTCGATCATCGAAAAGGAATTCGCCCTGTCCGGCTCGGAGCAGAACCCGGACATGACCTCGGGGCAGTGGAAGGAAGTGCTCAAGAGCCGCCTGGGCAAGGGCGCGCCACCGCCGGTGGAAGCGTTCAAGCAACACGGCGAGGACTTCGTGGTGGCCGACGATCTCAAGACCCTGGTGGACGGCATGAACCGGCTCACCGGCGAGCACCGCATCGATTATCAAAGGCTGCACGCGGAACTGACCGCCCGTGATCGCCAGATGGACAACCCCTACGCCAAGGACGCGCAGATCACCGCCATTCACGGCGCCCGCCATTACCTGGGCGACAAGCTGTTCCGCGCCGCCAAACCGCACAAGATGCTCGACCCGGCCCACGGCCCGCTGATCGCCGTGCGCCTGCACATTCTTACCCGCAAGACCCTGGGCGGCCTGCACACCAACGTAGACGGCCAGGTGCTGGGCACCGACGGCCAGCCGGTACCGGGCCTGTACGCCGCCGGCGAGGTGGCCGGCTTCGGCGGTGGCGGCTACCACGGCTACAACGCGCTGGAGGGCACCTTCCTGGGCGGCTGCATTTTCTCCGGCCGCACCGCCGGCCGCCACGCCGCCAGGGACCTCTAAGCGTACGGATGCGCGGGCAATCGCGGCTGAAGCCGCTGCTACGGCGGCTCAGCGCAGCTGGCTGTCCTTGCTGCCGCGCCGGTTGTAGCCCTCGGAACGCAGGTCGTCGTCGTGCTCGCTCTGGCAGGGCACGCACAGGCGCACGCCGGGCAGGGCCTGGCGGCGGGCCTCGGGAATCGGCGCGCCGCATTCCTCGCAGTGGGTGAGGCTCTCGCCCGCCGGCAAACGGCTGCGGGCGTACTGCACCGAGGAATCCACGGTGCTGTCGATCTGATCCTGTACCGCGCCTTCCGGCGCCCATCCTGTGGCCATGGTGTCCTCCGTCGTGTCCGTTCAGAACACACCTTCCCGGGATGGAATGCAAGCGTCCGGCGGCTTCCGCATACTGTCCCTATGAACAGCATTCCGGACGCCTTTTCATGGATGTGACCCGCAAGCTCGCCGTGCTCGCCGACGCCGCCAAATACGACGCCTCCTGCGCCAGCAGCGGCGCGCCCCGGCGCAGCTCCCGGGGCACGGCCGGCCTCGGCAACAGCAACGGCACCGGCATCTGCCACAGCTACACGCCGGACGCCGGCGAGGGCCCGGCGCCACGGGTACCGGCGGCGCTGGTGGCGGCCCTGCGGCAGGCCGCGCCCTACCGGGTGGCCGGTCGCTGGAACCTGCTCTATCGGGTGCTGTGGCGCGGCGTCCACGGCGAGCGGCAGGCCCACCTGCCCGGCGACCAGGACGGCAGCGCGCTGCAGCGGCGCATCAAGGCGGTGCAGCGGGAGGCGCATCACCTGCACGCCTTTCTGCGCTTTCAGCCGGTGGCCGACGACGACCCGCAACGGCCCCTGGACCTGCTGGCCTGGTTCAACCCGGCCCGGCTCAATCCCACCGCCATGCAGGGGCACATGCCGGCGCGCTTCCGCGCCGACACCCCGGAAGGCCGGGACATCCCCGGCCTGGTGGCGGATGCCCGGCGCGGCGCCCGTCGCCATGGCCAGGCCGCCGCCGTCGGCGCCCTGCCCGGCAAGGCGCTGCGGGCGCCGAAATCGCCGGGTGCGCCGCCACCGCCCGGTGCGCTAAAGTAGCGCACCCGTTCGATCCGCCACCCTGCCGGAAGCCTCCATGTCGCTCGTTACGCCACCCCCGCACCGCCCCAACGCCATCGTCATGGTGGCCGGCGGCATCCTGACGGCGCTGGTGGCCATTGTGTTCGCGCGGCTCGCCTATGGGGTGATTCTGCCGCCGATGCGCGAGGACCTGGCGCTGAGCTATCGGCAGGCGGGCAATCTGGGCACGGTGACCGCCCTGGGCTATTTGCTGTTCGTGCTGGTGGGCGGCGTGGCCGCCGGCCGCTGGGGCGCCCGCCGGGCGGTGGCCCTGGGCCTGTTTATTCTGACCCTGGCGTTTGGCGGCCTGGCGCTGGCCTCGGACTACCGGCTGATCATCGCGCTGATGGGGCTGCTGGGGCTGGGCACCGCCTTCTGCTTCGCCCCCATGGTGTCGCTGCTGGCCACCTGGTACCCGGACAAGCGCGGCCTGGTGATCGGTTGCATGAGCGCCGGGGTCGGCGCCGGTCTGTTCGCCACCGGCCTGCTGGTGCCCTGGCTGTCCGCCGCCTTCGGCGAACACGGCTGGCGGCTGGCCTGGGGCCTGTTCGGGGCGACGGCGGCGCTCACCGTGGTGCTGGTGCTGGTGGCGGTGCGCGATCCGCAACCGGTGGCGGTGGACGACCCGCAGCGGCCGGCGCCGGCGGACAAATGGCGCATCTACCGCCACCCCCGGGTGATCACCATGGCCACCGTCTACGGGGTGATCGGCATGGTCTACATCATCCAATCGATCTTCATGGTCAGCTACGTGGTGGAGGCCGGCCACGGCGACGACGTGGCCGGCTGGTTGCTGGCCATGTCCGGGCTGCTGTCGGTGGCCAGCGGCCCGCTGTGGGGCTTGCTGTCCGACGTCTGGGGGCGCGGCAACGCCCTGGCCCTGGCCATCGCCGTGGTCTCGGTGGCCATGGGGCTGCCGCTGCTGAGCCAGAGCCTGCTCATTTTCTTCCTGCACTTCCTGCTGATGGGCTGCGCCATGAACGGCGCCTTCACCATGATCCAGGCCGCCAGCACCGATCAGGTGGCGCCGCGCTTCATCCCCATCGCCTTCAGCTACGTCACCGTGTTCTTCGCCGGCGGCCAGTTTCTGGGGCCCGCCATCGCCGGTTGGCTGATCGAATTCAGCGGCGGTTTCCATCTGGCGGTGGGCTTCACCTGCGCCTCGTTGCTGGTGGCGCTGCTGCTGGCTTTGCGGATCCGCGCCTTCCCGCGCACGCCGGCGGTGGCCTGAGCCCGGAACAGGCCCTAGAATGTGCCGCTTCGCCCGGCCGGGGCCCTGAACCGGCGCCGTCGGGCCCGTGATCCGGCCAGGGTGGCAAGCATGAGCAACGGCGTGCACAGCGTTTCGCAAACCTCCGTTCCGGGCGGCCGGCTGGCTCGCCTGCTGGCCGAATTGAAGCTGCTTAACGGCCAGCCGGATACGGATTTCGCGGAACGGCTGGGGCGCCTGTTCGACCTGTCCGACACGGTGGCCCTGGACGCCGCCAACGCCCACCGTGCCAGCGGCCCCTTCTTCGCCGGCCTCAAGGATTACCAGCGCCTGCGCGGCGACCTGGACAAGGCCCGCGACAAACTGGTGGCGGCCCTCACCCGGGCCTTCGAGCCGGAACAGCAGGGCACCCGCAACGGCCTGCCGGCGCCGGTGGCCGATTATGAGCCCTACCAGCAGTTCTACGTGGCCCGCCAGCGCCAGCTCACCGCCGGCCTGCAGCCGGTGCGCGTGCGGCTGCGCGGCGCCCTGGCCGACGCTGGCCCGGCGGCGGCGCAGCTGGCCGAACTGGATACCGTCTTCGAGGCCACCCTGACCGCCTACACCCGCCGCGCCTTCGGCGCCATCCCCCGCCTGCTGGCGCGCCGTTTCGACGCGCTCAAACCGGATGGTCAGCGCCGGCTGCTGGAGGACGACACCGACGACCCGGCGGCCTGGATGGCGCCGGGCGGCTGGCTGCACCGTTTTACCGGTGAAATGCAGCTGCTGCTGCTCGCCGAACTGGAGGCCCGCCTGGAACCCCCGCGCGGCCTGCTGGACGCTTTGTACAACGAGGTACGCGACCGCACATGACACGTTTTCTGTTTGCACTCGCTTTCTTTCTGGGCGCCGCCGCGGTGCTCTGGGTGGGGCTGGGCTTCGTCGCCGGCCCGCCGGTGGCGCTGCTGGCCACCGCGCTGATCGCCCTGGTCTACGGCTTCGGCTTTCTGGAGTTGCTGCGCTTCCGCCGCGCCACCGACCAGCTGCGCGACACCCTGCGCTCCACGCCCTGCGACGAACAGAGCCTGGGCGGCTGGCTGGCCAGCCTGCCGGCGGACCTGCGCGGCCCGGTGCGGCGCCGGGTGGAAGGCGAGCCGGCGGCGCTGCCCGGCCCGATGCTGACGCCCTATCTGTCCGGCTTGCTGGTGATGCTCGGCCTGCTGGGCACCTTCGTGGGCATGACCGTGACCCTGCAGGGCGCGGTCACCGCCCTGGACGGCGGCAGCGACCTGCAGGCGATCCAGAGCGCCCTGGCGGCGCCCATCGCCGGCCTCAGCCTGGCGTTCGGCACCTCCATCGCCGGCGTCGCCGCCTCCGCCATGCTGGGGCTGGGCGCCACCCTGTGCCGCCGGGAGCGGCTGCTGGTGGGCCGCGACCTGGACGGCAAGATCAGTCGCGAGCTGCGCGCCTTTTCCCTGAAACAACAGCAGCGCGACGCCTTCCAGGCCCTGCGCGACCAGTCCCAGGCGTTCCCCGCCGTGGTCGAGCAATTGCGCGCCCTTGGCGAACGCCTGGACGGCCAGAGCGAGCGGTTGGCCGGCACCCTCACCGACAACCAGCGTGACTTCCACGAGCGCATCGGCGGCGAATACCAGACCCTGGCCCGGGCCGTGGGCGACAGCCTGCAGCGACACCTGGCCGACGGTGCCCGCCAGGCCGCCGAGGGCATGCGCCCGGTGATGGAGGACGCCATGGCCGGGCTGCGGGAGCAGGCCGAGCGCACCCACCAGCGCCTGGGCGAGCTGACCGAACAGCAACTGGCCGGCCTGACCGAACGCTTCCAGGCCACCACCGACGACACCGCCGCGCAATGGCAAAAAGGCCTGGCCGACGCCCGCGACGCCCAGGATCGGCAACTGGCCCGGTTGGCGGAATGCTTCGAGCAGGTCACCGCCGGCCTCGGCGACACCTGGCGGGACGGCCTGGCGGAACAGAATCAGCGCCAGAGCGAACAGAGCGAGCGCCTGGCCCGGGCCCTGGAGACCACCGCCGCTCAGTTGCGCCAGGACAACGAGGCCCTGGTCGCCCACGCCCGGGAGCAACAGGCGCGCTTCACCGAGCAGCACCGCGAACAGCTGCAAAGCACCGCCGAGCACTTCGCCGCCCGCACCGATGAGGCCGCCGGGCACTGGCGCACGGCCCTGGAAGAACAGCAACGCCAGGGCACCGCCCTGATCGCCGAGCTGGCCGCCGCCCTGGAAGCCCACGACCGGCGCTTCCAAGACAGCGCCGAGCACTGGCTGGCCGCGCAGCGGGACGGCCTGGAAGGCCAGCGCCGGCAGCACGACGCTCTACTGCAGGGCCTGGACACCGGCCTGCAACGGCATCAGGAGGCCTTCCAGCACACCGCCGGCGAGCTGCTGGACGGCCAGCGCCAGGGCCTGGACGCCCTGCTGGCGAACACCACTGACGCCCTGGCCGCGCTGCGCGACCAGGAGGCCCAACGCGCCGAGGCGGCCACGCAACGTCTGGCCGACCTGGAAGCCACCGCCGCCCGCCACCTCACCGACCTGGGCACCGCCCTGGAGGCCCCCCTGGCGCGGCTGATCGAAACCGCTTCGGAAACCCCCAAGGCCGCCGCCGAGGTGATCGCCCGGCTGCGCGAGGAAATGGCGCGCAGCGGCGAGCGCGACAACGAACTGCTGGAAGAACGGCACCGCCTGATGCACGAGCTGGACGCCCTGCTCACCACCCAGCGAGAGACCGCGGAAGCCCAGCGCCAGGCGGTGGAAGCGCTGATCCAGGACGCCGGCGGCGCCCTGCGCGATGTCAGCGATACCTTCGGCGCCCAGGTGGAACGTCAGAGCGCGCAGCTGGACAGCCTGGCCGGCGACCTGGGCGAAGGCGCCCGGGACGTGGCCAGCCTGGGCGACGCCTTCGGCACCGCGGTGAACCTGTTCGGCGAATCCAACGACAAGCTGCTGGACACCCTGCAGCGCATCGAGACCGCCCTGGAGCAATCCGCCAGCCGCCACGACGAACAGCTCGCCTACTACGTGGAGCAGGCCCGGGAAGTGATCGATCTGAGCCTGGCCGCGCAGAAGGACGTGATCGAGGCACTGGGCCAGGCAAGGCCCGCTGACGGCGGCGGGGCCCACTGATGGAACAGGACGGCGACGTACAGACCACGCCGGTCTGGGCGATCTTCTCGGACCTGATGGCGGCCCTGGTGGGGATCTTCGTGCTGATGCTGGTGTGGGTGATCGGCATCCAGCTGGATCTCAGCCAGTCATTGAGCGAGGAACGCGCCAAGCTGGAAACCGAGCAGCAACGCCGCGCCGCCCTGGAGGAAGCCCTGGCCGACCCGCTGGCCAGCGGCCGCATTTCGTTCCAGAACGGCCGCATCGGCATCAACGGCAGCGTGCTGTTCTCGCTCAACTCCGACCGGCTGCAGAACGACGGCGAAGACCTGCTGCAAAGCCTGGTCACGCCGCTGAAGAAATACCTGGCCGCCCACGACGATCTGCTGATGGTCAGCGGCTTCACCGACGACCTGCCGATCCAGAAAGGCAACGCCCGCTACACGGACAACTGGGGGCTGTCGGCGCAGCGCGCGCTCACCGTCACCCGTACCCTGATCGACCAGGGCCTGCCCGAGGAACGCATTTTCGCCGCCGCCTTCGGCGACAACCAGCCAGTGGCGCCGAACACCGACGACGACGCCCGGGCCCGCAACCGCCGGGTGGAAATCACCACCGTGCCGCGCCAGGACGCCGCCGGTGAGTGACGCTCATGTGAGTGCGGACAGGAAGCGCCTGGACGCCCTGCGCGACCAGGGCGCCGCCCACTACGACCCGATGCGGTTCCACTACCTGGAAAGCCTGGCCCGCCGCGACGCCGGCGCCACCCTGGCGGCGCGCCTGCCGGCGTTCGAACGGGATTTTCAACAGGCCAGGGAGGACGCGGGAAGACTGCTCGCACAAGCGGAAAGCGACGACGCCCGCCGAGGGCGCCTTCAGGCTCTGTACGACGCCGGCGACTACAAGGCGGTGCGGCGGCTGGCCCGGCAAAGCAGCCCGGACCACGCCATCCTGGCCGACCTGACCCACCGCCTGCGCGACCACGGCGAAATCGCCGCCGCCGGCGCCGACACCGACGCCCTGGAGGCGCTGCTGGACACCCAGCACCGGCGCCTGCGCGCCGACCAGCGCGGCGACCACGACGCCCCGCGCCGGGAACTGAAAACCCTGGCCACCCTGCAGGCCAGCCGCGCCCGCCAGCACACCGCCCGGCGCATCCGCCATGCGGTGGACCACCCCACCGGCGACGCCGGCCCCCTCAACGCCCACCGCCAGGTGGTGCGCGCCCTGGAGCGCCTGCACGGCATCGCCCCCGGCTACCTGGAACGGTTCGTGGGCTACGTGGACACGCTCATGGCCCTGGAAAAAGCCGCGCCGAAGAAAGAGTAGGCCACGCGCTGAAAACCATTGCTCCTGCCTACCCGTGGCAGCGCTCGTGCAGCCGCCGCACCCGCTCGGCCAGGTCCGGCACCGGGCCGGTGACCGGCACGTTCGGGGCCACCTGGGGGATCGACAGGCCGGCCACCGGCGACGGCGGCAGGCCCATTTCCGTGCGCCAGCCACGCAGTTGTTCCCCGGAACTGGCGTAGACGATGGCGCCCAGGCCTACCCAGGCGTGGGCAGCGGCGCACATGGGGCAGTGTTCGCCGGAGGTGTAGACGGTGGCGCGGGCACGCCGTTCCGCCGGCAGGTTTTGCGCCGCCCAGCGGGCGATCTCGAATTCCGGGTGCTGGGTGTGGTCACCGTCGCCGACACGGTTGCGGGCGGCCAGCAGCACGGTGCCGTCTTCGTCCACCAACAGGGAGCCGAACGGCTGGTCGCCGGCTTCCAGGGCCTGCTCCGCCAGGTCCAGGCAGTATTCCAGATGGGCGCGGTCCGTGTCGGTGATGGCCAAGGGGAGCTCCTGTTTTCCGGGTTTGAAAAGCGGCGCTAGGGGGTGTCCCAATAGCCTTCGGAGAACACCGCGATCTGCTGAAAAAAGGTGGCCCGGGCGAGGGCCTGGCGCAGGGCCCGCCGTTCCTTTTCGTTGCCGCTGGCGGCCAGCTCTTCCTGCAACACGCGCGGGTCATCCGGGCGCCACAGGGACAGTTGCAGGGAGGGGAACACATAGGCGCGGCCCGGTTCCTGGTCGTCTTCTTCCAGGGTGCCGAATTGCATCAGGTGCACCAGCACCGTGTCGGCGGCGGCCTGGAACAGGTCCAGGCCTTCGTGGCGCAGCGGCAGGCCGTCGCCGGCGGCGATCCATTCGGCCCGGCGGTGCTCGTCGTAATGCACCACCAGGGCACCGTCGAAGAACAGGTCACGGGCCGGAAAGTCGATGCCGAACTGCTGCCGCGCCGGCCAGTGCTCCGGCGCCTGGCCCACCGCGGCGCGCACCGCCTCCGGGGAATCGCCCAGGCGAATCTCGTTGATGCCGCTGCGCGGACGCAGCAGAAAGCGATCCATGCGCGCGTCAGTCCCCGTCGCCGATCTTGTCCTGGGTGCGGGTGTCGAAGTCGGACGCGTGGTGCCGCTCGCGCAATTGCGTGGACGGCTCGCCGAAGGTGCGGTTGACCATGCGACCGCGCTGCACCGCCGGGCGCGCGTCGATGGCCTCGGCCCAGCGCAGCACGTTCTTGTAGGCGGTCACATCCAGGAACTCGGCGGCGCTGTAGAGCCGGCCCAGCACCAGTTGCCCATACCAGGGCCAGGTGGCGATGTCGGCGATGGAATACTCGTCGCCGGCCAGCCAGGTGTGCTCGCCCAGATGGCGGTCCAGCACGTCCAGCTGACGCTTCACTTCCATGGTGTAGCGGTCGATGGGGTACTGGTATTTTTCCGGCGCGTAGGCGTAAAAGTGGCCGAAACCGCCACCCAGGAAGGGCGCCGCGCCCTGCTGCCAGAACAGCCAGTTGAAGCATTCGGTACGGGCCGCGCCGTCGGGAATCAGGGCGCCGAACTTTTCCGCCAGGTAGAGCACGATGGAGGCGGTTTCGAACACCCGGCGGGGCGGTTCCACGCTGTGGTCCATCATCGCCGGAATCTTGGAGTTGGGGTTGATCTCCACGAAGCCGCTGCCGAACTGATCCCCCTCGCCGATATTGATCAGCCAGGCGTCGTACTCGGCGCCGGCGTGCCCCAGGGCCAGCAGTTCCTCCAACATCACCGTGACCTTGACGCCGTTGGGGGTGGCCAGGGAATAGAGCTGCAACGGGTGCTCACCCACCGGCAGTGCCTTGTCGTGGGTGGGGCCGGCGATGGGGCGGTTGATGCTGGCGAAACGCCCGCCTTTGCCCGGTTCCCATTTCCAGACCTTCGGCGGCGTGTAGGTGTCATCGGACATGAAACTTCTCTCCCGTGCAGAAACGAAGACGGCGCTGGGCCGGACCCGGCACCTTAAAACGTCCCGGTCAGGGTTGGAACGGGCAGCGCCGCAAAGCTTCTCTATCATGGCGAAAGGCCGGGCCGATGGCGAGCGGCCCCGGGGTCAGACCTTCTTCACGAACTCCGACTTGAGCTTCATGGCGCCGATGCCGTCGATGCGGCAGTCAATGTCGTGGTCACCGCCCACCAGGCGGATGCCCTTGACCTTGGTGCCCACCTTGACCACCGAGGACGAGCCTTTGACCTTCAGGTCCTTGATCACGGTGACGGTGTCGCCGTCGCTGAGTACATTGCCGTTGGCGTCGCGGATCAGGTCCGCCTCGGCGGCGGCCTGCTGGTCGGCGGCGTTCCATTCATGGGCGCATTCCGGGCACACGAACATGGCGCCGTCTTCGTAGGTGTAGGGGGAGCTGCACCGGGGGCAGGCAGGCAAATCACTCATGGGCGTTCTCTGGCGGATGGACGGCCCCGGCGGGCCGGGGCGCAAATCATAGCATATCCGCGGGACGATCCGGCGGCGGTCAGTCCTCGCCGATGTCCTCGTTCCAGATCTCCGGGTGGGCCTGGATGTAATCGGCCAGCAGGGTCTGGCATTCCGGGGAGTTCATCTCGATCACCCGCACGCCATGGGCGCGCAGCTCGTCCAGACCGCCGGCGAAGTTGACCGACTCGCCCACCACCACGGTGCCGATGCGGAACTGGCGCACCAGGCCGCTGCAATACAGGCACGGCGCCAGGGTGGTGACCATGATCTTGTCGCCGTAGCCGCGCTGGCGGCCGGCCTTGCGGAAGGCGTCGGTCTCGGCGTGCATCGAGGGGTCATCTTCCTGGATGCGCCGGTTGTGGCCGGCGCCCAGCAGGGTGCCGTCGGCGTCGAACAGGGCGGCCCCGATGGGAATGCCGCCTTCGTCCAGCCCCTGGCGAGCCTCGCCCAGGGCCACTGCCAGCATCGCCGCGTAATCCAAAGTGTCAGCCATGGTCATTGCTCCTTCCGGCCGTTAGGGAAACGGGCGGGACTATACCCCATCAGTGCGCTCGGGGCCGCACCCCACCAGTTCGCTCGGGGCCGCCCCGGCTCACGCCGCCCGCGTCCATTGACCTTCACGCCGGGGCCATGGGCGCCGGCGCAACCTTGAACAAATTTGCCGTCTTCCCAAAGGACGACCTTGCCGTTATTGTGAACACATGTACACAAGATTTGTCCGTACCTATAAGTCAATAACAGGAGAGCGGCATGACCACCCCGGTACCCCGAGGCAAGGCACCCAGGCATTGGCTGACGCGGCTGTCCGCGATCAGCGACATGTTCGCGTTTCCGCTGCGCACCTCCCACTACGTGGAGCTGGTGAACCCGCTGTGGACCACCCACCGCATGCACGCCCGGGTGGTGGACGTGTGGGACGAAACCCGCGACGCCCGCACCGTCACCCTGAAGCCCGGCGCCAACTGGCGACTGCACCGGCCCGGCCAGCATATTCGCGTGGGCATTCCGGTGGACGGCCGCCACTACACCCGCACTTATACCATCTCATCGCCGCCGGAGCGCGACGATGGCTGCTTCACCATTACCGTCAAGAAGATCGACGGTGGGCGGCTGTCGCACCACATCGTGCGCAATCTGAAGGTGGGCGATTTCATTCCGGTGGGGCTGCCCCAGGGCGAGTTCTATCTGCCGGACGCCTCGCCGGTGCAGCCGCTGTTCATCACCGCCGGCAGCGGCATCACCCCGGCCATGAGCATGGTGCGCAGCCTGATCGCCCAGGAGCGCCTGCCGGACACGGTGCATATCCATTACGCGCCCCACGAGTTCGACACCATCTTCGGCCGTGAGCTGCGCCGCCTGGACCAGGCGCAGCCGCACTACCACCTGCACGAGGTGCACACCCGCCAGGCACCGGAGGACCAGAACCACTTCACCGAAGCGCAGCTTGAACGGCTGTGCCCGGACTGGCGCGAGCGCGACTGCTACGCCTGCGGCCCGCCGGCACTGCTGGCCGCTCTGGAGCGTACCTGGGAAGCCGCCGGGCTCACCCAGCGGCTGCACATCGAGCGCTTTCGGGCCGATTTCGCGCCGATTCCCGACGACGCCGTGGGCGGCCGGGTGCGCTTCGCCGACAGCGACCTGGACGTGGACGCGGACGGCGAGACCAATCTGCTGCGCGTGGCCGAGGACGCCGGGCTCAACCCGCCCCACGGCTGCCGCATGGGCATCTGCCATACCTGCAACACCACCCTCACATCCGGCTGCGTGCGCGACCTGCGCAGCGGCGACTTCATCAACGAACCCGGCGCCATCGTGCAGGTGTGCGTGTGCGCGGCCGCCGGGGACTGCGAACTGGCGCTCTAGAGCCTGTTAACAGAATAGGAGGCAACATGAGCACGAAACGACCCTTGCCGGTGGACCTCACCGACGAACAGATCGACGAGTTCGGTCGCGAGATGGACGCCATCTACCACGAGACCCTGGAATCCCGGGGCGAAAAGGACCGGCTCTACATCCTGCGGCTGATCCGCACCCAACGCAGCATGGCGCTGGTGGGCCGGCTGGTGATCTACGCCAGCCTGTTCCTGCTGCCCGCCTGGGGCCACGCCCTGGCGGGCTGGCCCTCCACGCTGATCGTGATGGCCCTGGGCGTGATCCTGCTGGGCCTGGCCAAGATCCTGGAGAACATGGAAATCGCTCACAACGTGCTGCACGCCCAGTGGGACTGGATGAAGGACCCGGAGATCCAGTCCAACACCTGGGAGTGGGACACCATGAGCCCGTCGGACCGCTGGATGCACTCCCACAATGTGGTGCACCACACCTGGACCAATGTGCTGGAGAAGGATCTGGACGTGGGCTACGGCATCATGCGCGTGACCCCGCACCAGCCCTGGAAACCCGCCTACCTGCTGCAGCCGGTGTACTTCGTGCTGCTGATGCTGCTGTTCGAGGAAGGCGTGGCGCTGCACGAGCAGGCGCTGATCGACGTGGCCGAGCGCAAGAAAAAACCCAAGGAAATCCTGCCGCTGATGAAGCACATCGGCCGCAAGGTGTGGGGCCAGGTGCGCAAGGACTACATCATGTGGCCGGGCCTGGCCGCCCTGGTGGCGCTGCCGATTTCCCTGGTGGTACCGGAATCGCCGCTGACCGTGTTCCTGCTGGTGGCCGGCGCCAACTTCGTGGCCAACATCATGCGCAATATCTGGGCGTTCGTGATCATCTTCTGCGGGCACTTCCCCGCCGGCGTTTATCACTTCACCCAGGAGCAGACCGAAGGGGAATCCCGTGGTCAGTGGTACCTGCGCCAGTTGCTGGGCTCCGCCAACATCACCGGCGGCCCGCTGTTCCATGTGATGTCCGGCAACCTGAGCCATCAGATCGAGCACCACCTGTTCCCGGACCTGTGCAGCAACCGCTACTCGGAGGTGGCGCCCCGGGTGAAAGCCCTGGCGGACCGCTACGGCCTGCCCTACAACTCCGCGCCCCTGTGGCGGCAGTTCGGCACCACCTGGCTGAACAACCTGCGGCTGGCGCTGCCCGGCGGCACCACGCCCCCGGAGCCGGCGCGGGCCTGAGGGCCGGCCGGCGGTGGCTTTTCTCCGGGTGACAGCAGTGCTAGCATTGCTGTCACCCATTGAGGAGAACGCCGATGAGCACCCTGACCGTCCGCAATCTCGATGACGACCTGAAACAGCGCCTGCGGCTGGAAGCCGCCCGGCACGGCCATTCCATGGAAGAGGAAGTGCGCCGGATCCTGCGCCGGGCCCTCAGCGAGCCGGTGCCGGAACAGGGCCTGGGCAGCCGCATCCGCGACCGCTTCGCCGCCTACGACGGCCAGGAACTGGAGCTGCCCGAGCGCCGTGACCCGCCGCGTCCGGCGGACCTGGACTGATGATCGCCCTCGACACCAATGTGCTCTCCGAGCTGATGCGCCCGGCGCCCAACCCGATGGTGGTGCACTGGCTGGACCGGCAACCGGCCGGGAACGTGGCCACCACCAGCATCACCGTGGCGGAAATCCTGTACGGCATCGAGCGGCTGCCCGCCGGCCGCCGGCAACGCACCCTGGCGATGCTGGCCGCCGAGCTGTTCGACCAGGAATTCAGCGGGCGCCTGCTCACCTTCGACGCCCTGGCCGCCAGCCACTACGCGCAGAAAATCGCCAACGTCGAACGCAACGGCACCCCGGTAAGCATGGCCGACGGCCAGATCGCTGCTATCTGCCACACCCACGGCGCCACCCTGGCCACCCGCAACACCAAGGACTTCGAACCCCTCGGCGTGCCCCTGGTTAACCCCTGGGAGGCATGACATCGCTCTATATAACATTGCCCCAGGAGCGGCGGCACAATGTCACCTTCGTGAGTCATTAAAGGCTTTAATGACTCACGAAGGTGACATTAAAAAGCGCGGCCGAAGCCGCGCTTTCCCGGGTCTGTCAACTCGCCGGGGATGGATCAGAACCGGCCCAGGTCCATGACCTTGGCCCAGGCGGCCACGAAGTCCTTCACGAACCTGGCTTCGGCGTCGTCGGCGCCGTACACCTCGGAGAGGGCACGGAGCTGGGAGTTGGCGCCGAAGATCAGGTCGAGCCGGGTGGCGGTCCACTTGAGCTGGCCAGTGGACCGGTCGCGGCCTTCGAACAGGTAGTCGTCGTCCTCGGACACCGGCGCCCAACCGATGCTCATGTCCACGACCGTTTTGAAGAAGTCGTTGCTGAGCGTTTCCGGGCGGTCGGTGAAGACGCCGTGCTCGGAACCGTCATAGTTGGCGTTGAGCGCGCGCATACCGGCCACCAGCACGGTCAGTTCCGGGGCGGTGACGGTGAGCAACTGGGCGCGGTCGATCATCAGGTGCTCCGCGTCCACCGTGGCCTTGGCCTTGCGGTAGTTGCGCACCGCGTCCACGAACGGCTCCAGGTACCGGAAGGAGTCCACGTCGGTCTGCTCCAGGGAGGCATCGGTGCGGCCCGGGGTGAACGGCACGGTCACCTTATGGCCGCCCTTCTCGGCGGCTTTCTCCACCGCCGCCGCGCCGGCCAGCACGATCAGGTCCGCCAGCGACACTTTCTTGCCGCCGGAGGCAGCCTCGTTGAACTCGCCCTGGATGCCTTCCAGCGTCTTCAGCACCTTGTCCAGGTTCTTGGGATCGTTCACCGCCCAGTCCTTCTGGGGCGCCAGCCGCACCCGGGCGCCGTTGGACCCGCCGCGCATATCGGACCCGCGATAGGTGGACGCGGACGCCCAGGCGGCTTTCACCAGATCCGCAATCGACAGGCCACTGTCGAGGATCCTGGCCTTGAGGGCGGCGATGTCCTGGTCGTCGATCAGGGCGTGGTCCACCTTGGGCACCGGGTCCTGCCAGATCAGTTCTTCGCTCGGCACCTCCGGGCCCAGGTAGCGCTCGATGGGGCCCATGTCCCGGTGAGTGAGCTTGTACCAGGCGCGGGCGAAGGCATCGGCGAATTCCGCCGGGTTCTCGTAAAAGCGCCGGGAAATTTTCTCGTAGGCCGGGTCGAAGCGCAGCGACAGGTCGGTGGTGAGCATGGTGGGCTTGCGCTTCTTGCTCTGGTCGTGGGCGTAGGGGATGTCCGCCTGCGCGTCCTTGGCCACCCACTGGTAGGCGCCCGCCGGGCTCTTCTCCAGCTCCCATTCGTGGCCGAACAGGTTCTCGAAAAACAGGTGGGACCATTGCGTGGGCTTTTGCGTCCAGGTCACTTCCGGGCCACCGGTGATGGTGTCGTCGCCGAAACCGCTGCCGTGGCGACTGTGCCAGCCCAGACCCATGGACTCGATGGGCGAGGCTTCCGGCTCCGGGCCGATCAGCCCCGGGTCGCCGGCGCCGTGGGTCTTGCCGAAAGTATGACCGCCGGCGATCAGCGCCACGGTCTCCTCGTCGTTCATCGCCATGCGGGCAAAGGTCTCGCGGATATCGTGGGCCGCTTTCAGCGGGTCCGGCTCGCCTTCCGGGCCCTCCGGGTTCACGTAGATCAGGCCCATGGTGGTGGCGCCCAGCGGGTCCTCCAGGTCACGTTCGCCGGAGTAGCGCTTGTCGGTGCCGAGCCAGTCGCTTTCCTGGCCCCAGTAGATGTCGGTCTCGGGTTCGTACAGGTCCTCGCGGCCGCCGGCGAAGCCGAAGGTTTTGAACCCCATGGATTCCAGCGCCACATTGCCGGTGAGCACGATCAGATCGGCCCAGGAAATCCTGTTGCCGTATTTTTTCTTGATCGGCCACAGCAGCCGCCGGGCCTTGTCCAGGTTGACGTTGTCCGGCCAGCTGTTGAGCGGCGCGAAACGCTGGGTACCGGTGCCGGCGCCGCCCCGGCCGTCGCCCAGCCGGTAGGTGCCGGCGCTGTGCCAGGCCATGCGGATAAACAGCGGGCCATAATGGCCGAAGTCCGCCGGCCACCAATCCTGGGAATCGGTCATCAGGTCGGTGAGGTCTTTTTTCAGCGCCGCCAGGTCCAGGCTCTTGAACGCCTCGGCGTAGTCGAAGTCCGCGCCCATGGGGTTGGTCACGGGCGCGTGCTGGTGAAGGATGTCGATGCGCAGCTGGTTCGGCCACCAATCCTGATTGGTGGTGCCGCCGCCGGCGGTCTGATGGAAGGGGCACTTGCTCTCGGTCATGATTCTTCTCCCTGTTTGGTGGCCACTGGAAGCACGGCCTGACCTCTACAATAAGAACCCCTTGATCCCTATCGATCCAATACAGGCTATCAACGAAAGTGATAGCTTTTGTCAGTGGCTGTTGCTTGACGTAAATGCCGGCCCGAGCAACGGGGCCCGGGGAAGGTAAAATCCTTGGTAACCGTCTGGACAGCCCCCGGCCGGCGCGCCCATGCTCGTTCACCCGATGGTCAGCGAGACGGAACTCATGCGGCGCATCGCCCTGATTGGCGCGGGACCCACCAGCCTCTATACCCTGGCAACGCTGATCCACGGCGAGGCCCCTCTTTGCATCACCCTGTTCGAAGAAGGCGACCAGGCCGGCGTGGGCATGCCCTACGACGAGCACGCCAACCACCGGGCCATGCTCGCCAATATCGCCAGTATTGAAATCCCGCCGCTGACGCAAAGTTATCTTGAGTGGCTGCGCGCGCAATCCTCCGGTTTTCTCGCCGACCATGGCGTGGACAAGGCCGGTCTCCATGAGCGGCAGTTTCTGCCCCGGGTGCTGCTCGGGCATTACTTCCGCGACCAGTGCCTGGCGCTGGTGCGCGCCGGCCGCCAGCGTGGCCACCGCATCACTTTGGAGGAAGGGTGCCGGGTGGTGGATCTGGCCGCCGAGACCGACGGACTGCGTCTGTGGACCGATCGCCACGGGGCGCCCCTGGCGTTTGATCGCGCGGTGATCGCCACCGGCCATGTGTGGCCCTCGCCGGCGTCCGGCAACCGCGCCTATTTCCCCAGCCCCTGGACCGGCCTGATCGACGCCGACCTGCCCGCCGCCGAGGTGGGGGGTGCTGGGCACGTCGCTCAGTGGCATCGACGCGGCCCTGGCGGTGGCGGTGCAGCACGGCCACTTCGAGGAACAGCCAGACCACCCGGAGCACAGCCTGCGTTTCCGGCTGAACGCCGGCAGCGAAGGCCTGCGCATCACGCTGATGTCACGGAACGGTTTGTTGCCGGAAGCGGATTTCTACTGCCCGATCCCCCATGAGCCCCTGCGGGTGGTCTCCGAGGCCCGCCTTGACCGGGAGATCGAGGCCGGCGCCGAGGGGCTGCTGGACCGGGCTTTCGACCTGATGGTCCAGGAACTGCAACGGCAGGACCCGGCCTGGAGCGCGCGCCTGCGGCTGGACCAACAGAACGCGGACACCTTCGCGGGCGCGTATTTCGCGGAGCGGGCACGGCGCAATCCGTTCCACTGGGCACGCCACAATCTGGAGGAAGTGGAACGCAACAAACGGGCCCGGCACACGGTGCCCTGGCGCTACGCGCTGTTGCGGTTGCATGAAGTGATGGAGCCCATCGCGCCCCATTTGACGGAAGCGGACCGTCAGCGGTTCGACGCCGGCCTGCGCAAGGTCTTCGTGGACAACTACGCGGCGGTGCCGCCGGAGTCGATCCGCCGTCTGCTGGCGCTGCGCGCCGCCGGCGTGCTCGACCTGCGGGCCCTGGGCCCGGACTACCGGATGGAGGTGGGCGAGGAACACACCCGGCTGTACACCGACCAGGGTGAATACCGCTTCGCCGTGGTGATCAACGCCCGCGGTCAGAAGCCGAAGGACCTGACCGAGCTGCCGCTGCCCGGCCTGCGGCGGCAACTGCTCGACCACGGCGGCCCGCTGCCACCCCTGGCGGAGGATTACAGCCTGCGGGTACCGGCCATCGGCGGCCACCGCATCGCGCTGGCGGCGTTGCCGTTTCTGATGCACCACCGCCCGTTCGTGCAGGGCATCGAGGCCTGCGCGAAGATCGGCGCCGCCGTGGGCCGCTCCATGATCGAGACGCCGCTAGTTCAGCATCCCCTGTGACAGGCCGTACCAGATCGCCGAAATGATCAGGCCACCCACATAGCAATTGATCACCACGGCGTACTTCGGCAACTGGAAGAAGCCGAAGTGATCCTTGACGTTGCGCAGGAAAAAGCTGCCCACCAGCACCGTGCCGATCAGCATTCCCAACGGAAAGGAGCGGTGCAGAAACGCCGGCACCAGGGCAAACGCGAAACCGCCGTAGAGCAGCAGCGCGCCCAACAGGTCGGTTTTCCAAAGATGAAAATCGTCGTGCTGATTCATGGACTCCACACTCATGAACGGGAAAAGGCTCCGGGGCCGCCGGATTGTGTCACCATACAGACTGGTCTACCGCTTTTCGATGGAGTACGTCATGGGAGCCCGCCCCCAGCACCGGGACAATCTGGTCCACACCGCCGCCCGCCTGTTCCGCCAGCGCGGCTACGCGGCCACCGGCGTCAACGACATTCTCAAGGAGGCCGGGGCGCCCAAGGGCTCCTTCTACCACTACTTCCCCGGCGGTAAGGAAGAGCTGGGCGCGGCGGCCATCCGCCACGCCGGCGCCCTGGTCACCGGCACCCTGGAGCGGCTGGCCCTCGCCCACGGCCGTCCCGGGGACACCCTGCGCGCCTATGGCGTCCTGCTGGCCGGCTGGCTGGCGGACTCCGAGTATCGGGACGGTTGCCCGCTGGCCACCACGGTGCTGGAGGTGACGCCCCAATCGGCGCCCATCACCGCCGCCGCCGAGGAAGCCTACGACCGCTGGCGCGGGACCCTGGCGGCGATCATCGCCCCGGAGGACGCCCACTCGGCGGCCGCGCTCCGCCTCGCTTCCCTGACCGTTTCCGCGCTGGAGGGCGCCCTGATCCAGGCGCGGGTGGCGCGCAACCCGGCGCCGATCCGGGAAGCCTGTGACCAGCTCGCCGGCCTGATCGATACGGACCGCTGACGCGGCCCGCCGATTCAGCTGGACCCGACCCCAAAATTATATAGACTGGTCTATATCAAATTACGGGAGTCTCCTTATGTCCGCCATCCCCGAAGGCTTTCAGCCGCACCCGCGCAAAAGCGGGTTCACCGCGCCCTGGGAACCGATCTATCAACGTCCCCACGAAGAGGGCCTCAGCCTGGGATTGCTGGCCGGAGACGCCCACGCCAACAGCCGTGGTTTCGTGCACGGCGGGCTGATTTCCACGCTCTGCGATAACGCCATGGGGCTGAGTTGCGCCGGTGTGCTGGGCGGCGTCAAGGGGCTGGTGACGGTGAACCTGAGTATGGATTTTCTCGGCACCGCCCGGGTGGGTCAGTGGCTGGAAGTGCGCGCCTCGGTCACCCGCACCGGGCGCACGCTCAGCTTCGCCGAGGCGCGGGTGTTCGCCGACGACGTGCTCTGCGCGCGGGGCAGCGCGGTGTTCAAGGCGCAGCTTTAGACCGGCGCGGCTGCCCGGCTGATGGCTCGCCGGGTCAGCCCGCCGCCACCGCGCGGGCGGCGTGGAGTTTTTTGTAGCTCTCGATCAGGCGCAGGTGACGGTCCAGGCCCTCGAGCTGCAGGTTGGTGGGGGTGAGGCCCGGGAAGCGGGCGGTGCCGTCCACGGCGCCGACCACCTCGTCCATGGTGTGGTCGCCGTACAGGCGGCGCAGGTTAGTCAGGTAATCGTTCAGTTCCAGTTCGTCGTCCAGGGTGATTTCCAGCACCGCACTGACGGCGCGGTAGAACAGGTTGCGTTCCACCGTGTTGTCATTGAACTGCAGGAACGCCTCGGTGCGCTCCAACGCTTCGTCGTGCTGGCCGAGGGCCAGATTGATCAGCAGCTTCAGTTCCAGCACGGTGAGCTGGCCCCACACGGTGTTCTCGTCGAACTCGATGCCGATCAGGGTGATGATGTCGGTGTAGTCGTCGATCTGGCTTTCTTCGAGATGTTCGAGCAGATCCGTTAACTGGCCGTCGTCGAGTCGGTGCAGGTTGAGGATGTCCTCGCGGTAATCCAGCGCCTTGTTGGTGTTGTCCCAGACCAGGTCCTCCACCGGGTAGACCTCGGAATAGCCCGGCACCAGGATGCGGCAGGCCGGCGCGCCCAGCTCGTGGTAAGAGGCGGTGTAGACCTCCTTGCCGAGATCCTCGAGGATGCCGAACAGGCGCTCCGCTTCTTCCTGCGTATTTTGTGAAGAGCCGCCGGAAAAATCCCACTCCTGGAATGCCACGTCCGCCTTGGCGCTGAAGAAGCGCCAGGAGACCAGGCCGCTGGAGTCGATGAAGTGCTCCACGAAATTGTTCGGCTCGGTCACCGCCAGGCTGTTGAAGGTGGGCGGCGGGAAATCGTTGAGCCCTTCGAAACTGCGGCCCTGCAGCAGCTCGGTCAGGCTGCGCTCCAGGGCCACCGCCATGCTCGGGTGCGCGCCGAACGAGGCGAACACGCCGCCGGTGCGCGGGTTCATCAGTGCCACGCAGGCCACCGGGAATTGCCCGCCCAGGGAGGCGTCCTTGACCAGCACGGGGAAGCCCTGGGCCTCCAGGGCCTCCACCCCTTCCACCAGCTTCGGATATTTCGCCAGCACCTCCTTGGGCACGTCCGGCAGCGCCAGCTCTTCTTCGATGATCTGCTTTTTCACCGCCCGCTCGAAGATTTCGGACAGACACTGTACCTGGGCCTCGGCCAGGGTGTTGCCGGCGCTCATGCCGTTGCTGAGAAACAGGTTCTCGATCAGGTTGGAGGGGAACCACACGGTCTCGCCGTCGGAGCGGCGCTCGAACGGCAAGGAGCAGATACCGCGATCCACCCGGCCGGAGTTGGTGTCGATCAGATTCGAGCCTTGCAGCTCGCCGTCCGGGTCGTAAATCGCCCGGCAGTGGTCGTCCAGAATGCCTTCGGGCAGTGCGTCGTCGGGGCCGGGCTGGAACCATTGTTCGTTGGGGTAATGCACGAAGTCGGCGTTGGCGATCTCTTCGCCGAAGAACTGATCGTTGTAGAAGAAGTTGCAGTTCAGCCGCTCGATGAACTCGCCCAACGCGGAGCACAGGGCGCTCTCCTTGGTGGCGCCCTTGCCGTTGGTGAAGCACATGGGCGACGCCGCGTCGCGGATGTGCAGCGACCACACGTGCGGCACGATGTTGCGCCAGGAAGCGATCTCGATCTTCATGCCCAGGGCTTCCAGCGCCCGGGTCATGGTGGCGATGGTCTCCTCCAGCGGCCGGTCCTTGCCCTCGATAAAGGTGCGCGCCTCGCCGTCCACGCCGGCCATCAACAGGGCCTGGGCATCCTCGTCCAGATTGTCCACGGTCTCGATCTGGAACTCCGGCCCGGTCTGCACCACCTTTTTCACCGTGCAGCGCTCGATGGACCGCAGGATGCCCTGGCGGTCCTTGTCGGACAGGTCCTCGGGCAGCTCCACCTGGATGCGGAAGATCTGGTTATAGCGGTCCTCCGGGTCGACGATGTTGTTCTGCGACAGGCGGATGTTGTCGGTGGGAATGTCCCGCGCCTTGCAATACACCTTCACGAAATAAGCCGCGCACAACGCCGACGACGCCAGAAAATAATCGAACGGACTGGGCGCCGACCCGTCGCCCTTGTAGCGAATCGGCTGGTCGGTGACCACGGTGAAGTCGTCGAATTTGGCCTCCAGGCGGAGGTTGTCGAGGAAGTTGACCTTGATTTCCATGGGGAGCACAGCCAGTCGGGGACGCGAATGCGCGCCATTATCCAGATTTTCCCCCCAACCGTCGCCCACCGGGGTCGGACCACGGTTACTTGCTGATTTATAAGCGTTTCGCTGCCGCGAAACCCCTTTGGAGACGCTTAGCCGGCGGTTTTGACCCTCATAAACGGCGGCTAAGGCAGAGGCTCCGGATCGATTCAGACCCGGGCCCCCAGGCGGCGATTTCCGGGGGTGAAAACACGCACTTAAGGCCCGGAGTACGACCGTTTTGGAGGCGCCGGGCCTTTAACGTCAGCAACTTAGCGTGGTCCGACCCCGCAGGGTGAATGTAAAGAGTGGTCAAAATGGTCGGGGTTGGCCGGTCTGGTTCTTCCCGCCTCCACGGCCGGCCTGGAAGATGCGAGACATCGGACTGTTCAAAGGACTTGAGAGCGTCATGGCTGAGACACACCGAACGATCGTCGGACGTGCATTGCATCCGCTGCACGCCATTCTGCTTGCCTTCCCCCTACCGCTGTTTCTGGGTGCGCTGCTCAGCGATCTCGCCTATTCCGCCAGCTACCAGATTCAGTGGACCAATTTCGCTTCCTGGCTGATTGCCGGCGCCCTGGTGGGTGGCGGCTTCGCGTTGCTGTGGGCGCTGATCGAATGGGTGATCAGCGGCCCGGCCCGCACCGCGAGGCACGCCGTGTATTTCGTCGTGCTGCTGGTGATGTGGGTACTCGGCTTTATTAACGCGCTGGTGCATGCCAAAGACGCCTGGGCGGCCATGCCCGCGGGTTTGTGGCTATCGGTGATCGTGACGGTGCTGGCCCTGGTGGCGAGCCTGGTCGGCTACTCAGGTCTGCGTGGAGGAGTGAAATAACATGCGGTACGCCATCCCCCTGCTGTCGCTTCCTTTGCTGTTCGCTCTGACCGCCTGCGGCGGCGAAAAACAGGTTGAGCCCGCCGCTCAGCACGGCGCCGATCCCCAACTGCCAGCGCCTCGGCGTGGTCTGCTGCCCAATATGAATATCTCAAAGCCGGCGGAATGGGGCGATCAGAAGCCCACCGTGCCGGACGGCTACCAGATCGAGGCCATCGCCACCGATTTGAAAATCCCGCGTCAGACCCTGGTGCTGCCCAACGGCGATATCCTGGTGGCGGAAGGCTCCGGCGGCCACGCACCGACCCTGCGGCCCAAGGATTTCATCGCCGGCCTGATCAAGAAACAAGGCAAAAGCGCCGTGAAAGGCGGCGACCGCCTGACCCTGCTGCGCGATGAGGACGGCGACGGTCGCTATGAACAGCAAGGCGTGTTCGCCGACAACCTGGACGCTCCCTACGGCCTCGCTCTGATCGACGGCAACCTGTACGTGGCCAACCAGGGCACGCTGGTGCGCTTCGATTACGAGGAGGGCCAGACCCGGGCCAACGGCGCACCGGAAAAGGTCACCGACCTGCCCGCGGTGATCAACCACCACTGGACCAAGGCCATGACCGCCGGCCCGGACGGTCGCTTCCTGTACGTGGGGATCGGCTCCAACAGCAACATCGGTGAGCGCGGCATGGAACTGGAAGAAGACCGCGCCATGGTCTGGCAGATCGAAGCGGAAACCGGCCTGCACCGCCCCTTCGCCACCGGCCTGCGCAACCCCACTGCCCTGACCATCCAGCCGGACACCGGCGAGCTCTGGGCGGTGGCCAATGAGCGGGATGAGATCGGTCCCAACCTGGTGCCGGACTATCTGACCTCGGTGAAGGAAGGCGCTTTCTATGGCTGGCCTTACAGCTACTGGGGCCAGAACGAGGACACCCGGGTCAAACCGCCCAAACCGGAGAGGGTCGAGCAGGCCATCAAACCGGACTATGCGCTGGGCTCCCACGTGGCGGCGCTGGGCGTGGACTTCTCCAACTCCGCCGTGGGCGGCGACTTCGCCGAAGGCGCCTTCGTCGGCCAGCACGGCAGTTGGAACCGCAGCGACCCGGTGGGCTTCAAGGTGGTGTTTGTGCCGTTCCAGAACGGCGAACCCGCCGGCGACCCGGTGGACTTCGCCACCGGCTTCCTCAGCGACGACGGCAAGGCCCGTGGCCGCCCGGTGGGCGTCACCGTGGACCCGGAAGGCGCCGTGATCATCGCCGACGACCTCTCCAACACCATCTGGCGCGTCACCCCTACCGGGCAGGCCCGGTGATTCCAGGAGCAAACGCCATGAACCACAAGTTCACGGTCGGAGACCACGTTACCTGGAATTCCGAAGCGGGCCGGGTCAGCGGCAAGATCATTAAAGTGCACACTCAGGACTTCGACTACAAAGGCCACACCCGCCGCGCTTCGAAAGACGAGCCGCAATACGAAATCAAGAGTGACAAGACGGATCACATCGCGGCGCATAAGGAAAGCACCCTGGACAAGGCAGAGTAAACGGACACATCGGGCCGCCGCGGGCCTGGGCCTGCGGCGCGCCTGCAAGGCGTCTATAAACCCGGGGCGAAAAGGACGAGTTCCACCAGTTCCTCGGTGGAAAGTTCGTTGTCATCCAGCATGGCATTCGCGAAGGCATTCCTTGCCAGAGACATACGGATCGGGTTCTCGTCCACTTCCCGAATCGGGTAGTGCTGCTGCACGGCGCCCGAGGTTTGGGCCACGACCCTTAGTGTCTCCGTCAACTCTTCGTCGACTTCGGGCAGATGCTCTTCCAGAGCGGCCTGCAGTGCTTGCGCGCTGTGCAGGCTTTCGGCGCTTTCCTCTCCGCCCACCGCGGCGTAGGCGAGGCGGGTCGCATGGATGGTCGCCATGGCGCCGATGTCGGCCTGCTCCCGGGAAGGCAGTTCCGAGATAGCTTTATCCTGCAGGCGCAGTTCCAAGGCATGGCGTCCGTTCAGAAAGCGCACCCGATAGTCATCGCTGTCCTCGACATTGGCCAGGCCAACCAGACTATCGACAAACGAAATCGTGGAAGTCTTCTCAACCCATTCGCCATCCTCGTTGCGGACTTGTATGGGGCGAGCGCCAATGGCGATGGCGAACTCCGAGGGCGTAATCCCCGACTGCATGGCGAGCACGTCGGAATACAACCGTTTAACCTGGTCGCTGCCGGGGTGCGCCTCGAGCAGCTTGACGATATCCGTCGCCGCCGTGCCGTAGTTGTTATTCTGAATATTGTTCTCGATCAGGACCAGCAAGTCCTGTTGTTCCGGCGTCAACTCAACATCGGAAATCTGGAGACCAGGACCCGGCCCGGGCTCCACCGCCTCGCCGTCATCCGGGGGGCTGTATGCATCTTCTTCGCACCCCCACAAAGCGGGGAGCAGCACGATTATCGATAGTACCAGTATGATGCCTTTCATCTTATTAACCCGATCTCGTTGGCCGATGCCTGTCCGCTCAAGGACAAGATTCAAGGACAGTGACTCAGCGACTCGCCACAGTTATAACCACTCAGGCTGGTGACCGTTGCATCCCCCTCCAGATCACCGGCCTCGAACCTCAATCGCACCTGAAAGTAAATGCCATCGTCCCGTCGCAGTTGAATGATATGTTCGACATTCTCGTCAAGCAGCACGCCACTCTCTTCGTTCACCATTTCGAAGCGCTCGCCCGCGCTGTCGTAAAGGTTGGCGGTATCCTCACTTTCCCAATACCCTTGCAGGAACAGCGCGGTATACGGCCCCAACACCTGCTCCCCGGCTCTTGCCGTTAACCGGTTGTCCTCGTCGATGCCGATCAGAATCATCTGGATGTCGCCATCGTCATCCACCACAGGTAGATCGCTGGCCAGCGTCAGGGCTACCGCATTGGATTCTTCCGCGGTGATGGATGTGGTGTGGCTGGACGTTTCCCCTTCGGCATTGGTGATGGTCAGCTCGATCTGGTAAACCCCCGCGACATCGGTTAGCAGGCTGGCCCGCGTGCCATCACTGGAGAGCAGGAGCTCCGCGCTGCTCCCTTCCGGCGCGCCACTCAGGGTGTACCTGAAGGAGGAGCCACTCGGGTAGTCCGAGGCCGTCAGATCGAAAGAGACCTCCTCGCCCACCAGGTAGTCCGTCTCGTCCGTCGCCGGACCGGCGACCGGCGTGGACACAAACGTGAATGTCCGGCTTCTGGTCAGCGGCTCCATCAGGGAGGGAATCGACAGCTGCGCCTCGACGGTATAGCTCCCTTCCATCACATCCGGAGTCAGTGTCGCCTGCTTACCAACCGTATCGAGGTATTCCATCCATGCACTGCTCCCCTCGGGCCTGGCAGTCACCCGCCAACCGATTTCCGCCCCTGGCGGCACCGTGGAGCCACTGGCATCAAAGCGCACGGGTTCGCCGCGATTGATGTCCTCGGCCCCCGGGCTGACGATAATGTTGAGGAGGGGTTCGAGTACCGTAATGGCGTCGCTCAGCGCGGTCTCCGTCACGGTGTCGCCGTCGGCGGCCTCCGTTCGTTTGATGGTATAGCGCCCCACTTCGTCGGCGGTGAAGACTCTTTCATTCGGGGTCGCCGTGGTCCGCAGCGCCGAGGTTCTGTCCGACGCTTGTCCGTTTTCCCCGGTCAGCAAAAGCGTCCAGATCGCCGTGCCGTCCTGCTCCTCACCGCCCGCCCCACTGCTATAGGTAGCACTGATCTCGTCCCCCGGCAGCGCATAGCTCTGGCTCAGTGTCAGCGCCGAATAGACATAGCGGGCAGACAGGGCGACCGACTCGGATACTGTTACGCCGTAGGGCCCCGCCGTGGATACCGTCAAGGTCGCGGCACGGGGACTGCTGGCTTCCAGAGCCGTACCCGCATAGTTCAGTCGGGGCGGGTCCGATTCGCCCTCTATGATTTCCCAGTCTGGGCCGTTGGCGGACCATACGGCGTCCACTGGAGCGGTGTTTGTTCCTCCGACCATATACTCCGGCAAGGGCACCGATCCGCTCTCGGTGTCCAGAACCAACTCGGGCGACTCAAGCGCCACCGTAAGAAAATCTCCGGCGCCCTTCACCTGAATTTCGTCGGCGCAGGTTTGCTGACTGCCATCACTCTTGGAACGCACGGTCGCGGCGTAACCCATCACACCATCAACCGCATCCGCCGGGTTGAACGCATAGGTGTACCGATAAACTCTATGCGGGTAATCATTTTCTCCCTGGCCGCGAGTCACTGTGCGGTAGTCGATATAGGCATCTTTTCCCATCGGCAGCACGGAGACCAACTCGTTATCCAGATTAATCGTATTGTGGGCCACGAATTCCATGTCGATGGTGCAACGATCATCTTCCATCGAGCAGGCCGATGCCTGACAGCTCAAGTGAATTGCCGGGGGCCTGTAGGCGCAATCGCAGTTCACCAGCACTAGCGGGCACAGCATCATCAAACCAATGCGGCTTGACAACTTGAGGTTCAGCGGAAAATTTCGCGGCAACAAGGGCACGACGTTGGCCTCCAACCGGTGGGCGTCGTTATCTGCAAAAATATTGTATTTATGCATCTCGGACGGGGTGTGTTTTTTGTCAGGATATCTGTCTTATTGCCACGCCTCTCTCCCCTATTCAGGGTATGGAAAGCGCGCGCCATTAACGGGGACACTGGCGAAAACGGACACGCACAGACGCTGTAAGAGATGCGCGCCCGGGAATGTGTAGGCTTGCTCGCGTCCGGCTATCGGCGGCTACCGGGGTCGGACCACGGCTACGCATTGATTAGTAAGCATTTTCTGGCCACACGGTCGACTCAAAGAGCCTTAGAGCCCGGTTTCGAGCCTCAATAATTACTTCTAAGAAATCAGACCTGTGGCGCGCCTTAGAAGCCAGCGATCCGCCTGACGCCGAGGAGATGCCGCAGCGCCTCACCGGCGTCCGCGTAAAGCAGCCAACCCAGCGCCGCCAGGTTGGCGATAACCGCAAAAGCAAAGACCACCAGAAAGGGCACCTTGCGGGTTTTGTGCCGAAACATCCGTTGGGCAAGCAAGGCACCTGGCCAGCCGCCGCAGAGCTCAAAGAAATGGAGACGCGCCTCGGCCGTCCGCCAGGCGCCACGTCTCGCCGCCCGTTTATCCAGCCCATAAAGCACAAACGTCAGCAGACTTACCAAACCGTACACACCGGCCATCCGCCACCACTCATGCGGAGGCATAACCGCCAGAAGACTGACAAAAAAAGCCGCCACCATCAGCAGCGCGGGAAGCAGCCCTTTCCCTTTCTTCGGCCGCCGCGCTGTACGACCGCTGGCCTTAAAATCCACATCGACCGCTCGCGATCGACGACATTCATCATGGCCTGATCGGTCGGCCTTCACGGCACAGGCCTCAGGTAGACCTCCAATTGCTCGACGATATCCTGCTGCTCCTCAGGGTGAAGTTGCAGTCGGATCTGCTCTTCGCGCGCTTCTCGTTTCACGAACAACGACAGCCCATCGTGGTAGGGCACGAAGTTGGCGCCGACGAACTCAAAGGTTTTTCCTTCCCCATGGCATTCGCCGTCATAGTCCCGGAAAGCGCGCGCCACCCGATAGATCTGTCCGGCCTTGAGATGCCGGTACTCCCTATCCAGTTTATCGAGCCAATCATTCATCGGGCTGGCGCCCCTAGGGTCGGACCGTGATTACTCATTGTTTGTTAAGCATTCTCTTGGCTTTTTGACGTCTTCACGAGCGTTAGCCCGCGTTTAATGGCCCGGTAAATCGCCTGTAAGCAAAGTCCGCGGCCCGAAGCCCACGTTAAAGGTACCGGTTGACCCGTGACGCACTGCCAAACAACTCCCAAAAAGAGGCGCTCCGACTCCTTCAAACCTTCCTCGGTCAATAGGACCGATTTTGCTTTCCCGACTGGATTACAAATCAACCCCTTCTCGTAAAGCCTGCCCATGGCGTCCCAATCAAAAGACTTCCATGCTCGGTCGTCACCGTGCAAGGTCAGGCGCAATAAAGCCAGAACGGCCTGGTCGATTTTCTCCTCATCAATTTCCATTGAACGTCCTCCTGCGTTAGGCCGGGTTTCAACCCGGTCGGAACGGCGACGACCTATCATTGCGTATCCGGCAGTTCGAGCTGCCTCTCGCTCCGCCATACCCGGATAAGCACGACTTCCGTGGCCGCTCTCAGATAAACAATCCGAAAAGGCGAATGGATACGTTCCCGGACATGATCCATGCCGAATTCCGGCACCACTCTCCCCACCTCGGGATGACGCCGCAGCATCTCCGAATCTTCCAGAATAGCGGCGACGAACTCATCACCAATGTGCGGCACTCCTTCATCCGCGTAATAGGCCTGAATCGCTTTCAGGTCCTCAAGCGCGGAACGCGCGACACGTAACTCCATTTACTTAAGACCCAGGGCGTCTCGGGCATCCTCCACGGAAACCGTATCGCCTTCACGGGCGTCCATCAGCCCCTGTGCCACCGCCTTCACGAACCGCAACTCCTCCGCGGTCTTCTCGTAATCCTCCAACCCCTGAACGACGGCCACCCCGCGACCACGGCTGGTCAGCAACATAGGGCGGTGGGATTCCTGAACCCGACCAATCACTTTGCCGGGATTAATCTTCAGATCCGACAGCGGGACAACGTCTTCCGAGAACTTCACGGACATGGTGTGCACCTCGAGAGAAGAATAGGTGCCATTAATAGCACCGGTTAACCGGTGCGGTCAATAAGACGAATCCGTGCTAACTCAGCGTAGTGTCCTGGGGCGTGATGCTCAAAAAATCGCAATTTTGAGCAGGTCCGTCTCGTCCTGCTCATTTTTCGGGAATCGTGAGCAGCATGAGTTGCGCCCTCCCAGTCGTTAATTGATAATCACTCTCAATTATAAAAGTGATATCAGACCTTATGTCCGGCGCCGCCACCGACACCCAACCGCTGTTGCCCGGCTCCCAACGGGAGCTGGGTGAGCTGTATGCGGCGCATCATGGCTGGTTGACGCATTGGCTGCAGGGGCGGCTGCGCTGTCCGCAGGACGCGGCGGACCTGAGCCAGGACACCTTCCTGCGGCTGATTCTGGGCGAGCAGTCGCTGGAAGCGCTGCGCGACCCGCGCGCCTATCTGATGGTTATCGCCAGCCGGCTGATGATCAATCGCCACCACCGCCGGCAGGTGGAAGAGGAAGCCCTGCGCCAGGTGGCGATTCTGGTGGAGACCCGGGATGATCGAGGCCCGGCGGAGATCGCCGCCGCCCACAATCTGCTGGTGACGGTGCTCCGACTGCTGGTGGACGAGCTGCCGGAGAAGCCGCGCCGGGCGTTTCTGATGGCGCGCCTGGAGGGCCTGACGTATCGGCAGATCGCGCGCCGGCTGTCGGTGTCCGAAAGCAGCGTCAAACAGTACCTGGCCAAGGCCTTCGCCCACTGCCACGCGCGCCTCTACGACAGCCTGGCGGACGTATGTCCGAGCTGAACCGCATCCGCCAGCAGGCCGCCGAGTGGGTGGTGGCGCTGCAAACCGCCGGCGCCGACGAACGCGCCCGCCTGCAGACGGAGTGCGACACCTGGCAGGCCAAGGACCCGCGCCGGCGCCAGGTGCTGGAGCAGATCCAACGGATGTGGCGAGCCACCGACGCCACCGCGGAACGGCGCCGCCGGCGCCGGCGGCAAACCACCGGCCTGGGCGCGGCGCTGCTGCTGGTGCTGGCCGGCGCGCAATTGCCCTGGGCCTACTGGGGCGCCGACTACCGCACCGCCGCCGGCGAGATCCGCACGCTCACCCTGCCCGACGGCAGCCAGGTGGTGCTCAACAGCGGCAGCGCCATCGACCTGGACTACAGCGACGCCCGTCGCACCGTGAAGCTGGTGCGCGGCGAGCTGCTGGCCACCGTGGCCAAGGCCCCAGGCCGGCCCTTCCAGGTCACCACCCGGGACCTCACCGCCACCGCCCTGGGCACCCAATACAGCGTGCGGCAGGAACACGGCTTCACCCGGGTAGCGGTACAGAAATCCACCGTGGCGGTGACCCCCCGGGACGGCGGCGACGGCCTCAAGCTCACCGCCGGCCAGCAAGCGGACCTGAACCGCCAAGGCGTCATCGCCCGCGCCGAAACCCCACGCCAGCGCCCGGACTGGGCCGACGGCCGCCTGGCCTTCAGCAAGGCGCCGCTCACCGAAGTGGTCGAGCGCCTGGCCCGCCACCGCCCCGGCCTGCTGACCCTGGACGACGCCCTCGCCGCCCCGAACGCGCCCCGCTTCACCGGCGTGCTGCCCGCCGACGACAGCGACGCCGCCCTGGCCCTGCTCGCCGACACCCTCAATCTGGAGGTGCGCTACCTGACGCCCTGGTACGTCACCGTCCGCCCCCGCTAACCACCCTCGCGACTAGAACCCGTGGCGGTGCCGCTGCCTCGGAGCGGGTCTTTGTTCTGCCCTTCCGGGACCCTGGAGAACAGGACGTTCGACAGGGAGCCCCCATGGACGGGTTCACGGCGTTCCCGGAAGGGCAGAACAAAGACCCGCGTCCCCGATGGAGAAGCAGCCTCCGACGAAAGAAAAAAATTTGCCGCCACCACTGCCCGATTGGCTCCCCTGCTTTGTCTTCATAGGTAAGAGACACAAAAAGCACGCGAAGAACAACACCGCGAACCCACGCTGGAGCCAAAGAATGAACACCGGAACCACCGCGCCCAAGGCGCTGTTGCTGCTCGGCTTGCTGACCCCGCTATCGCTCATCCAACCGGCCCTGGCGCAAACCCAGGCGTCGCAAACCATCAACCTGCCCGCCCAACCCCTGGACCAGGCGGTGATCGACCTGGCCCGGCAGACCGGGCTGGCCATCGGCGGCGACGCCTCGCTGCTGGAAGGCAAGCAGGCGCCGGCGCTGAGCGGCGACTACACGCCGGAGCAGGCCCTGCGCGCGCTGCTGGCGGGCAGCGGCGTCACCGCCGTGCGTGTGGAGAATGGTTACCGGCTGGAAGCGGCGCCGCAGGAAACCGGCGAGAGCAATACCCTGGACGCGGTCTCCGTGTATGGCCGCCAGAAAAACGACACCGTGGAAGCCATCCCGCAAAGTGTCAGCGTCTATGACCGGGAAAACTTCGAGCTGGCCCAGGCCAACACCGTCGGCGACATCGTGCGCCTCACCCCCAGCGCCAACCGGGCCGGCTCCGGCCGCGACATGTTCGCCGACGACTTTCTGATCCGCGGCTTCAACGCGGAGCAATCCGTCAACGGTCTGGGCTTCCGGCAAACCGACCACCCCACCGATCTCGCCAACGTGGAGCGCCTGGAAATCCTCAAAGGTCCGGCCTCGGTGCTGTACGGCCAGATGGAACCGGGCGGCACCATCAACGTGGTCACCAAGCAGCCGCTGGATTACTACCAGGCGGAAGTGGGCGCCGAGTACGGCCGCTACGATTACCACCGCGCCACCCTGGACGTGACCGGCCCGCTCAACGACCGGGTGCGCGCGCGCCTCAACCTGGCCCACCAGGACAGCCACGCCTCCATGGACTACTGGGGCTACGAGCGTCTGTTCGTGGCGCCCAACGTCACCGTGGACCTGACCGACACCACCAACCTCACCGTGGAAGGCAGCTACTCCGCCAACGAATGGACCGCCCTGCCCGGCGGCGCCCCGGCGGAAGGGGCCATCGAGCCCAACCCCAACGGCGACTACAGCGACGACTTCAACACCGCCTGGAAAGACGCCACCACCGAGCGGGATTCCCTCTACCTGAACACCCGGCTCACCCAGGCCGTCACCGACACCATCGACGCCCGCCTGAGCTACGCCTACACCCGCAACGACCAGACGTTCCAGGAATACGCCCCGTTCGGCCTGGGCGCGGACTTCCGCACCCTCGACCGCATCATCTTCGCCAGCGACGACGCCCAACAGACCGACCACGAAGTGATTCTCGACCTGAGCGGCGAAGCCACCCTGGCCGGCATGACCCATCGCTTTATCGCCGGCGTGAACTACCGGGAATCCGACAGCACCCGCCCCACCCAGGTGTTCCTGGTCAACCCCATCGACCTGTACGAGCCGGTGTACGGCCCCATGGACCTCAGCACCAAAGCCCGCGACCGCGGCTTCACCCAGACCGACCGCATCCTCGCCGGCTTCGTCCAGGACCGCATTGCCTTCGCCGAGAAGTGGACCCTGCTCGCTGGCCTGCGCTACACCGACGCGGAGCAATCCCAGAAAACCACCGACTTCATGAACAACAACGCCGTCACCCGCGCCGAACTCGGTGAAACCGCCTGGACCACCCAGCTCGGCCTGGTCTACGACCTCACCGACAGCACCTCGCTCTACACCAGCCGCAACGAAGCCTTCGTGCCCCAACAGGGCACCACCTCCGGCCGCCAGCCGCTGGACGCGGAAGAGAGCGTGCAATACGAAGCGGGCGTGCGCGTCACCGCCGGCCGCCTCAACATCAACGCCGCCGGCTTCATCATCGAAAAAGACAACATGGCCATCAGCGACCCGCTCAACGCCGGCTTCGAAGTGGCCCAGGGCCGCGCCCGCTCCCAGGGCGCCGAGCTCACCGTGGACGGCTACGCCACCAGCAACCTCTACCTGAGCGCCGGCTACGGCTACACCGACACCGAAGTGCTGCGCACCGACGACGAGACACTGGAAGGCAACCGCTTCGTCAACGTGCCCCTGCACACCGCCGCCCTGCAAAGCCGCTACTACCTCAACGCCATCACCGGCCTGAGCCTGGGCGGCACCGTCGCCTACGTGGACGAACGCCCCGCCAACGCGGACAACAGCGTCACCCTGCCCGCCTACACCCGGGTGGACCTGGGCGCCTACTACGCCGTCACCGACGCCCTGCAACTGGACCTGCTGCTCAACAACGTCACCGACGAAGAGATCTTCTCCCCCGGCTCGTTCGACGGCGTGATCCGCGAAGAAGGCCGCACCTACCTGGCGCGCGTGAAGTACCTGTTCTGATGGGCCTTCTTCAGTGACAGCGCGGCGGCGGCTGGTCCAACTGCACCGCTACGTCGGGCTGGTGATGGCAGGCTTCCTGATCATCGCCGGCCTCACCGGCGCGCTGTTGGTCTGGTATTACGAGCTCGACGCCCTGATCAACCCGCAGTGGCTGCAGGTCGAGCCGCCGGCGCCGCACAGCGAACCGCTCTCGCCCTTCGCCCTGCGCGACCAGGTGGACGCCGCCTACCCGGACGCCAACGTCCACTGGATGATGCTCGCGCCCCCGGACGCGCACAGCCCGGTGCGCTTCTTCCTAAGCGCCAAACCGGGCGCGCCGGCGCTGCCCATCGACGAAGTGTTTGTGAACCCCTACACCGGCCAGATCCTCGGCGGGCGCCTGTGGGGCGACCTGAGCCAGGGCCTCGCCAACCTGATGCCCTTCGTCTACCGCCTGCACCACTCCCTGGCCCTGGGCACCATAGGCACCTGGACCTTCGGCGTCATCGCCCTGCTCTGGACCCTGGACTGCTTCGTCGGCGCTTGGCTCACCTTCCCACCGCCACGCCGCCGCGACGCCCGGCACCGCCCCCGCCGCTTCTGGACACGCTGGGCCAAAGCCTGGCAAATCCGCTGGCGCGCCGGCGGCCACAAACGCACCTTCGACCTGCACCGCGCCGGCGGCCTCTGGCCCTGGGCCCTGCTGCTCGTCTTCGCCTGGAGCGGCGTCGCCCTCACCCTCTACGACCAGGTCTACCGCCCCACCACAGGGCTGTTCCTCAGCTTCCAGGAAGACCTGTAATCCCCCCATTTTTAATCGCCAATTTGAGTAGAGGGTTAACCGGTTTGTAACAGCCGGGCCGGCGGCACGCC
>JAKUPL010000025.1 GCA_022449455.1 Alcanivorax sp. | reverse complement strand
CCCCCGTCCCCGGCGGGCTCGGGGACCAGGGCGGTGAGGGGCGCGGCCAGGCGCGCCGGGTCCGGCGCCGACCCGGTGGCCAGCCGCGCTTGCACCCGCTCCGCCACGGCGCGCTCCTGGGCCCAGTGCCGGCGCAGGTAGAGCCGCCCGCCGTCGAACACCAGCGGCGCGTTGTCGCCGCCGGTGCCCACCAAGGGCGAGCCGGTCAACCGCGCCGGCCAATCACCGATCGTCGCCGGCAGCAAACCGTCCAGGGCCGGCGGCCGGCCAGCGGGCCACAGGCGCGCTTCCAGTCCCGGCTCGTCCAGGTCCAGGCACAGATGGCCGGCGGCCAGCTGGCCGCTGGTGAGAGCGGCCAGCAGCAGCGCCGCCGGCTCCGCTTCCGGGGCCTGGCGGTGCAGGAACTCCGCCACCGCCACGTCCAGGTCGCGCAGCAGACCCTGTTCGCGCAGGGCCGCCAGGGCGTCGCGCCAGGCCGGCGCGGTGAACAGATCAGCCTGCATGGTGGTCTCCCGGTACGAACAGCTGGTCCAGCGCCTCGATCAGCTCGGTGGGCGGGCGCTCGAAAACGGCGCCGGCGTCCGGCCCGTGCAGCCCGCGCAGAAACACATAGACGGCGCCGCCCAGGTGCTGGTCCGGCCGGTAGCCGTCACCCAGGCGGGCGCGCAGCAGCCGGTGCAGCGCCAGCAGATAGAGGGCGTACTGCACCTCGTAGCGGCTTTCCAGCACCGCCTCGGTCATCGCCTCGCGGGTATAGGCGGCGTCGTCCGGGCCCAGCCAGTTGGATTTGTAGTCGAGCACGTAATAGCGCCCCTGGTGTTCGAACACCAGATCGATAAAACCCTTGAGCATGCCGTTCAGGGTGTCCGCCGCCAGCCTGGGGCGCGGCCGCCCCGGGGCGATGTGGGTGCGAATCAGGGCGTCCAGGGCCTCCACCGACACCCGCCGGGCGGGGAACAAAAACTCCAGTTCCGGCACCGCTACCTCCAGTCTTTCCAGCGACACCGCCGTGTCGCCGAGCCCGAAGGGCGTGCTCAGCGCCTCGCGCCACCAGTCCCGCAGCATGGCGTCGTGGTCCTGCCAATGGCGGGCGGCCAGGGCTTCGCCGACGCGCCGGTCCAGTTCCTCCGGGCGCGCCAGGGTGGCGGCGAAGCCGTCCCGGCCGGCCTGTTCCAAAAGATCGTGCAACAGCAGGCCCGGCAAGGCACCACGGGGAAAGGCATGGATGCCTTGGGGTTCGATGTCGTCGTCGGCGGTGGCCGGCGCCGGGTCCGCCTCCGCCAGCTGGTCGCCGCGCGGGTCGGCGGGCGCCAGGGCGTCCTCGTCCACCTGTTTCAGGGCGCTGTAGCTGGCGATCCACCAGGTCTCGCCGGCGCGGCCCGCGAAGTGCGCCGCGCCCCGCCAGGGCCGGGCGCGCTCGGCGGGGCGGTGGATCACATCGTTGTCCGCCGGCGGCGGCTCCACGCGGATGGCGTCGCCGGCCAACGGCGCCAGGGCGGCGCTCAGGCCGTCATCGGCCACGCCGTCGGCGCCGAACAGCAGGCGCCCCAGGGCGCTGTCCGGCAATTGGTTGCGCTTGCCGTTGCCGCGCTTCACCGGCGCCACGCCCAGCCAGCACTGGTACTGGGCCCGGGTCAGGCCCACATAGAGCAGGCGCATGTCCTCGGCGAGCCGCTCCCGGTCCGCCAGCGCCACCGCCTCCCGGTCCGGCTCCAGATCGATGCGGCGCTGGCCGTCCCGGTGGTAGAGCAGGGGCGGCCGGTTGCCGTCCACCGGCTGGAAGGCGCACGGGAACGGCAGGAACACCAGCGGGTATTCCAGGCCCTTGGATTTGTGCAGGGTGATCACCCGCACCCGGTCGTCGTCGCTTTCCAGGCGCAGCACCGCCTCGTCGCCGGGTCCGCCGTCCTCCACCGTCTCGCCGAGGTGACGCAGCAGAGCCTGTTCGCCGTCCAGATGGCCGGCGGCCTGCTGCAGCAGCTCCGCCAGATGCAGCAGGTTGGTGAGCGAACGCTCGCCGCTGAGGCTCCGGCTGAGCCGCTCAGGTACCGAGAAATCCAGCAGCAAGGTACGCAGCATGGGCAGCACCCCCTGGCGCTGCCACTGGCGGCGGTAACCGTGGAACCGGTCCACCATGGCCTCCCAGCGGCGCTCGTCCCGGTTCAGGGCGTCCAGCTCGTTGAACGGAAACGCCAGGGTGGCGCAGGCCAGAGCACTGCGCACCTTGGCGTCCGCCTCCGGGGTGGCGCAGGCGTCCAGCAGCCGCAGCAGGTCGGTGGCCTCGGCGGTGGCGTACACCGAATCCCGGTCCGACAGATACACGCTGCGCACGTTGCGCCGGGCGAGGGCGTCGCGGATCGCCGCCGCCTCGGTGCGGTTGCGCACCAGCACGGCGATGTGCTCCGAGCGCAGCGGCCGCAGGCCCTGGTCGTCGCGAAAGCCGGTGTTGCCGGCGGCGGCGCCGTTCAGCAGCCGGGCGATCTCGCCGGCGCAACAGGCCGCCTGGTGCTGGCGGTAGGTGCCGCTGCTCACCGGCGCGGCGCCGTCCTCCACCCACAGCACCGCCCCGGCGCGGGGCTGGCCGTCGATCTCGAGCCGGTCCTTGCGGCCCTGGGCACTGACCGCCTCGAAGCGGATCGCGCCGTCCATCAAAAAGACGTCGCCGGTCTGTTCCTCGCCGTGTTCGAACAGCCGGTTCACCGCCTCGACCATGGCTTTGGCGGAGCGGAAGTTGCGGCCCAGGGTGTGCTGGCTGTGGGTGGCCTGGCGGGCTTGCAGGTAGGTGTGCACGTCGGCGCCCCGGAAGGCGTAGATGGCCTGCTTGGGGTCGCCGATCATGAACCAGCCGGTGTCCGGCTGGTCCGCGTAGAGGGCGGCGAAGATGCCGTACTGCACCGGGTCGGTGTCCTGGAATTCGTCGATCAACGCCACCGGAAACTGCTCGCGGATGACCCGTGCCAGACGCGGCCCGTTGGCCGGGTCGGCGAGGGCGTCGCGCAGCCGGGTGAGCATATCGTCGAAGCCCATGGTGGCGGTTTGCCGGCGCATCATCGCCACCCGCCGTTCGATCCAGGCGGCGGCGTGCTGGAGCAGCGCGGTGCGCGGCGCGGCGTTGTCCTCGCGGCTTTCCAGCACCCGCTGCAGGGCATCCAGGCAGGTCAGGTCGGGGCGCTGGTCCAGGCCCTTTTTGTTGAGCCGCAGGCCGCCGCTGGAAAAGTTCCTGAGCGCCTTCAGCGAATCCTTGCCGGTGGCCGGGAAGCCTTCCGCGTAGGCGGCCAGTTGATCGAGCATGGCCGGCACCTTGTCCGCCTTATAGGTGGCGCCGTGCAGCCAGCCCTGGTCCAGGGCCTCGGCCACCCAGGCGCGCAGCGCCGGCAGTTCCTGATCGAGGGCCTGCCGCGCCTGTTGTTCCAGCGCCTGTTGCGGGCCCACCGTGTCCAGCCACAGCGCCACCGGTTCCGGCAGCGCCTCGTCGGCCTGGACATGGCCGATCAGCGGTCGGGCGGCGGCCAGCAACGCCTGGGGGCCGTCCAGGCCGGCGGCGCGCAGGCCCGGCGCCGCCGCCGCCGGGAAGCGGCGGATCACGGTGCGCCAGTAGTCACAGGCGGCCTGGAACTGTTCCTCGCCGGCGTCCTCGTTGAGCTCCAGATTGAACAGGCTGCCGGAGTCAAACGCGTGCTGCTTGAGCATGCGGTTGCAGAAGCCGTGGATGGTATGGATGGCGGCCTCGTCCATCCACTGGGCGGCGGCGTCCAGACGCTGGCCGGCGGCCTGGCGCTCGTCGTCGTCCGGGTAGTCGGCCAGCAGGCCGTCCAGGATCGGGTCGCCGGTGGCCTGGCCGTCCACGAAGGCCCGCGCCGCCTGGGCCAGGCGGTCGCGGATGCGCTGACGCAGTTCCTCGGTGGCCGCCTCGGTAAAGGTCACCACCAGGATTTCCGGTGGCAGCAGCGGCCGCGCGAAGCCCCGGGCGTCGCCGCCGTGGCCCAGCACCAGGCGCAGGTACAGGGCCGCCAGGGTGAAGGTCTTGCCGGTGCCGGCGCTGGCCTCGATCAGGCGGGTACCGTGCAGCGGGAAGGTCAGCGGCAGGGGCAGTTCGCTCATGCGTTGTCCTCCGTGCCCCGCCATTGAAGATGGTCGAACAGCGGCCGGTAGAGTCGCTCCGCCCATACCGCCAGGGCCGGCTCGGCCTCGCCGTCCTCGCGGGCGGCCAGCAGGCTGTCGAAGTCCGGCCAGGCACGGCGCAGGGCCGCGTCCCGGTCCACCTCGCCGACGTGGCTGAAGCCGGATTCGAACACCGCCCGGGCGGCGCGCTGCGGCTGGTCCTGGCCTTTTTGTTCCCGTTGCGCCTCGCCGGCCAGCCAGGCGAAGCCGGTGTCGCAGGCCACCGGCAACGGCCGGCACAGGCCGGCCTGCCAGCCTTGCGCCAGCGCCTCCAGATGATCCCGGGCGCGGTCCGCCGGCAGTGGCGCCAGCCGGGCGGTGCCGTCCCGGGCCATCAGCTCGGTGGTCAGCGCCAGGCCATCGGCGCAGGCCAGCAGGTGCACCACCCAGGGTGCGCACAGCTTGCGCCAGCGCTCCTTGAGGCCGCCGGTGACCAGCCGCAACCGGCACGGGCCGTCGGCGCCGGCCAGCAGATCGGTGAGCCAATCCTCCAGCACCAGACCATCCAGGCGCAGGCTCACCTCCTGCTGGGGCAGCGTGCCGCCGCAGGTGGCCAGCCGCTGGAAATAGGCGCGCAGGGGACGGCGCAGGGGCAGGGTCAGGGCGTCCCGGTTGAACTCGGTGAACGGTGCCAGGGGCAGGGCGCCGCCGCCGGCCAGATGGTCCAGGGTGTCGGTGAGCGCCGCCTCGGCGCCGTCGTCGCCGGCCCGCCGCGCCGCCTCCAGCAGCCGGTCCTGCAACTGCCAGCTTTGCAGGCCGGACAGGGTAAAGGGCTCGGTCTCTTCCAGCCCGTGGTCGTCCCGTTCCAGATTGGCCTTGAGCCGTTCCCGGAAGAAGTGCGCCACCGGCTGCTTGAGAAAGCGGCCCAGGGCCTCGGCGCCCACCGGTTCCAGGGCCTCCGGCGGCGGCAGCGGCGCGTCGGTCGCCGGGGCGCCGGCCACCGGAACGCCGGCCACCCCGTTGTGCAGCGGCTCCCACTCCCGGGCGAAGGTGACCGGCGCTGCGGACCCGTCGTCGTCGAAGAAATAGCGGCCGCTGAACGGCTGCAGCGGATGGGTCAGGGTCAGATTTTCGGAGAATGGGCGTCCGTCCGGCGACGCCCAGCGCTGGTCGATATGGTCGAGCAACTGTGCCACCAGCACCGACGGCGGCCGCTCGCTGTTGTCGCGGGCGTGGCGGCCGCTCCAGCTGATATGGAGGCTGTCCCGGGCGCTCAGCAAAGCTTCCAGAAACAGGTAGCGGTCGTCCTCCCGGCGCGAGCGGTCGCCGGGGCGGTACAGGCTGAGCCGCCGGCCGTCGTCGCCGGGGGCGCCCCAGTGGCGCATCAGGTCGAAGTCCATGGGCTGCTGCTGGCGCGGGTAGTCGCCGTCCTTCATGCCCAGCAGGCAGACGTGGCGGAACGGAATGGCGCGCATCGGCATCAGGGTGCAGAAGTTGATGCGCCCGGCCATGAAGCGCTGCGCCAGGCTTTCGGCGTTGAGCGCGTCGAGCAGCGGGCGGCGCGCCACGGTGAGCGGCAGGGGCTGGTCGAAGTCGGCCTGTTCGCAGGCCGCCAGCCAGTCGTTGAGGGCGTCGCGCAGGCCGGCGTCCATGGCCTGGTCGTCGCTGTCCTCCGGGTCGAACAGATCGTCCAGCAGGGCGCCGAAGCGTTGCCGCCACTGGTCCGGCCGCGCCGGCTCGCGGAACGCCCGCCAGTGCCGGTCCAGGGTGTCGAGCAGGCGGGCGAGACGGCCGGCGGGCTCGGCGCCCAGGCCGGCCACTTCGTCCAGCGGTTCGATGTCGCGCCAGGCCGGGCCGTCGCCGATCAGATAGCCGGCCAGCATGCGGCGCAGGCCGAACGCCCAGCTGTTCTGCTCGAAGCCGGGCAGATCCAGGCTGGCCCGTTGCCGCTCATGGAGCCCCCAGCGGATGTTGGCCTGCTCGATCCAGCGGCTCAGCGCCGGCAGGGTGCTTTCGGCGAGGCCGAAGCGGCGGCGCAGGGCCGGCACCTCCAGCAGGTCGAGGATGTCGGCGGCGGTGAAGCGCCACTGGGGCAGGTGCAGCAGCGCCTCCACCGCCCGTGCCAACGGCGAGGCGGCGCCGGCGCTGCGGTCGCTGAGGGTATAGGGCAGGTGGCGCGGGTCGTCGCGCTCCAGGCGCCCGAACACGGCGTCGATGTGCGGCGCGTAGGTTTCGATGTCCGGCACCATCACGATCACGTCCCGGGGGCGCAGCGCCGGGTCCTCGGCGAAGCGCGCCAGCAAGGCGTCGTGGAGGATTTCCACTTCCCGCTGCGGACCGTGCGCCACGGTGAAGCTCAGCGAGCGGTCCGGGCTGGCCGCCGGCGGTGTCTCCGGCGGCGGGCGCAGCTTGAGGATGTCCCGTTGCAGCGTTTGCAGCAGGGTAGCGGTGGGCGGGTCCGGGTCGAACAGATCGATCTGCTCGAAGGCGCTCTGGTAATCGGCCGGGTCGTCATGATCGTAGAGCAGGCCGATAAAGTCCCGGCCCTGCTTGCCCCAGGCGGCCAGCAGCGGATGCACCGGATTGTCCGGCGGCGTGATCAGATGGCGGCGGCGGTGGTCCAGTTGCCGGCGCAGCAGGTCGCGGTCCTCGACGATGTCCGCCCAGTACATTTCGCAGGGGTTCTGCACCAGCATCAGTACCTGGCAGTGCCGGCTCAGGGCGGCCAGGGCTTCCAGGGATTGCTGCGGCAGCGCGCTGATCCCGAACACCAGCAGCCGCTCGGGCAGGCCGGCGGGCGCCGGTCCGTCGGCCAGGGCCGCCACGAAGGCGTCGTGGATCGCCGCCCGGCTGAGGCCGCGCCGGTCCGCGGGCAGGTCGTCCAGCAAGGCCCGCCACAACGCCGGCTGCCAGTGCTGGCCCGGGGGCAGGGGCACGCTGTCACGGCGATCCGGGGCCCGCCGCAGCCGGTCCTCGCCCCGTTCCCAGTCGGCCAGCCAGTCCGCCCGGTAGACCTGATAGGCATCGAACAGATCCGCCAGCCGCTCGGCCAGCTGGTGGCGCTTGCGGTTGTCGCCGTCGTCGTCGAGAAAGTGGCGCAGCGGCTCGAAGGCGTCGCCGTCGAGCAGGGTGGGCAACAGCCGGTACAGCCGCCACAGCAGGCGGGACTTGTCGAACGGCGAGGTGCGTGGCACCCGCTGTTCGCCGAGCACCGTGCGGTAGGCGCTCCACAGAAAGCGCGCCGGCATCTGGAAGCTGAACCCCGCGGCGATACCCAGGGCGTCCGGTTCGGCCAGGTTCAGCTTCAGCCACTGGGCCATGCCGTTGGACTGCACCAGCACGGTTTCCTCCGCCAGCGGCGGCAACGGGTGGCGTCGCAACCAGCCGGCCACCACCTCGGTGAGCGTCTCCAGCCGATTGCCGTGCAGCACCATGAACCCGTTTTGCATTCCCGACATCCCCGTCGTACGCGATGGACGAAGGATACAGGATCAACGCACCGAGAGCGCACCCGGCACGCCGCTCAGGCCATGAAGGTGGGGTAGAGGGTGGCCAGCAGCAGCGCCGCCATCACCCGGTTGAAATGGGCCAGCCGCCGGCCCTGGTAGAGCCAGTCGCGCAGGGCCACGCCGAACAGGCTCCAGGCGCTGATCAGCGGCGCGCTGACCACCAGAAACCCCACTGCCAGGGCGATCAGGGTCGGGGTGAAGCGGGCCGGGTCGGTGAAGCTGGCCACGGCGGTCAGAAACATCATCCACGCCTTGGGATTGATCCACTGAAACAGAGCCGCCTGCCAGAAGCTCAGCGGCCGGGCCCGGTCCGCCTGCGGATCGGCCTGGCCCTGACGCGGCCGCTCGCGCACCAGCCGCCAGGCCAGCCATAGCAAGAACAGGGCGCCGGCCACGCGCAGCCCCATCATCAGCGATGGAAAGCGGGCCAGCAGCGGCCCCAGCCCCAGCCCGATGGCCAGCAGCACCACCTGGCAGCCGGCCAGGATGCCGGCGATGTGCGGCAGTGAGCGGCGGAAGCCCACATTGGCGCCGGACGCCATCAGCATCAGATTGTTGGGGCCGGGGGTGCCGACCATCACGGCGATGAACGCCAGCATCGCCGGCAGCGTCTGGAACTCCATGGATACCTCGCCTCACGAATAACGGCCTCCAGGGTAGGTGGACGCTGCCTGTCGATACAGATATAAAATAGAGCAATTGGACCGGTACAGTTTCCCGAGGGTGGCAGCTGTACCGCTACGTTTTTCGCCCACTGTACCGGTGCCCCCGATGACCGACGCTTCGCCCGGAAAACGCTATCAGCAACTGGCCGACCGGCTGCAGACGCTGATTCTCGATCAGGTCTACCCGGTGGGCAGCCGCCTGCCCGGAGTGCGCCGGCTGGGCCAGCAGCACGGCGTCAGCGTGGCCACGGCGGTGAGCGCCTGCCGGGAGCTGGAACAGCGCGGGGTGCTGGAGGCGCGACCGCGTTCCGGCTTTTTCGTGTGCCCGCCGCCGGCGCGGCGGGACGCCCCGAGCCTGCCCAGCGCCGGCCGGCGGCCGCGCCCGGTGACCGGCCAGGAGCGGGTGCTGCGCATGGTGCAGGCGGTCAACGACCCGGCCCTGGTGAACCTGGGGGCGGCGGTGGCGGACCCGGATTTCCAGCCGGTGGCGCGCATGGAGCAGGCGTTCCGCACGGTATTGCGCGAACAGCGCCGCCGCTGCGTGGGCTACGAATTCCCGCCCGGCGCCCCGGAGCTGCGCGCCGGCCTGGCCCGGCGGCTGGCGGCGCTGCGCTGCCCGGTGGCCCCGGACGACGTGCTGATCACCAACAGCTGCCAGGAAGCCGTGGCCATCGCCCTGCGCATGGTGACCCGGCCCGGCGACACCGTGGCCATCGAATCGCCCACCTATTACGGCCTGCTGCAGGTGATCGAGTCGCTGGGCCTGAAGGCCCTGGAAATCCCCACCGATCCGATCCAGGGCCTGTCCCTGGAGGCGCTGACCCTGGCGCTGGAGCGCTGGCCGGTGGCCGCCTGCGTGGTGGTGCCGAACTTCTCCAATCCGCTGGGCGCCTGCATGCCGGACGCCCGCAAACGGGCGCTGCTGGCCCTGCTGGCCGAGCACGACGTGCCGCTGGTGGAGGACGATATCTACGGCGACCTGCCGCTGCGCGGCCCGCGCCCGCTGCCGATCAAGGCCTGGGACCGGGATGGTCGGGTCTACTATTGTTCGTCCTGCTCCAAGACCCTGTCCGCCGGCCTGCGGGTGGGCTGGCTGGTGCCCGGCGCCGACCGCGAACGGGCCTGGTACCTGCAGTTCATCAACACGGTGTCGGTGGCCACCCCCTCGCAGCTGGCCCTGGCCCATGTGCTCGACCACGGCCACTACGACCGCCACCTGCGCACCGTGCGGGACCTGCACGTCCGGGCGGTGGCGCGCATGACCGACCGGGTCAGCGAACTGTTTCCGGCCTCGACGCGGGTCAGCCGGCCCGCCGGCGGCTTCGTGCTGTGGCTGGAACTGGCCGGCGAGGTGGACACCACGGAACTGGCGGAGCGGGCCCTGGATGTGGGGGTGAGCTTCGCGCCGGGGGCGCTGTTCTCCGCCTCCGGCAAGTTCGATCACTGCCTGCGGCTGAACTGCGCGGTGCGTTGGGACCAGCGGGTGGAGCGCGCCCTGGCGCGGTTGGCGGCGCTACTGTGAACGGCCGCCCGGGCGCAGGTCGCTGGGGCGCACCCCGTAGCGTCGCCGGAACAGGCGGCTGAAACTGCTGCTGTCGAAGAAGCCGCAGCGCGCCGCCAGTTCCGCCACGCCCAGGTGTCCGGGGGCGCTGGTCAGTAATTGATGGGCGCGGTGCAGACGGGCCTCGCGCAGGCAGCCGGCCACGGTGTCCTGGTGCCGGGCGAACAGCCGATAGAGGGTGGCCCGGGAGCAGCCCAGGGCGCGGGCCAGGGTATCCGGCCCCAGCGCCGGGTCGTCCAGGTGTTGCAGAATCAACTGCCGCGCGCGCAGGTAGGCGGCCTCCGGCTCGCTGTCCTCGGCGGGGATGCCGAAGGCGGCGGCCAGGGCGGCCACCGCCAGGGAGCGGGTCTGCTCCAGCAGCAGCGCCCGGTGGGCCGGGGGCAGGCGCGCCCCCTCCGCCGCCAGCCGTGCCAGATGGCTGGCCAGAAAGCCGCTGATCGGCGCTCGCTTGAGGCGCGCCAGCAGCGCCGGCAGGTGCAGACCGTCGGTGGCGAACAGGGGCGTCAGCGGCGCCCGCGGCAGGGTCAGATGAATCCCGGTATGGTCGCTCCAGTTGATCCGGCAGGGCTGGCGCGGATCGTACAGAAACAGGTCGCCGGGGCCGGCGGTCAACAGGGTGCCGTCGTCCAGGCGGTGGCGGCGCCGGCCACGCAGCACCAGGCCCAGGGTCAGATCGTCGTGGTCGTCCCGGCGGCAGTGCAGGGTGTCGCGGTGGCCGCCGAGACGCTGGGACTGGTACCAGAACAGGGAACACTGCGGCCCCACCAGGCCGGCGGCGCGGGCCTCGAAGGTGCGCCGCTGTTCCGGTGCCGGGGCATCGGCGGCGAAGTCGTAGAACACGGTGTGCCGCCAATAATCGTAATTGTCCGGGTGCGGCGCCGCCGGCGTGGCCAGCGTCAAGTAAACGCAGCGCGAGGGCAGGCCGTGGTCCGGCGTCCAGCGCCCCTGATCCGGCGACCAGTTCCAGATATCCGCGCTCCAGTCCGACACCGGTTGCCCCCGGCCCCCCGGCTTGCCCATGGCCCCGCTCCGCGTGCCCGAAAAACCCGATAATGCGACAGGGCGGCCGGCTTGGCGACGATTAAATGGCCAGCCCGGCCTGCGCCAGGAGTTGCTCCAGCAGCGCCTCGCAATCACCGCTGATCACGGTGACGCCATTCAGGCTGATCATCAGATCGCTGCCGCTGTAGTCCAGTTGCACGCGGGTGTCTTCCGCGCCGTTGATCACCAGCTCGCCGTTGCCGTAGCAGAAGCCGTTACCGGGCAGGGGGGCGGTGAGGGTGTGAGGGGTGCTGACCTGGACCCAACCCTCGGCGTGGTCGTTGAGCAAAAACAGCCGTCCTTCGCCGGCGAGGGTGGGCAGGGGCTGTTCCAGCACATTGATGGTGCTGTCGAACAGCACTTCGAAGTCCTGGAACCGGTAACCCACGATCCGGGTGCCGGCGTCGGTGATCAGGCTGTAGTTGCTGATCACGTTGGCGTCCGCGATCACGGCGTTGCCGAACGCATTGCCGGCGTCCTCGGGGCGAATACTGAATCCTCCGGACAGGGACCATTCCTGACTGAACGAGGACGACGAACTGATGCGGTTGCGGTAGCTCGAAAACTCGGAATAAGGTCGGTTCGGATCAGTGAAATCGAACACGATACGGCCGTCGAAGGAGCGGCTGGGATAGAGCGGATCCACGCAATCCTCGAACACCGCCACCGCGGGGGCGCCCTGGTCGTCCTCGGTCAGTTGGAAAACGCCGTCCGGGTTGTCGCAGGTCGGGGTGCCGTTGAGCCCCTGGGCGATCAGCAAATTGGCGTTGCGTTGCAGGCGCGGCAGAATCTCCAGCGCCAGACGGGCGTGCACCAGCACGGCGGCGGCGTTGTCGGTGTCGATCAGCAAGGTGGTGCCGTCGGGCACGCCGCCCTCACCGCCGCCTTCCCCAAGGTCCTGGTCATGATCGCTGCTGGAGCCGCCGCAGGCGGCCAGGGTCAGGGCCAGTAGCAACAGGCCGGCGGGCCGGAATTCGCTGGAAAACGACAACAACATAAAAGTACCCCCCAAGGGCAAAAAGCGGACATCGGTTTTGGGGGGATTATCGGCGGGCGCCGATGGCGGGTGTCAGGCCAGGCGTCTCAGCCGCTTGGCCGCGCGTCTCAGCGGGGCGGCGCGGTGCACGCGCCGCCCGGTGCCTTACTCTTCCAGCGCCGCCAATTCATCCTCGAAGAAAAAGCGGTCTTCGCCGAGGGCCGGCTCCAGGTGATTGAGCCAGGTGGCGTCCGGATTGTATTTGGCGAAGAACGGGCGTTGCACCCAGTCCGCGTTGCGGCCCTGGATCAGGCGCAGCACGAACACCTTCTCGCCGTGGATCTCGGTGACGCCCTGGATCTCCACCTTGCCCGGGTGGCTGGACATGCTCGGGCCGCGGGCGGTGCGCGCCAGGCCGGAGACTTGCTGCATGGCGTCCCGGTAGATCTCCCAGGCGCGGGCCAACGGCACCTCGAAATAATGGCGGGCGCCGGTGTCGCGCTCCACGAACATGTAATAGGGCACGATGCCCAGCTCCACCTGGGTCTGCCACAGCCGTGCCCAGTCCTCGGCGTTGTCGTTGATGTGTGCCAGCAGCGGACCCTGGGCGCGGATCTGGGCACCGGTCTCGCGCACCCGGCGGATCGCTTCCCGGGCGATGGCCGGTTCCATTTCCCGCCAGTGGTTGTAGTGGGCCATCAGCGCCAGATGCTTGCCGGCGGCGCGCACCTCGCGGAACAGCGCCAGCAGGTCGTCCGCGTCGGCGTCGGACACGAAGCGCTGCGGCCAGAAGGTCAGTGCCTTGGAACCGATGCGGATGGTACGCACCTGCTCCAGCTCGAGCAGCGGTTCGATGTGGGCGCGCAGGTTTTTGGTTTTCATCACCAGCGGGTCGCCGCCGGTGATCAGAATGTCAGTGATCTCCGGGTGCGCCTGGACGTACTTCTTGAGCTGGCCGGCTTCCTTGGTGGCGATTTTCAGGTCGTTGTCGCCGATGAACTGGGCCCAGCGAAAACAGAAGGTGCAGTAGCTGTGGCACACCTGGCCCTGGCTGGGAAAGAACAGCACGGTTTCGTTGTACTTGTGCTGAATGCCGTCGATCTTCTCGCCGTCCACCTCCGGGATATTGTGTTCCATCTGGCCGGCCGGGTGCGGGTTGAGCGCCTCGCGCACCGCCGCCACGGTGGCGTCGATCTCCGCCTTGTCGCCGCCGCGCAGGGCCGCCGCCACCCGCTCGAAATGTTCCGGGGCGAGCATGTCCTTTTGCGGAAAGGTGAGCTGATAGATGGGGTCGTCGGGCACCCGGTCCCAGTCGATCAGTTCCTCGATTACGTACTCGTTGACGCGGAACGGCAGCACGCTGGCCACCACCTGCATGGCGAACCGGGTGTCCTCGTCCAGATGTTGCAGCGGTTCGATCTTGTCCAGTTGGCGCGCGGTGAACACCTTGAACCGGCGGGTTTCCCATTCCGGTTGGGACTGCTCGCGCAGGGGAATGACCGTATTGGCTTCTGACATGGTTGTCGCTCCTGATCATGTGCCGGCGCGACACGCGCGCACCGGTACACTGGCCGCTTAACCAGCGTTGTGGATTCATCACTACCGACAGCCGGTGAACCGGCCGGAAACGGGCTCCGGGAGCCCCATGTGGCCCCGGCGGAACAGCGGCCGGAGCAAAAGCGCGTAACGGGACGCGGCGGGTATCGAAGGGCCGTTGGCCGGCCTTCGAGGCGGCGTATTCTACGGACCACCCCGGCAAAGCGCAAAAGCCCGGCGGACCGTGACGACGCCATCCGTGTTATGTTTCTCTCCGTCATCAGGGAGGGATCCATGCAGGATTTGATCATCAGGCTGGCGGCGCCGGTGGAGCACGGGCTGGCCTGGCTGTACAGCTTCTGGCCGGCCATCGCCGGGGTGGTCGGCATCACCGTGGCGGTGATGGTCACGCTGCATGTGGCCCAGCACAAGCGCGACGCCCGCGCCGCCGCGGCCTGGACCGGGCTGGTCTGGCTGGTGCCGTTTCTGGGCGCCGCCCTGTACCTGATGCTGGGGGTCAACCGCATTCAGCGCCGTGCCCGCCAGCTCACCGGCGGCGGCATCGACGCCGCCTTGCGCGCCGGCCAGGAGCAGGGCACGCCGCTGCAGACCGACCGCCTGCAGGTATTGGCGAAGCTGGTGGGGCGGCTCACCCGGCTGCCGCTCACCGGCGGCAACCGGGTGGCCCTGATGGAGGCCCCGCGGGCGCTGGAGACCATGGTGCAGGCGGTGGACGACGCCACCGAAAGCGTTTACCTGGCCACTTACATTTTCGGCAACGACGCCGCTGGCCGGCCCCTGGCCGACGCCCTGGTACGCGCCCACCAGCGCGGCGTGCAGGTGCGGGTGCTGCTGGACGGGGTAGGGGCGCTCTATTCCCTGCCGCCGATCACGTTCCGGTTACGCCGGGGTGGCGTGGCGGTGCAGCGGTTTCTGTATTCCATCGCGCCCTGGCGCATGCCCTATATGAACCTGCGTAATCACCGCAAACTGATGGTGGTGGACCGGGCTCTGGGCTTTACCGGTGGCATGAATGTGCGCGCCGGCTACGTGTCGGACCCGGCCACCATTCAGGACCTGCACGCCCGCGTGGAAGGCCCGGCGGTGGCCCATCTGCTGCTCAGCTTCGCCGCCGATTGGGCCTTTACCTGCCGGGAAGAGCTGAACGACAACTACGCCGGCGACATGGACCTGGGCACGGTCCAGGCCCGCGGCGTCAACACCGGTCCGGACGCCGACTTCGACAAACGCCGCCTCACCGTGCAGGCGGCGATCGGCGCCGCCGAGCGCGAAATCCGCCTGGTAACGCCGTACTTCGTGCCCGGCCAGACCCTGCTGGCGAGCCTGCAGCTGGCGATCCTGCGTGGCGTGCGGGTGGTGATTCTGGTGCCCGAAAAGAACAACCTGCGGCTGGTGCAATGGGCCAGCCTGCACGCGCTCAAATGGCTGGCCAAGGAAGGCGCGGAAATCCACGCCTCGGCGCCGCCCTTCGACCACACCAAGCTGCTTACCGTGGACGGCCACTGGGTGCAGCTCGGCTCCGGCAACTGGGACGCCCGCAGCCTGCGCCTGAACTTCGAGTTCGACCTGGAATGCTATGATGATCCGCTGGCCGCCGACGCCAACGCCCTGATCGACCGCAAACTGGCCCGGGCCCGTCCGCTGGCCGACGCCGACTTTCGCGCCATGGCGCGCTGGCGCCACGTGCGCAACGCTCTGGCGCACATGCTCGAACCCTATCTCTAACCTGCCGACAAGGACCCGCGATCCTATGCGCCTGCCCCGAGCCCCGGAACTGCCGGATGCCCTGGTGACGCTTTCCCGACTGCAATTTCTGCACGGCTTCGTGGTGGTGGCGGTGGCCTCCGCCATTTGGCTGCCCGACCCGGTCACCGCCCGGCCCTGGCTGGACATCGTGCCGCTGCTGGCGGCCCTGTACGTGCTGCTGCAAACCGGACTCTACTTCGGCGCGGAACTGGCCCGGGACGGCCGTACCCTGGCGCCGGCGGCGAGTTTGATGCTGGTGATGGGCGCGGCCACGCCGTTCCTGCCGGCCTGGCTGTCGGTGCCGCTGATGGCGGTGGCGGTGATGATGCTGTTCGGATTGGAAAAGGTGGCGGCGGTCCGCGAGCACTGGCCGGAGGCCTGGCTGCGAGGCCGAAAACAACATATGCAGTTCGTGATGGTATCCCTGGCCAGCGTGCTGTTCTGGCTGATCAGCCAGGATAACCGGGCCCTGTTGAACGCCGCCGGCGGCTGAGCGCCGGCGGCGGCCGGTTACTTCTTGGCGGGCCCGCCCGGGCCCAGTAACGCCCAGATGATCAGGCCGACCACCGGCAATACCAGAACCAGAATCACCCACAGAATTTTCTCGCCGGTGCTGGCACCGGACTGCACGATCTTGATGATGGCCAGAATATCCAGCACCAGAATGATCAGACTGATGATCTTGCTCATGTCCCGCTCCCTAGGTGTGATTGAACAACCCCTCCGACGCTAGCCCGCCCCCGCCCCCCGGTCCAGCGCCGCAAGGTAAAAGCCGGTAAAGCCCCGGACTGGCGTCCCCCCACCGAATCATTACAATGGACCGCCGTTAGAATGCCCCGTTTAAAAATGCCCCGGTAGCTCAGTCGGATAGAGCAAGCGCCTCCTAAGCGCTAGGTCGCAGGTTCAACTCCTGCTCGGGGCGCCAATCCTTCTCCTCCGGCCTTGCCGGGTACGCGTAGCTCAGTTGGGTGAACGCGGGGATTTCCGGCGCACAGCGCCGGCCGCGTTCACGCCTCGCGGATATCGCCGCGAGGCCGGAGCCCGGAGGGCGAGCAAGCGCCTCCTAAGCGCTAGGTCGCAGGTTCAACTCCTGCTCGGGGCGCCATCTTCCGAGCGATCCGAATTTACCCACCTTTACAGACACCGCGCGCCGGTCAGGGCATGCTTTGCCGCATTCCAGACAGCAGTGGTGAAACATCATGAACGTCAGCACCGTGAGCCCGCGACGCGGCCGCTTCTTCAACAGCACCGATCAGCGGGATGTGGAGCGCCTGGCCGGGCAATACGGTGCCCACCGGGACCAGGTGCGGGCTTTTATCGACGAGCTGCGTTCGGTGGACGAGATCGACCATCTCACCTATCAGGCAATGCACCAATTGGTGGCCAGCGAGCTGGCGCTGCCACTGCCCAGGGGGTACGCGGCGGCCTGAGCCCGCAATGTGAAATTTTCCGCAGCGAAACTTTCTGAAAGCAGATCAACGATTTTCACGTGAAAATGACGTGGCCGGCCTCATCCTCCTGGCTTCCCCCAGGAGGTCGCGTCATGATCGGCTTCACCTTTCTCAGTAAGCGGTTCGACAGCAGCAATCCGGACGATGTGGACGCGGTCGCGGACCACTACGGTGTGTTCGCCGACGACGTGCGTGCCTTTATTGACGAGGCCCACCGCCATGGCGAGGTCGACAAGCTGAGCCATCAGGACGTGCATCGCCTGATCGCCAGCGAGCTGGCCCTGCCGGTGGCGGACGCCGGCGTGACGCTTTGATCCAGTCTGGCTGATCCGGCCACGCTGATCCGGCGCGGTTCGCGCCGGCGCCGCTTTTGACGTAACGTTCCCTCCGATCGTGCATCCATGGTTTTCATATGCCATGGACCACCCCATCCGGAGGACCCGCCATGAAAGACACCCGGCCTCTGCTGCTGCGCAGCGGCACCGACTTTCCGCCGGTGCGGCGGCGGCACACCCGTATTCTGCAGGTCAATCTGGGGTATCTCTGTAATCTGAGCTGCGTGCACTGCCACGTGAACGCCGGGCCCACCCGCACCGAGCAAATGAGCCGGGAAGTGGTGGACCAGGTGATCGCGGTGCTCGACCAGGGTCAGGTGCGGGTGCTGGACCTGACCGGCGGCGCCCCGGAAATGAACCCTCATTTTCGCGATCTGGTGCGCGCCGCCCGCGCCCGGGGCGTGACCGTGATCGACCGCTGCAATCTGACCATCGTGCTGGAACCCGGCTATCAGGACCTGCCCGCCTTCCTGGCCGAGCAGGGCGTGCGGATCGTCGCCTCGCTGCCGTGCTACCTGGAGGACAACGTCAACCAGCAGCGTGGCAAAGGCGTTTATCAAGGCAGCATCGAAGCGATCCGTCGGCTCAACGCGGCCGGCTACGGCGACAGCGAGGCGTTGCCGCTGGACCTGGTCTACAACCCGGTGGGTGCCCACCTGCCGCCGCCCCAGGCCGCCCTGGAGGCGGACTACAAGCGCGAACTGGGCGAGCGCTTCGGCATCCGTTTCAACCGGCTGCTGACCATCACCAATATGCCGATCAGCCGTTTCGGCGCGGTGCTGCTGGCCCAGGGCGCCTTCAACGACTACATGCAACTGCTGCGCGACAACCACAATACCGCTAACCTGGAGGCGGTGATGTGCCGCGACGCCCTCAGCGTGGACTATCGCGGCTATCTCTACGATTGCGATTTCAACCAGATGCTGGATCTGCCCCAGGGCGGCGGCCAACGGCACCCCCACCTTGGCGAGCTGCTGGCGGCGGATAAGGACGGCGAGGCGGTGTTCGTGGCCGACCATTGTTTCGGGTGCACCGCCGGCGCCGGCAGCAGTTGCGGAGGAGCCCTGGAATGAGTGTCAGCGTGGTGGTGCCGGTGCTCGACGAAGCCCGGTGCCTGGAAAGCTTTCTCACCGGCCTGCGCGAGCGTCTGGGCGAGCAGGATGAGATCATCGTGGTGGACGGCGGCAGCGAGGACGGCAGCCCGCTGATCGCCCGCGAACACGCCGACCTGGTGCTGCACTGCGACCGGGGCCGGGCCCGCCAGATGAACCTGGGCGCGGAGCGCGCCAAGGGCGACTGGCTGTGGTTTCTGCACGCCGACTGCGGCAAGGTCAAACGGGGCCACCTGGCGGCTTTGCGCGCGCTGCCCGAGGACGCCCAGTGGGGGCGCTTCGACGTGCGCCTCTCCGGGGACCACCGCCTGTTCCCGATGATCGGCCACGCCATGAACCTGCGCTCGCGCTGGACCGGCATCGCCACCGGCGACCAGGGCATCTTCGTGCGTCGCCCGCTGTTTCTGGAGCTGGGCGGCTTCCCGATGCAGCCGCTGATGGAGGACGTGGCCCTCAGCACCCGCCTGCGCGGCCACGCCCGGCCGGTGTGTTTGCGCCCGCGCCTGGTGGCGGACAGCCGTCGCTGGGAAGAGAACGGCGTGCTGCGCACCACCATGCTGATGTGGCAGCTGCGCTGGCGCTACTGGCGCGGCGAGGACCCGGCCCGCCTGCACCGGGATTACTACCGCCACCACTACCGCCAATCCTACACCGGCTCGCGCTGACCATGGGCGCGCCGGACCCGCGATCCGATACCCTGCTGATGGTGTTCGCCCGGGCGCCGCGCCTGGGCGAAGTGAAGACCCGGCTGGCCCCGGCCCTGGGTGACCAGGGCGCCCTGGCGGTGTACCGGCGCCTGCTGGACCGCACCCTGACGGTGGCGGCCGGCCACCCCGGCCCGGCGCGGCTGATGCTGGACCGGGACGACCCGGCCCTGGCCCGTCGCGCCGAGGCGCTGGGGCTGACCGTGGGCCGGCAGCGGGGTGAGGATCTGGGCGAGCGCATGGCCCGGGCCCTGGCCGAGGGCCTCAGCGAGGCCCCCCGGGTGCTGCTGGTGGGCTGCGATTGCCCGGTGCTTGATCAAACCTACCTGGCGCTGGCCGACGACCGCCTGCGGCACGGCCGCGTGGTGCTGGGCGCCAGCGAGGACGGCGGTTTCGTACTGATCGGCGGCAGTGACGCCACGGTCTGGCGGCCGGACCGGTTCGCCGGGGTGCGGTTGGGCGGCGGCTACGCCCTGGCTGACACCCTGGTGGCGCTCAACGACGTCTCCCTTAACGACGTCTCCCGCGATGAAGAAACCGCCGTGGCGGTGCTGCCACCGCTCTGGGATGTGGACCATCCGGAAGACGTGGCCCGGGCCCGCCAGTTGGGCGTACTTCCCTGAAATCGTCCCATAGCTTGGGACGGTAGCGATGAGTTGGTGATTTTTTGGCCGTATACTCGGAAACCATGGCGGTGCGCCACGGTGTTCGAGCGCGCCCCCCGCATTCAAGGGAGTGACAGATGCAAGAGCCAGCGGTGCTCAACGACGGCGTGATCGCCGAACTGCGCGACATCATGGGCGGCGATTTCGACACCCTGGTGGAATCCTACCGCCAGGATGGCCGTCAGCGGCTTGGCGCTCTTCAGCAGGCGATCCACGAAGGCCACGCGGAAGGCGTGCGCCAGCAGGCACACAGCTTCAAGGGCAGCAGCGGCAACCTGGGTGCCCAGCGGGTATCGGCGCTTTGCCTGGAAATGGAACAACTGGCCCGGGACGACCGGGTGGACGCCGCCGGCGAGCGCCTGGCGGCGCTGGAACAGGCCTTCGAGGAATCCTGCCGGGCCCTCGGCGCGCAACCCGCCTGAAAAGCAGGCCAAAAAAAACCCCTCTTCCAAAGGGGGTGGAAGAGGGGGGGTTGTGAGCGCTATTTCTAGCGCCTTGGGGGGATACCAGTTGATGTGTTAAATGCTACCGACCATGCTCCCCGGGTGCTGTAAAAACCGGTGAGCGATTGTAAAAGTTGGCGATAGTGTGGCGGCAATCTGTAGCGCGCCGCCGGCGACGAACGGGTGGACAGGACCGCCCGTTGATCGGAATTTGTAAGAGATATCTTACAAGGCTGTAAGCATTTGTACCATTCTTACGTGCGTTTTTGTCTCGCTGTTTCCTCGCGTCTTCCCATAAGTGATTGATTGCAAACAGCTATCAAATTTCCGGGGGCTTTTCCGCTCCGAGATTTTATAGATGTTTAACCCGCGGCGCGGAAACGGGTTGATATAGTGTCTCCCGTGTTCAGGGAAACAGAGCACAGGGATTGGCTAGGGAAGGCGGACAAGGAAGTCCAGGTGAGCGCAATCGGGTAAGGACAACTCGACGCAAAAGGGCGGCAGGATGCCGCCCTTTCTCATTTCCGGTTACCGGATTACCGGTTCACCACTCGCGAATCAGCTTGTCACGCTTGTTGGCGACACCGTCCCACTCCTCGGCGTCCTCCGGCGAGTCCTTCATCTCGGTGATGTTCGGCCACTTCTCGGCCAGCTCCGCATTGATTTCCAGGAAGTCCAGCTGATCCTCCGGCAATTCGTCCTCGGAGAAGATCGCGTTCACCGGGCATTCCGGCTCGCACAGCGCGCAGTCGATGCACTCGTCCGGGTGAATAACCAGGAAATTGGGGCCTTCATAGAAGCAATCCACGGGGCATACTTCCACGCAGTCCGTGTGTTTGCATTTGATGCAGTTTTCACCTACTACGAACGTCATTAGCCTGTCCTCGCCAGGGGTGTTCTCGTCTCGTTCCGCGCCGGCGTCGGGCCGACGCCATGCGACTTGGGGGCGGCGCTAGTCTACCGGACTGCCAGCTTCAGGCAAGCGCCGCAACCGGTCCGCGAACGCATATGGATATAACGCGTCACCCTTTGCCCAGCGCCTTGAGCGCATACAGCCGCTCCAATGCCTGCCGGGGCGTCAGCTCGTCCGGCTCAATCTCCGCCAGCGCCTTCTCCACGGCGCTGGGCGCGCCGAACAGATCCGCCTGGGCCGGCGCCGTGGCCGGGGCCGGCGGCGCCGACTTGGGCCGCTCGCCCTGTTCCAGCTCCGCCAGCTTGTCGGTGGCGCGGCGGATCACCCCCGCCGGCACCCCGGCCAGCTGCGCCACCTGTAACCCATAGCTGCGGCTGGCCGGCCCCTCCTGCACCCGGTGCAGAAAGACGATGCGGTTGTCGTGCTCGCTGGCGGTCAGGTGGGCGTTATAAACCCCGGGCAACTGCTCCGGCAACTGGGTCAGCTCGAAATAATGGGTGGCGAACAGCGTAAACGCCTTCAGGTTACGCGCCAGATGCTCCGCCGCCGCCCACGCCAGGCTGAGCCCGTCGAAGGTGCTGGTGCCACGGCCGATCTCGTCCATCAGCACCAGGCTTTCCGGGGTGGCGTTGTTAAGGATGTTGGCGGTCTCCGACATCTCCACCATGAAGGTGGAGCGGCCGCCCGCCAGATCGTCGGAGGAACCGATGCGCGTAAAGATGCGGTCCAGCTTGCCCACCCGGGCGCTGGCCGCCGGCACCGCGCTGCCGATATGGGCGAGCAGGGCGACCAGGGCGGTCTGGCGCATATAGGTGGACTTACCGCCCATGTTCGGGCCGGTGATGATCACCATGCGGCGCTGGTCGTCCAGATGCAGGCTGTTGGGCACGAAGGCGTCGTCCAGCACCTGCTCCACCACCGGGTGGCGACCGTCGACGATCTCCACCACCGGCTCTTCCACCAGATGCGGCTGCACCCAGCCCAGCGCCTCGGCGCGCTCGGCGAAGGCGGCCAGCACGTCCAGCTCGGCCACCGCCGCGGCGCTGCCCTGCAGCCCGGCCAGCTGCGCCGCCAGGGTCTCGATCAGCTGCTCGTAGAGCCGTTTCTCCAGGGTCAGCGCCTTGCTCGACGCGGACAACGCCTTGTCCTCGAACTCCTTGAGCTCCGGGGTGATAAAGCGCTCCGCATTCTTCAGGGTCTGGCGGCGCTGGTAATCCATGGGCGCGTTGTCCGCCTCCCGGCGGGACAGCTCGATGTAATAGCCGTGCACCCGGTTGTACTTGACCCGCAGGGTGGAGAAGCCGGTGCGCTCGCGCTCGCGGGTTTCAATGTCCACCAGCACCTGGCCGGCGTTCTCGCTGATCGAACGCAGCTCGTCCAGCTCGGCGCTGTAGCCCTCGGCGATCACGCCGCCGTCGCGGATCAGCATCGGCGGGTTCTCGATCACCGCCTGGGCCAGCAGCGCCGCCTGCTCGGGAAACGCCCCCAGCCGCTCGTGCAGCGCCGCGAACGCCTCGTCGTCCGGCAGTGCCGCGTGCAACGCCGGCAGCGCCTCCAGGCTGGCGCGCAGGCGGGTCAGATCCCGCGGCCGCGCCGAGCGCAGCGCCACCCGGCCGAGGATCCGCTCCATATCGCCGATCCGGTCCAGCACCTCACGCACCGCCTCGAACCGCCAACCATCGCGCAGCGCCGCCACCCGCCGCTGGCGATCGCCGAGCACCGCCCGGTCGCGCAGCGGCCGATGAATCCAGCGCTTCAGCAACCGCGCCCCCATGGCCGTCTCGGTGCTGTCCAGCACCCACGACAGGGTCGGCGACTCGTCGCCGTTGAGCGTCTCGGTGAGCTCCAGATTGCGGCGCGTGGCGGCGTCCATGGCCACCCCATCGTCGAACGCCTCCATGGCCAGCCCGGTCACATGGGGCAGGCTGCTGCGCTGGGTATCCCGGGCGTACTGCAACAGGGCCCCGGCGGCGGCCACCGCCACCGCCGGCGGCTGCCCGAACCCGGACAGATCCTGCACGCCAAATTGCTTGCACAACTGCCGCAACGCCGCCTCGCCGTCGAACTCCCACGGCGGCCGCTTGCGGCACCCGGCGCGCTCCACCAGCGCCGCCGGCAAACCGTGCTCCTCGCACACCAGCAACTCCGCCGGCTGCCAGCGCTCCAGCAACGCCTGCAGCTGCTCGTGCCCCTCCACCCGGGTCACCACGAACCGCCCGGCGGCCAGATCCAGACTGGCCGCGCCCACCGCCGACCCGTCCTCGAAGAGCGCGCACAGCAAGGTGTCCCGCCGCTCCTCCAGCAACGCCTCATCGCTCACCGTCCCCGGCGTCACGATGCGCACCACCTTGCGCTCCACCGGCCCCTTGGCCAGCGCCGGATCGCCGATCTGCTCGCAAATCACCACCGACTCGCCCAGCTTCACCAACCGCGCCAGATACCCCTCCGCCGCGTGGTACGGAATCCCGGCCATGGGAATCGGCTTGCCATTGCTCTGCCCGCGCTGGGTCAGGGTGATATCCAGCAACCGCGCCGCCTTCTGCGCATCACCGAAAAACAGCTCGTAGAAATCCCCCATCCGGTAGAACAGCAACTGATCCGGATGGTCGGCCTTCAAGCCGAGGTATTGGCGCATCATGGGCGTATGCCCGGAAAGGTCGTCCTTTGCCATAAGCGCGGTATCGCCTGTTTTCTGGAGAGTGTGGATGACGGCCCGGGAAGAGGGCGGGCCAGGCGGGAGAGAATAGCAAACCCTTGCGCATGGCTCTATTGGGGCGCGCGGACGGCTGTTTCGTTTATTGCGTTTTTCGTTTGTTTCGAATATTTTTTGGATATCGCGCGATATCGCTGTCAGAGGTAACCCATGAACACCGCGCAAGATCACGACAAGCTCCCGGATCCCCAGGCCGCGGACCTGGCCCGGGAAAGCGCCACCGCCCTGGCGAGGCTGCTGAAGGACCACCCCCGGCAGGACCGTGCCCGGGTGCGCATGGACGACACGGACCTGGTGCTGCCCCGGCACGCCCTGGAACTGCTGCGCAACATCCTCACGGAAATGGCCCAGGGCAACGCCGTCACCCTGATGCCGGTGCACGCCGAAGTGACCACCCAGGAAGCCGCCAACCTGCTCAACGTCTCCCGTCCCCACTTGGTCAAGCTGCTGGAGGAGGGTGCCATCCCCTTCACCCGGGTTGGCACGCACCGACGCATCCGCTTTCAGGATGTGATGGCCTACCGGACGGCCCGCGCCACCGAAAGCGAAGCCGCCCTGCAGGCGCTGGCGGATCAGGCTCAAGAGCATGATATGGGGTACTGATGCGCTTTTCGGTCATCTACGACGCCTGCGTTTTGTACCCGGCTCCGCTCCGCGATTTTCTAATCCGGTTGGCGCTGTCGGGGCTGTTCGCGGCGAGATGGTCGGACGATATTCAGAACGAATGGGCCGGTAATTTGCTGGAAGCCAGGCCCGAGCTGGCGGAGCAGGTCACGAGGACCGTAGAACTAATGAATCAAGCCGTGCCGGATTGTCGGGTAACCGGGTACGAGAGGCTGATCTCGGGCTTGGAGTTGCCAGACGCCAATCGCCAATGACAGGCAGGTGCTTGCAGCGGCGATTCTGGCCGGCGCTCAATTGATCGTCACCTTTAATCTCAGGGACTTCCCCAATGGTTATCTGGAGACCTTCGGTATCGAAGCGGTTCATCCGGACGATTTTATCGTCCAGCAATTTGATCTGCATGAGGCGAGGGTGATTAGCACCGCCAAAAGCCATAGAGCTTCACTGAGAAATCCGCCGAAGAGCGTGGAGGAATATCTTGAGACACTGGCCGCACAGGGCCTGGTTGTGGCCGTGGACAGGTTGCGGGCTTATCGGGATTTCATTTAAGTCGTTATCGGGCCCGGCAAATCTTTAACCAGGCATACTTGCCCAGCGTTCCACTTCATCCCGATTCCGCACCACCACCTGTTGCGACAGCGGCGACCGCTGATCCGCCGGTGTATCCACCCACCGTCCCGCCCCCCCCCATAAACCCCGAAGGCGTCCCCCCGGTCACCTGCCGGAACGCATACGAAAACGCCGCCGTACTGCTGAACCCCGCCAGCCCCGCCGCCTGGGCGATGGTCTTGCCCCGCGCGAGATGGTCGATGGCCCGGACGATGCGCGCCCGCTGCCGCCAGGCGCGGAAGGTGAGGCCGGTTTCGGCGGGAAAGAGGCGGCTGAGGGTGCGCACGGAGGTGGCGGCGCCGGCGGCCAGGTCCGGGGTGGTGAGGGCGAGGCCGGTGTCGGTGAGGGCCAGTTGGGCGACGCGCTGGCCCACCGGGCTGGTGGGCAGGGGCAGGTAGGTGGGGGCGTCGACCACGGCGCTGAGTTCGTGGAGGATCAGTTGGCCGATGAGCAGCTGTTTGTCGGCGTCGGTGTCGGGGGCGAAGGCGGCCTGGGTGAGTTCGCGCAGCAGGGGCGAGACACGCAGGGCGAATTCCCGGTCCAGGGGCAGGGCGGAGGCCCAGCGGCGCAGGGCGTCCGGGTGCCAGTGGAGCAGGCGCATTTCGGCGCCGGAGAGCACGTCCAGGCGGTGGGTGATGCCGGCGGGGATCCAGACGGCGAGCTGCGGCGGCACCAGCCAGCGGCCGGTCTCGGTGTGAATCTGGGTGGTGCCGGAGAGTGCCAGGATCAGTTGCGCTTCGTCGTGGTGGTGAGGGTCGATGCGTTCGCCGGGGCGGCGGGCCCGTTGTCGAATGTGAAAAAGGGGCCGGATGTGAAAAAGGGGCCGGATGCGGAATAGCGGGCGGTTATCGCCCGAGGCGGCGGGGTCGGGTTGGCGTGTCATCGATAACCGTTGGCGTAATTTCCGATGCCGGCGATGCTAGCATGGCTGGATTGTGCCGGTCGACCGGGCGTTTCGGGCCGGCGGTGCGGTGCCGGGAGCCTGCCAGCCAGATGAGTCACACCACGCTTTCTTCCTCCTCTTCTTCCTCTTCCATGAATGACGGTCTGCCGGCGCGCGAGCGGCGTTGGGCGGCGGTGGCCGTGCTGCTGGGCATCGCGCTGAGCAATCTGAGCACGGCGGTGGTGAACATCGCCCTGCCGGACATGGCCCGCTCCCTGGGCGCCAGCGACGCGGCCACGGTGTGGGTGGTGAACGGTTATCAGCTGGCGGCGGTGGTGTGCCTGCTGCCGGTGGCGGCGATGGTGGAGGCGCTGGGGCTGAAGCGGTTGTTCACCGCTGGGCTGGCGGTGTTCACGCTGGCGTCGCTGGTGTGCGCGGTGGCGCCGACTCTGGGCACGCTGGTGGCGGCGCGGTTGCTGCAGGGGGCCGGTGGGGCCTTTTTGTCGGTGGCCGGCGTGGCGCTGGTGCGGGTGATCTATCCGCAGCGGCTGGTGGGCAAGGGCATGGCCTGGCTGGCCATGGCGGTGGCGGTGCCGGCGGCGCTGGGGCCGACTTTCGCGGCCATGGTGCTGGCGGTGGCGTCCTGGCCGTGGATTTTTCTAATCAATGTGCCGTTGGGCGGGGTGGCGCTGTGGCTGTTTCTGCGCACCGTGCCCGGCAGTGAGCGCACCCGGCATCGGTTCGACGGGCTGGGCACGCTGTTGAACGGTCTCGCGTTCGGTCTGCTGGTGGTTGGCGTGGGCACCCTGGGCAGCGGCGACCGGCGTCTGGCGTTGGCGGAGATCGCGGTGGGGCTGGTCTGTTTCGTGTTGCTGTTCCGGCAGCAGCGGCGCCATCCGTCGCCGATGCTGCCGTTCGATCTGCTGCGGTTGCCGGTGTTTTCCCTGGCGGTGCTGACCTCGTCCTGTTCCTACACGGCGCAGATTCTGGCCTATGTGTCGTTGCCGTTTCTGTTCGAGCGGGTGCTGCAGATGACGCCGGTGCAGAGCGGGCTGCTGATCACGCCCTGGCCGCTGACCACCGCCGTCGCCGCCCAGTTGGCCGGTCGGCTGGTGGTGCGCTATCCGGCGGCGGTGCTCAGCAGTCTCGGGCTGGGGCTTCTGGCGGCGGGGCTGGTGCTGATGGTGTTTCTGCCGGCGGAGCCGGCCTATTGGCAGATCGCCTGGCGCATGGCCCTGTGCGGGGTGGGCTTCGGCCTGTTCCAGACCCCCAACAACACCGCCATGATGACCACCGGCCCGGCGTCGCGCAGCGGCGCCGCTTCGGGCATGAACGCGGTGGCGCGGTTCGCCGGCTGGACCCTGGGCTCGGCGCTGGTGACGCTGCTGTTCGGCCTGGGCGGCGAACAGGGGCCGGCGCTGTGCCTGTCGGTGGGCGCAGCCTTCGCTGCGGCCGGCGCGGTGGCCAGCGCCGCGCGCCGCTGGCGGGAGGTACGCGCCGCCGCCTGATTTCATTCCGAATGAAGAAGTCATAACCGCAAGTATATGGCGTTGCTATATACTTGCGGTTGATGTATACAGGCGGTACGCACACGGTAAGGAGCAGATCATGAGTACGGGTTCCGTGTTTGAAAACAATCGCACCCAGGCGGTTCGTTTGCCGGCGGACTCCCGCTTCCCGAATGGGGTTAAGCGGGTGCGGGTGCGCAAGGTCGGCAGGGACCGGATTCTGTCACCGGTGGAGAACACCTGGGACAGTTTTTTCCTGTCCGAGGAGAGCGTCACCGACGACTTTCTGCCCGAACGGGCCTCCCAGGAGCAGCCCGAACGGGAACCCTTCTGATGCTGCGCTATCTGCTTGATACCAACATCGTTATCTATGTGATCAAGCGGCGCCCGATGGAAGTCCTGGAGGTGTTCAATCGCCGCGCGGGGGAGATGGCGATCAGTACCATCACCGAAGCGGAGCTTGTTCACGGTGCTGAAAAAAGCCAGCACCGCGAACATAACCTGCGTCAGGTCGAGGATTTCACGTCCCGCCTTGAGGTGCTGGATTACGGTCGCAAGGCGGCGGCTCACTACGGTGACATCCGCGCGGACCTGGAGCGCAAAGGGACGCCCATCGGCGTTAACGACCTACACCTTGCCGCCCACGCACGCGGTGAAGGGCTGATCCTGGTTACCAACAATATGCGCGAATTCGAGCGGGTGGCCGGGCTGCGCGTGGAGAATTGGCTTTAGGCGTTGGCCGACCTACAGCACCCGCCCGGCCAGCCACTGCATGCCCAGCGCCACGCCCAGCACCGCCCCGCCGGCCACCAGGCTGGTGGCCAGCGCATGGCGGCGCCATTGTTCTTCCACTGCCGGCCCGAACTTCCACACCAACCACCCCAGCCCGTAATAGCGGATGCCGCGGGCGATCAATGCCGCCAATACGAACAGCGCGATCGGGTAGCCGGACAGCCCGGCGGTGATCATCGCCACCTGAAAGGGAATCGGCAGAATGCCCAGGGTCAGGATGGCGATGAAACCATACTGATGAAAGAAGCTCTGGAAGCCCTGGTAGGCATTCTGCATGCCCATGGCCTCGATGAACCAGGTACCCATGGACTGGTAAAGCACCATGCCCACCCCGTAACCGAGCAACGACGCCAGTAGGCAGCCGGCGGTGGTGACCGTGGCCAGCCGCCAGATACGCTCGCGGTTGGCGGCCATCAGCGGAATCAGCACCAGCTCGATGGGCACCGGCAGGACGATGGTCTCCAGAAAGGAGAGCACGCCCAACAGCCACGGCATGTGCCGGGAGCGGTTCAGTCTTTCCAGCCAGCGTTTGGTCCGGTCCGTGGTGGACATCAACTGCCCCTTATTCAGATTGGAATCCTTCCTGGTCGAGGAAGCGACCGTGGGCGCGCAGGGCGGGCAGCAGCTGCTGGTCGGCGTAGTCGCAGCCGGTTTGCCCGGGGTCCGTTTGTCCCTGTTTGCGAGCCTGTTCCGCAGTGTGGCCGTTGCCATCAAGCAGCGCCCGTAGCATGGGTTGGTAGCCCGGTTGCCAGGCGCGGAGGTGGGGCAGGCTTTGCCGCAGCGCCGCCAGAATGCCGAGGCCGGCGTAATCCAGGTCGCCCCAGAAGGCGGCGGCATGGTTCGGATTGAGCCAGTGTCGTTGGAAATACCCGGTGTCGCTGCCGGCCAGATAGGCGAAGCGGGTGTGGCTGCTGTTGAGTCGGGCGGCGCTGGCGCGGAAACCGCCGCTGTAGAACAGGGCGGTGTCCTTGGGCGGATGTTCCACCAGGCGCAGGAAGCTGTCCTGGTTTTCCACGATCAGAAGTTGCTGGAACCCGGCCGGTGCCCAGGCGGTGAGCAGCAGGGGCCGGGCCGGTATCGCGCTGGCGCGGTCGCCGAACAGGCGCACCAGCAGGTCGGAGCGATGGTCGAGAAATTTGGAGTCGCCGTGGAAGGCGCGGGCCGAGAGTTCACGCAGGGTCAGGTCCTGGTCGAGCAAACCCGGCAGCCGGGCGAAAGCGGCCACCATCTCTTTGGGTGAGCGCTCAGGCAGGGCGGGTTTGGCATCGAGCAAGGCGCTGCCGCTGTCCAGGAAGATGCCGGCATGGTCATGTAAGGCGGCTTGCCATTCGGCGTCCACCGGATTGACCCTGGGACGCTGCAGCCATTCCCGCAGCAACGGATCGGCGTCGGGGCGCAGCCGCAGTTGAGCGTTGTCGTAGCGTTCCTGGTGGGGCGCCAGGCGCCGGTCGTAGTGAATTTCGAACAGACCATGATCGTCGGCCAGCCGCTCGATCAGTTGCCAGCGGTATTCGGTGTCTTCACCGAAGGCGAACAGCGACGGTGTCGTGCTGCGTTTGATGCGCCGGGTGACGGTCCGGGTGCGCGGCTTTTCCAGGCTGTCGAGCAGGGCGTGCAGCAATTGCCGTAGCCAGGGTTCGTCGTCGAGCCAGCGCGGTGCCGTCATCACCCGATCTCTTCCATGAAATCCAGCGCGCCCTGCTGGCGGATCACGCGGCGGTGCTGGTCCCAGAGTTCGCGGATGCGTTCCTGGTTGAGTTGCTGGCGGTCCAGCAGCACCCGGGTGTTGAGTTCGCCCACCGGGGCGGGGCTGGGCACCTTGCTGAACACGAACTGGTTGCTGATCAGGTCCAGGAAGGGGCCGGCCTTGCTGGTGGGCATGATGAAGATCAGCTGCAGGCCGAGGGTTTCGGTGAGGTAGCGGATCACGCTTTTGGAGCGGCTTTCGTCCATGTGCATGAAGGCTTCGTCGACGATCACCATGCGCAGGTGGCTGTCGCCTTCGTTGAAGCGGAAGGCGCTGGTGATGGCGGCGGCGCGGATGATGTAGGCCGGCGTTTCCAGTTGCCCGCCGGAGCCGGTGCCGTATTGGCTGAGGCTGATGGGGGCCTTGTTTTCCGGGTGTTTCAGGATGTCGTACTGGCGGTAGCGGCGGTAGTCGCTGATCCGTTCCAGTTCGCGTAGGGCCTGCTGTTCGTCGCCGTCCAGCAGCAGGCCGAGCAGCCGGTCGCGCACCGTTTCCGCCTTGGCGGAAAGCGGCGTGTCGAACAGGCTGGCACCGTCGCCGAGATTGGGAATCTCGATCACTTCCTTGAAGAAATTCCAGTATTCCTTGTATTCCGGAATCCACTGCCACTCGAAGGAGAAGCGTTCCCGGTCGGCGCCGAACTGGTGATGCTCCAGTTCGGCGTTGAGGTTTTTCAGAATGCGCTCGCCGTCCTGGATGGCCTGATGAATCTGGCTGCACAGGTCGCTGACGAAGGTGGTGTTGAAGGTTTCCCGCAGGCCCTGGAGTTTTTCCTGTTTTTCCAGCAGGACGTTGTTGCTCAGCCGGTTGTGCAGGTTGTCGAGCTGCTGGTGCAGGCCGTGCACGTGGCCGAAGAAGGGCGCGCTGTGCAGTGCCTCCTGGCTGTCCGCCAGCAGTTGATCGGCGGGCTGGGCCTGCTGGTTGTACTGGTCCAGGGTTTTTTGCAGGGCCACGGCGGTTTCCGTGAGCGCCCGGGTCAGGGCCTGTTCCTCGGCGACGAAGTCGATGTCGCCGTGGGCCTGGCGCAGGCGCTGGTCCATGGCCTCGACGCGCGGGTCCACGTCCAGGCCCGGCCAGTAGCGGGTGCAGGCTCGCAGGCTGGCTTCCGCCTGTTCCTGGGCGTCCTGGTAGCGTTCGCTCTGGTCCGCCAGTTTGCCGAGGGTGGCGGTGCAGGCGCTCAGTTGGGCGCTCAGTTTGCCGTTGTCCTCGGTGAGGGTTTTCAGGCGGGTTTCCAGGTCCCGGTGGCGGGTGCGGGCCTGTTGCTGCCGGTCTTCCAGGTCCTGGTGGTCGCTCAGGTCCAGGTCGGCCAGGGCGGCTTCGGTCTCCTCCAACTGGTGGCGGGTCTCCAGCAGATGGCTGGCGGCGGTGACCCAGTGCAGGGGCTGGAAGGCGCGCACCTGGTGGTGCAGCTGCCGCACCGCCTGGTAGTCGTCGGCGGCCCGCCGGTACTGTTCCTGCAGCTCCAGCAGGGCGCCGCGCTGGGCGCGCAGGTTGCGCTCCCGCGCCGCTTCGCCAAACACCAGCTGGCCGTCATCCAGGTCGCAGCGGAACAGGGCGTAGTTGCCGGAGCCCAGACCGTCCACGGTGATGCCCCGGCGGGTGGTGCGCAGGGTATCGGCGTCGTTCACCCGCACCACGTTGCCGTAGGAGGCTTTCAGGTAGTGCTCGGCGGTGCGGTGGCTGAAGCGCAGGGCGTGAAACAGGGAATCGTCGGGCAGATGGCTTTTTTCCGCATCGCGGCGGGCCTGCTCGCCCTGGATCACCCGGGCCCGGTTGCGCTGTTTGCCGGCCAGACGGCGGACGATGCGGATCGCCTCGGCCTCGTGGTCCGGCTCCACCAGAATGCCGAAGCGGGCGCCGCCGATGTAGCCCTCGATGGCCATTTGCCAGTCGGCGTCCCGCACGTCCACATGGTCGCACAGCACCCGGGGTTCCGCCTCGGGGCACTGCTGGCGGATCGCCTGGACGGCCAGCTCCACGTCCTGGGGGTAGTTGACCTTTTTTGATTCCAGATTACGGATCTGGTGCTCCAGACGTTTTTGTTGCTGGTCCAGCTGTTCCAGGGCCTGGCCCCGGCGGCTGACCAGCCGGTCCAGCCGTTGCGCCACGGTCTCCGCTTCCTGGCCGGGCGCGCTGTGCGATTCGTCGTGCAGCAGCCCGGCCAGTTGGTTGTGCAGCTGCTGTTCGTCGCGCACCCGGGCCAGGCCCGCTTCCAGCGGCGACAGGTCGATCCAGTCCCGGGCCAGCATCTGGTTCAGGTCCGGCAGTGCCTTGCTCTGCTCGGCCAGCAGCGCCTTGCTGGTGGTGCGCCAGGCGTTGCCGCCAAACAAGGGCAGTTCCAGTTCCAGGCTGTGCCGCGTGAGCAGGCCCTGAATGTTGCGCAGGGCCTCCAGGTTGGCGCCCCGTTGCCGGTCCTGCTCCAGCAGTGGCCGGGCGCCGTCGCGCAGCTGTTCGGTGAGCGCCGCCTGGCGGGCTTCCAGGGCCTGTTTGTCGCGCAGGGCGGGGATGCCGAGAATGCGCGCCTGCAGGTCCACCAGTTCCTGGTGGGCCTGCTCCAGCCGCTGCTGCACCTGGTCCGCTTCGTCCCGATTGCTGTCCTGCTGCTGGCGCAGCCGGCTTTGTTCTTCCTTGCGTTCCCGGTAGTCCGCTTGGTTGCGGCGGAACTGCTGGGCGGCGGCGCCGTAGGCCTGGGTGGTGCGTTCCAGCCAGTGTTCCAGGTAGTCGCCGGCCTGCTCCCGGGCGCGGGCCAGCAGGTCCACGTTGCGGCGCAGTTGTTCCGCTTCCTCGGCCATGCCATGGACGGTGCGCATCAGGTCGCGGATGCGGCGCAGGGTGTCGCCCATGTCGTGGGGTTCCAGCACTTCGCTGGCCACGAACTGGTTGATCGATTCCACCGGCTTGTAGGCCATGAAGCGGGCGAAGGTGCGCGCCGCGTTGCGGGCTTCGTTGCGCGATACCGCGTCGCGCTTGCCGCGCAGGGCGCCGTACAACCGCGCCAGATAGGCGCCTTTCTTCTTGTCGTAGGTTTCCACCGCTTTCTTGCCGAAGCGGCGGCGTAGCAGGTTAGCGATGTCGGTGAGCGGCACGATGTGCTTGCCGTCCGCATGCTCCTGCACGAAGTCCGACAGGCTGAGCATCTCGCCGGGCACGATCATCAGCAGCAGGTCGTCCTGGCGGGCCTGGGCGCTGGTGCCGGCGCGGTCGAGGTGGGCACGCACGCCGATCACGGCGGTGAACGGTTCGGCGGTTTCGCCCTGGGTGGGGTGGAACACGCCCGCGATGTAGCCGTCGCTGTCATAGGGGCGGGCGAAGGCGCCGTCGTCGCAGCCCAGCACGTAGGAGGCCAGGGTTCGCACCTGCTTGCCGCCACGGCCGCGCTGGGTGGTTTCGTCCTGGCCCGGGTTGTAGGTGAACAGGTTGTCGTGGGCGGCGGTCATCAGGGTCTGCAGGGCGTCGGCGGCGGTGGTCTTGCCGGAGCCGTTGCCGCCGGAGAACAGGTTCACCGGCCCGTATTCCAGTTCGCCGGCGGGCAGGTTGCCCCAGTTCACGGTGATCGAGCGCTTCAGGTACATGGCTGGTCGCCCTCCTGCCCGATCAGGGTGGCCAGCACCGCGTCGGTGACCAGACCGGTGATGTCCGGACGCAGGGTCAGCCAGGCTTCGCCGTCGTCCAGGCCGGCCTCGCCGGCGCCGCGGATCAGCCGCAGCTGGCGCATGCGCCGGAACAACGCCTCCCGTTCCGTGCGGCCCTCCGGCAGGGGACGGCCGAGCAGGTTCTTGCTGGCCAGGTTGAGGGCCTCCAGGGGCAGGGTGACCTGGCCGTGTTCGTCCACCTGGCCTTCGCGCAGGGCCTTGTCGTACTCCGCGCGCAGCACCAGCACCAGGGCCACTTCCTGTTGGCCGAGCCGGTGGCGCAGGCCGCCGTTGAGGCCCTCGTCCGGGTCCGTCTGGCCGGGAATCTCGGCGCCGGGTGGATACAACCGCAGGGAAGAGAAGCGGCGTTCGTGGTGCAGGCGCACCTGCAGCACGCTCAGATAGTCCTCCACCAGCTCGGGGATCCGCAGGTAGCGGTCGTAGAGCTCCGCCTCCTTTTTGCTTTCGTCACGGCACAGCACGCCGTGGTCGAGCAGGCGGATCATCAGTTCCGAGAATTGCGCCGGGGTGACGCCGTGGGCGTCCAGCGCCTCATTCAGGGCGTGCCGTAGTGTCATCCTGTTCCAGTTCCAGAAGGAAGCCGTCCCGGCGCACGAAGTAGTGTTCATCGCGGACGACGTCGGTGGGTTCGATGCGCAGCCGGAAACCGGCGGCGGCGTGGTCGGCGCTGCCCAGTTCGATCACGTGACTCAGCGCCAGCAGGTCGCGGGCGTCGTTGACGGGCAGGTCGCGGTTGTCGATGCGGCGGCTGGCGCCGAGGGCGTCGCGCAGGTAATCGCGCAGGGCGCCGCCATTGATATGGAAGGCGCTTTCCAGCAGCCGCTCGGTGGCCAGTTCACGGAGGGTGGCGTCATCCGGGGCGTCCAGTTCCGCCATGCGGTGCTGCACCCGGCGCGGCGCGCGCGCTTCGCGCAGACGCACCTGGGCCGGATCGATCAGGCCCAGGTGCAGGCTGGCCATGGCCTCGCCGGCCTGGCCCAGGCGCCGGGCATAGGTGTCGTCGTCCAGTTCCGAGAGCCGCTGGCACAGGCCGACGATGTCGCCGTGCTTCTGGCTGTGCAGATAGCTGAGCTGGCGAATAATGATGTCCGCCCGGCGGGTAAACCCCTGCAGGGTGCGGCGCAGGGCCGGCAGCATGATTTCCGAGGCATTGCGCATGCGCGTGTCGATGCTGTCCAGCAGCTGGAACAGCACCGAGGCCTCGGCGCTGACGATCAGATCCGGGGCCAGGCGGCGCAGTTCCTTCTCGGCCCGGGCCTTCCAGGCTTTCGGCTTGCGCTTGATCCGTTCGATCACGGCGCGGATGCGGTCGCGGTGCTTTTCCACGCTGTCGGCGGACATGCGGATCGCCACGTCCGGCTGAAAGCGCTTTTCCATGAACTCGAAAAACTGGTCGCTGGCCTGCTGCACCAGTTGCCGGGATTCCACCTCCCGCACCAGCTCCCGCTTGCGTTCTTCCAGCTCGGCGATGATGTCGGAGAAATCGGCGATGATCCGTTCGGAGTGCTCGTGGGCGTCCAGCAGGTCATAGACTTCACCGCGCTCGGCGAAGGCCGCCAGGGCATTGAGGGTGTTGCGGGTATTGCGGTGCCGGGTGCGCACGCTGCGGCCGTCCACCTCGGCCAGGGTCTGGGTGAACAGACGGCCGGTGCGGCTGAACGGGTAGGTGGACTGGAACGAGGCCTCGTCCTTGTCGCGCTTGAGCCAGCCGTGTTCCACCAGCAGATTGAGGATCCAGCCGGCCTGCTCCCGGTTGTTGCGGAAGCGCCCGGCCTCGTCGTCGCCTTCCAGCAGTGGCGCCCGCTCCAGGGCCTCGCTGAACACGTCCAGCACCTGGTCGCGCTTCAGCGATTCGCCATAATCCGCCTGGCTGCCGTAGAGCCGCTCGTGGAGCAGACGCACGCACTCCGCCACCTGCTCCCGGTACTTGCCGGTGAGCGGTTTGAAGAACTGCTCGCGTTCGTCCGTGAAAAACATCAAAGGGCACCGGCGCTCCACCAAACGCGCTATTTAATCAGGTTGCCGGCCGTCTTCAAAGACGACCCCGTTACCGACCGGTTACACATCCGCCACAGGACCCCTACGGGAACGGGCGTGGCTGCCACGGGACCGTCATCTTGCCCGCCCAGGCTGGGTGATTTTCCAGGTCCGATCCGGCCGAAGGGGGTAAACCATGGCACTGTCACGACGCGATATTCTGCAACTGATGTTTCTGGCCGGCGGCGGTGCCGCCCTGGCCGCCTGCGGCGGGGGGGGCTCGTCGTCCGGTGGCGAAGAGACGCCCCGGGACCCGGGCGACGGCGGCGGCACCCCGACCCCGGAGCCGCCGGCGCCGGCCCGGGAACTGCCCCTGCGCGCCGGGCCGCTGGCCAACATCGGCCCGCTGGTGGACTCCGGCGTGGACGGCGTGCTGATCCCGGAAGGGTTCGCTCTGCGCCGGGTGGCCACCGCCGGCCGCCAGCCGGTGTCCAAGCTGCCGCTATTTCTCTGGCATCCGCTGCCGGACGGTGGGGCGGTGTTTTCCCAGGCGGACGGCGGCTGGGTGTACGTGTCCAACAGCGAGTTCGTGCCCGGTGGGGTGGGGGCGCTGCGCTTCGGCGCCGACGGTGAACTGCTGGACGCCTACCCGATCCTGTCGAACACCCGCATCAACTGCGCCGGCGGCGCCACCTCCTGGGGCACCTGGCTGTCCTGCGAGGAGGTGGAAGACGGGCAGGTGTATGAGTGCGACCCGGTGGGCACGCCCCGCCAGGCGCAGTCCCATCCGGCCCTGGGGCGCTTCAAACACGAGGCCGCCGCCGTGGACCTGGCCACGTCGTCGGTGTTCATGACCGAGGACGAGGGCGACGGCCGCCTGTACCGGTTCCGCTCCGCCGGCCGGGTCAGCGCGGTCAACGGCGCCCCCGGGCTGGACCTGGACAATGGCGTTCTGCAGGTGCTGGAAGTGGAAGGCTTCGAGAACGGCGCCTATATGGAAGACCTGGCCGGCGCCCGGGCGCTGCGCCGGGTGACCTGGGTGGACGTGCAGTCCCCGGACGAACCGCAGAGCCGGGTGCGGGCGCGCATCGAGGAGAGCACCGGCCAGGGCGCGCCCGGGACCCGTTTCAAGGGCGGCGAGGGCATCTGGATCCAGTACTGGCCGGAGGGCGAGCGCGACACCGTGACCGGTTTCGAGCACCCGCTGCGGGCGGTGGTGTTCTTCGCCTGCAAAGGCGACAACCGGGTGCACGCCCTGGACGTGGACAACAACCTGATCGAGGTGGTGTTCGACAACGAGCAATTGATCAGCGCCGGCGAGGACGCCTTCGACGACGTGGACAACCTGGTGGTCAGCCCCATGGGTGACGTGGTGGTGGCCGAGGACGGGGAAGCCATGCGCCTGATGGTGATGGTGCCCAATCAGCCGGCCCGAATCCTGCTGCAGGTGCCCGGCGGCGGCAGCGAGCTCACCGGGCCGGCGTTCACCGCCGACGGGTCGCGCCTGTACTTCAGCTCCCAGCGCGGCCCCGCCGGCCTGCTCGGCCTGCCCCTGGGGCGCACCTACGAACTGACCGTGCCGGCCGCCTTTCGCGCCGTTTGAGCGGCCCGCCCGTTGCATCCGGCGGGGCTTGTGCCTAGGCTTTCCGGTCCGGCACACCGAGAGAGACGGCGACAATGGCATTCAAGGTTTATGTGGACGGTCAGGAAGGCACCACCGGTCTGCGGCTGTTTGATTATCTGGAGCGGCGCGACGACATCGAGCTGCTGCGGATCGACAGTGCCCTGCGCAAGGACCCGGCGGAGCGGGCCCGTCTGCTGAACGCCGCCGACGTGGCTTTCCTGTGCCTGCCGGACGCCGCCTCCCGGGAGGCCGCCGCCATGGTGGACAACCGGGACACCTGCCTGATCGACGCCAGCACCGCTTTTCGGGTGGCCGAGGGCTGGGTTTACGGCCTGCCGGAGCTGGCCCCGGGCCAGCGCGACAAAATCCGCGCCAGCAAGCGCATCGCCAATGTGGGCTGCCACGCCAGCGCCTTTATTCTGGCGGTACGGCCGCTGGTGGACGCCGGCCTGCTGCCGGCGGATTACCCGCTCACCGCCACCTCCATCACCGGCTACAGCGGCGGCGGCAAGAACATGATCGCCGATTACGACGCCGACGCGGACGGGCTGTTGCGCGCGCCGCGTTCCTACGCTTTGGGTCTGGAGCACAAGCACCTGCCGGAAATGCAGCGCTACGCAGGCCTGGGGCTGGCGCCGGTGTTCGTGCCCACGGTGGGGCCCTTCCTCAAGGGGCTGGCGGTGACCGTGCCGCTGCATCTGTCCCACCTGAAGGCGGGCACCGGCGCCGACGATCTCTACCAGGCGCTGCGCAGCCGTTACGCCGATGAGCCGTTCGTGCGGGTGCACGCGCCGGACGACCCGGCCAACCTGAACGGCGGCTTCTTCGACGTGCAGGGCAGCAACGACACCAATCGGGTGGACCTGTTCCTGTTCGGCAACGGCGAGCGCCAATGCGTGGTGGCCCGGCTCGACAACCTGGGCAAGGGCGCCGCCGGTGCCGCCGTGCAGAACATGAACGTGCACCTGGGCGTGGATGAAGGCACCGGCCTGAGCGCGTGACGCCCGCGTGGGAAGCGTGCCCCGGGGAATCGCGGTCGGACCACCGCTCCTGCCGTTTTCGCGGGCGGGCGTTTCGCGGGCGCCGGTTCAGCGTCCGCGCAGGGCGCGCTTGAGTTCCGCCTTGTTCATCTTGCTGCGCCCGTCGATGCCCACCTTCTTCGCCTGCTGGTAGAGCTCCTCGCGGCTCCAGTCCTCGTAGGGCGGCTGCTTGCCGCCTTTCTTGCCGGCGTTGCGGGTGTTGGCGATCCGCGCCGCCTTGGACTTGCTCATGCCCCGGTCGCGCAGTGCCTCGTACTGATCGTCGTTCTTGATCTGCTTGCCGTGGTTTTCGCTGGCCATGGGATCACTCCTTGATCGTTGACAGGGGCTTCCATGGTGCGCTTCCCGGCGCCGCGGGTGGTGTATAAAAATGCAAAAACCCGGTCAGGCCGACCCGGTCAGGCCGACCCGGCCGCCCGCGCCAGCTGATCGGTGTCCACCCGCACGAACACGGAGTCGGCGGTGGCGGTGAGCACGTCGCCGGCCCACACCTCGCAGATCACCCGGCTCTTGCGGCCCACGTCGCCTTCCACCCGGCCTTTCAGCAGCAGCGGCACGCCCATGGGCGTCGGCTTCAGATAGCGGATGTCCAGGCGGCCGGTGACGCAGTTGATGGGCGGCTGGCTGCCCGCTTCGCGGCCCTCGGCCCGGTAGTGGTAGGCCATGGCGGTCCAGTTGGAGTGGCAATCGATCAGCATCGCCAGCAGGCCGCCGTAGACCAGACCCGGCCAGCCGGTGAACTGCGGGTCCGGAGTGTGGGTGGCGACCACGTGCCGGCCGTCCTCGTGCCAGTGGCTTTTCAGATGCAGGCCGCTGGGGTGGGCGCTGCCGCAGCCGTAGCAAATGCCGTCCGGGTGGCCCCGGTCCTGAAGCGAAAGAGTGTCTGTCATTGCGGGGTCCCGAGCCGGGGCGCCGCTTGCGTCGGCGCCGATACACTGTTTTTATCAAGCACTGTTTTATCAAGCGCGGCGTTTTTGAAACGCCGTATCGAAAAAAAGTGCCGCCTCAAAAAACAATACGGCCCGCCCCCTGTCAAGCGCGGCCCCGCCAAGAGTGATCGTCCATGACCGAGAACGCCCTGTTTCGCCGCGAAGGCGACGTCTATCTGCCCGGCGAAAACGCCGGCGGCCCCTGGAGCCCCGACTTTCTGCACGGTGGCGCGCCGGCCGGTCTGCTGGCCACGGTGCTGGAGCCCGCCGGCACCGAGGGCGGCCTGCGGCTGGCGCGCTTCACCGTGGATCTGCTGCGGCCGGTGCCGGCGGCGCCGCTCACCGTGGAGGTGCAACGGGTCCGCGACGGCCGCCGGTTGCGCCTGTTGCAGGCGGACCTGAAGGCCGACGGCGTGATCGTCAGCCGCGCCAGTGCCCTGTATCTGGAGCAGGTGCCCCTGGAGGTGCCGCCGGCGGCCCGCTTCCCGGCCGGCGACCTGCCGCCCCGGGGCGACGACGAGGCCAGCCTGTCCGAGGCCGCCGGTCGCGCCCGGGGCCAGGCGCCCCTGCCGCTGCCGGGCCTGCACCATACGGTACGGGTGGTGCGGGTGGACGGCGTGGACGGCAGCGGTCGTGGCCGGGTGTGGATGCGCCTGCCGGTGCCGGTGGTGGACGGCGAAGCCTGCTCGCCCTCGGTGCACGCCGCCGCCCTGGCGGATTTCGGCAACGGGGTGGGGCAGTTGCAGGTCAATCCGGGCACCGGCTGCATCAACACAGACATCAGCCTCTATCTGCACCGGGAACCGCGTGGCGGGTGGCTGGGCATGGACGCTCTGGCGCGCATGCAGCCCAACGGCAACGGTCTGGTGGAAAGCACGCTGTACGACCGGGACGGCCCGGTGGGGCGCGTACTGCAGGCCACCCTGGCGATGCCGGTGTACGCCACCAAGGATTGCCGGTGTACGCCACCAAGGATTAAGGCGAATGATTAAACAGGTTTAACAGGAGTAGGGGAAAACCCCCATAGGAACGACGCCATCAGGGCCATAGCGTGAGGGGTGCCATTCAAAGGCGACAAGGAGAGAGCCGATGAAAAGCGAACCAATGAAGAAAGCCACCGCCACCCTCGCGGTATTGACCCTGAGCGCGCTGAGCGCCGCGGTGCCCGCCAACCAGGGCAGCCGCGACGTGACCGACGCGGAAACCATGCAGAACCCGAGCAGCATGCAGGAGCAGCGCTCCGCCAATCTGGAAAACCCGGACGAGCGCCGCAATACCCGGGACGTCCTGGACCAGGCCGGCGAAGTGCTGACCGCCATGGAGCGGGACGAAGAACTGCAGAATGCCCTGCGTCAGGCCAAGGGCGTGTTCCTGGTGCCCGACTTCGGCCGTGGCGCGCTGGTGCTCGGCGGCCGTGGCGGTCAGGGCGTGGTGTTCACCAAGCAGGACGGTGACTGGAACGGCCCGGCCTTCTATAACTTCGGCGCCGTCAGTGCCGGTGCCCAGGGCGGCGTCAGCGCCGGCCAGGTGGCCATGCTGCTGATGACCGACGAGGCGGTGGATTCCTTCAAGCAGGACCACAACTTCGCCCTCAACGCCGATGCCGGCCTTACCCTGATCGACTGGTCCGGCCAGGCCCAGGGCAGCTGGGGCAAGGGTGACGTGATCCTGTGGAGCGACACCGAAGGCGTGTTCGCCGGTGGCGCCATCAGCGTCAGCGATGTGTTCGCCGATGAAGAGGCCAACCAGGAATTCTATTCCCAGGCCGGCGAGGTCAACGTGGTGAGCATCCTCCAGGGTGACGTGGACAGCGACCGGGACGTCAAGCTGATCGACCGCCTGCCCTGAAGCCTCGTTCTTTTTCATCACCGAACCGGAACGGCGCCGCCCCGCGGCGCCGTTTTTCGTTGGGCGCCTTCAATCCGGCGTCATCACCACCTTGATGCAGCCGTCCGTCTTGGCGTTGAACTGCGCGTAGGCGTCCGCCGCCTTGGACAGGCCGTAGCGGTGCGTGACGATGAACGAGGGGTCGATCTGCCCCTGCTCGATGGTCTCGAACAGCGACGGCATATAGCCCTGCATGTGGGTCTGGCCGGAGTGCACGGACAGGGACTTGTTCATCAGGCCGCTGATCAGCACGCCGTCCACCTGATCGGTGTACACGCCGGGCAATGACAGGGTGCCCGCCTTGCGACAGGCGCGGATCATTTCGTTGAGCACCCCCGGGCGGTTGGGCTCGCTGGAGTCCGCGTCGCGCTGCTGGTATTCCGGATCGCCGGCGCCGTGGGCCTCGGCCCCCACCGCATCGATGCAGCTGTCCGGGCCGTAGCCCCGGGTCATCTCCATCAGCCGCTGATACGGGTCCTCCTGCTCGAAATTGAGGGTCTCGACCCGGGATTTCCGGCGCGCCAGCTCCAGGCGTTCCTCGCGGCGGTCGATCATGATCACCCGGCCGGCGCCGCGCATCCAGGCACTGTGGGCGGTGAACTGGCCCACCGGGCCGGCCCCCCAGATCGCTACCGTATCCCCCGGCGTAATGTGCGCGTTCTCCGCGGCCATGTAGCCGGTGGGGTAGATGTCGGACAGGAACAGCAGTTTCTCGTCCGGCAGCTCGGACTCGATCTTCAGCGGTCCCACGTCCGCGTAGGGCACGCGCACGTACTCCGCCTGGCCGCCGGGCATGCCACCAAGCAGATGGGAATAGCCGAACAGGGCGGCGGGGGAGTGCCCCATCACCTCGGCGGCCTGGTCCGCGTTGGGGTTGCTTTCCTCGCAAAGGGAATAGAGCCGCCGGTCGCAGAAAAAGCAGTGGCCGCAGGAGATGGTGAACGGCACCACCACCCGGTCGCCCTTTTTCAGGTTGGTGATCGCGGAGCCGGTTTCCACCACCTCGCCCATGAACTCATGGCCGAGCACGTCGCCGGGCTGCATGCCGGCCATCAGGCCGTTGTAGAGGTGCAGATCGGAGCCGCAGATGGCGGTGGCGGTCACCTTGATAATCGCATCCCGGGGTTCCTGGATGGTCGGGTCGGGCACATTGTCCACGCGCACGTCGTGGGTGCCGTGCCAGGTCAGCGCTTTCATAACAGTCCTCCTTGTACAGCGCGTCCATATCAGACCTCACGCTAGGAGCACGCCTCCGGCCTGGCCATCGGGACAAACCCCTAGGGGAGGCCGCGCAGGCGGGCACCCGGCCGGGTCGGCCCGTGACCGGGCCCCTATTTGCCCGCCGCCGGGGCCTGTATGATGACGGGCCGCCGTCGCGGCAGGCGCCGGCGGTCGAGCAATGGCGAGAAGAGGGAATTTTCGTGACCGACATTCATCAACGGGCCGCGGAACTGGCCCGCCGGCTCAACGCCCGGCGTCTGAAAATGGCCACCGCGGAGTCCTGCACCGGCGGCGGCATCGCGTACGTGCTGACCAGTCTGATCGGCGCCTCCGATTGGTTCGAGCGGGGTTTCGTGACTTACTCCAACGACGCCAAGATGGAGATGCTGGGCGTGGCCGCCGCCACCCTGGACCGGCACGGCGCGGTCAGCGAGGCCACGGTGCTGGAAATGGCCCGCGGCGCGCTGATCCGCTCCCGCGCCGACATCAGCGTGGCGGTGAGCGGCGTGGCCGGACCCGGCGGCGGCAGCGCCGACAAACCGGTGGGCACGGTCTGGATCGCCTGGGCCCAGGGCCCGGACTGGTCCCGGGCCGAGCGGTTTCAATTCACCGGCGATCGCGGCGCGGTGCGCGACGCCACCATCGAGGCCGCCGTGGAAGGGCTGATCGCCCGGCTGGCGGCGGTCTGAGCGGCGGGGGTTGCAGCGCGGCGCGACACTGCCCATAATGCTGTCCAGATAGACAGTGCTGGCCAGGAGGTCAGCATTTTCCAATGCACGGTTTCAGAGACGGTTTCAGGACATCGGTCCAGGACAAGGAATCGGAGAGGGGTTTCAAATGAGCGACAAGAGCAAGGCACTGTCGGCGGCGCTGTCCCAGATCGAGCGCCAGTTCGGCAAAGGTTCGGTAATGCGCATGGGCGACCAGAAGCGCGAGCGCATTCCCGCCATTTCCACCGGTTCCCTGGGCCTGGACATCGCCCTGGGCATCGGCGGCCTGCCCAAGGGCCGCATCGTGGAAATCTACGGTCCGGAATCCTCCGGTAAGACCACCCTGACCCTGAGCGTGATCGCCCAGGCCCAGAAGAAAGGCGCCACCTGCGCCTTCGTGGACGCCGAGCACGCCCTGGACCCGGATTACGCCGAGAAGCTGGGCGTCAACGTGGACGACCTGATCGTGTCCCAGCCGGACACCGGCGAGCAGGCCCTGGAAATCACCGACATGCTGGTGCGCTCCGGCGCCGTGGACGTGGTGATCGTCGACTCGGTGGCGGCGCTGGTGCCCAAGGCGGAGATCGAAGGCGAGATGGGCGATGCCCACGTGGGTCTGCAGGCCCGCCTGATGAGCCAGGCCCTGCGCAAGATCACCGGTAACGTGAAAAACGCCAACTGCCTGGTGGTGTTCATCAACCAGATCCGTATGAAGATCGGTGTGATGTTCGGCAACCCGGAGACCACCACCGGCGGTAACGCCCTCAAGTTCTATTCCTCCGTGCGCCTGGACATCCGCCGCATCGGCGCGGTCAAGCAGGGCGACGAGGTGATCGGCAACGAGACCCGCGTCAAGGTGGTGAAGAACAAGGTGTCGCCGCCGTTCCGCCAGGCCGAATTCCAGATCCTCTACGGCCAGGGCATCAACCAGCTCGGCGAAGTGCTGGACCTGGGCGTGCAGCAGGGGCTGGTGGACAAGTCCGGTGCCTGGTACGCCTACCAGGGCGACAAGATCGGGCAGGGCAAGCAGAACGCCTGCGACTATCTGGCCGAGCATCCGGACGTGGCCCAGGCCATCGAGAAGGAAATCCGCGCCCATCTGCTGGCGGTGCCCAGCGAGGCACCGGCCGAGACCGAAGAGAAGTCCGAAGCCACGGATGAGTAAACGGGGCGACGGGGCCGGCGACGGCCCCGTGGACGAGGCCACCGTGCGCCAGTATGCCGTCAAGCTGCTGGCGCGCCGGGACCACGGCCACCACGAACTGCGCGGCAAGATGCGGCGCCGGTTCGGTGACCAGGCGCCGCTGGATCCGGTGCTGGAATGGTGCCAGGAACACGACTTTCTCAACGACCGGCGCTTCGCCGGTTTTTTCGTGCGCTCGCGCATCGAACGGGGCCAGGGGCCCCTGCGCATCCGCGCGGAATTGCGTGAGAAGGGGCTCGGCGACGAGATGATCGGCGCCGCCCTGGACGAGGCGGACTGCGACTGGTTCGCCCTGGCCCGGGACGTGCACGGGCGCCGCTTCCGGCATCCGCCGGCGGACCGCAAGGAAAAAGCCAAACAACTGCGCTTTCTGCAGTCCCGGGGCTTCGACGCGGAGCAATGCTTCGCCGCCCTGGACGCCGCCAGCGAGGACCAGGATACGCTGGACTGACCGAGGGCCGGCGGCCCACGTTTTTTGATCGGGGAACGTAGATGGAATACCTGGGAGACCCCTGGCTGGTCGCGGCGCTGCTCGGCTCCGGCGTAATCGCCGGCTTTATCAATACCCTGGCCGGCGGGGGCGGTCTGCTGATCCTGCCGCTGCTGATGCTCACCGGCATGGGGCCGGCCCTGGCCAACGGCACCATGCGGGTGGGCGTGCTGATCCAGTCCCTGGAAGGCGTGCGCCAGTTCCATCGCCACGGCTCCATGCCATTCAACACCCTGCCGGGCATTCTGGTGCCCACCCTGGCCGGCGCCCTGCTCGGGACCCTGGCCGCGTCCTTTCTGCCCACCGACATTCTGGAGCCGGTGCTGCTCGGCACCCTGGTGCTGATGGCGGTGGTGATGGTGGTCAAGCCCGCCACCCTGGTGGCCGGGCCCGACGAGGCGCCCCGCGCCCTGGCGTCCACGCCGGCGGCCTGGGTGGGGCTGTTCCTCACCGGCGCCTACGGCGGCTTCGCCCAGGCCGGGGTGGGCTTTTTGCTGATCGCGGTGCTGGCGGGCCAGTTGCGCTACGACCTGGTGCGCACCAACGGCCTCAAGCTGGCCATCACCGGTGGCTTCACCGTGCTGGCGCTGTCCATCTTCGCCTGGCGCGACCAGGTGGCCTGGCTGCCGGGCCTGCTGCTGGGCGCCGGCACCCTGCTGGGCGTGCGGCTGGGCGTGGGCTTCGCCCACAAGGTGTCCCAGCGGGTGCTGAAGTGGATCCTGCTGGTAATGGTGGTAGCGGTCTGCACCGCCGCCTTTTTCAAGTAAGCGGCCCCATCGCAACCGCCCTGGGACAACGCTATACTGCCGGTCCCTAATTTCCGGTAAGTGTTTGTTCCGTATGACCAGCGCTGAAATCCGCCAGGCCTTTCTCGATTATTTCGCCCGCCAGGGACACGCCAAGGTACCGTCGTCCTCCCTGGTGCCGGAGAACGATCCCACCCTGCTGTTCACCAACGCGGGGATGAACCAGTTCAAGGACGTGTTCCTGGGCCGTGAAAAACGCGACTACAGCCGCGCCACCAGTGCCCAGCGCTGCGTGCGCGCCGGCGGCAAGCACAACGACCTGGAGAACGTGGGCTACACCGCCCGCCACCACACCTTCTTCGAGATGCTGGGCAACTTCAGCTTCGGCGATTACTTCAAGCGCGACGCCATCCGCTTCGCCTGGGAGTTTCTCACCGGCGAGCTGGGCCTGCCGGAGGAGCGTCTGTGGGTGACCGTGCACGTCTCCGACGACGAGGCGGCGGACATCTGGCTCAAGGAAATGGGCGTCAGCGCCGAGCGCTTCTCGCGTTTGGACGAGGACAATTTCTGGCAGATGGGCGACACCGGCCCCTGCGGCCCCAGCTCCGAGATTTTCTATGACCACGGCGCCGACGTGCCCGGGGGGCCGCCGGGCTCCGAGGACGGCGACCTGGACCGCTACATCGAAATCTGGAACCTGGTGTTCATGCAGTACGACCGCCAGGACGACGGCGAGCTCAAGCCGCTGCCCAAGCCCAGCGTGGACACCGGCATGGGCCTGGAGCGCATCGCCGCGGTCAAGCAGGGCGTGCACTCCAACTACGAGATCGACCTGTTCCAGAATCTGCTCAAGGCGGCGGCCAAGGCCACCGGCTGTGACGACCTGGAGAACAAGAGCCTGCGGGTGATCGCCGACCACATCCGCTCCGCCGGCTTCCTGATCACCGACGGCGTGGTGCCTTCCAACGAGGGCCGCGGCTATGTGCTGCGCCGCATCATCCGCCGCGCCCTGCGCCATGGCCATCAACTGGGCCAGAGCCGGCCCTTCTTCCACACCCTGGTACAGGCGCTGGTGGACGAAATGGGCGACGCCTATCCGGAACTGGCCCGGGAACAGGCGCGGGTGGAGAAGGCCCTGCTCGCCGAGGAAGAACAGTTCGGCCGCACCCTGGCCGCCGGCATGAAGGTGCTGGAAGGCGCCATGGCCGACCTGGACGGCAAGACCCTGCCCGGCGAAGTGGTGTTCCAACTGTACGATACCCACGGCTTCCCGCCGGACCTGACCGCCGACGTGGCCCGCGAGCACGGCCTGGACGTGGACCTGGAAGGCTTCGAACGGGAAATGGACGCCCAGCGCCAGCGCGCCCGGGGCGCCGGCGCCTTTGGCAACGATTACAGCGACCGCCTCAATATCGAGTCGGTCACCGATTTCTCCGGCTACGAGAAACACGAAGACCAGGCCGAGGTGGAAGCCCTCTACCGCGACGGCGCCGCCGTGGACCGGCTGGAAGCCGGCGACACCGGCATGGTGGTGCTCAAGCGCACCCCGTTCTACGCGGAGTCCGGCGGCCAGGTGGGCGACCGGGGCGTGCTGGCCGGCGACGGCGGCCGCTTCGACGTGGAAGACACCCGCAAACGCGGCCAGGCCCACATCCATATCGGCACGGTGCGCGAGGGCGCGCTCAAGGTGGGCGACAAGGTGGACGCCTACGTGGACCTGGAACGGCGCCGCGCCATCATGCGCCACCACTCCGCCACCCACCTGCTGCACGCCGCCCTGCGCCAGGTGCTCGGCGAGCATGTGCAGCAGAAAGGCTCCCTGGTGGCGCCGGACTACCTGCGCTTCGACTTCTCCCACGGGGAAGCTCTGAGCGCCGACCAGCGCGACCGCATCGAGGCCATCGTCAACCGCCAGATCCTCGCCAATGCCGCCGTCACCACCGAGCTGATGGACATGGACGCCGCCCGCAAGGCCGGCGCCATGGCCCTGTTCGGCGAGAAGTACGCCGATGAAGTGCGGGTGCTGACCATGGGCACCGACGGTTTCTCCAAGGAACTTTGCGGCGGTACCCATGTGCAGCGCACCGGTGACATCGGCCTGTTCAAGATCACCCTGGAAACCTCCGCCGCCGCCGGTGTGCGCCGCATCGAGGCGGTCACCGGCGAGTACGCCCTGGCCGCCGTGCGCGACCAGGAGCGCGCGCTGGAGGAGATCGCCGCCACCGTCAAGAGCAGCCCGGAGCTGGCCGCCGGTCGCGTGGCCGCCCAGGCCCGCCGCCTGCGCGAGCTGGAAAAGGAAGTGGAGCGCCTGAAACAGAAACTGGCCTCCGGCGCCGGCGGCGACCTGACCGCCGACGCCCGCGAGGTGGCCGGGGTCAAGGTGCTGGCCACCCTGGTGGACGGCGCCGACGCCAAAACCCTGCGCGTGACCATGGACAAGGTGAAGGACAAGCTGGGCTCCGGCGTGATCCTGCTGGCCGCCGCCGACGGCGACAAGGTGGCCCTGGTGGCCGGTGTCACCAAGGACCTCACCGACCGGGTCAAGGCCGGCGACCTGATGAAACGGGTGGCCGAGCAGGTCGGGGGCAAGGGCGGCGGACGCCCGGACATGGCCCAGGGCGGCGGCACCGACGCGGCGGCTCTGCCGTCGGCGTTGGAAGGTGTGTACGGCTGGGTGGAAGAGCGGCTCTGAAAGTCGGATCGCGGCTGAAGCCGCTCCTACAGCAGCCTGCTCTGTAGGAGCGGCTTCAGCCGCGATCCGGCCCTTCACATGAAACCCCGGCGCGAAAATGCTATCCTTTCGCGCCCCTTTTTGCAGAAAAAGTCATCTATGGCACTCATCGTTCAGAAATACGGCGGCACCTCGGTCGGTACCGTCGAACGCATCCAGGCCGTCGCCGAACGGGTGGCGCGCTTCCGGGAGCGGGGGGATCAGGTGGTGGTGGTGGTTTCCGCCATGAGCGGCGAAACCAACCGTCTGATCGAACTCGCCAACGGGGTTTCCGACAGCCCCAGCACCCGTGAAATGGACGTGCTGGTGTCCACCGGCGAGCAGGTCACCATCGCGCTGCTCTCCATGGCGTTGCAGCAACGCGACGTGGACGCCCGCTCCTACACCGGCTGGCAAGTGCCGATCCGCACCGACCACAGCCACTCCAAAGCCCGCATCGAGGACATCAACGATCGCAAGATGCGCGCCGACCTGGACGCCGGTCGCGTGGTGGTGGTCGCCGGTTTCCAGGGCGTGGACGACGACGACAACATCACCACCCTGGGCCGCGGCGGCTCCGACACCACGGCGGTGGCCCTGGCCGCCGCCCTGAAAGCGGATGAGTGCCAGATCTATACCGACGTGGACGGGGTCTACACCACGGACCCGCGGGTAGTGGACACCGCCCGCCGTCTGGACAGCATCACCTTCGAGGAAATGCTGGAAATGGCCAGCCTGGGTTCCAAGGTGCTGCAGATCCGTTCCGTGGAGTTCGCCGGCAAATACAATGTGCCGCTGCGCGTACTGTCCAGTTTTCAGGAGGGTCCGGGCACCCTCATTACCGTCGACGACGAGGTGGATATGGAAAAGCCGGTTATCTCTGGCATCGCTTTTACCCGTGACGAAGCAAAGATCACCGTGCGTGGCGCCCCGGACACCCCGGGCATCGCCTTCAAGATTCTCGGCCCGGTCAGCGACGCCAACATTGAAGTGGACATGATCGTGCAGAACGTGGGCGCCGACGGCGCCACCGACTTCACCTTCACCGTGCACCGCAACGACTTCGCCAAAGCCAAGGAAGCCCTCAAGAAATCCGCCGAGGAACTGGGCAACCCGGAAATCATCAGCGACGACAAGATCGCCAAGATCTCCCTGGTGGGCGTGGGCATGCGCTCCCACGCCGGCGTGGCCAGCAAGATGTTCGAAACCCTGGCCGCCGAGGGCGTCAACATCACCATGATCTCCACGTCCGAGATCAAGGTGTCCGTGGTGGTCGCCGAGAAGTACCTGGAACTGGCGGTCCGCGCCCTGCACCAGGCCTTCGAACTGGACCAGCCCGCGGCCTGAGACGGACCGGCAGCGGGGCCGCCGTCAAGGCGTGTCCCGTGCTGCCGGACATCCCGCCCGGCGGGAAGACTTTGTTAAATGGTTACGGCATAATGCGGCTTTCGCCCCCCGCGGACATGTAGGCCGTACCGTATGATGGATGCATTGAGAGCGGTCCGTTAGTCTTGGGAGCGAAATTGCGCTCACAGAACAACCTGAAGGACCCAGGAGGGATTTTCCATGCTGATACTTACGCGCCGCGTCGGCGAGACGTTGATGGTTGGCGATGAAGTCACCGTCACCGTTCTTGGCGTCAAGGGCAACCAGGTACGCATCGGTGTCAACGCGCCAAAGGAAGTGGCGGTGCACCGCGAAGAGATCTACCAACGCATTCAACACGAAAAAACCGGCGAAGGCGGCGAGAATGGTTGATTTTTGGGCTGTATTTTCCAGCTAAGCTGGTATCATGCGCGCCTGAATCGACATTCCCATGAAATGACGATCCGAGTTCCGGAGAGGTGGGTGAGTGGCTGAAACCAGTTCCCTGCTAAGGAACCATACGTATTACTCGTATCGAGGGTTCGAATCCCTCCCTCTCCGCCAGATACAAAAAAGCCCGGCCTGAGCCGGGCTTTTTTGTATCTGGCGGAGAGGGAGGGATTCGGAACCCTCCGGTTCGACCGAACGGCGCAAAGCGCCGTGAGGGGCGTCACCGCAAGGCGGTGACGGGGCGAAGCCCCGAGCGAAGCGAGCCAATCCCTCCCTCTCGGCGCGCAAAGCGCGCCCAAGCGACCGAATCGACCCCCACCGCCCCCTTCCAACCGTAGGAGCGGTCGTTCGACCGCGATCCACGATCAACTCGCCGGCGGCACAATCCCCTCACACGTGATCCGCACGATCTTCTCGCAATCCGCCGCTATCCTGTCGGGGTCCAGGCCGACGATGGCCGGGGTGAGGAACAGGTCCACGAAGGCCTGGGCCATGATGCTTTCGCTCACCTGCAAGGTATCGCAATCCGGCCGGATCCGGCCTTCCCGCTGAAAAACCCGAAGCCTTTTCGCCAGCACGGTGGACATCCGGTACATGAACGACAGGTCGTAGCGGGCCGCCGTTTCCTGGTCGATAAGCAGACGCACCAGCATGATGGTCATCAGCTTGTCCGTGGCTCTGAAATGGCGGTTCTTGTGGGCCAGGAAGTGGGCGATTTCCAGGGGCACGGTGGCCTGGCGCGGCGAGGCCTCGTAGGCCAGGTCGTCTTCCTGATGTTCGAGCAGATCCCGGTACACGGCCACCAGCAGCCCCATCTTGCCGCCGAAATAACGGGTGATGAGCTGCTCATTGAGGCCGGCCAGCCGCGCGATCTCTTTCGTGGTGGCGGCGTCATACCCCTTGGCCGAAAAGGCCTTGATGCCGGCATCCAACAGGGCCCGCGTGCTGGCGGCCCGATCCCTGGTCTTTTTCATGGCGCAACCTTACCACCAGCGTGAATAACAGTGGAACTCGCCTTTTGTATGTGGTTGCATACATGCGTTCGGCGCAAAGGAGCTTGAAGCCATGATCGATATTACGGCGGCGGTCGCCACCTCCCCGGAAGGGCCTTTTTCTCTCTCCGCCGGTCGGCTTGAAGAGCCCCGCGCCGAGGAAGTACGGGTGCGGATTCGCGGTGTCGGCATCTGCCATACGGATCTGGTCATGAAGGCGTCCGGTTATTTCAACGGCGGCGTTCTCGGCCATGAGGGCGCCGGCATCGTCGAGAAAGTGGGCGAGGACGTCACCGACCTGGCGCCCGGCGACCACGTGGTACTGAGCTATTTCGCCTGCCATCACTGCGCCACCTGTGGAGCCGGGCAGCCCGCCTATTGCGAACGGTTTACCCGGGCGAACGCCAGTGGCGGGCGCCTGGATGGCTCCTCGCCCCTGAGCATTGGCGGGGAGAGCGCGAAAGGCGTCTTTTTCTACCAGTCCTCCTTCGCCACCCATGCCATCGCCCACCGGAACAACGCGGTGAAGGTGGACGCCTCCCTGCCCATCGAAATACTGGGGCCGCTGGGCTGCGGCTTTCAAACCGGCGCCGGGGCGGTGCTCAACACGCTCCAGGCGCGGGCGGGCGAGGGAATCGCGATCTTCGGCGCCGGCGCGGTGGGCCTGGCGGCGACCATGGCGGCGAAGGCGGCCGGGGCGGACCCGATCATCGTGGTCGATCGGATCGACGACAAACTGGAAACCGCCCGGCGCCTCGGTGCCACCCATACGCTGAACGGCGCCGAGGTCGACGTGGTGGAGGAAATCCGGCGCATCAGGCCCGGCGGCGTTCACCATGCGCTGGAATGCGTGGGCGTGCCCACCTTGCTGGAGCAGGCGGTGGCCGTTCTGCGGCCCACCGGCACCTGTGCGTTGCTGGGCGTCGGCGCCACGGGCGCCAGCGCCCGGATCAATCTGATGACGCTCTTGCAGGGCCGAACCCTCAAGGGCGTGATCGAAGGCGACAGCGACCCGCGCACCTTTATCCCGCGGCTGATCGGGCTCTATCAAGAGGGGCGTTTTCCTTTCGACACCCTGGTGCGCACCTACCCGTTCGACCAGATCAACCAGGCCATCGAGGACATGGCCAGCGGGCGGGTGGTGAAACCGGTATTGCTACCCGATTGAAAACCCTCTCACCGACACCGTTAAGCGAGGACAGCACCATGACATTCCAAGAAGCACTGGCCGCCGGCAAGGTTACGCAGCAGCAGGCGTTTGAAATCTTCGACGGGCTGCCGCCGATGAACGCCGAGGACATGCTCGGCACCTGGCGGGGCGCGGGCTTCCCGTCCGGCCACGTGACCGACGGCATGCTGGAAGCGAGCGGCTGGTTCGGCAAGCGCTTCCAGGACGCCGAGACCGTCGACCCTCTGGTGTTCCTGACCAGTGACGGCTCCGGGGTGTTCGCCGGCGACCCGGTCAAGGTGACCGGGCTTACCCGCAAAGGGCTGCGCGGCAAGGTCGGCGAACACCAGGCCGAGGTGGAGGCCGACAGGCCGGCGGCCCGCCTGAGGACGGTCCGCTATCGCGGGCAGGACACCGCCACCATGATCTATGACCAACTGCCGATCTGTGACCATTTCCGCAAGGTGGACGACGACACGGTCCTGGGGGCCATGGATGCCCGGGGCGACAGCCAGACCTATTTCTTCGTGCTGCGCCGCCAAGGCTGATCCGGACACCGCCGAATCGCGGCGCCCGCCGCGATTCACCATTCCTTCACAATATCCATACACCTCTTCACGCCCGCCCATTGTACAAACGTACCAATAGCTTGACGAAAATTGCTGCACAAAAAAAACGCCGGGAGCGTTTTTTGACGTCGCACGAGCGACGGCCCGAAGGGTGACCGCCATGGACGGCAGGGCACAAAAAAAGGCGCGCCGCCCCGACGGCCGCCAATAACACGACAAGAGGGTGTAAACATGGTCAGCGAACGGTGCCGGTTAGCGTTCGCCGCCTGGCTGTTGGCGGCGGGCCTGGTAATGACGGGATGCGGCGGCGGGGGTGGCGGCTCCGGCGGCGGTGACGGCGCGGGGGGCGACGGCGCGCCCAGCCCCAACCAGCCGGAAGAGGAAGTCCCCGATCCGTTCGGCGAGGGCCGCACCTTCCAGGTGACGCCGGGCCCGGACGCCACGCGCCGGATGGTGGAGGCGATGATCCAGCTCAAGCCCCGCGACACCCTGGAATTTGGCTGCGGCTTCTTTGAACTGGACGAGGGCCTGCTGGTTCAGGCCACCGAGGACGTGACCATCAAGGGCTGCGGCAAGGACAAGACGGTGCTGTCGTTCCGCGACAGCGTCAACGTCACCGGCCTGGAAGCCCTCAACGTACGCGGCATCACCGTCAGCGACCTGACCATCCTGGATTCCCCCGGCGACGCCTTCAAACTCAAGGGCGTGAAATGGGGCACCCTGCGCAACGTGCGCGCCATCTGGTCCGGCGGCGGCGGGCCGATCACCGCCGCCAACTACGGTCAGCGTCTGCAGGTGGCCTGCACCGCGCCGCCGTTCAACGAGGGCGACCCGGCGCCGGACTACGTGCCCAGCTCCGACAGCGGCCGCTACGGCATCTATCCGGTGGAGTCGGAAAACATTCTGGTGGAGGGCTCGGAGTCCATCGGCGCCTCCGACGCCGGCATCTACGTGGGGCAGACCAGCACCGCCATCATTCGTGACAGCCGCGCCGCCTACAACGTCATGGGCTTCGAGATCGAGAACGTGCAGGGCGGCGAGTACGACGACAACGTGGCCGAGTGCAACACCGGCGGCTTCCTGATCTACGACCTGGAAAACATCACCCAATACGGCGACACCTCGGTGATGGTCAACAACCTGGCGCGCAACAACAACACCTACAACTTCGCCCACAGTGGCCTGGTGTCGGTGGTGCCCCGCGGCGTCGGCTTCATCACCCTGGGCTACGACAACATCGAGGTCTACGACAATGTGTTCGAGGACCACAGCACCGCCGCCTTGCTCTACATCAGCTACGAGCTGATCGACGGCCCCGGCAACACCGCCGACAAAAAGCTGGACCCTTACACCGAGGGGCTGCACATCCACGACAACGTGATGCGCAATTCCGGCTACGACCTGCCGCCGCCGGATCTGCAAAAGACCCTGGCCGGCGACATCGAGAGCGTGCTGCCCACCCTGATCGGCCTGAAGAACCTGCCCACCCTGAACAACCCCACGGAGCTGCTGTCCAGCCTGCAAAACCTGGCCAACCTGGGCAAGGGCGCGCACATCATCTGGGACGGCCTGCGCGACGACCTGGACGCGGATTGCCCCTATCCCGTGGACGCCCAGGGCAACCCGGTGCCCCGGGACGAGAACGGCAAGCCGATCCACACCAATGAGCACCCCAACCCGGCCTGCCATTACAACGCCTACAAATTCGACGACCAGGGCCAGCGCAAGCAGCCCACCTGGGGCTCCTGCTTCCACGATAACGAACTGTCCGACGACAGCGCGCCTTATCTGAACTTCCACGGCACCGACGGCCTGGAACTGGTCATGGGTCTGCTCGATCAGGACCTGTCCATTCTCACCCCCGGCGGGCTGGTGGACATTATCGGGGGCCTGCTCAACTTCCCGTCCGACACCGATCTGTCCGACCACGACTGCCAGGCGCGCTTCGGGGAAGTGCTGGCGCCGCTGCCCCGGGTGGAGATCCCGCCGTTCGAACCCAGCGGCGACTACGACCCGGCCACCAGCGAGGAGTACATCGCCTACCTGTGCGAGCAGGAAGTGGAGGAGGGCGAGATCAATCGCGCCGCCCTGGAAGTGGATTGCCCGCGCCTGGATCAGTACAACCTGTTCGCCGATCCGCAAGATCCGCGCAGCCTGCCCCACGAAGGCGGCGTGCCCTTCGTGCTCAATACCAAACTGTTCTCCGACTACGCCACCAAATACCGGGTCGCCTTTATTCCGCCCGGCGAGCCGGCGGTGTACCGGGACGGCCAGGACGGCAACAACGTCAACGGCGCCATCGACTTCCCGGTGGGCACGGTGATCGCCAAAACCTTCGCCTTCACCGACGAAGCCAACGGCACCGAGGAGCTGGTGGAAACCCGGCTGCTGATCAAGCGCACCAGCCAGAGCGGCAAGGCGTTCTGGGCCGGGTTGCCCTATATCTGGGAGGAACAGGACGGCGAAAGGGTGGCGCGCTTCACCCCCGCCGGCGGCAGCCGGGCGGTGCACTGGCACTACCGGGACGCCAACACCGGCCAGCTGCTGAGCGGCGACACCGAGGCCTATTCGGTGCCCAACGCCAACCAGTGCATCACCTGCCACGGCAACGACGACCGCCCCGGCGGCAGCGCCCCCATCGGGCCCAAGCCGCGCAACCTGAACCGGGCCTACCAGCCGGAAAGCGCCTTCATGGGCAGCGACGGTCAGGGCGGCTTCCCGCGCGTCAACCAGCTGCAGTACTGGATCGACCAGGGGCTGCTGGCCGGCGCCCCGGACCTGGCGCTGGACGGCCAGGGCGTGGCCACCAACATCGAGCGGCTGCCCCGCTGGAACCTGCCCGGCGACGGCGGCCTTACCGCCAACTCGCCGGCGGACGTGGAACAGCGCCTGCGCGCCTACCTGGAAGTGAACTGCCAGCACTGCCACAACGACAAGGGCGCCGCCTCCAACACCGGCTACTACCTGGACCACTTCCGCGAGGTGGACGCCGGCTACGGCATCTGCAAGAAGCCCACCGCCACCGGCGGCGGTTCCTGCGGCCGCCAGTACGTGGTGGTGCCCGGCAACAGCGCCGAGTCCATCGTGTCCTGCCGGCTGGCCGCCGAGCACGACCCTCAGCGGATGATGCCGCCCATCGCGCGCAGCATCGCCCACGACGAGGCCGCCGCGCTGCTCGACCAGTGGATCAACACCGTGGTGGACGGGGACTACACCAACGCCGGGGGGTGCCGCTGAGCCATGGTGGCTGAGGCCGCTCCTACAATGAGCGTGTAGGAGCGGCTTCAGCCGCGATCTCTTTCCGCCAAAAAAACGCTAAAGATTCCGGCGCCGCGGCCGATGGTTCTTACCGGTCTGCGCGCCGCTTTTCCGTCCCCCGGATCCTCTCTCAATTCCTTGATTTACAACAATAAAACCGCTGATTCCCCGGTTTTTTGCGCGCCGTCGCGCTAGCCTGCGCCGGTGGCCAGAAAACCGAAGGGGGAGACGCGCATGCAGGCCTTGAAAAGATTGGACGATCTGACCGTAAAAACCAGCTGGAGCCTGGTGCTGGCCGCCTTTGCCGCCATGCTGCTAGTGATCGGCGCGGTCAGTGGCTATGCCAATCATCACAACCGGGACGCCTTCCGCGCCCTGGACCGGGCGCACCAACAGCGCACCGACACCCTGCGCGACGCCTACGAGACCCTGCTGCGGGAAACCCGGGCCCTGTCCCCCGGCCAGGCCGAGCAGGCCGCCGACCAGGTGCTGTCCGCGTCGCGCACGGCCCTGGACGGGCGGGTGGCCGACTTCGAAACCATGGCGGACCGGCTGGATACGGTGTTGGCCGGCGTGCTGTTGGCCTCCCTGGTGCTGGTGGCGGTGGTGCTGTGGGGCATCACCGTCAACGTGATCCAGCCCCTGCGGCGGGTGGCGGCCCACTGCGAGCGTCTGGCCGCCGGCGACCTGTCCGAGCCGGTGGAGCGCCGGGGCGGCAACGAAATCGGCCAGCTCTACAACGGCCTGGGACGGATGCGCGACAACCTGGCGGCCATCGTCGGCCAGGTGCGCGCCAGCAGTGACACCATCCTGGACGGCGCCCGCCACATCGCCGCCGGTAACGGTGGCCTGTCGGCCCGCTTCGAGCAGCTGGCCGCCGCCCTGGAGCAGACCTCGGCCAGCATGGAAGAACTCACCGCCACCGTGGCCAACAACGACGAGCACGCGCGCCGCGCCGACGAACTGTCCCAGGGCGCCAGCCGGGTGGCCCACCGGGGCGGCGAGGCGGTGCGCGAGGTGGTCACCACCATGGACGAGATCCGCCAGGGCGCGGAGCGCATCCGGGGCATCACCGACCGCATCGAGGGCATTGCCTTCCAGACCGACCTGCTGGCCATCAACGCGGCGGTGGAAGCCGCCCGCGCCGGCCAGCACGGCCGGGGCTTCGCGGTGGTCGCCGGCGAGGTGCGCGCGCTGTCGCAGAACACCGCCGCCCTGGCCAAGGAAATCACCGAGCTGGTGGGGGATACGGTGCGCCACATTGAGCGCGGCGGGGAGCGGGTCGATCAGGCGGGGGCCACCATGAGCGAAATGCTCGAGGCGGTGGATCAGGTCACCGGCATCATGGCGGCGATCCGGGTGGCGTCCGGCGAGCAGACCCAGGGCATCGGTCAGGCCAGTCAGGCGGTGCTGGAGATGGATCGGGTCACCCAGGCCAATGTGGGGCTGGTGGCCGACGCCGCCGGCGCCGCCGCCCGCCTGGAGGGCCAGGCGGACACCCTGCGCCGGGAGATGGCGGTGTTCGTGCTGCCTCAGGCGCCGGCGGCGGCCAGCGCGCGCAGACAGGCCTCGGTGTCGTCCCAGCCCAGGCAGGCGTCGGTGATCGAGACGCCGTAGGCCAGTTCCCCGGTCAGCGGCTGGTTGCCACCGCGCAGGTGGCTCTCCAGCATCACCCCGGCCACGGTGCGGTCGCCGCCCCGCCGTTGGGCGAGAATGTCCTCCAGCACCCGGGGCTGCCGGGCCGGATCCTTGCCGCTGTTGGCGTGGCTGCAGTCCACCATCAGGCGCGGATTGAGCCCGGCGGCTTCCAGCGCCCGGCGGGCGGCGGCCACGCTGTCCGCGTCGTAGTTGGGGCCGCGCCGGCCGCCGCGCAGTACCAGATGGGTGTCCGAATTGCCGGCGGTCTGGATCAGCGCCGGGTGGCCGTGATCGTCGATGCCCAGATGGGCGTGGGGGTGGGCGGCGGCGCCCATGGCGTCCCGGGCCGCGCCCAGTTCGCCGTCGGTGCCGTTCTTGAAGCCCACGGGCAGATCCAGGCCGCTGACCATTTCCCGGTGAATCTGGGATTCCGTGGTGCGCGCGCCGATCGCCGCCCAGCTCAGGGTGTCCGCCAGGTAGTCCGCCGCCAGCGGGCTGAGCAGTTCGCTGGCCAGGGGCAGACCCAGTTCCGCCAGGTCCAGCAGCAGCCGGCGTGAGCGGCGCAGGCCCTCGGCCAGGTCGCCGCGGCCGTCCAGATGCGGGTCATAGAGCAGCCCCTTCCAGCCCACCGTGGTGCGCGGTTTCTCCACGTAGGCGCGCATCACCAGCAGCAGCCGGTCCTCGGTGGCCACGGCCAGGTCACGCAGCCGGCGGCCGTACTCCAGGGCCGCGTCCGCGTCGTGCAGCGAGCAGGGCCCGGCGACCACCAGCAGGCGCGGGTCGTCGCCGCGCAGGATGGCGCGCACCTGATCGCGCTGTTGTTGGATGCGCGCGGCGGTGGCTCCGGACAGCGGCAGCGCCTCGCGCAGGGCGGCCGGGGAGGGCAGCGGCTGGGCGCGGCGGGGCGACGACGGCAGGTCCGAGGCGTCGCGGACGGCGGCAAGACTGGCGTTCATATCCTTGTTCCTTTTTCCATAAAAAAACCCCCGGTGGGCAGCCAACCGGGGGTTTTTCGGACTTCTTCGGCGGCGGCCCGGGTCGGGCGCGCCTGCCGGGTACGGTCAGGCGCGCGAGCGGCTAAACCAATACCCGAAGAAGAAGACAACGGCACACGCCAACGCGCCCCGGGCCGAAGGCCGGGTGCCGGGAAGCAGGCGCTGTGACGTGATACCGTGCATTGAATTCTCCTGATAATGGGCCGAGCTTACTAAGGAAACACCGCCGTGTACACCCTGATCAAACACCTGCACGTGACTCTGGCGGCCGCCAGCATCACCTTGTTCACGATCCGCGCCTGGTGGTCGGTGCGCGATGGGCCGGGTTTGCGCCGGCCCTGGGTGCGGGTGCTGCCCCATGTGATCGACACCGGGCTGCTGGCCTGTGGCGTGACGCTGATGGTAATGCTGCGCGTCTGGCCCCAGCAGACCCCCTGGCTGGCGGCCAAGCTGGTGGCGCTGCTTGTCTATATCGGCCTGGGCACGGTGGCCATCAAACGCGGCCGTTCCGCCACCACCCGCGCGGCCTTCGCGCTGCTGGCGATGGCGGTATTCGCCTACATGGTAGGGGTGGCGGTGCGCCACCACCCGGCCTCCTGGCTCGGCTAGCCCCACCCCGGTGGGAGCCGCTGGGCGGCACCCCGCTTCAACCGCGATAACCCCAACCCCCGTAGGCGCGGCTTTAGCCGCGATAGCCCGGCAGGGCGGCTCCCGCCAGGCCTTGATCGGGACGAAAGCCGCTCCAACAGAGATGTCAGGGCGCGGGCGTCAGCGTCAACGTCTCCGGCAGGCGCTCCGCCTGGCGCGGGTCGTGGGTGACCATGACCAGCACCCGCTCCGCCAGTTCACGTTGCAGGGTCTCGAACAGGGCGTCGGCGGTGGCCGGCTCCAGGCCGGTGAACGGCTCGTCGAGCAGCACCACCGGGCTGTCGCGCAGCAGCACCCGGGCCAGGGCCAGGCGCCGGCCCTGGCCGCCGGACAGGTGCAGGCCGGCGGGCCCGATCCACAGGTCCAGGCCGCCGCGCCGGCGCACCGTGTCGGCCAGCCGCGCCTGTTCCAGGGCCAGCCAGAGCCGGTCGTCGTCCGCGTCCGGGCGGGCCAGGCGCAGATTGTCGCGCAGACTGCCGGTGAACAGCTGCTGCTGTTGCAGCATCAGGGCAAAGCTCCGCCGCCAGGCGTCCGCGTCCGCCTGCCCCTGGGCCACGCCGCCGAAGCGGATCTCGCCGCTGTCGGCCCTTTGCAGCCCCATCAGGCAATGCAACAGGGTGGACTTGCCGGCGCCGCTGGGGCCCACCACCGCCAGGGGCGAACCGGCCTCCACGTCAAAGCTCAGCCGGGCGAACAGCGGCGCCTGCCCGGGCCAGGCGAAGCTCAGATCGCGCACCGTCAGGCGGCCGTCGGCCACCGGTTCGGCGTGGCCCTCGGCGGCGGCGCGGGGCAGCGGCGTACTCATCAGCGCGTCCAGCCGGGTCACCGCCGTGCGGGTGTCCGGCCAGCCCTGCCAGGCGGCGGCCAGGGGCAGGGTGACCTCGGCGGCGGCCAGCACCATCAGCATCAGGCCCAGGGCCAGCGGCGCGCTCACCGTGCCGTCGCCCACCGCGCCGATCAACAGCAGCAGCACGCCCACCGACAGGGCCTGCATCAGGCTCTGGATCAGGCTCTGGGTGAGCGCCTGTCGCCAGGCCAGCCGGTGCTCCAGCCCGGCCAGCGCCGCCAGTCGCGGGCGCCAGCCGGCCAGCAGGGTCGGCCGCAGACCATAGGCGAGCACGTCCGGCAGGCCGTTGAGCGCCTGCACCAGATCGCCGCGCAGCCGCTCCCGCCAGGCCGCCCGCTGCGCCAGCGGTTCGGCGGAGGCGTTGGCCAGACCGCGCAGCAAGACGGCCATCACCAGGAAGCCGGCCAGCAGCAGCGCCGCCGCCCCGGCGCCGGCCACCGCCAGCGCGGCCAGCAGCAGGGCCAGGGCGGTGACCGCCGCCACCAGGGTGGGCTGGGCCTGACCCAGCCAGGCGTTCTCCAGCCGTTCCACGTCGCCCAGCAGGCGTTCCAGCAGATGGCCGCCGCTCAGCGACGACAGCGGCCCCGGCACGCGCGGCAGGATCGCCGCGAACAGCCGGGTGCGCAGGCGCTGCATCACGTGGAAGGTGGCGTCGTGGCTGACCAGCCGCTCGAAATAGCGGGACACGGTGCGGCCCACCGCCAGGGCGCGGATGCCGGCGCTGGGCGCCAGCAGGTTGAAGGCCACCGCCGGCCCGCCGGCGGCCAGGCCGGCCAGGGCGGCGGCGCTGATGAACCAGCCGGACAGGCCGAGCAGGGCCATGGCCGCCAGCGCGGTGACCGTGGCCAGCAGCACCGCCCGGGTCAGCCGCCGGCCCTGGCCCCGGAATTGCCGGCGCAGCCAGGCGCCGGTGGTCGCTTGGCAATCAGTCATGGGCGGGCGCCTCCCAGTGGCGCGGCGTCGTCTCTTCCTTTTCCCCCGGGGCCGGCTCGGCGCTCAGCCACAGGCTGTGGTCCGCCAGCGGCGCCAGGGCCGGGGAATGGGTGGCGATCACCAGGGTGCGGGTACCCTTGCGCGCCGCCAGGGCGTCCACCAGCCGGGCCTCCGAGGCCGGATCCAGTTCCGCCGTGGGTTCGTCCAGCAGCAGCAGCGGCGCCGGGCTGAGCAGGGCCCGCGCCAGGGCCAGCCGCCGGCCCTGGCCGCCGGACAGGCCGCCGCCGTTCTCGTCCAGAGCCGTGGCCAGACCGGCGGGCAGGGCGGTGAGGCCGCATTCCGCCAATACCGCCTCCAGGTCGGCGTCGTCCGCCTCCGGCGCCACCAGCCGCAGGTTCTCCGCCACCGTGCCGTGCACGAACCAGGGGTGCTGGCCGGCCCAGGCCAGCCGCCCGGTGTGCTCGGTGAGCAGCGGCGCCGGGCGGCCGTCATGGAGCACGGCGCCCTGTTGCGGCGCCAGCAGGCCGGCGATCAGCCGCAGCAGGGTGCTTTTGCCGGTGCCGCTGTCGCCGCGCAGCAGCAGGCAGCCGCCGGCGGGCAGGGTGGCGGACAGTTGCTCGAACAGCGCCGGCTGGTCATCGGCAAAGCGGAAGCTCAGCGCGTCCAGGGTCAGCGCCGGTGGCGGGCCGGCATCGGTGGCCATCGCCGCCGTTGCCGCCGTTGCCACCGGCCCGTCGCCGGTCTGGCCGCCGGCCGCCAGCAGCGGCGCCAGCACCTCGGCGGCGGCGCGGGCGGCGGCCCGGTCGTGGTAGCCGGCGGCCAGCTGTCGCAGGGGCTGATAGAACTCCGGCGCCAGCAACAGCAGCCACAGGCCGGTACCGAAGGTCAGCGCCGGGCCCGGGCCGAAGGCGACCAGCTTGAGCAGATGCAGGCCCACATACAGAGCCACCAGCGCCACCGACAGGGCGGCGAACAGTTCCAGCACCGCCGAGGTGAGAAAGGCGATGCGCAGCACCTTCATGGTGTGCCGGCGGTATTCGCCGTTGACGGTGTCCACCGCGCGCCGCTCGGCCTCCTCGCGGGCGAAGGCGCGCAGCGTGAGCACGCCGCGCAGCCGATCAAGAAAGTAGCCGCCGAGAAAACGCAGGCTGTCCAGCTGCCGGTCGGCGGCGCGCTGGGCGCCGGTGCCCACCAGCATCATGAACACCGGGATCAGCGGGGCGGTGCACAGGAAGATCAGGCCCACGATCCAGTCCACGCTGAAGGCGGCCACCAGGAACAGCACCGTGGCCAGGCTCGCCACCCGCCGCTGCACCGCGAAGCCGGCGTGGTAGCGGCCCACCGCCTGAGCCTGCTCCAGCAGGGCGGTGCTGGCCTCGCCGGGGGGCAGGGCGGCGCCGGCGCCGCGCAGCAGAGCGTCGGCCACCCGTTCGCGCACCGCCCGGCTGATGTCGGCGGCGGCG
>JAKUPL010000024.1 GCA_022449455.1 Alcanivorax sp. | reverse complement strand
GCCCTGGGGCGGCCGGCTGGCCCCGGGCCGGCACAACTTTCCCGGCGGCGTCACCGACCGGGCCCTGCTGCCCTGGGCGGCCTGGCGCCGGGCCATGATGGCGGCGCTGCGCGAGGCGTCCCGGGACATCGGCTTCTACGGCGACCCGCGCGGCGAGGCGCCGCTGCGGCTGGCGATTGCCCGGTACCTGGGCTACAGCCGCGGCCTGGCCTGCGACAGCGATGCCCTGCTGATCACCCAGGGCGCCCAGCAGGGGCTGGATCTGCTGGCCCGGGTGCGGGTGGCCCCCGGAGACACGGTGGCCGTGGAAGAGCCCGGCTACCCGCCGGCCCGGGCGGTGTTTAAGGCCCGTGGCGCCCGGGTGGTGCCAGTGCCGGTGGACGAGCAGGGGCTGTGCGTGGACGCGCTGCCCACCGACGCCAGCGTGGTCTACGTGACCCCCTCTCACCAGTTTCCCCTCGGCATGCCCATGAGCCTGGCGCGGCGGCTGGCGCTGCTGGCGTTCGCCCGCCGCCACGATGCCCTGGTGGTGGAGGACGACTACGACGGCGAATTCCGCTTCGAGGGGCGCCCCCTGGATGCCTTGAAGAGCCTGGACCGGGAAGGGCGGGTGGCCTACCTGGGGTCGTTCTCCAAGGTGCTGCACGCGGATCTGCGGCTCGGTTATCTGGTGATGCCGCCGGGGCTGGCTCCGGCCTTGCCGGGGGCGCGGGCGTTCAGCGACGGCTACCCGCCGCTGGTGACCCAGCGGGCGCTGGCGCGGCTGATGATCGACGGCGATTTCGCCCGCCACCTGCGGCGCATGCAGCGGCTCTACACGGTCCGGCGCCGCCGCTTGGGTGACGCCCTGGCGGCCCGCCCCGAGCTGTGGACGCCGCTGCCCCAGGTGGCCGGCATCCACGTGGCCCTGCGATTCCCGGCGCCGGTCCCGGACCTGCCGGCGCGGCTGGCCACCGCCGGCATCCGCGCCAACCCCCTGGCCCCGTTCCACGCCGCCGCGCCGTCCCTGGACGGGCTGCTGCTCGGCTTCGGGGTGATCGACGGCGACGCCATCGACCAGGGCGTGGCCGCCCTGGCGGAGGTGGTGGAGGGCGCGCTGGCATCCGGCTGACCGCATCCGGTCGACCGCATCCGGCTCACCGCGCCCGCGGGCCGCGCCGCCGGCGGCCGTCTCACTCCGCGGGTTGTTCACCGCTGTTTCAGTGATTTTTCCCGATCTGTGCCTGTCTGCTCCGTTTTGATCGGCCTAGCCTCGAAGTGGCCGGTCGGTTGAGTCCGTGCCGCCGGCGGGGCCCGAAGGCGCGGCCATCACGTATTACAACAAAACGACAAGAGGCACTATGAAAACAAAAAGCGAGAGATTCGATCGCTCCGGAGACGGGCTCAAAGGTGCCGTGATCGCCACGCTGGGTTTGTTGTTGCTGGCCTGTGGCGGTGGTAGTGATCACGATGACGGCGGCGAGGCACCGCCGGCGCTGACCCTGTCGGTGCTGTCCAGTGACCCGGGCCGGGTGACCGGCGGTGACATGCGCGTGCGGCTGCACGCCGGCGAGTCGCTGCGGCCGGCGGTGCGGGTGCGGGTGGACGGCGCCGAGCTGCCGGAGAGCCTCGACCTGCAGGCGCGCGACGGCGATCTGTCCGGCGTCATCTCGGGCCTGCCCCTGGGCCCCGCCCGGGTGGAAGTGGAGGCGACCACGGTGAACGGCGACGCACGACGCGCGACCGTGGATGTGGTCAACCATCCCGCCGCCGGTCCGGTATTCTCCGGGCCGCACCTGATGCCGTTCGAGTGCCGCACGGTGGAATCCGACCTGGGCGCGCCGCTGGACGGGGATTGCTCGGTGGAAAGGCGGGTGGACTACTTCTACTTCAATCAGGCCGGGGAGCGCCTGGCGTTGACCGATCCCTACGGCCCGCGCCCGTCGGATTTGGCCACCACCACCACGCTGGAGGGCGACACCGTGCCCTACATCGTGCGGGTGGAATCCGGCACCCTGAACCGCTCCATTTACCGCATCGCGGTGTTGGAGGACCCGACCGCCGAGGGCGCCTGGAACGACGGCGCCTGGAATGGCCGGCTGGTGTTCCGGCTCGGGGAGTCCACCGCCGCGCAATACAACCAGGGCGATAACGATTTCGGCGAGGTGTTCAAGGACAGCGCCGCCAGGACCGCCATCGCCAGCGGCTACGGCTACATCATTTCCACGCTCAATGTGAACAAGGTGAACGTCAACGACGTGGTCGCCGCCGAGACCATGATGATGGTCAAGGAGCGCTTTATCGAAGGGTACGGCGTGCCCCTGTGGATGGTCGGCCTGGGCGGCTCCGGCGGCGCCATCCAGCAAATGCTGATCGCGCAGAACTACCCGGGCCTGCTGGACGGTCTGCTGCCCGGCGCCGCCTTCCCGGATGTGTTCGGCACCGCCCAGGCGGTCTCCGATTGCCGGCTGCTGAATCGCTATTTCACCGCCCATCCGGCGGACGACGCCACCCGCCAGGCGTTCGAAGGTCATCTGCCCGGCACCTGCAGAAACTGGGACTTCGGCAACGGCGACGCGATCCTGGCCGACGACGGTTCAGCGTCGCCGGCCTGCGGTCTGCAGAACGCCAGCCTGGTTTATGATCCGGTCACCAACCCGGACGGCGTGCGCTGTTCCATTTACGACATCAATATCAATACGCTGGGCATCGATCCGGATACCGGCATCGTGCGGCGGCCACTCGACAACGTGGGCGTTCAGTACGGTCTGGAGGCGCTGCGCGCCAGCGACATTTCCGTGGATGAATTTCTCGATGTGAACGAAGGCGTGGGCGGCTTCGATGCCGACGGCAACCTGGCCGCCGAGCGCACCGTGGCCGGCTCGCAAGCGCTGGCGCTCGCCTATGCACGGGGCCGCGTGGGCAGCGGCGGTGGCGGCCTGGCCACCGTGCCGATCTTTCACCGCCGCTTCTACGCCGAGCCCGCCGGCGATATCCATACCATCTACAACGACATCCAGATCCGCGAAAAGCTGATCCGTGAGAACGGCAACGCCGACAATCAGGTGATCTGGCTGTTCCCGCGACCGGAGCTGGCGGTGCTCAGAGGCTTCGGGCAAGAGCAGCAGGAGGCGTTGTCCGAACTCAGCGAGCAGGTATCCCGGCAGCAGTTTGATCTGATGCGCCAATGGCTGGACGCGCTGGTGGCCGACCCGGCGCCGCTCAGCGCCGCCAAGGTGGTGGCCCACAAGCCCGCCACGGCGGTGGATGCCTGCTGGCGGGTGGACAATGGCGAGCGCGTCAACGAAGTGGCCACCTTCGACGGGGACGGGGTCTGCAACGGCCTTTACCCGAAAACGCCGACGCCGAGAATCGCCGCCGGCGGTCCCGTGGTCGACGACATCATCAAATGCGAGCTGCGGCCCACCGACGGTTTCGACTACGGCGAGGTGTTCTTCGATGGCGGTCAGTGGGACCGTCTCAACACGATTTTCCCCGACGGGGTCTGTGATTACAGCCGCAAAGGCGTGGGGCAGCGCTCCGTGGAGGGCACCTGGCTGGATTACTCCTCCGCGCAGCGCTAGCGGTGGGTCAGCCGCGCTGCTCCGGCGTCAGCCGCAGCAGCGCGCCGTCCGGGCTGTCGGTGAGCAGGTAAAGATGACCGTCCGGGCCCTGGCGCACATCGCGGATGCGGTCGCCACGGTCCGTCAGGTAGCGCAGTTCTTCCACCGCCCGGGTGTCCTCGAAGCGCACCCGGTTCAGGTGGGTGAGTTTGAGGGCGCCGGACAGCACGTCGCCGCGCCAGTCCGGGTAGCGCTCGCTGGTCACGAACACCATGCCGGAGGGCGCGATGGACGGGGTCCAGTGGTGCAGCGGCTGGGCGTAGCCGTCTTTCTTCTCTTCGCCGATGGACGGCCCGTAGTACTCGCGACCGTAGGTGATCACCGGCCAGCCGTAGTTGACGCCGGCTTCGATCCGGTTGATTTCGTCGCCGCCCCGGGGGCCGTGCTCGTTGAGCCAGGGCTCGCCGCTGTCCGGGTGCAGGGCCAGGCCCTGGGGATTGCGGTGGCCCCAGCTCCAGATTTCCGGCTGGGCATCGGCGTCGCCCACCAGCGGGTTGTCCTCGGGCACGCGGCCATCGTCGTGCAGCCGCAGCACGCTGCCGCCGTGTTCACTGTTGTCCTGAGCGCGCTCCCGCTGGCCCCGGTCGCCCACGGTCAGGAACAGGTAGCCGTCGTCGTCGATGACGATGCGCCCGCCGAAATGCTTGGCGGTGTCGGTGCAGGCGCTCTCCGCCACGAACAGATCCTGGAAGTCCACCAGTTCACCGTCGCGGTACACGCCACGGCCCACCGCGGTGGTGGCGCCGCCGTCGCCGCAAGCCTTGGCGTAGCTCAGGTAGAGCTGACGGTTGTCGGCGAACCGGGGGTGGGGCAGCACGTCGAACAGGCCGCCCTGGCCCTTGGCCACCACCGCCGGCACGCCGCTCACCGGCGTGTCCCGCAATTTACCCTGCACCACCCGGCGCAGGTCGCCGCCGCGTTCGCTGATCAGCCATTCGCTGTCGGACAGCATCGCCAGGGACCAGGGCTGGTTCAGCCCCTCCACCACCGGCGTGGCCGTGAGCCCGGTGCGTTCCTGGGGTGTCAGCGGAGCGTCCGCCCCGGCGCAGCCGGCCATCAGCACGGCGAACAGGGCGAGTGAGGGGGAGCGGAAACGGGGCGGCATGGCGAACTCCGGAGGCTGGATAAACAGCCATTGAGCATGCCACGCCGCCGAGGCGCCGTGAAGGCGGTGGTCTACTTGCCGCCGCGCGCGTACTTGAGGAACTTGGCCATGGCCGCGTCGCGGTCGGCGGCCACCCGTTGGGCGCTGTCCCGCTGGCCCAGCCGTTCCAGCAGCTCGGCGCTGCCCGGGGCCTCGGCCAGCAGATCCAGGCCGAACAGCTTGCCGGCCACCGCCTGGGCCAGGTCGGCGCTGTACAGGAACACCACGTCCGCCGCGCTCAGCCGGTCGCCGGCCAGATAGGGCGAAAACGACGCACTGCGGCGCAGGGCGCGGATGCCCTTGAGCAGCGCTTCGCGGGTCTGGGTCTTGGTTTCCTCGCTGACCTGGCCGCCGAAAAACACCTCCGCGTAACAACGCCGGGCCGGCAGCTCCAGATACAGCTCCACCATCTTCGCCAGCTGCTTCACGCGGGCCCGCTGGAACGGGTCCGTCGGGTACAGGGCCGGCCCCTGGCCCTGGTCGTCCAGGTATTCCAGAATCACGCTGGCTTCGGACAGGTAGCCCTCTTCGGTCTGCAGCACCGGCACCTTGCCCATCGGGCTCAGCGCCAGCACCGGTTCTTCCTGGGCCGGGTACAGGGTGGCCTGTTCGAAGGGGATACCCTTTTCGAGCAGGGCGAATTTGACCATGTTCACGTAGTTGCTGGCGTCGAAACCGTGCAGTGTCAGCATTCAAAACTCTCCCGAAAAAACAACGATAAAAACATCAAAGGGCGGTCAGGCCGCCGTCCACCGCCAGCTGATGGCCGGTGACGAAGGAGGACGCGTCGGACAGCAGCCAGCGCACCGCCTGGGCCACTTCATCAGCTTCGCCGACCCGGCCCAGGGGGTGCATGGCGGCGTGGAAATGGCGCTGCTTCTCCTCGCTGGCGTAGCCGGCACGGGCCGCCTGTTCGATGGCGCGCTCCATCATGGCGGTGCGGATGATGCCGGGGCAGACCGTATTGACGCGAATCTTCTCGCGCGCGTACTCGGCGGCCACGCTCTTGGTCATGCCCACCACCGCGTGCTTGCTGCCGGCGTAGGCGGCCCGGCGCGGCGCGCCCACCAGGCCGGCCACCGAGGCGGTGTTGACGATGCTGCCGCCGTGGGCGGCCATGGCGGCGATTTGATGCTTCATGCACAGCCACACGCCCTTGACGTTGATCGCCATGACGCGGTCGAACAGCGCTTCGTCCACCTCCGCGATCTTGTCGTTTTCTTCTTCGATGCCGGCGTTGTTGAAAGCGCCGTCCAGGCGCCCGTAAGCGTCCAGGGTGGCCGCCACCGCCGCCGCCACCTGGGCGTCGCGGGTCACGTCCAGCGTACAGGCGCGGGCTTCCGCCCCGGTGGCGCGGAGGGTTTCGGCGGCGAAGTCCGCCGCCGCCCCGTCGATGTCGCCGAGCATCAGCCGGGCGCCCTCGGCGGCCAGCAGCTCGGCGGTGGCGCGGCCAATGCCAGCACCGGCGCCGGTGATCAGAATGACCCGGTCTTTCAGGGATGTGTCGCGTGGCAAGGTCGAACTCATGGGGCTCCCCCGTTGATTGTTTTTTGAAATCAGAACCGCTCGCCGTGCTTGTCTTCCAGCACCTGCTTCTGCACCCGCACGGCGGCGGAGCTGGGTCGGATATGGACGCCGTTGGCCTCGGTCCAGGCGCGCGTGATGGCGGCGCCGAACAGCAGGATCAGCGACGAGTAGTATACCCACAGCAACAGCAGCACCAGGGAGCCGGCGGCCCCGTAGGTGGAGGCGGTGGCGGTGTGGGACAGATAAAAAGCGATCAGGAAACGCCCGAAGATGAACAGCAGCGCGGTGATTAAGGCGCCCAGGCGCACGTCCCGCCAGCGCAGTACCGCGTCCGGCAGCACCTTGAAGATGGTGGCGAACAGGGCGGTGACCACCGCCACCGACACCAGGGTTTCCAGGGCCACCACCAGGCCGCCGGGGATCGGCAGCCAGTCGCGGGCGAACACCATCAGGGTCTGCACCATCACGCTCAGAAACAGAGACACCAGCAGCACGAAGCCGATGGACAGCACCACGGTCAGCGACATCAGCCGGCTTTTCACCAGCGCCAGAATGGTATTGCGGGAGGGTTTGGGCGCGATGTCCCAGATGTTGTTCAGCGAGCGCTGCATCTGCGCGAACACGGTGGTGGCGCCCACCAGCATGGCGCCGATGCCGATCAGCGTGGGCAGAATGCCGCTGTCGTCCAGGCGGCTGCGTTCCACCGCCTCGCGCACCGTCTGCGCGGCCTCCGGGCCCACGGTATCGTGCAGTTGCGTCATGATCTGCGCCATCGCCGCGTCGGTGCTCATCACCAGGCCGATCACCTGCACCGCCAGAATCACCACCGGGGCGATCGAGAACAGGGTGAAAAACGCCAGGGCCCCGGCGTAGCTGATGGCGTTGGCGTCGAGCCAGTAACGCACCGCGTCCCTGACCAGGCGATAGGCACGCAGCAGAAAGTCCTTCATAGCCACCGTCCGTCTCGAATGAGCAACGAGTGTAGCGGGCGCCGGGGCCCACTGTCTCCGGGCCGGGCGCGCACCGCCGCTATTCGGGCAGCCCGTAGACGATGATCGCGTCCCCGGCCCGGGTGCCCAGGGAGCCGTGGCCGCCGGCCACCACCAGCAGACGCTGGCGGCCCTGGGAATCGCCATAGGTCATGGGCGTGGCCTGGCCGCCGGCGGGCAAGCGGTCTTCCCAGAGCAGTTCGCCGCCGGTCAGGTCGTAGGCGCGCACATAGTTGTCCAGGCTGCCGCTCATAAAGGCCACGCCGCCGGCGGTGAGGATCGGACCGCCCAGGTCCGGCACGCCCATCTTGAACGGCAGCGGCACCGGCGCCAGGTCGCGCACCGTGCCGTTGCGGTGCCGCCAGACCACCTTGCCGCTGACCAGATCCAGGCCGGCCACATAACCCCAGGGTGGCCGCTGGCAGGGCAGCCCCAGCGGCGACAGGAACGGCTTCAGGGTCACCGCGTAGGGCGCGCCGTAGTTTTCACCGAGCCCGGGCTTGCCGTCGGACACATAGTCGGTGGTGGCGTCGTCCCGGGGCACCAGGGTGGACACGAAGGCCAGATAGGACGGCGTGGCGAAGGCCACCTGGCGGCGCGGATCCACCGCCAGACCGCCCCAGTTGAAGACCCCGAAGTTGCCCGGGTAAATCAGGCTGCCGCGCTCCGAGGGCGGGGTATAACGGCCCTGGTATTCGAGACGGTGAAACTGGATGCGGCAGGCCAGCTGATCGAACAGGGTGGCGCCCCACATGTCGCGCCCGCGCAGCGGCGGCGGGTTGAGGCTCAGCGCCGAGGCGGGCTGGGTCGCCGCCACCGGCTGGTGGCCCAGGCTGGCGGGCGCCGGCCGTTCCTCCACCGGCACCACCGGTTCGCCGGTACGCCGGTCCAGCACATAGACATCGCCTTGCTTGGTGGCGGCCACCAGGGCCGGCACGGTGCCGCCGTCGGTGGTCAGATCGACGAGGCCGGGCTGGGCCGGCACGTCCATGTCCCAGAGGTCGTTGTGCACGGTCTGGAACACCCAGCGCACCTGGCCGGTGGCCAGCTCCAGGGCGACGATGGAGGAGGAGAATCGCGATCCCCATGGATCCCGGTCCTTGCCCCATTGATCCGGTACCTCATTGCCCATGGGCACGTACACCAGCCCCAGGTCCTCGTCCACGCTGGCCACCGACCAGCTGTTCGGGGTGCTGGTGCTGTAGGTCTCCCCCTCGGCGATGGGCGCGGTGTGGTCCGGGTTGCCCGGGTCCCAGTTCCACAGCAGCTCGCCGCTGTCCACGTCGTAGGCGCGGATCACCCCGGACGGCTCGGTGGTGGACACATTGTCGTTCACCGCGCCGCCCACGATCACCCGGTCCTCGGTGACCACCGGCGGCGAAGTGGAATAATAGAAGCCGTCCTGCCGGTGGGGCATGTTGGCCCACAGGTCCACGGCGCCGTCGTCGCCGAAATCCCGGCAGAGCCGGCCGTCGTCCGGGTCCAGGGCGATCAGCCGCGCGTCCGCGGTGGGCAGGAACAGGCGGCGCCGGCAGTGGCGGTCTTCCGCCGTGTCCGGGCGTTCCTCCAGGCCGGCGCCGGAGGCGGCCAGCGCCTGGTCGCCGCCGCTTTCCAGCCCGTCGTCGGCGCGGTGGCCGGGGAAGTAGGACAGGCCGCGGCAGGTCTGGTGCTGGCGGCTGATGTCCTTGTCGATGTCCGGGTCGTACTTCCAACGCTCCTCGCCGGTGTCCGCGTCCAGGGCGATCACCCAGTGGTGGGGCGTGCACAGATAGAGAGTGTCGTCGACCTTCAGGGGCGTTACTTCATAGGTGGTCTCGGTGGGGTCGCCGTCGCCGCGTACGTCGCCGGTGTGGTAGGTCCACAACTTTTTGAGCGCGCCCACGTTGTCCGGGGTGATCCGGTCCAGCGGCGAGTAGCGCTGGCCCAGGCCGGTGCGGCCGTAGGCGTGCCAATCGTCGTCCTCGATGTCGCCGTGTGGCGCCGGGGCGCGGACGTCGGGCAGGGCGCCGCTCAGGTCATGGGGATCCCGTTGCCAGGACAGCGCCGCCAGGGCGGCGGCCAGCACCACCGTCACCGCCAGCGGGCCGGCGGTGAGCGTCCAAGGCTGGCCGCCGGTGCCGCTCAGGCCACGGTTGATAAAAGGCAGCAGCAGCCACACACCCAGGGCGACGATCACCGCCCCACGGGGCAGCAGGGCCCAGAAGTCCAGGCCCACCTCCCACACCGACCAGGCGCCGGTGCCGAGGATCAGCAGGGCATAGATCCACAGCGCCCCCGGGCGGCGGGCCACCATCAGGGCGCCGGTGAGAACGAAGCCCAGGGCCGCCACCAGGTAATAGGCGCTGCCGCCCAGCCACAGCAGCCAGGCGCCACCGGCGCCCAGCGCCAGCCCGATCAGAATCAACAGCCAGCCGGTGAAAACGGCCATGGGGTCCCTCCCATCGTCTTATAAGAAAAGCGTCAGGTGTTCAGTGCAGTTTCAGTCTCGGCCGCACCAGTTTGCTGAACCGGCCCACGGCCAGCAGGATCAAGGTGCGCGGCCAGCCGTACAGCGCCGCCTGATGCATGCGGTAGAGGCCCACGTACATGATGCGCGCCAGCCAGCCCTCGACGAAAAAGTTGCCGCCTTTCAGGTTGCCCATGAGCATGCCCACGGAGCTGTAGTTGGACAGCGACACCAGTGAACCGTGGTCGCGATATTCGAACGGCTTCGGGTCCCGGTCCATCAACAGGCGCTGCAGATTCTTGGCGGTGTGGTGCGCCATTTGCTGGGCGGACTGGGCGCGGGGCGGAATCGGCTTGTCGGCGCCTTCCGGCTTGAAGAAGGCGCAATCGCCGATCACGAACACCCGGTCGTTGCCCTTGGCCAGCAGGGTGGGCTCCACCTCGATCTGGTTGATCTTGTTGAGCTGGAAGCCTTCCAGTTTGCCGAGAAATTCCGGCGCCTTGACGCCGGCGGCCCACACCATCAGGTCCGCGTCGATGGTGTCGTCGTCCTTGGTGAGCAGGGCGTGCTCCTTGGCTTCGGCCACCATCACGCCGGTGCGCACGCTGACGCCAAGACTTTCCAGGCGTTCCTGGGCGGCGGCGGAGACCCGCTCGGAGAGCGCCGGCAAGATGCGCGGCAAGGCTTCCACTACCGTGACCTTGAGCTGCTTGCGATCCAGATGCTCGTGGCCGTACAGCTTGAGCATGGCCACCGCGTGGTGAATTTCCGCCGCCAGCTCCACGCCGGTGGCGCCGCCGCCGACGATCGCCACGGACACCGGATCGTTGCGGTAATTGGCCTGCAGGCAGGTGTTCATGAAGCGCTCGCGGAAGCGTTCCGCCTGGGCGCGGGTGTCCATGAACAGGCAGTGTTCGCGGACCCCCGGGGTGCCGAAGTCGTTGCTCTGGGAGCCCACCGCGATGACCAGGTAATCGTAGGCCAGGTCGCGCTCCGGCAGCACCGGCTCGCCGTCCTGGTCGGTGATCGCCGCCAGGGTGATGGTACGCGCTTCCTTGTCCACGCGGATCATGCTGCCCGGTTCGAACCGGTAATGGTTGAGGCGCGCATGGGCGCGGTAATCCACCGCGTCCAGGTCGGCGTCGATGGCGCCGGTGGCCACTTCGTGGAAGCGCGGCTTCCAGACGTGCACGCTGCTGGTGTCCACCAGGGTGATGTCGGCGCGGCCGTACTTGCCGAGCTTGCGGCCCAGTTGGGTGACCAGCGGCAGGCCGCCGGCGCCACCGCCGACCACGACTATCTTGGGTTTGCTCATCAACGGACTCCTTGCGTCACGGCGGCCAGTCTAACGCCGTGGGGGGAAAGCTTGAAATCGCGGGGCGGCCGGTTTTGCGTGATTTGACCGACCGGTCCGCCCGGCACCACGAAAAAGCCCGCCGGGGTGGCGGGCTTTTTCGTGGTCACGGGCCGGGGATCAGGCCTGCGGGCCGGCGGCGCGGATGTCGTCGGAAACGTCCGAGTACTTCTCCGCGAAATTGTTCTGGAACTGCTTGGCGAGATCGCGGGCGCCCTGCTCGTAGTTCTCCGGGCTGGCCCAGGTGTTCTTCGGCATCAGCAATTTGCTGTCCACGCCCGGTACCTGCTTGGGCACGTCCAGGTTGATGATGTCCAGGTGCTCGGTCTCGGCCTCATCCAGCTCGCCGCTGAGGATGGCGTCGATCACGGAGCGGGTGGTGGGGATGCTGAAACGCTCGCCCTCACCGTAGGGGCCGCCGGTCCAGCCGGTGTTGACCAGGTACACCTTGGAACCGAATTCCTTGACCCGCTTGATCAGCAGCTCGGCGTACTCGCCGGCGCGGCGCGGGAAGAACGGCGCGCCGAAGCAGGTGGAGAAGGTGCTCTTGATGCCCTTGCCGGCGCCCACTTCGGTGGAGCCGACCAGCGCGGTGTAGCCGCTCAGGAAGTGGTAGGCGGCGCCTTCGTGGGTGAGCCGCGATACCGGCGGCAGCACGCCGGTCAGGTCGCAGGTTAGGAAGATCACGTGCTTGGGCTCGCCGGCGCGGTTCTCGATCACGCGCTTTTCCACGTTTTCCAGCGGGTAGGCGGCGCGGGTGTTCTCGGTCAGCGACACGTCGGTGTAGTCCGGAACCCGGGTTTCCTCATTGAGGATCACGTTTTCCAGCACCGCGCCGAAGCGGATCGCGTCCCAGATGATCGGCTCGTTTTTCTGGCTCAGGTCGATGCACTTGGCGTAGCAGCCGCCTTCGATGTTGAACACCACGTCCTTGCCCCAGCCGTGCTCGTCGTCACCGATCAGGTAACGCTCCGGATCGGCGGACAGGGTGGTCTTGCCGGTGCCGGACAGGCCGAAGAACAGGGCCACATCGCCGTTCTCGCCCACGTTGGAGGAGCAGTGCATGGGCAGCACGTCCTTCTCCGGCAGCAGGAAGTTCTGCGCCGCGAACATGGCTTTCTTCATCTCACCGGCGTAACGCATGCCGGCGATCAGAATCTTGCGCTGGGCGAAGTTGAAGATCACGGTGCCGTCGGAATTGGTGCCGTCGCGCTCCGGATCACACTGGAAGTTCACCGCGTGCAGGATCTGCCACTCTTCCTTGCCGCGCGGGTTGTACTTCTCCGGGCGGATGAACAGGACGTTGGCGAACAGATTGTGCCAGGCGGTCTGCGCGGTGACTTTCACCGCCAGGTAATGATCGGTATCGGCACCCACGTGCAGATGGGAGACGAAGGTGTCGTCCTCGCTCACGAAGGCGGCCACACGATCCCAGAGCGCGTCGAATTTGTCCGCCGGGAAGGGGCGGTTCACGGGGCCCCAGTGAATGTGCTCACTGGTGCTGGGCTCGTCGACGATAAAGCGGTCCATGGGGGAACGGCCGGTGCGGTGGCCGGTTTCCACCACCAGGGCTCCGGTGTCGGACAGTTGGCCTTCTTTGCGCTGAACGGCCAGCTCGACGAGCTGGGCCGGGCTGAGATCGTTATAGGTCATAGGATCGGTCATGATTATTCCTGGGCTTGGCACCTTGACGGAGCACTCTCTGGCTACGCTGACAGGCGCGCGATTATGACAGAAAAGCGGCTCTCTGGCGACGGCGGCGCCGCGCCGTGCCGATCGCCTCAGCCGGCCTCCGCCTCGCGGACCAGTTCGGCCAGGTCCACGGCGTCGAAATGCTGGCGGGACAGGCAGAAATCGCAGGTCAGGGTGGCCTCGCCGTCCTCGTCGAGCAACTGGCGGATCTCGCCGGCGCCCAGCGACAGCAGGGCGTTGCGGGTGCGCTCCCGGGAGCAGGTGCAGCCAAACCGCATGGCCTGGGGTTCCGGCAGCCGCGGCGGGGTCTCGTGGAACAGCCGGCGCAGCACGGTTTCCGTGTCCAGATCCAGCAGCTCTTCCATGCGCAGGGTGTCCGCCAGGGTTTCCAGGTGCTGCCAGCGCTCGGCGTTGTGGGCGGCGTCGGCGGCCCGGTCCGGCAGACGTTGCAGCAGCATGCCGGCGGCGCGGCCATTGCCGGCCGCCAGCCACAGGCGCGTGGGCAGCTGTTCGGACTGACGGAAATAGGCCTCCAGGCAGCGGGCCAGGGTGTCGCCTTCCAGGGGCACGATGCCCTGGTACTGGCGTCCGCCCTCCGGGCTGATGGTGATCACCATGGTGCCGTCGCCGAGCAGGTCGCCCATGGCGACCCGATCGCCGGCCCGTTCGTCGTGGCGGGCCAGGGCACGCAACTGGCCGTCATGGGTGCATTCGGCCAGCAGCAGGGAGACCGGCCCGCGCCCCTGGGCCTGCAGGCTCAGCCGGCCGCGGAACTTGAGGGTGCCGGCCAGCAGCGCCACGGCGGCCACCGCCTCGCCCACCAGGCCCTGCACCGCCATGGGGTAGTCGTGGGCGCCGAGAATCGCCGTCAGGCTGCGATCCAGGCGCACCAACTCGCCGCGCACATCGGTGTCGGGGAACAGGAAACGTTGTTTTTGGTCGGCCGCGTGTGTGTCGCTCACAGATCACCTTCGTGGTCACGTCGAAAGCGCGCCAGGTCGCGGCGCTCCTTCTTGCTGGGTTTGTGGTCGGGCACCGGGGCGGCGATGCGCGCCAGCCGGCGCTGCTCGGCGCCCTGCTGGCGCGCCGCCAGGCTGTCCTCGGTTTCCCGGTAAAGCTGTTCGGCGGCGCTGGCCGGGCCGCGCCGGTTGCTGAGCCCCTCCACCACCACCGTCCACAGCTGGTCGCCCTTGCGGATGTCGAGCACGGTGCCGGGCTGCACCGTCTTGCTGGGCTTGGCCTTGGCGCCGTCCACCTGCACCTTGCCGCCTTCGATGGCCTGCTTGGCCAGGCTGCGGGTTTTGAAGAAGCGCGCCGCCCACAGCCAGGAATCGATGCGGGTGCCGTCGCTCACGGCAGCACCCGCAGAAAATCATCGATGGCCGGGAACGGATCGGTGTGGGTCCGCGCCGGCAGGCTGGAGTCCGGCTGCAGAATGCTGGCCAGATGGCCGAGGCCGTACAGCCGGCCGGAATGCAGCACCGGCAGCGAATCGTCCACCAACAGCGCCCGGGCCGGGTCGAACGGATGCCGCTCGCGCAGCCGGTGCCAGAAATCCTGGGCTTCCTTGGGGTGGCCGTAGTCGTGGCTGGACACCAGGGCGTCGAAATAGCGATCGATACCGGTGCGCTCCAGTTTCAGCTCCAGCGCCTGGCGGTGCGCGTTGGTCACCATGATCACTTGGCGGGGGCCGTCACGCAGCGCGCCGAGAAAGGTCTCGGCCCCGGGCCGCACCGCGATGCGGTCCGCCGCGGCCCGCTTCAGGGCGGCGATGTTCAGGTTCAGCTCCCGGGTCCAGAAATCCAGGCAGTACCAGTTGAGGGTACCCAGATGGCTGGCGATCCAGTCCTGCAGCACGCGCTCCGCCTCGGCGTACTCCAGCCCCCGGCTGAGGGCGTATTGCTCGGGCACGTGGCGCTGCCAGAACCAGTTGTCGAACGCCAGATCCAGCAGGGTGCCGTCCATGTCCAGCAGCACGGTGTCGATGTCTGTCCAGTCGATCATTGCCTCGCCGTCGTTGCCGCGCCGGTGCGCCGGGAATCGGGCGCACAGTATGCAATATCGGGGCGGCCGCCGGAAATACAAAGGCGCCGGTGACGGCGCGGTTACAAACCCCGGTGCCTGAGGCAGAATGAAGCCACGATTCCTATAACAACGAAAGGTGACGCCGGTGATCGACGACCGGTTTCTCTACGAACGCATCAGCCGGCGGCTGCTTGAGCAGATCGGTGCCGGCACCTTCGCCGTGGGCCAGAAGCTGCCTTCGGTGCGGCGCATGAGCGCGCTGTTCAAGGTCAGCGTGAACACGGTGATGCAGAGCTACCGCCACCTGGAGGCGGAAGGCTACCTGGATATCCGCCCGCAGTCCGGCGTCTACGTGCGCAGCTCCGACGTGCACGACATTCCCGAGCCGGACGGTTCCCGTTACCCGCTGCTGCCGGTGGAAGTGTCGCTCAGCGAGCAGGTGCTGCAGTACATGGAATTGCACGCCGACCCGGCCATGGTGCGGCTGGGCATCGCGCTGCCCGGGCCGGAGGTGTTGCCGGTGGACCGGGTCATGGCCACGCTCCGCGATGTCACCCGCCACCATGCCCTGGAAGCCTGGGACTACATGCACCCGAATGGCTGCCCGCTGTTCACCCACCATCTGGCCCGGCGCAGCCTGTCCTACCCGGTGCCGGTCACCGCCGAGGACATCATCGTCACCAGCGGCGCCATGGAGGCCCTGTCCCTGGCCCTGCGCAGCGTCAGCCGGCCCGGCGACACGGTGGCGGTGGAGTCGCCCACCTATTACGGCGCCCTGCTGCTGTTGGAAACCCACCAGCGCAAGGTGGTGGAGGTGCCCACCCACGCCCGCCACGGCATCAGCCTGAGTGCCCTGGAGCAGGTGTTCCGGCGCGGCGGCGTGGCGGCCTGCCTGGTGTCGCCCAACGCCCAGAACCCGCTGGGCTTCACCATGAGCCTGGAACGCAAGGCGGCGCTGGTGGCCCTGTCGGAGCGCTACCAGGTGCCGCTGATCGAGAACGACGTTTGGGGCGACACCGTCTACGGCGAGGAGGCGGCGGCGCCGGCCAAGGCCTTCGACCGGGCCGGGCTGGTGCTCTACTGCAGCTCGTTCTCGAAAAGCCTGATGCCGGGCCTGCGCATCGGCTGGGCGGCGGCGGGCCGGTTCCAGAAGCGCTTCCGGGAGCTCAAGCAACTGAGCACCATCACTTCCACCTCGATCTCGCAGATCGCCATGGGCCGGCTGCTGGAAAGCGGTTTCTACGCCCAGCATTTGCGTGAACTGCGCGAGCGGCTGCACGACCAGGTGAACGCCATGGCCAAGGAAGTGCGGCGTTGTTTCCCGCCCGGCACCCGGCTGACCCGGCCCACCGGCGGCTGCGTGCTGTGGGTGCGCCTGCCCGGCGGCGTGGATACCGTGGCGCTGTTCCAGCGCGCCGCCGCCCGCGGCGTCCACGTGTTCCCCGGCGGGGTGTTCTCCCTGGACGGCAAGCACGCCGATTATCTTCGCCTGAACGCCGGCAGCCCGCTCACCCCGCCAGTGCGTCGGGCGCTGCGCTGGCTCGGGGAAACCGCCGCCGAACTGGCGGCGGCAGGGCCCCGGCGGGAGGCTTAGGCTTCTTTGTCCCGCCGTAGGGTGAACAGGCCCTAAGACACTCCCGCCACTGTTCCAGCCACTTCCCGAAAACTGTATCTGTTTTACCGCCGCCGTCGCTTCTACCTTGAATGGGCGACCGGGCCACGCCCGGCGATAACAACAATATCGAGGAGAGCATCATGTCAGTACGCGTAACGGGCAGCGCGCTCGCGTTGGCGGCCGCCTGTCTGGTCACCGCCTGCGGTGGCGATTCCGATTCCTCCGATCCGGCCCCCTCCGTGGGGCTACGGGTGGTGTCCAGCGAACCCCAGTGGGTCAGTGGCGGCGATGCCCGGGTGGCGGTGCGCGGCAATGCCGACGTGCTGGCGCGGGCGCGCCTGCGGCTCAACGGCGAGGACCTGGACACCACGGACTTCCAGGCCGGCGACCAGGGTGTGGAAGGAATGATTCACGGTCTGCGGGAAGGCGAGAACACGCTCACCGTCTGGCACCCGGACCACGGCACCCTGCAGCGGCTGACGCTGACCAATTATCCGGTGGCGGGCCCCATGTTCTCCGGCCCGCACCAGTATCCGTTCGTCTGCACCACGGTCTCGGAGCTGGGCAAGCAGCCGCTGGTGGACACCGACGGCGACGAGGGTTTCCCGGTTTATGACGACAACGATCAGCAGATCGGCCTGAGCCGCGACTGCGGCATCGAGCCCTACACCGAATACTGGTACCGCACCACCGGCGGCGAGTATCAGCCGCTGCCGGCGGGCGGCTCGCGCCCGGCGGACATGGCCACCACCACTCTGTCGGACGGCCGCGTGGTGGACTTCGTGGTGCGCTGGGAGCGGGGCACCATCAACCGCTTTATCTATTCCATCGCCATGCTCGCCGACGCCGGCGAGGAAGCCGGTTCCCTGGACACCGGCCTGTGGAACGGCCGCCTGATGTACCGCTTCCAGGGCGGCGTCGGCATCGGTCACACCCAGGGCAGCATGGACTACAAACGCCGCGCCCTGCAGCCGGACGTGCTCGGCCAGGGCTACGCCATCATCTATTCCACCGGCACCCGCATGAGCGAGCACTACAACATGCAGGTGGGCGGCGAGACCGCGCTGATGGTCAAGGAACGGTTCGTGGAAGAGTACGGCGAGCCGCTCTACACCGTGGGCCTGGGCGCCTCCGGCGGCGCCATCCAGCAGTACGTCTACGCCCAGAACCATCCCGGCCTGATCGATGCGGGGATTCCGGTGCAGAGCTATCCGGACATGGTCACCCAGACCATCCATATCGGTGACTGCGAACTGCTCGAGTACTACATGGACGACACCGACAAGGACAACCCCAAGTGGGCCGTCACCAAGAACCGCACCTGGCTGGTGGGCCTCAACGCCGAAGATGATGTGGAAGACCAGCTCTATCCGTTAAAGCAGCAACTCGGCTACGGCGGCGCGCCGGGTTCCACCGAGTGCGTGGAATCCTGGCGCGGCCTCACGCCCCTGACCATGAACCCTTACTTCGGCCAGGCGGACAATCAGGATCAGATGCAACCGCCCGGTCTGATGGCCACGGTGAACTGGAGCCACTACGACGACCTGCGCAACATCTACGGGGTGGACGGCGACGGCTATCCGAACACCCTGTTCGATAACGTGGGTGTGCAGTACGGCCTGCAGGCACTGCTTGACGGCAATATCACCGAAGAAGAATTTCTGGCGCTCAACGAACAGGTGGGCGGCTGGAAGGAGCAGAAGGACATGGTTCAGGAAGCAGCCTTTCCGTTCCTGGGAGCCAGTCCGCAGGATGCGTTGAACGACCCGTCCATCTTCGATCCCTGGAGCAGCCGCAACATGACCCTGAGCCCGGACGGCACCCAGCCGGCGCCGCGCACCGAGGGCGACCTGGAGGCCATGAACGGCGCCTACGATTCCGGCATGGTGTTCCGTGGCAAGGCGGACATTCCGATCATTGATTACCGGCCCTACCTGGAGCACGAGCTGGACATGCACAACGTGCACCAGTCCTTCGTGGTGCGCCAGCGCATGGAGGAATTCGCCGGCAACGCCGACAACCAGGTGATCTGGTTCGCCGACGCCCGGCCCGAGGAAGACTACAGCGCCGTGCCCCTGGCTCTGGAAGTGATCGATGACTGGATGGCCAACCTGCGCGCCAACCCGTCCGCCGGCGTGGCCGCCAACAAGCCGGAGCTGGCGGTGGACGCCTGCTTCGAAACCGACGGCACCGTGATCGCCCGGGGCGATGACGTTTGGAACGGCGCCCTGAACGATGACGCGGAAGGCGCCTGCACCGCCCACTTCCCGATCTATTCCACCTCACGGATCGTGGCCGGCGCGCCCACCCACGGCGACGTCTTCAAGTGCGGTCTCAAGCCGGTGTCCGTGGCCCTGGAAGACGGCACCTACGGCAACTGGACGCCCACCTCGGACCAGGTGAACCGGCTCAACGCCGTGTTCCCCGATGGCGTGTGCGATTACACCCTGCCCGACCAGGGCCGGCCGGAGGGACTCTGACACGGTTTATCGGGAGAGCATGATCGTGTGGTTTGCTCGTCAGGCTCGGGACATCGGATAACGGTGATGTTTGGCGAGACTCGGCCCCTCTTCGGAGGGGCTTTTTTATGGTTCATCGCAGGCGCGGCGGGCCTTGGCGACGTTTTCTTCCAGGTGACGGGGGTTGACGGTGCCGGCGATCACCGCGCCTACGCCGGGGGTGCCGAGCACCCGGTCGAGGCTGGCCTGCACCGGATCCGGGTGGTCGGCGGGCAGGTGGCCGCTGGCGAAGGCCTTCTTGATCAGAATGCCCTTGCCCTGTTCGGCGGCGTAGTCGATCACCGGCTTCTCGTCCTGTTGCGCCAGGTTGTAGGTGACCATGGCGATGTCGGCGCGGCGCAGGGTTTCCAGGCCGCCTTGCACGGTTTTGGTGGAGACGCCGGTGGCGCGGATTTTGCCTTCCCGCTTGAGATCGTCGAGCACCTCCAGGGTGCCCTGACGCAGCACCGCCAGGTCGTTGCCGTCGGAGTGCACCAGCACCACGTCCAGGTAATCGGTGCGCAGGCGGCGCAGGCTGCGTTCCACCGAGGCGCGGGTGTGTTCCGGGGTAAAGTCGAAGCGGCTTTCGCCGTGTTCGAATTCCTCGCCCACCTTGGTGACGATCACCCAGTGGTCGCGGTGGCTGAGCAACTGGCCCAGCCGCTCCTCGCTGCGGCCGTAGGCCGGGGCGGTGTCGATCAGGTTGACGCCCAGGTCGCGGGCGCGGGCCAGCAGGTGGCGCACGGCGTCGTCGTCGGGAATGGTGAAGGCGTCCGGGTATTTGACGCCCTGGTCGCGACCGATTTTCACCGTGCCCAGGCCCAGGGCACTGACCGTCAGGCCGGTGTCGCCGAGCGCGCGCAGAAAGCCCATCAGTGTTCTCCGAAGCAGCGGTACCAGTGGGGCTGGCCGGCGGCGGCGCGGGGCAGGGCGTCGGGCAGTTCCCCCAGGGGCGCGCCGGGCGTCAGGCCGTGCTGGTCCACCAGGGCGTCCACCCGGTCGCCCAGGTCCGGGGCCAGGGTCAGTTTGGTGGGCCAGGTGATGATCAGGTCCTGGTCGCGGCGGGCATAGGCGTTGTCCGGTTTGGCCAGGCTCTGCTGGCGGGGCTCGGCGCGGGCCACGTCCATCACCGCGAAGCGGGCGTCGCCGAAATCCAGCCACGGGAACAGGGTGTCCAGTTCCGCCCGGGCGGCGGCGATCTGCTCCGCGTCGGTGCGGTCCACGCCACGCTCCGCCAGGTCGCCGCCCAGATACCAGACCAGATCGCCGTCCGGCAGGTCGTGGGTGGTGACGGTCAGGCGCGGTTTGTTGCTGGCGCCGATGCAGTGGGCGTACAGGCGGTGGCCCAGGCGGTGCTTCACCAGCACCATTTTCAGCGGCCGGCTCTGGGCCGACTCGCGGGGGAACAGGCGCGCCTTCTGGGCGTCGGCGAGCAACCCGGCGTTGCCCTCGCCGGCGGCCAGGATGGTCAGCCGGGGTTGAATACGCACGCCGTTGATCTCGGCGGCCTCCAGGCCGGTGTCGCCCCAGTGCAGCCGGTCCCGGGACGGGTCGAACCGCAGCAGCTGGTCACGGACCGGCGTTACCAGCACCCGCAGCAGGCTTTCCGTGTCCACCACCAGATCGTCCAGGCGGTACACCTGACCCTTGAAGCGCGGGTCGGCCAGGGCCGAGGGAAACTGGTCGCGCTTCAGCTTCTCGATACGGCCGCGCAGCATCTTGCTGGCGAAGAAGCTGGTCATGCGGCTGGCCACCGAGCCGGTGGACCACAGGTTCTGGGTGTCGGCCAGAACGCGCAGCCCGCTCAGGTCGACGCTGTCCCGGCCGGCGATGGCCGCCCGCCAGCGATCCGGCATACCGGCAATGGCCTCGGACTCGCTGGACAAGCCGCCGCCCAGGGCGTACTTCAGGCCGCCGTGGATGATGCCCTGGCTGGCCAGGGTCTGGGCGCCGCCCAGGGTGTCGGTTTCCAGCAGCAGGCATTGGAAGCCGCGCGCCCGCAGGCGGTTGATCAGCCACAGGCCGGCGATGCCGCCGCCGAAAATCAGAATGTCCGGGGTCAGGGCCGGAGCCCGGGAGGAATCAGTCATGGGGCCACCTCGGTTCAACGCGCGGCTATGCTAGCATAGGACGGGAAAGACGCTCGCACGCAACACGCTTGCACGCCCGCCCACCGTCTTGCCGCGGCGCGTGCAAGCGTGTTGCGTGTTTGCGTGCAGGCGTTCTCCCAAGGATTCTTCATGCGCTCGCTGTACACCCTGCTCTGGTACCTGTTGCTGCCCGCCCTGTTCCTGCGCCTGTGGTGGCGCGGTCGCCGCGCGCCGGCCTACCGGCAACGCTGGCGCGAGCGGTTGGCGCTGGGTTACCGCCCCGGCACCCTTTCCGGCAGTGTTTGGATTCACGCGGTGTCGGTGGGCGAAACCCTGGCGGCGGCGCCGTTGATCGAGGCGTTGCTGGCGGAATTTCCGGACACGCCGCTGGTGGTGACCACCACCACGCCCACCGGCTCCGAACGGGTGCGTGCCCTGTTCGGCGACCGGGTCACCCACGTTTACTGCCCCTGGGAGCTGCCCACCGCCTACCGCCGCTTCCTGCGTGCCTTCGACCCGCGCCTGGTGGTGATTCTGGAAACCGAGCTGTGGCCCAACCTGTGCGCCGCCGCCCGCGCCCATGGCGCGCGCCTGTTGCTGATGAACGGCCGGCTCTCGGAGAAAAGCTTTCGCGGCTACGCCCGCCTGCCGCGTCTGGTACAGCCGATGCTGGCGCGTTTCGAGGTGCTGGCGGTGCAGACCGAGGCGGAAGCGCGCCGCTTCCAGGCGCTGGGCGCCAGCCCGGACCAGGTGCGGGTCAACGGCAGCATCAAGTTCGACCTCAGCCTCACCGACGACGTGCGGCGCCAGGCCGCTGACCTGCGCGCGCCCTGGGGCACGCGGCCGGTGTGGATCGCCGCCAGCACCCATCCCGGCGAGGACGAGAAGGTGCTGGAGGCGCACCGGCGGCTGCGCGAGTCGCACCCGGATGCCCTGCTGATCCTGGTGCCGCGCCATCCGGAGCGCTTCGACGAGGTGGCCGGGCTGATTCGCCGGCAGGGCGTCGGGCTGGCCCGGCGCAGCCGCCAGGACCCGGTTGACCAGGGCGTGCAGGTGTATCTGGCGGACACCATGGGCGAATTGCTGATGCTGTTCGGCGCCGCGGACCTGGCTTTCGTGGGCGGTTCCCTGGTGCCGGTAGGCGGGCACAATCTGCTGGAGCCGGCGGCCTGGGGCCTGCCGGTGCTGACCGGGCCCCATCTGCACAATTTCACCGCCATCGCCGCCCTGCTGGACGAGGCCGGCGGGCTCACCGTGGTCGAGGGGGAACAGCCGTTGGCGGCGGCGCTGGCCGCCCTGTACGACGACGCCGGCGAGCGCCGGCGTCGGGGGGAAGCGGCCGCCGGGGTGGTGGCCGCCAATCGGGGCGCGCTTCAGCGCGGGCTGAACATCTGCGCTTCGCTCTGGCCTTCCAGGTCCGGGTTGTAGAGGTCCAGGGTTTCCTGGCCGGACAGCCAGTCGTTCACCGCCACCAGATCCTCCACGTCCAGTTCGCCGGCGGCGGACTTCAGCGTCAGGGTGTCCAGGATGTAGTCGTAGCGGGCGTTGGCGTAGTCCCGCTGGGCGGCGTACAGCGCCTGCTGGGCGTTGAGCACGTCGACCACGTTGCGGGTGCCCACCTCGTAGCCGGACTGGGTCGCTTCCAGGGCGGAGCGGGTGGAGCGGATCGCCTGGCGGCGCGCTTCCACGCGCAGGGCGTCCGCTTCCACGGTGCGGTAGAAGGTGCGCGCCTGCTGGCTGATGTCGCGGATCGTCTGCTGGTACCGCTGGCCGGCGGCGTCGGCGAGCAGGGCCGCCTGCTTGCGCTGGCTGTTGAGGCCGCCACCGCGGAACAGCGGCACGGTTACTTCAATGCCGATAGTCTTTGAATTAGTGTCCGGTTGCGTCGAGTAGAATTGCGTGAGTTGATTGCCGGGGTCGCCCCCCGAGACGCTTGGATCGGTATTGTGGTTGTGTTGATACTCAGCGAACAACTGAACCTTTGGAAGCATGGCCCCCAGTTGTCGGTCGGCCGTAAAACCCGCTGCTTTGGCGCTGTAGCGGGCGGCGAGAATCTGCGGATTCTGGTACGCGGCCTTATCGATCCAGGCGTTCATTTTTGACGGTTGCGGCCCCTCCATCGGCAGATCGTCGCGCAACTCCGCCAGCGTCTCCCATTTACGACCAGTGAGTGTTTCTAACTGGTCGCGGGCGATATCGAATTCCTGCTCGGCGACGATCAGGTTCACCCGGGCCAGGTCGTAGGCGGCGCGCGCTTCTTCCACATCGGTGCTGGCCACCAGGCCCACATCGAAACGTTCCTGGGATTGTTCCAGCTGCCGGCTGATCGCCTTCTCCTCGGCCTGGGCGGACACCAGGGTGTCCCAGGCGCGCAGCACGCCGAAGTAGCCCTGCGCCACGCGCAGCACGAAATCCTGGCGGGACTGGTAGAACTCGGCCTGGGCTACGGAGGTCAGCGACTTGGCTTCCTTGTAGCCGTAGAAGGCATCCAGGCGGAACAGCGGTTGCGTTAGCGTCACCGAGGTGGAACGGGATCTACCGTCTATCTCCAGGTCACCCGTCGATTCGTAGGTTTGGTTGATTTCCGAATGGCGGTGGCTGGCATCGATGGTCGGCAGCAGCGCGGCCCGCCCCTGTACCAGCGTTTCCTGATCCGCTTCCCAGGTCTGGCGGTCGGCGCGCCAGGTACCGTCGTAATCCCAGGCGGCGTTGGCGACATTGGTGAGGTCCGCGGCCTGGGCGCCGCCCGCGGCCAGGGTGGCCAGCAGCAGACTCAGGGGCGTTATCGGGCTCCGCTTCATTGCATTGTCCATGGTTGGTAACGGTTTTTTTAAAGGTGAACTGGCCAGTATGGTAATGGCAAGTAAAAGGGATTGACACTCCTGTTGCCTACCGGTTCCGGTCACACGGGTGCGGTTGTTCGACTTTGAGGCGCTGGCGTATAGTGTTGGCGTTCGCCCAGCCCGTGTTGGGCCAGTGTCATGCTGGCCTTAACGACCGGCGGCGCCTTCCTCCCCACTTACACCACTGCCTGGAGGCCGACCGTGCCAGACGAGCAACGTCACGCCGTATCCAACGCCATTGATGAAGCCTGCCAACCCATCGCCGGTTCAAGAAAAATTTATGTGACCGGCAGCCGGCAGGACATCCGCGTCCCGATGCGTGAAATCCGTCAACATCCGACGCCCCTGGCCGGCGGCAAGTTCGAGGATAACCCGCCCCTGGCGGTTTACGATACCTCCGGTCCCTATACCGACCCGGATGCGAAGATTGATATCCGCAAGGGCCTGGAGCCGGTGCGCGCCGCCTGGATCGAGGAGCGCGGCGACAGCGAGCAGCTGGACGGCCTGACCAGCGAATACGGCCGCCGGCGCGCCCGTGACCTGGCCACCGAGGGGCTGCGCTTCCCGCATATTCGCGCACCGCGCCGCGCCAAGGCCGGCCGCAACCTGTCGCAGATGCACTATGCCCGCCAGGGTATCGTCACCCCGGAGATGGAATACATCGCCATCCGGGAAAATCAGAAGCTGCGTGAGCACCGCGACGCGGGCCTGCCCACCGATCAGCATCCCGGGCAGAGTTTCGGCGCCTCGATTCCCGCCGAGATCACCCCGGAATTCGTCCGTGACGAGGTGGCCCGTGGCCGCGCGGTGATTCCCGCCAACGTGAATCACCCGGAAATCGAGCCGATGATCATCGGCCGTAACTTCCTCACCAAGATCAACGCCAACATCGGCAACTCGGCGGTCACCTCCTCGATCGAGGAAGAGGTGTCCAAGATGACCTGGGCCACCCGCTGGGGCGGCGACACCGTGATGGACCTGTCCACCGGCCAGAACATCCACGAGACCCGCGAGTGGATCCTGCGCAACTCGCCGGTGCCGATCGGCACCGTGCCGATCTACCAGGCCCTGGAAAAGGTCAACGGCATCGCCGAGGACCTGACCTGGGAGATCTACCGGGACACCCTGATCGAGCAGGCGGAGCAGGGCGTGGATTACTTCACCATCCACGCCGGCGTGCTGCTGCGCTACGTGCCGATGACCGCCAACCGCACCACCGGCATCGTGTCGCGGGGCGGTTCGATCATGGCCAAATGGTGCCTGGCGCACCATACGGAGAGTTTCCTCTATACCCACTTCGAGGAAATCTGCGAGATCATGAAGGCCTACGACGTCACCTTCAGTCTGGGTGACGGCCTGCGGCCGGGTTCCCTGGCGGACGCCAACGACGAGGCCCAGTTCTCCGAGCTGCGCACCCTGGGCGAGCTCACCAAGATCGCCTGGAAGCACGACGTCCAGGTGATGATCGAGGGCCCCGGCCACGTGCCCATGCACATGATCAAGCAGAACATGGACGAGCAGCTCAAGCACTGCGACGAGGCGCCGTTCTACACCCTGGGGCCGCTGACCCTTGATATTTCCCCGGGCTATGACCACATCAGCAGCGCCATCGGTGCCGCCATGATCGGCTGGTATGGCACCGCCATGCTCTGCTACGTGACGCCCAAGGAGCACCTGGGGCTGCCCAACCGGGAAGACGTGAAGGAAGGCATCATCACCTACAAGATCGCCGCCCACGCCGCCGATCTGGCCAAGGGCCACCCGGGCGCCCAGCTGCGCGACAACGCTCTTTCCAAGGCGCGTTTCGAGTTCCGCTGGGAAGATCAGTTCAACCTGGGGCTGGACCCGGACCGGGCGCGGGCCTTCCACGACGAGACCCTGCCCAAGCAGGCGCACAAGGTGGCGCACTTCTGCTCCATGTGCGGGCCCAAGTTCTGCTCCATGAAGATCAGCCAGGAAGTGCGGGACACCTACGGTGACGGCCGCGCCCAGGTGGCGGAGGCGGAAGCCGGCATGGAGGAAAAGTCCCGGGAATTTCGTGAAAAAGGGGCGGAGATTTATCACAAAGCCAATGAATGATCCGAAACCGGTATTCACCGCCGAGGACGTGGAAATCCTGGAACGGGAAACGCCGTTCCAGGGTTTTTTTCGTGTTGAACGCCTGACCCTGCGTCACCGCCATTACCAGGGCGGCTGGGGCGCGCCGGTCAAGCGCGAGCTGTTCGTGCGGCCGCCGGCCGCGGCGGTGCTGCCCTACGATCCGGTGCGCGGCGAGATCCTGCTGGTCGAGCAGTTTCGCGTCGGCGCCCTGGAATGGCGCGACACCCCCTGGTGCCTGGAACTGGTGGCCGGCCTCGCCGACAAGGACGGCGAGCCGGTGGCCGACCTGGTGCGCCGGGAGGCCCTGGAGGAAGCCGGGGTGGAGATCGGCGCCATGCGCCGGGTGGCGCACTACATGCCCAGCCCCGGCGGCTCCAATGAGCGCCTGCAGGTGTTCGTCGGCCAGGCGGATTTGAGCGGCGCCGGCGGCATCCACGGGGTCGCCGACGAAGGCGAGGACATCCGCGTGGTGGTGCAGCCGGTGTCCGCCATCGAGTCCCTGCTGCAAAGCGGCCGGGTGGACAACGCCGCCTCGCTGATCACCCTGCAGTGGCTGTTGCTGAACCGCGAGGCGCTGGACCGGGAGTGGCGGTCATGAGCAACGCCCGCCGTTACCGGTTGAACTTTCGCGACCTGATGGCCCAGTGCGAATCCAACTACGCCCGCCTGCTGCCCTTTATCCGCGCCCTGGGCGAGCGGGACAGCCTGGATCTGGCGCTCGGGCGCGGCCGCCCACGCACCGTTCATATCCGCGTGCTGGAACGCTCGCCCTACACCACCACCCTGCGCTTGCAGGACCAGGCTCTGCACGACGCCATGCCGGCGCCGCGCCTGACCGTGCGGCTCTATCACGACGCGCGCCTCGCCGAGGTCACCGAGGCCAGCCCGTTCCGTCGCGTTCAGGCCCGCTATCCCTATCCCAACTCGCACATGCACCAGCGTGACGAGAAGGCGCAGTGGAATCGCTTTCTCGGCGAGTGGCTGGCCCATGTGCACGATCACGGTCGCGACGCCGCGCCGCCCTGGCGCCGCTCCGGCACCACCGGCGACTGACTGCGGATTGGTTCCGGAATCCGAACGCCCTTCCTGGCAAACCGCCACCATCTTCGCTATAACCGTACCCGACGATAATCATAGGGCCGCTGGTCTCCCCGGGGAGGATGCCGGCGGTTTTTGACCGGGGGCCCGCGGTGGCGTCGCCACGGACGCGGGTATCACGACGATCTTGACCAAGACCATCTTGATTGAGAAAAGGACGGGAGCGGGGCTTTGACGCAACCGGTGCAACCGCTGCGCATGGTGCAGTTGTCCGATTTTCACCTGTTCGCGGACCGCGACGGCAGGTTGCTGGGTCTGAACACGCAGTTCAGCCTGGAGAAAGTGCTTGAGCGGGTGCGCCAGGAGCGCCCGGTGCCGGATTTCGTGGTCGCCACCGGCGACCTGTCCCAGGACGGTTCCTACCCATCCTATCAACGCCTGGAAGAAACCCTGGCGGTGCTCGAGGCACCGATCTACTGGCTGGAAGGCAACCACGACAAGCCGGCCCCGATGCTGCGTGCCCTGAGTGGCCAGGCCGGTCGCATCAGCCCGTGCGTGGCGGAGGAGGGGCCCTGGACCCTGGTGCTGCTCGATTCCACCATTCCCGGCGAGGTGCCCGGCGAACTGTTCGACGACGATCTCAGCTTTCTCGACCAGGCGCTGGCGTCGGCGCGGGGCGAGCACGTGCTGGTGTGTCTGCATCATCATCCGGTGCCGATGGGCAGCCGCTGGCTGGATACCCAGCTGGTGGCCAGCGCCGAGCGGTTCTTTGCGGTGATCGACGCCCATCCCCGGGTGCGTGGCATTCTCTGGGGCCATGTGCACCAGGAGTACGACGCCGAGCGCAACGGTGTGCGCCTGCTGGCGGTGCCCAGCACCTGCGTGCAGTTCAAACCCGGCAGCGACGACTTCGCGGTGGACGACGCCAGCCCCGGCTACCGCTGGCTGGATCTGTGGCCGGACGGCCGCATCGACACCGCCGTGAGCCGGGTGGAAGGCATCGAGTTCAACGTCGATCTCACCGTGAAAGGTTACTGAGGGGCCGGTCGCCCTCGCCGGTCGCCCTCGTCCTCCAGCCCTTCCAGGGCGGTAAACGCCACCGCGCAGAACAGTGAATTCAGGCGCTTCATGTCGCCGATCAGCTCCAGATGCAGGGAGCTGGTCTCGATGCTTTCCACCACCTTGCGATGCAGCCGCTCCAGATGGGCGTGGGAAAGCTGACGCTGGCGGGCGCGGAAGCGGTTCTTCTCCATCAGCAACTGGCGGGCGCTTTCCTCGTCGCCGCTGAGAAACACGGACAGGCCCAGTCGCAGGTTGGCCTTGAGCAGACCATGCAGGTCGATCAACTCCTGCAGACCGCTGTCGGAGAACGAGCGGCGGCGGGCGGTCTTGCGGTCGCGCACCTTCTCCATCATGTGCTCCATCTGATCGCCGGCCTGCTCCAGGTTGATGCTCATCTCCACCACCTGGGACCAGCGGCGCCGGTCGCTCTCCTGCAGCTGGGCCCGGGACACCCGGGCCAGGTACAGTTTGATGCCGGTGTACAGCTCGTCCAGTTCGTCGTCCAGGGCGCCCAGGTCGCGGTCGCTGCCCACCCGCTCGTTGCGCAGCGCCTCGACGATGGCGTCGAGCATGGTTTCCACGGTGTCGCCCATGCGCAGCACCTCGCGGGTGGCGTTGGCCAGGGCCAGCCGCGGCGTGTCCAGGGCATCCGGGTCCAGGTGGCGCGGCCGGGCGCGGTCATCGGTGCCGTCCGGGCGGTCCGGCATCAGCCGCCGGGTAAGCCGCGCCATGGGGCCGGTGAGCGCCAGAAACAGCACGCAGCGCAGCCCGTTGTAGGCCACGTGAAAGCCAATCACCAGGTCTTGGTTGTCGAACGGCAGGGCCGGCATCCGCTGCGCCAGCAGCGGAATTAACGGCAGCACCAGGGCCAGGCCGAGCAGTTTGAACAGCAGATTGCCCAGCGCCACCCGGCGCCCGGCCACGTTGTGCAGGCTGGTGTTCATCAGCGCCAGCAGGCCGCTGCCCACGTTGGCGCCGACCACCAGTGACAGCGCCACCGGCAGCGACAGCACGTCGGTGGCGGCCAAGGTGGCGGTGAGCAGCACCGCCGCCAGGCTCGACCAGGTGATCAGGGTGAACAGGGCGCCCACCAGGGCGTCCAGCAACAGGTCACCGGTCAGAGACGCGAACAGCACCTGCACGCCGCGGGCCTCGGTGATCGGCCCCATGGCGGTGATGATCTGCTCCAGGGCCATCAGAATCAGGCCCAGGCCCAGGGCCACCCGGCCCAACTGACCGGCGCGGCTCTGCTTGCGCGACAGGAACAGCGGCACGCCGACGATCACCAGCAGCGGCGACAGCCACGACAGATCCAGGGTCAGCACCCGCGCCATCAGCGCGGTGCCCAGGTCGGCGCCGAGCAGAATCGCCAGCGCCGTGGCCAGTGGCATCAGGCCGTCGGCGACGAAGCCGCTGGCCAGCAGGGCGGTGGCGTTGCTGCTCTGCACCAGGGCGGTGACGCCGGTGCCGGCGCCGAACGCCACCACCCGGTTCATGCGCCCGCCCAGCCAGCGCCGCAGCCGCGCACCGTACACGCGCAATACGCCGGTGCGCACGATGTGCGTGCCCCAGACCAACAGTGCCACCGCGGACACCAGGTGCATCAACGTCAGCATGGCATGCCTTGGTGGCGGCCTCCTTGATCAACGATTGTCATAAAACGGTTATAGCACGGCACGGGCGGCGGCGGGGACCGACCTTTGGCGGGCGGGAGTGGCCGGGCGTGGCCGGGCCCGGTACCCTTGGCGTCCGATTCCGCAGCCGACGGCGAAACCATGAGCGTACCGGCCACCAGCCTGATCTACATCCACGGGCTCAACAGTTCGCCGGCCTCGTTCAAGGCCGGCGTGCTGCGCCGGGTGTTCGAGCAAGCCGGCGCCGCCGACCGGCTGCACATCCCGGCCCTGCCCCCGGAACCGCGCCGCGCCATGGCGCTGCTGGAAGCCACCCTGGCCGCCGCCGGCCCCTGTGCGCTGCTCGGTTCGTCCCTGGGCGGCTTCTACGCCACCTGGCTGGCCGCGCATCATGACCTGCGCGCGGCGCTGGTCAATCCGGCGGTGCGGCCCTGGCGACTACTGGACAAATACACAGGTATCAATCATAACTACCACACCGGCGAGGCCTACCGGCTCGACCCGGCCTGGGTGGCGCAGCTGCGCCATTACGAGGTGCCGGTGATCGAGCGGCCGGAGCAGCTGCTGCTGCTCACCCAGACCGGCGACGAATCCCTCGACTGGCGGGACGGCTGGGAATACTACGCCGACTGCCACCTCTACCGCGGGCTGGGCGGCAGTCACGGCTTTGATGACTTCGACGCCTTTGTTCCGCTAGTGTTGCGCTTTTGCGGAATAGAGCTGTAACCCGCCCGCGGCGTTTTTTAGGACATCTATGAGCAACACCTATACCTCTGAAAACATCGAGGTCCTCTCGGGCCTGGAACCGGTGCGCAAACGCCCGGGCATGTACACCGACACCAGCCGTCCCAACCACCTGATCCAGGAAGTGGTGGACAACTCCGTGGACGAGGCCCTGGCCGGCCACGCCAAGAGCATCCGCGTGACGCTGCTGGCGGACGGCGGCATCGAGGTGGAGGACGACGGCCGCGGCATGCCCGTGGACCCGCACCCGGTGCAGAAGAAGCCCGGCGTGGAAGTGATCCTCGCCACCCTGCACGCCGGCGGCAAGTTCTCCAACAAGAACTACCAGTTCTCCGGCGGCCTGCACGGGGTCGGCGTGTCGGTGGTCAACGCCCTGTCGAAGAAGCTGGAGGTACTGGTCAAACGGGACGGCCAGCTGCACCGAATGGAATTCGGCGGCGGCGAGAAAGTCAGCGACCTGGAAGTGATCGACACGGTGGGCAAGCGCAACACCGGCACCATCATGCGCTTCTGGCCGGACGAGAAATACTTCGACTCGCCGAAGATTTCGGTGTCGCGCCTGCGCCATTTGCTGCGCGCCAAGGCGGTGCTGTGCCCGGGGCTGAACGTGACCCTGGACAACAAGCAGACCGGGGAAAGCGAAACCTGGGAATTCGCCGACGGCCTGGTGGAATACCTGATGGACAGCACCCGGGGCTGGGAGCGGGTGCCCGCCGAGGCGTTCGACGGCGCCATGAGCGCCGACACCGAAGCGGTGGACTGGGCGGTGGTGTGGCTGCCGGAAGGCGGCGAGCTGGTCACCGAGTCCTACGTCAACCTGATCCCCACCGCCCAGGGCGGCACCCATGTGAACGGCCTGCGCTCCGGCCTGCTGGAAGCGATGCGCGAATTCTGTGAATTCCGCAACCTGCTGCCGCGCGGCGTCAAGCTGACCCCGGAGGACATCTGGGACCGGGCCTGCTACGTGCTCAGCGTGAAAATGCAGGATCCCATGTTCGCCGGCCAGACCAAGGAGCGGCTCAGCTCCCGGCAGACCGCCCCGTTCGTGTCCGGGGTGGTCAAGGACGCCTTCTCCCTGTGGCTGAACCAGCACACCGATGAAGCCGAGCGGCTCGCCGAGCTGTGCATCAACAACGCCCAGAAGCGCCTGCGCGCCGCCAAGAAGGTGACCCGCAAGAAAGTGGTCAGCGGCCCGGCGCTGCCCGGCAAGCTGGCGGACTGCACCAGCGACGACCCGGCGCAGACCGAGATTTTCCTGGTGGAAGGGGACTCCGCCGGCGGCTCCGCCAAGCAGGCCCGCGATCGGGTTTACCAGGCGATCATGCCGCTGCGCGGCAAGATCCTGAACACCTGGGAGGTGGACCCGGCGGAAGTACTGGGCAGCCAGGAAATCCACGACATCGCCGTGGCCCTGGGTATCGAACCCGGCAGTGACGATCTCACCGGTCTGCGCTACGGCAAGGTGTGCATCCTGGCCGACGCGGACTCCGACGGGCTGCACATCGCCACCCTGCTGTGCGCCCTGTTCCTGCGTCACTTCCCGTCGCTGGTGCGTGGCGGCCATGTGTTCGTGGCGATGCCGCCGCTGTACCGCATCGACGTGGGCAAGGACGTGTACTACGCCCTCGATCAGGAAGAGCGCGCCGGCGTGCTGGACCGCATCAAGGCGGAGAAAAAGCGCGGCAAGGTCAGTGTTACCCGCTTCAAGGGCCTGGGCGAAATGAGCCCCATGCAGCTGCGCGAGACCACCATGGCCCGGGACACCCGGCGGCTGGTGCGCCTCAGCGTGGACGGCGCCGACGACACCCACCAGCTGATGGATATGCTGCTCAGCAAGAAGCGCGCCTCCGACCGCAAGGTCTGGCTGGAACAGAAAGGCAACCTGGCTGAAGTGTAAGACCGCTTGCACGTGACACGCTTTCACGCTGGCACGCAAAAAGCGTGGTGCGTGCTGGCGTGAAAGCGTGCAAGCCAACGAGCATAGCGAGTAATCATGGCTGACGATTTCGAAGATCTGTCCCTGCGGGACTACACGGAAAAAGCGTACCTGGACTATTCCATGTACGTGATCATGGACCGGGCCCTGCCGAAGATCGGCGACGGCCTGAAGCCGGTGCAGCGGCGCATCATCTACGCGATGAGCGAGCTGGGCCTGAAGAACACCGCCAAATACAAGAAGTCCGCCCGCACCGTGGGCGACGTGCTGGGTAAGTTCCACCCGCACGGCGATTCCGCCTGCTACGAAGCCATGGTGCTGATGGCGCAGCCGTTCAGCTATCGCTACCCGCTGGTGGACGGGCAGGGCAACTGGGGCAGCCCGGACGATCCCAAGTCGTTCGCCGCCATGCGTTACACCGAATCCAAGCTGGCTCCCTACGCGGAAGTGCTGCTCTCCGAGCTGGGCCAGGGCACGGTGGAATGGGTGCCCAACTTCGACGGCACCATGGACGAGCCCAAGCTGCTGCCGGCGCGTTTGCCCAATGTGCTGCTCAACGGCACCACCGGCATCGCCGTGGGCATGAGCACGGACATTCCGCCCCATAACCTGAAGGAAGTGGCGCGGGCCTGTATTCATCTGCTCAAGGATCCGGGCGCGTCGCTGGACGATCTGCTGGAGCATATCCAGGGCCCGGACTTCCCCACCGAGGCGGAGATCGTCACGCCCCGCAACGACATCATCCGCATGTACGCGGAGGGCAAGGGCAGTCTCAAGCAGCGCGCGGTTTACGAGCGCGAGGAAAACGACATCGTGGTCACGGCGCTGCCGTACCAGGTGTCCGGCGCCAAGGTGCTGGAGCAGATCGCCGACCTGATGCAGAAGAAAAAGCTGCCGATGGTCAGCGACCTGCGCGACGAATCCGACCACGAGAATCCCACTCGCCTGGTGATCACGCCGCGTTCCAACCGGGTGGACGTGGAACAGCTGATGAGCCACCTGTTCGCCAGCACCGACCTGGAGAAAAACTACCGGGTCAACCTGAACATGATCGGCATCGACGAGCGGCCCCAGGTGAAAAGCCTGGACACCATTCTCAACGAATGGCTGCAGTTCCGGTTGGTCACCGTGCGCCGGCGCCTGCAGCACCGCCTGGACAAGGTGCTGGACCGGCTGCACATCCTGGAAGGTCTGCTGGCGGCGTACCTGAACATCGACGAGGTGATCGAGATCATCCGTCGCGAGGACGCGCCCAAGCCGGTGCTGATGGAGCGCTTCGGGCTCAGTGACCGTCAGGCGGAAGCGATCCTGGAACTGAAACTGCGCCACCTGGCGAAGCTCGAGGAAATGAAGATTCGCGGTGAGCAGGACGAGCTCGCCGAGGAGCGAGCGCACCTGCAGGCGACCCTGGATTCGCCGGCCAAAATGAAGAAGCTGATCGCCTCCGAGCTGGAAGAGGACATGGAGAAATACGGCGACGAGCGCCGTTCTCCGCTGGTCGAGCGCGCCGAGGCCCGGGCCCTGGACGAAACCGATCTGGTCGGCGCCGATCCGGTCACCGTGGTGCTGTCGGAAAAAGGCTGGATCCGTGCCGCCAAGGGCCACGACGTGGACGCCGCCGGCCTCAGCTACAAGGCCGGGGATAAATTCCTGGCCGCCGCCCAGGGCAAGTCCAATCAGCCGGTGTGTTTCCTGGACTCCACCGGGCGCAGCTATTCGTTGCCCACCCACACCCTGCCCAGCGCGAGGGGGCAGGGCGAGCCGCTGTCCGGCCGGGTCAGCCCGCCCTCCGGCGCCCACTTCGTGGCGGCGGTGATCGGCAAGGAAAAGGACGCTTACCTTATGAGCACCGACGCGGGCTACGGCTTTATCGTCCGCTACGGTGATCTGCTGGCCAACAAGAAAGCCGGCAAGAACGTGCTCAACGTACCCAAGGGCGCCAAGGTGCTGGCGCCCTGCCGGGTGGCCGATCCGGGCCAGGATCTGATCGCCCTGGTGTCCAACGAAGGGCGGCTGCTGGTGTTCCCGGTGCGCGACCTGCCGGAGATGGCCCGCGGCAAGGGCAACAAGATGATGGCGATTCCCTCCGCGCGGGTGGCGGACCGCTCCGAGTTCGTGCAGGACGTGCAGGTGTTGGGCCCCGAGGACCTGCTGGTGATCCGCGCCGGCAAGCGCCACCTGAGCCTCAAGCCCGGCGACCTGGAGCACTATCTGGGCGAGCGCGGCCGGCGCGGCGCCAAGCTGCCGCGCGGCTTCCAGAACGTGGACCTGCTGGAAGTGGAGCGGCGCAGTGATTAAAGCGTTTTTTTCGGTATCATCCGCTTTGATCTGAGGAAGAGGAGCGTCGGCGGATGCGGGCCCTGTTGACCGGTATCGTCACTTTTTTGCTGTTGCTGCTGAACACCCTGGTACTGATCGGGCCGATGATGGCCATCGCGCTGCTGAAGCTGGTGGTGCCGGGGCAACGGAACAAGGCGCGGCTGTCCGCCGCGGTGATGTGGATCGCCGAGACCTGGGCGGAACTGTGCAAGGCGATCTTCGCCCTGATGACGCCCACCCGGTGGGACATCCGGGGTGACGAGGGCCTGCGCCAGGACACCTCCTACCTGGTGGTCAGCAATCACCAGTCCTGGGTGGACATCGCGGCGTTGGTGCAGACCTTCAACCGCAAAACACCGTACTTCAAATTCTTTCTCAAAAAGGAATTGATCTGGGTGCCGTTTCTGGGGCTGGCGTTCTGGGCGCTGGACTATCCTTTCATGAAGCGCTACTCCAAGAGTCAGCTGGACAAGCGCCCCGATCTCAAGGGCAAGGACCTGGAGATCACCCGCGCCGCCTGCGAGAAGTTCGGCGACATGCCGGTGACGGTGGTGAATTTTCTGGAAGGCACCCGCTGCACGCCGGAAAAACAGGCCCGGCAGAATTCGCCCTATGACCATCTGTTGCGGCCCAAGGCCGGCGGCGTGGCCTTCGTGCTGGCGGCGCTGGGTGACAATCTGGACGCCCTGCTGGATGTTACCGTGGTCTACCCGGGCGGCAAGCCGCCGGGCTTCTGGGCGCTGCTCAGCGGCCAATTGCCCCGGGTGATCGTGGACGTGCGCACCCTCAAGCTGGAACCGTGGCTGTGGCAGGGGGATTACCAGGAAGACCGGCAGTTCCGGGCGCGGGTGCAGAAATGGGTCAGCGCCCTGTGGGCGGAAAAGGATGCCCGTATCAAGGCGCTGATGAAGGAATAAGGCTTCAGAACGACAGCGTGGCGGCGATGTAGGGCCCGCCGATTTCCAGATCGGAATCCAGGTCGCTCACGTCGTCCAGTTCCACTTCCAGGCGGGAATAGCCCGCTTCCACGCCGAGCAGAAAGTCCGAGCGCCAGCCCACATAGGCGGAATAATCGCGCATGCCGCTGCCGTCGTACTCGATGGCGTTGATTTCACCGCCCACGTAGACGCCGGTCAGCGGCAGGTTGGCGCGCGCCGCCAGATGGCCCATGGGGAAGGTTTCCTCGGCGCTCTGGGAGGCGCGCATGCCGGGGCTGGCAATGGTGAAATCAGCGTCCATGCGGCGCACGGTCACGCCCAGATCCAGCTTCACCACGTTGTCCAACGGCGTCCAGTAGAAGGTGCCGTCGAGAATGTCCATGTCGTAGTCGGAGGTCACGTTGCCCGCGAAGGTCTGGCCGTCGAAGGTGATCGGCGCCGCCAGGGTGTTGCGGCCATCGTCGGACAGGTCCATATGGCGCAGGCGTACGTTGGGCAGGATCGGCACCGCGTGCTCCACGCCCAGGTACAGCACGGTCTGGCTGCCGTCGTCGTAGCCCAGGTCATCTTCCATATCGATGTCGGCGGAGCCGGAGGCGATGGTGCCGCTGGTTTCGGCGTTCCAGCTGTAGCCACCGAAATAAACGTCCACCAGCGGGGCGGCCTGAACGGCGGGGGCGGCGGCGGTCAGCGCGGCCAGCAGGGTAAGGCGTTTCATGATGTCGGTCCTTTTTTGGTCGGTATCGCGCCGCAGTATTGCATCGGGAGGGACCGCTCAAAAGCCCGTTTAACCAGTGTTTTACCTTTCCTGTTCGAGCCTTTCACTTTCCTTTATGCTCGGTGGCCTGCGAACAGGACACGGACCGATCATGGCCAATTCTCTTCAGGACCAGCTCATGAAAGCGGGGCTGGCGGACAAAAAGCAGGCACGCCGCGCCAAACAGGCGAAGCGCGAGGACGCCAACCGCGCCAAGCGGGGCGAGATCGAATTCGAGGACCCGGCGGAACGGGCCCGCCGCCAGCGCGCCGAGCAGGCGGAACGGGACCGGGCCCTGGCCCGGGAAAACCAGGAGCGCCAGCGCGAGAAGGAAATCGCCGCTCAGATCCGCCAGCTGATCGAGCAGCACCGGCTGGGCCGCGGCGACGCGGACCAGTCCTACCAGTTCGTGCAGGACAAGAAGATCAAGAAGCTCAACGTCACCGCCCGGCAGCAGGACCAGCTGGCCCGCGGGCTGATCGCCATTGTCGCCCTGGGCGAGCGCCACGAACTGGTGCCGGCGCCGATCGCCGAGAAAATCCGCCAGCGCGACGAAGCGGTGGTGGTGCTGCTCAATGAGAAGGGCGACGGCGTGGACGAGGACGATCCCTACGCGGATTACCCGATCCCCGACGATCTGATGTGGTGAGCGGCGCGCCGATGGAAGACCAGCCCGCGGTGGGCGCGGTGGCGGTGCTGCCGGTGCGGCGCCGGGTGCGCGCCGGCCTGCTGCTGGACGGCGGCGACCTGGGTGAGGTGCTGCTGCCGGACCGGGAGGTGGACGAAGACCTCACCGCCAAGGCGCTGCGCGTGTTTCTCTACGAAGACGGTGACGGCCAGGTGCGCGCCAGCGCCCGCCTGCCCCGGCTGCTGCCCGGTCAGGTAGGGCGGCTGCGGGTGGTGTCGGTGAGCCGGGTGGGCGCGTTTCTGGATTGGGGCCTGCCCAAGGATCTGCTGCTGCCCTTCGCCGAGCAGGGCAATCGCCCGGAAGTGGGCCGCTGGCAAACCGTGCGGGTGGTGCGCGACCGGGCCGGCAGGCTGTTCGCCAGTGCCCGCCTGGACCGCTGGCTGGAAGACACCTGCGACCAGTTCGCCCAGGGCGACGCCGTGCCCCTGGTGGTGGTGCAGCGCACCGAGCTGGGCTACAAGGTGGCGGTGAACGACCGCTACTGGGGGCTGCTGGCGGAAGACGGCCAGAGTGACCTCAAGCCGGGCCAGCGGCTGACCGGCTATGTGCAGCGGCTGCGCGCGGACGGTCGCCTGAGCCTGTCCGCCAACCCGCCCGGCGCCGCCAAGCGCGACGGCGTGGCGGAGCGGGTGTTGCAGCGTCTGCGCCAGGAAGACGGTTTTCTGCCGCTGGGCGACAAGAGTCCGCCGGACGACATTCGCGCCGCCTTCGGTTGCAGCAAGAACGCCTTCAAGCAGGCCATCGGCAAGCTGTACAAGGACGGCGACATCGTTATCGAACCGGCCGGCATCCGCCTGCGCTGAGGCCGCGCCGGCCCACGGAATCCCCATAACGTCCAATAACAACGTCTCGGGAAACGAACCATGGCGCAGCAGAATCGCCTGTACGTGTGGGACGACCGCTTTCTTTATCTCACCGGGGGCATCGTCTCCGGGCTGACCCAGCGCCACACCGTGACCTTGCTGGTGTCCCTGGGCGACCGGGGCTTCGAACTGGGCGACGCCCAGGGCCACCGCCAGCGCTTCGCGGCGGCGCTGGTGGGGAACCAGACGCCCCGTTCCCTGGACGCCGGCCTGGAGCCGCTGCTGTCGCTCAATTTCGACCCGCAAAGCTATGAATATCATTGCCTGGCGGCCCTGCTCGGGCGCCGCCCGGTGCGCTCGATGATCCTGATGCCGGACCGCGTCGATCAGGAGGCGGTGCGCGCCGCCGGCGAAGGCCGGCTGGAACCGGCCGGCCTGTTCCGCCTGACCACCGCCCTGCCCAGGGCGCTGAGCGGCTATCGGCCGATTCGCCTGCCCATGGACATGCGCGTCAGCCATATCGCCCAGAAGATCAAAAAAGAGCTGCCGCTGACCAGCACCCTGGAGCAGTTGGGCGCCGAGGTGGGGCTGTCCGCCCACCGGCTGCGGCACCTGTTTTCCGACAAGCTGGGCATTTCCATCAAGAGCTACACCCTGTGGCGCGCATGCGCCGGGCGGTGGAGCTGATCGCCCAGGGCGTGCCGCTGTCGATGGTGGCCCACGACGTGGGCTTTTCCGACGCCGCCCACCTGACCCGCACGCTCAAACAGTTTTTCGGGCTGACGCCGTCCTTTCTGGCCCGGGGCATGGAAGTGCGTATGCTGTAATGCCGGAATAGCCGCTGCGTTCAAGCCCCGGTGGCGGCTTTTCACGTACGCTTTCCGATCTGGAGGCCGTTTCCGGCGTCCGCATAACAACAACTCGGGAGACCACAATGATTACCTCCTTTCGACCCCCGCGCTGGTCGCGCGGTGTCGTGCTCGGCCTGACCGTGGCACTGGCCGCCTGCGGCGGCGACAGCGACGACCACTACGTATCGGAGGACACCCCGCACTACCGCGCCACCATCGAACGCACCACCTACGGGGTGCCGCACATCACCGCCGGCAGCTACGGTGGCGCCGGCTATGGCCACGGCTATGCCATCGCCGAGGACAACCTCTGCACCCTGGCGGACGCCTTCGTCACCTTCCGTGGCGAGCGCTCGAAATACTTCGGCGGTGATGGCCAGGCGGCGATCATGGGGACCTTCGGGACGCCGCAGAATCTGGCCGCGGACTTCTTCTTCCGCTTCGTGGTGGACGATGAGCGGGTGGCCGCCTTCCGCGACGCCCAGCCCGCCAACATCCGCGACCTGTCGAAAGGTTTCGCCGCCGGTTTCAGCCGCTACGTGCGTGAAATCCAGGCCGGCGAGCACGACGGCCGTCACCAGGCCTGCCGCGACGCGGACTGGCTGGCGACCATCAGCGAGGACGACGTTTACCGCCGTCTGGTGGCCCTGAATCTGGCCGCCAGCAGTGCCAACCTGCTGCCGGCCATCGCCAGCGCCCAGCCGCCCGGCGCCGGGCTGACCCTGCGTACCGCCGGCGACGACGCCGTCGCGCTCAACCCGGACCGCTTCAAGGTGGGCCAGGAAGCCGGCATCGGCAGCAACACCCTGGCGTTTGGCGCCGACGTCACCGACACCGGCCGCTCCCTGCTGTTCGCCAACCCGCACTGGTATCAGCTGGGCGTGGACCGCTTCTACCAGCTGCAGCTCACCATTCCCGGCCGCCTGAACGTGTCCGGGGTTTCCATCATGGGCGCGCCCATGGTGCTGATGGGCTTCAACGACAACATCGCCTGGGCCCACACCGTGTCCACCGCCAGCCGTTTCACCGTCTATGCTCTGGCGCTGTCACCGGAGGACCCCACCGTCTACATCAAGGACGGCGAGCCCCACGCGATGACGGCGGTGACCGTGGAGGTGCCGGTGAAGCAGGGCGATGGCAGCCTGCAAACCGTCAGCCGCACGCTGTATGAATCCGAGTACGGCCCGATGATCAATCCGGCGGTGCTCAATCCGGCGGTGTCCTGGAACACCACCCAGGCGTTCACCCTGCGTGACATCAACCTGGAGAACACCCGCAGCTTCCAGAACTTCTTCGCCTTCGACCACGCCGAGTCCCTGGAGGACTTCTACGACGCCATCACCGAGTTCGTGGGCATTCCGTGGGTGAACACCACGGCCATCGGCCGCGACGACGACCGGGCGCTGTACTCCGACATCACCGCCGTGCCCAATGTGCCGGACGCCGTGCTGCAGGGCTGCGCGGTACCCGGGTTCAGCGCGCCGCTGCTGGAGGAAGGCGTGGTGCTGCTGGGTGGCATCACCTCCGATTGTGACTGGCAGAACGATCCCGACAGCCGCCAGCCCGGCGCCTTCGGTCCGGATAACCTGCCCCATGTATTCCGCCGCGATTACGTGGCCAATATGAACGACAGCTACTGGCTCACCAACGCGGACAATCCGATCACCGGCTTCGCCCGCATCATCGGCCAGGAAGACTACCGCCAGAGCCTGCGCTCGCGCCTCGGTCACACCCTGGTGGAAGACCGCTTCGCCGGCGCCGACGGCCTGGCCGGCAGCCAGGTGAGCAGCGAGAACCTGCGCCAGATCGTGGTCAACAGCCGCAACCTGTCCGCGGAACTGCTCAAGGACGAGGTGCTGTCAGCGGTGTGCGGCGCGCCCAGCGGCGATGAGGCCCTGGCCTGCCAGGTGCTGACCGCTTGGGACAACCGCGCCAACCTGGACTCCGTGGGGGCGCACATCTGGACCGCGCTCTTCGAAGGCGGCGATGACTACGACGGGCTCCGTGATATCGAGAATCTGTGGGCCACGCCGTTCGACGCCGAGGACCCGGTGCACACTCCGCGCGGCCTGAACAGCGCCGTCACCGGCCAGGTGCAGACCGCGTTCAGCGCCGCCGTGGCCGCCGTGGTCGAAAGCGGCGTGGCCCTGGACGCCGAGGTGGGCGACTATCAGAAGTACCTGAAGCCGGGCACCGATATTTCGCAGTTCGGTGGCGAAGGTTCGGAGGGCTACTTCACGGTGCTGCGCAACACCTACATGCACGTGGTGGATTTTCCCGAGGGTGAGCCGGTACGCGCCTTCACTTTCTTGACCAACGGTCTGTCGGATGACCCGGCCAGTCCCTACTACGGCAGCTACACCCAGGCCTATTCGCAGAAGAACTGGCACCGGGTGCCGTTCACCCGCGAACAGATCGAGGATGCCCGCATCTCGACCCTGGAACTGAGCGAGTAATCGACGGCCCATCGGGCCAGAATGCCCGGCGGCGCTTGTGGGCGCCGCCGGGCTTTTTTATGTTGTGCGCCTGTCCCCATTCAGAGAGAGGCGCCCATGGCCACCGGCACGGTGCACAGCAACGGCATCGAAGTGTTCTACGAAACCCGCGGTCCCGAGGACGGCATCCCGCTGATCTTCGTCATGGGGCTGTCCGCGCAACTGGTGTTCTGGCCGGAGGGCCTGCTGGACGCCCTGGCCAACCGGGGTTACCGGGTGATCGCCTTCGACAACCGCGACGCCGGTAAATCCACCCGCATCCGCACCCCGTTCAAGTACGGCCCGCTGCAGGCGATGCTGCGCTACATGGTGGGCGCCCGGGTGCACGCCCCCTATACCCTGGACAATCTGGTCGCCGACACCTTCGGGTTGATGGACGCCCTGGGCATTGAGCGCGCCCATCTGGTGGGCGCCTCCATGGGCGGCATGGTGGTGCAGCTGGCCGCCGCCACCGATCCGGACCGGGTGCTCAGCGTCACCTCGATCATGTCCAGCACCAACAGCCCGTTGCTGCCGCCGCCCAAGCCGGCGGCGCTGAAAACGCTGGTGGCGCCGCGGGTGAAAATCGAAACCGTGGATCAGTACGTGGCGTTCGGCCTGGACATGATGGCGAAGCTGGGTGGCACCCTGGACCCGGGGCGCGACGAGTTGGAAAACATGTTCCGGCGCAGCTGGGAACGGGGCCTGAACCCACGCGGCATCCGCAATCAGTTTCTCGCCATTCTCGCCACCGGCAACCTGACCCAGCGCCTGAAGAAAGTCCGCTGCCCGGTCCAGGTGATCCACGGCGGCGCCGACCCGCTGATCCGCCCCGCCGGCGGCAAGGCCTCGGCCCGGGCCATCCCCGGTGCCCGGCTGACGATCATCGACGGCATGGGCCACGACCTGCCGCCTTCTGCGCAGCCGCGCATCGCCGAGCTGATCGCCGGCAACTGTGCCCGGGCCGGGGCCGTGGAGCGGCCGCCGCTGGCCGACGACGGCGCCGGGCAGGCGGCCGGGGGCTGAGCGAAGCGCGGCCGGGTCAGGCCCGGTCGCGGGGGAACGGCCACACCTGATCGATGCGGCCGGCGCCGCTGAGCGCCATGTGCAGCCGTTCCAGGCCCAGGGCCACGCCGCTGCACGGCGGCAGGCCGGCGCGCAGGGCGGCCAGCAGGTAGGGGTCCGGCGTCATCGGGCGCTTGCCGGCGGCCCGGCGTTTCTCGTTGTCCCGCGCGAAGCGCCGCGCCTGTTCGTCGGCGTCCAGCAGCTCCTGATAGCCGTTGGCCAGTTCCAGGCCGCGATGGTAGATTTCGAAGCGCCGCGCCACGGTGGCGCCGTCGTCGTCCTCCGTGGTTTGCGCCAGGGCCGCCGCCCAGCCGGGGAAATCCACCACCACCGTGAGCACCGCCGGGTCCAGGGCCGGCTCCACCACCGTGGCCATCAGGTAGTCCACCGCCTGGGGCCCGGACAGCCCCGCCGGCGCGCCGGCCCCGGCGGCCCGGTCGGCCAGCGCCGTTGCCGTCGTGGTCAGCGGATCCAGCCCGGTGACGGCCCGGAACAGCTCACGGAAGCGATGACGTTCGGCGCCGGCGGCGCACAGCGGCGTCAGCAGCGCCAGGCATTCGTCCACCAGCGCGTCCAGGTCGAAGCCGGGGCGGTACCATTCCAGCAGGGTGAATTCCGGGTTGTGGCGGGCGCCGGCCTCGCCGTCGCGAAAGGCCCGGGCGATCTGGTAGATCGGTCCGCTGCCGGCGGCCAGCAGCCGCTTCATATGGTATTCCGGGGAGGTCTGCAGCCAGCCGTGGCCGGGCACTTCGATGGCGTCGATGTGCTCGTCGCTGACCGCGTGGGCGGCCAGCGACGGGGTGCTCACTTCCAGCACGCCGCGCCCATCGAAAAAGGCGCGCACCGTCCGCAGCAGGTCGGCGCGCGCCTTGAGGGCATCGAGGGCGGCGCCGGGCCGCCAGGATGCGTCGGTCATCAGCGGGCTCAGTTCTTGATGCGGCCCACGTATTCGCCGGTGCGGGTGTCCACCTTGATCACCTCGCCTTCCTGCACGAACAGGGGCACGCGCACCACCGCGCCGGTGCTCAGGGTGGCCGGCTTGCCGCCGGTGCCGGCGGTATCGCCCTTCACGCCCGGATCGGTCTGGGTGATTTCCAGTTCCACGAAGTTGGGCGGGGACACGCTCAGCGGCTCACCGTTGTAGAGGGTGACCTCGCACAGGTCCTCTTCCTTCAGCCATTGCTTGGCGTCGCCCACGGCGTCGGCGCCGGCGGGCTTCTGGTCGAAGGTGTTAGGGTCCATGAAGTGCCAGAATTCGCCATCGCTGTAGATGTACTGCATGGTGACGTCGAGCACGTCGGCGCCTTCCAGGCTGTCGCCGGACTTGAAGGTGCGTTCGATCACCTTGCCGGTTTTCAGGTTACGCAGTTTCACGCGATTGAAGGCCTGGCCCTTGCCCGGTTTGACGAACTCGTTTTCGATGATCGAACACGGGTCGCCGTCGAGCATGAGCTTCAAGCCGGATTTGAATTCGCTGGTAGAATAGCTGGCCATAGACTCTGATCCACTGTTGCGGGAATTTCCGGATGGCGTTGAAAAGGCTGGCCATGATAACTCAGGAGGCCGACGGTTGGCAGGTGCCCGATTGGCGGCGCCTGCAGGCGGACCTGATCACCGATGTGGCGGCGTTGTGCGAGGCGCTGAACCTGCGCCCGGAGCAGGTGCCCGGCGGCGTGGACGCCGACAGCGATTTCCCCCTGCGGGTGCCGCGCCGTTATCTGAGCCGCATCGAGCCCGGCAACCCGGACGATCCGCTGCTGCGCCAGGTGCTGGCCAGCGCCCGGGAGCGCGAGCCGGTGCCCGGCTACGGGCCGGACCCGCTGGAGGAAGCGGCCCACACGCCGGTGCCCGGGCTGCTGCACAAATACCACGGCCGCGCCCTGCTGGTGGTCACCGGCGCCTGCGCGGTGCACTGCCGCTATTGTTTCCGTCGCCATTTTCCGTATCAGACCCATCTTTCCGGCGGCCGCTGGAAGCAGGCCCTGGACTGGCTGCGCGCGCACCCGGACATCCGCGAGGTGATCCTCAGCGGCGGCGACCCGCTGACCTTGAGCAACGAGCGCCTGGCCGGGCTGCTGGAAGAACTGGCGGCGATTCCCCACCTGGACCGGTTGCGCTTCCACACCCGCACCCCGGTGGTGATCCCGGAGCGGCTCGACGACGGTCTGCTGGCCCTGCTGGACACGCCGCGCTGGCGGGTCACCCTGGTGCTGCACGCCAACCACCCGCGCGAAATCGACCCGGATCTGTCCGGGCGCTGCCGGGCGCTGGCGCGGGCCGGGGTGACCCTGCTCAATCAGGCGGTGCTGCTGGCCGGGGTCAACGACCGGGTGGAGACCCTGGCGGCGCTGTCCGACGCGCTCCACGACGCCGGCGTGCTGCCGTATTACCTGCACCAGCTGGACGCGGTGGCCGGCGCCGCCCATTTCGCGGTGCCCGACCCGCGGGCCTTCGCCTTGCACCAGGCGTTGCGCGCCCGTCTGCCCGGCTTTCTGGTGCCGCGTCTGGCCCGCGAGGAGCCCGGGGAAAGCGGCAAAACCGTGCTGAAAGGCTGATTTACAGCGCCGCCGCTTTGCCGTACGGTTTTTGTGAAGCAGTTCACAAAAAGGCGGGTCATGCCGGGGTGTGCCCCGCCCCTGGGTGAAGGACAATCACCGATGCACGAGGCATGGCCAACGGATTGGGCGTGGGCGCTGCCGGCGGATACGGACGCGCCCCTGGATTCACTGTCTCTGGCCGGTACCCGGCCCCCCGAAGTACGGGCCTGGCTGGCGGCGCTGCCCGCCGATGAGCCGCTCACCAGCGCCGCGCGGCTGACGCGGTTGCTCGACGAACTGACCCGCCTGCGTCTGGATACCCGCCGCCGTCTGGCTTTACTGGAAGACATTCGCCCCCGCGTGCACCGTTTGGTGCCGGTGCTGCAGGGCCGTTATCTGGACGCGCCGCTGTCCCTGGACGCGGCGGCCCGGGACACCGCCGAGCGGGTGGCCGACCTGTTCGACGGCCTGGCGCGGGCTTACCAGCGGGTGGCGGCGGCGCTGCTGATCACGCCGCCGGCGCCGGCCCGGCGTCAGGCCGCCGCCACCGCCGTGCAACGGGCCCTGGACGCGCTCAGTCAGCAGCTCGGGCAGCACTGGCTGCTGTACACACCGGCGCGGGCCGGGCTCTGGTGGCGCCTGCACCGCCTGTATGCGGTGGCCGACGTCCATGCCTTGCCAGCACTCACCGTGGCCGACCCGGAAGCGTCGGGTCACGAAAGCTCGGTGCATCTGGCCTACACCCGCGCCCTGTTGGTGGCCAGCGCCCAACCTCAGCAACTGCGCCCGTCGGCGCTGATCGCTCTGTTCCGGGCCGCCGGCCAATGGGGGCGCGGGTTGCCGCTGCGGCGCGGACCGCTGCAGGGCGGCTTCGACGTGGCGCTGGACCAGGACCGGGGACCGGTCCCGGCCGGTGAGCCGCCGCGTCACGGTCCCCGCTGGCGCCACTTCGACACCCGACCGCTGGCCGAGGCGCTTTGCGACGGCGGTGGCGATCCCGGCCGGCCGTTCTCGTCGCTGCTGCTGGCCCATCTGCGCACGGTGTGGTCCGTGCCCCGGGGCCGGGCGGCGCCGCGCCTGGCCGGGCGGGAAACGGTGCGGGTGGTGTTGGGCCTGAACGGTACTCACGCCTGCCTGGATCAGCCGGCAGGGGCCCACCACGCCGAGCCGGTGCGCTGCCAGGACCGGGGCCAGCAGGGCTGTGGTTTGATCTGGCACGGTCGGGCGCCGCGCGGGCTGAGAGTGGGCGCGGTGCTGGCCCTGGCCGACACCGACGGCGCGCCCTGGCGGGTTGGGGAAATCCGCTGGCTGGCCCGCGCCCCCGAGGGCGTGCGCGCCGGCGTGCAATGGCTGCCCGGCGAGGTCCGGCCGGTGCGCATCAGCCACGGCTACGGCGACACCCTGCCGACCCCGGCGCTGCTGGTGCCGGCGGCGGACGGCGCCGATACCTTGCTGGTACCCACCGCCGGATTCGCCGCCGGAGCGCGCGTCACGGTGTGGGACGGTCCGCCGCGGCTGGTGCGCCTGGGCGCCCGGGTGGCCGGCTCGGCGGATGTCTGTCGCTACCGCCTGCGGCGGGCATGAAGACCGATTCAGTGCTTTGGAGAACCGGGTCCGGTCAGGCACAATGGTTGCCCTACGAATAACGGATGAGCACCGGCGCCGATGACTTACGCTCTCGATACCCTCCGCTTGTTGATCGCCCATGACTCCCAGGATGAAGCCGAACAATTGATGAACGCCCTGCGTAACGCCGGCCGCGCGACGCGGGCGCAATTGGCGCTCAACGAGGACGATCTGGTGCGGGCGTTGAAAGGCGGCGCCTGGGAGCTGATGCTGTGCCGGCCGCGCTTCGGCAACGGCAGTTTCGAAAGCGCCATGGCGCACATCAATCGTCTGGGCAAGGCGCTGCCGGTGGTGCTGCTCAGCGACGACTACAACGCCACCATCGTGCGCGACGCCTACAACGCCGGTGCGCGCGCGGTGGCGCCCAAGGACGACCGCGAGCTGCTGATGCAGTGCGTGGACCGGCTGATGGAGTTCCTGCGGTTGCGCAAGGAACTGCAGCACTCGGAGATCAGCCGCCACGAGGCGGAGAAGCGCCTGCGCCTGCTGATGGACCAGAGCCGCGACGCCATCGCTTATGTGTTGGACGGCATGCACATCCACGCCAATGACAACTACGCGCGCATGTTCGGCTACGAGGACGCCGACGAACTGGCCGGCGTACCGATCATGGACATGGTGTCGGCCAGCGACCACGACCGCCTCAAGACGTTGCTGCGCAACCGCGCCCAGGATCAGAGCCAGACCAACGAGTTGGAATGCCGGGGCGTGCACACCGACGGCAAGGAGTTCGACGCCAACTTCATCTTCTCGCCGAGCACCTACGACGGCGAGGCCTGCACCCAGATCGTGATTCGCGCCGCCAGCCTGGATGAGAACGCGCTGCAGGAGCGGCTCCATGAGATCAGCCAGACCGACCAGGTCACCGGGCTGTACAGCCGCACCTGGTTCATGGAGCAGCTCGATCAGGCGGTCAGCGACGCGGCCCGCCAGGGGCAACTGGCGGCGGTGCTCTACTTGCGCCTGGACGATTTCGAGCAGCACCAGTCCAGCCTCGGCATGGAGGGAGCCGACGACGCCCTGCGCGCGGTGGCCGGCTGGCTGCGTGGCCATGGTGGCGACGCCAAGCTGGCGCGGGTGGCCGGCGAGGACTTCGCGGTGCTCAAACCGGTCAACGACATCGACGAGGCCGCCGCCCTGGCGGAGACCCTGCGTGCCGGCATCGAGACGCTGATGCCGGAGGTGGCCACCCGCACCGTGCACATCACCGCCAGCCTGGGCGTGGCGTTCGCCCGCGAGGACGCGCGCAGCAGCCAGGACATCCTCACCAAGGCCCTGAAGTGCTGCAACCAGGCCCAGCGTCAGAACGACGAGCAGGGCAACGCCATCAAGATCCACGACCCCATGGACGACGTGGCCGCCGGCTCCAACGAGGCGGTGGCGCTGAGCATCCGCCAGGCCCTGGAGAAGGGCAGTTTCCGGCTGCGCTACCAGCCGCTGATGAGCCTGCGCGACGACGGCGAGCAGATTTTCGAGGTGTTCGTGCACATGCCCCAGAAGCAGGGCGACGACCTGGCCGCCGCCGACTTCATGCCGGTGGCCGCCGACCAGGGCATGGCCGGCAAGGTGGACCGCTGGGTGGTGCTCAACGCCATGCGCGCCGCCGCCGCCCACGAGGAAAAGATCACCCTGCTGGTCAACCTGACCGGCTATTCCCTGGGTGAGCCGGGGCTGGCGGAATGGCTGTCGAAAGCGATGCGCGCGGCCCGCCTGTCCGGCGAGCAGGTGATCTTCCAGTTCTCCGAGGGCGACACGGTGAATTACCTGAAGCAGGCCGGCGCCTTCGCCGAAACCATGCGCAAGCAGGGCTGCGGGCTGTCCATCAGCCGCTTCGGCGGCGGTCTCGATCCGTTCAAGCTGTTCGAGCACATCCCCGCCACCATGGTGAAATTCGAGGGCTCGTTCACCCAGGAACTGGGCAAGACCGAGAGCCGGGAGCGCTTCGCGGAATTGATCCAGCAGGTGCAGAACAGCGGCCGCCGGACGCTGGTGGGGTTCGTGGAATCCGCCGCCCAGATGCAGACCCTGTGGACCCTGGGCGGCGTGGATTACCTGCAGGGCTACTACCTGCAGGCGCCCATGGACCGGTTGGAGGTGGCGGAAACCACCGAAGGATAAGCGGCAAACCGCCTGCTCCGCTTTCTTGCAGCTTGCAGCTATCTCAACAGTTCCTGCTGGTCCTTGTCGCGCACCCCGACCAGATAAAGAATGCCGTCCAGGCCCAGGGTGGAAATGGAATGGGCGGCGTTCTTCTTCACCAGCGGTTTGGCGCGGAAGGCGATGCCCAGGCCGGCGGCGCCCAGCATGGGCAGGTCGTTGGCGCCGTCGCCCACGGCGATCACCTGCTCCAGGTCGATGCCTTCGCGGGCGGCGATCTCGCGCAGCAGCTCCGCCTTGCGTTCGCCGTTGACGATCGGCTCCGCCACCTCGCCGGTGACCCGGCCATCCTCGATCATCAGTTCGTTGGCGTACACATAGTCGATGCCCAGCAGCGATTGCAGCCAGTGGCCGAACCAGGTGAAACCGCCGGACAGAATCGCGGTGCGGTAGCCCAGCGCCTTGAGCGTGCGGATCAGCCGATCGGCGCCCTCGGTCAGCTCGATGCGCTGGCGCACCCGTTCCAGGGCGCCTTCGTCCAGGCCCTTGAGCAGCGCCACCCGGGCGCGGAAGCTGGCGTTGAAATCCAGTTCGCCGCGCATGGCGCGCTCGGTGATGGCCGCCACCTGATCGCCCACCCCGGCCTCGGCGGCCAGCTCGTCGATCACTTCCGAGCGGATCAGGGTGGAATCCATATCGAACACCACCAGTCGCCGGTTGCGGCGGAAGGCGCTGTCGCGCTGGAACGAGATGTCCACGTTGCGCTCATTGGCGATGGCCAGGAAGGCGGCGCGCATGGCCACCGTGTCGCGGGGCTCGCCGCGCACGGAAATCTCCACGCAGGCGCGGGCGTTGGGGTCGCCGTCCTCACCCTCCAGGTGCACGCGCCCGGACAGCCGCGCGATGCTGTCGATGTTCAGGTTGTTCTCCGCCACCACCGTGGTCACGTCGCCGAGCTGCTCGGCGGTGATCTTGCGCGACAGCAGGGTGATGATGTGGCGGTCCTTGCCCTGGCCCGATACCCACTGCTCGTAGCGGTCCTCGTCGATGGGCCGGAAGCGCACCGAGGTGTCGCGCTTGTGCGCCTCGAACAGCAGATCCTTGAGCATGGAGGAGGCGTCGGCCCCCGGCGGCACTTCCACCAGAATGCCCAGCGACAGGCTGTCGTGGATCACCGCCTGGCCGATGTCGAGAATATTGAGATGGTACCGGGCCAGAATCCGGGTAAAGGCGGCGGTGAGGCCGGGGCGGTCGTTACCGGACACCTGGATGAGAATAATCTCGCGCACGCTGGGGGGCTCCTTGAGGGCCACGGGCTGGAAGGGCGTCAAGATTACCAGAAAAACCGCCGCTGATTGAGGTCCCGCCGGCGTTCCCCGGGTTATACTCGGCGCCCATCGAATCGGAGCTGAGGAAGGCACCGCATGGCCCTGTGGCAACCGCTTTGGGAGCAATTCCGGGAACACGGACGCCCGTGGCTGCGGCGCGAAAAGCGTCTGCTGTGGGAACTGGCCCTGATGCTGCTGGTGGCCCTGGTGATCGGGGTCTACTTTCTGGAGCATTTTTCCGCCCGGCTGGCCGCCGAACAGCGGGTGCAACTGGAGGCGCTGGCCCGTCAGACCGGGCTGCGCGCCGCCGAGTCCCTGGCCGGCGGCGACCTGATCGGGCTCAATGTGATCGCCCGGGAAACCCGGGATCTGAAGCCGGTGGCCGGCGCCCGCTTCCTGGACACCGCCGGTGAGCCGGTGTCCGGCTCACTGCCGGAACTGACCCCGGTGACCGTGGAAGTGCCGGTGGCGCTGCCGGACGGCGAACTGGCGGGGGCGCTGCAGCTGGCGGCGCGGCCGGACCCGGCGCCGCGCCAGCGTCTGGAGACCGGCTACGTGCTGGTGGTGCTGGGTATTCTGATCCTGCGCCTGGCCGGCGAGGTGATCTACCGGCGCCTGTTCCGGGTGGCGCCGCCGCCCGCCGCGCCGGCCCCGACGGAGGCGGCGCCGGTGACCCGGGTGGTCGGCGAGGACCCGGATGCCGACGCCGACCCGGCCGCCGCGCCGGGCCCGGCCACCGAACTGCGCCTCAGCGTGGTCAATTTCGATCATTTCGAACAGCGCTACACCCGTGCCGCCCTGAGCGCCTTGCTGGATGACTACCATCGTCTGCTGGACGAGGTGGCCGGCCTTTACGGCGGCCGCGTGGTGGCCCGGTTGGGGGATCGGGCGCGGATTCGCTTCAGCGGCGAGCCGCTGTCCCAGCGGGCGTTCTCGGCGCTGTGCGCCGGGCTGCTGTTTCTACGGGTGGCGCGCCTGCAAGCGCCGCGCCGCAAGGCCAGCCAGGCGCCGGCCCTGGAATTCAAGGCGCTGGTCAGCGAACAGTTCGCCGATGAGGACAGCTGGGCGCTGTGCCTGGCCGGGGTCCCCGGCCGGCTGAACGTGCCGGAGACCGAGCTGACCCGCGCCGAGCTGGACGTCAAGGCGCTCTACCAAAGCGAGCGCGCCCTGGTGGTACAGGCCGGCGAGCGCCAGGTGCGCCTGCAGCCGGTGGAGCAGCTCGCCCACCGCTACCAGACGCTGCTGCGTACTCAGGCGGAGCGGGTCATGGGCGCCGGCGAATCGTCCGGCGGCGACTCGCTTTCGCCCAACAAGTAAGCGCGCATGGCCGCGCCCACCCGGCGCGGCAGGTCGGGAATGCCGCGGTTGCCGAACAGCCGGTTGAATTCCAGCACATAGGGTTGACCGTCCACCCAGGCCACGTCGAACCCGGCGTGGTCGATGTGCAGCCGCCGCGCCAGACTCTCCACCAGCGCCAGCGCATCGTCCGGCACCGGCAGATCGGTGCGCACCCGGGCGCCCCGGGCCAGGTTGTTGTGGAAGCTGGTGCCCTCCCGCCAGTAGCTGGCGATGATTCGCCGCCCCACCACCACCACGCGCAGATCGCGCACGATCGGCAGCAGCTTCTGGATGTACAACACCTCGTTGCTGGCGGCGTAGTCCAGCAACTGCTGGCGGTTCTCCACCAGAAACACGCCGTCGCCCTGGCTGGAGCGCACCCGCTTGGCCACGAACGGGAACGACCAGGTATCCAGAATGCGGCTCACATCGCTGTGGCTGGACGACAGGATTTCCGTTTCCGGCAGGTTGTCCGGGCAGGCCAGCCGCAGGGCGCGGGTCATTTCCACCTTGTCGTGGCCGAGATGGTAAGTGGCCAGGCTCGGGAACAGGGCCCGTTGCAGCACATAGTGCAGGCCGTGGATCTGCCAGTAGGCCGGAAACAGCACCCAGTCGGCGGCCAACAGCTCGTCGCGCTGGGCGAACATGTGCTCCGGCTTGATGTAGCGCACCCCCGGCAGGCCCAGGGTACGGAAAGGATCGAAAGTGATGAGTTTCAAGGCCCTCGGACCTCACGACAGACCCCGTCAAGGGGAACCGGCGATTTATAGGACGAAATCAGGCGCCGGGCAATAGTTTTGGTCCTTGGCCGCGGGGGCGCGGAAGGGCTAGGCTTTGCGCAACCTTCATTGTGGGAGAAAGACGTGCAATTACCGGCACCGGAAAGCGGCCAGATCCTGGTCAAGACCACCGAATCGGTGATGACCATTACCCTCAACCGTCCGGACAAACTGAACGCCCTCACCGGCGCCATGTACCGGGACCTGGTGGACTTGCTGGCGCTGGCCGGCGAGCACGACGACGTCGGCGCGGTGCTGATCGAGGGCCAGGGCAAATCGTTCTGCGCCGGCAACGACCTGGGGGATTTCCTGGCCGCCGGCAAGGCCGGCGACAACGCCACCGAGGGCGGCGCCGCGCCGTTTATCCGGGCGGTGAGCCGCTTCGAGAAGCCGCTGGTGGTGGCGGTGCAGGGCAACGCGGTGGGCGTGGGTGTCACCATGCTGCTGCACGCGGACATCGTGGTGGCCGCCGACGACGCCAAATTCATCACCCCGTTCGTGGACCTGGGCGCGGTGCCGGAAGCCGGTTCCTCCAAGTTGCTGCCGGCCTGGCTGGGCTACCAGCGCGCCGCCCGCATGCTGCTGGCCGGTGAGCCGCTGGGCGCCGACGAGGCGCTGCAGTGCGGTCTGGTGGCCAAGGTGGTGGGTCGCTCGGAGCTGGAGGGCGCGGCGCGGGCCTATGCGGTGGCGCTGGCGGCCAAGCCGCGCCGGGCCATGCGCGAGAGCAAGCGGTTGATGCGCCAGGCGCCGGAGATGGCGCTGCACGATGTGATCGATCATGACCTGGCGTTGTTCGCGGAGTTGCTGCGTGGGGACGAGGCGAAAGCGATTCTGGCTGCGAAGCTGGGTAAGAAATAAAGCTCGGTAACAAATAACGGTCTGGCGTGGGGTCTCCAGCGGGGCGCGGGTCCGGGTCATGCCCTTCCGGGAACGCCGTGAATCCGTCCCTGGAGGCTCCCTTTCGAACGTCCTGTTCTCAAGGGTCCCGGAAGGGCATGACCCGGACCCGCTTCGAGGCAGCAGAACCTTGGGTGGGGGGGGAGGGGTGCTTAAACGTAGTGCCCGAACGCTTCGCCCATGCGTACCTTGGCGCCGGGGGCGGGGGCGGTGTCCAGGTCGGCGGCGCCTTCCGGGAACAGGACGATCACCGTGGAACCGAGCAGGAAGCGGCCCAGTTCGGCGCCTTTTTCCAGCACCACCGGTTGCGGGTCACGGTACTGGCGGCGGGTGACTTCGCCGGGCTGCGGGGTGACCTGGCCGGCGAACACCGTTTCGATGCCGGCCACGATCATGGCGCCCACCAGAATCACCGCCATCGGCCCGCGTTCGGTGTCGAACACGCACACCAGCCTCTCGTTGCGAGCGAACAGGCCCGGCACCCGCTCGGTGGTGGCCTGGTTCACCGAGAACAACCGCCCGGGCACATAGACGGTTTCGCGCAGGGTGCCGGTGCACGGCATGTGCACCCGATGGTAGTCGCTGGGCGACAGGTAGACGGTGGCGAACTGACCGTTGCTGAACTCGGCGGCCAGGGTGCCGTCGCCGCCCAGCAACTGAAACAGGGAATAGTAATGCCCCTTGGCCTGCAGCAGATCGCTGCCGCGCAGGGGGCCGCGCTGGCTGACGGTGCCGTCCGCCGGGCAGGCCAGGGTGGCGTCGCCCTCGGCGATGGGGCGGGCATCGTCCTTGAGGGCGCGGGTAAAGAACGCGTTGAAGTTGTCGAACCGGTCCGGGTCCTCGATGCACGCTTCGCTCAGGTCCACCTTGAAGCGGCGGATGAAGGTGTGGATGAAGCGCGTTTTGATCCATGGAATCTCGCTGCGCGCCAGCCAGCCCACCAGCCGTGAAAGACCGTGCTGGGGCACGCAGTACTGAAGCGCCACGAAGGCTTTTTCGATCAGGGTGTTCAAGGGCGGACCTCGTTGTTGTTGTCGGTTATTCCGGTTTTTCCACCGGGGTCTCGGGGTGGTTGCCCCATTCGGCCCAGGACCCGGCGTAGCCGCGGATGTCCTTGAACCCCAGGATCCGGCCCACCAGCCAGGTGAAGCTGGAGCGGTGGTGGGTCTGGCAATGGGTGATCACCTGCTTGCCCGCCTGGATGCCCCGTTCCGCCAGTTCCTGGCGGATCGCGTCCAGATCGCGCAGGCGCAGGTTGTTGGTCTTGTCCATGGCGTCGGTCCACTCGTACAGGGTGGCGCCGGGAATGTGGCCGGCTTTCTGGGCGAAGGCGCGCACGCCGGCGAATTCTTCCTCGGAGCGCGCGTCCCACACCACCACGTCCGGGTCCCGGTGGTGGGCCAGCAGATAGTCCAGGTCCACGTTGGCCTTCGGATCATGGGGGCCGACCTGGTAATCGGACGGCTCCGGCTCACCGGGCTCGGTGCTGGTGGGCAGATCCTCCGCCAGCCAGCCGTGGATGCCGCCGTTCAGGTAGGCGTAACGGTGGTGGCCGATCACTTCCAGGGTCCACAGCAGACGGGCGGCCCAGCCGCCGCCTTCGTCGTCGTAGGCGACCACGAAGGTGTCCGGGGTCAGGCCCAGGTCGGAAAACAGCGCGGACAGCGCCCGGTCGTCCGGCAGCAGGCCGGCGGCCGGCTGGGTGCCGGCCAGCAGGCGCTTGAAGTCCAGGTGCACGGCACCGGGCACATGGGCCTGATCGTAGACCTGGTCCTTGCACAGATCGACGATCAGCAGGTTCTCGTCATCCAGGTGACGAGCCAGTTCGGACGGTTCCAGGAGCAGGGGCAGTTGAGCGGTCATGGCGAGTCTTCGTCGTTGCCGGTGGCGGTCATTGTAATCAAGGACAGGGGAGGTGTCAGATGCGTTCCCGCCGGTTTCAGGTCTGATAACGCTGCCGCGCCTCGTCATCCAGGGTCGCGGCGATCTGGAAAAAGTTGTTAAGCCGCTCGGGGCTGATGCGTCCCTGCTCCGCCGCCTCGCGCAGGGCGCAGCCCGGTTCGTGGCGATGCGTGCAGTTGCGGAAGCGGCAATGGCCGGCCTGCTCCGACAGTTCCCGGTAGCCGTGCAGCAGCTCTTCCTCGCTGATGTGCCACAGGCCGAATTCGCGGATTCCCGGGGAGTCGATCAGACGGCCGCCGTCGGGCAGCGGAAACAGCCGGGCGGTGGTGGTGGTGTGCTGGCCCAGGCCGGACACGTCGGACAGGTCGCCCACCGCCAACTCCGCCTCCGGCAACAGGGCGTTGACCAGGGACGATTTGCCGACCCCGGACTGGCCGACGAACGCCACCGTGTGGCCGGCCAGAGCCGCGCGCAGGTCGTCCAACCCGTCGCGGGCCTTGGCGGACACCGGGATCACCGGGTAGCCCAGTTGCCGGTACAGACCCAGCAGGCGCTCGATCAGCACGTCGTCCTCGCCCACCAGGTCCGCTTTGTTGAGCACCAGGGTGGCGGGGATGCCGGACAGCTCGGCGGCCACCAGGTAGCGGTCCAGCAGCACGCTGGACGGCTCCGGGCGGGGCGCGAACACCACCAGCAGGCGGTCCAGGTTGGCGCCCACCGGCTTCAGCTTGCCGTAGTTGTCCGGGCGTTTCAGCACCGTGGAGCGGGGCATCAGCGCCGTGACCACGCCATCGCCTTCGCCTTCCGGCGCCTGCCAGATCACCCGGTCACCGACCACCAGCTGTTCCAGATTGGCGCGAAAATGGCAGCGGGCCGGGGCGCCCTGGTCCGCTTCCACCAGCACCTGCCCGCCGAAGTGGGCGATCACCGTGCCTTCCTGTGCCTCGCCCAGATCGGAGGCCTGGGGGCGGTCCCGTTCCGCCTTGCGCTGGGCGCGCTCGCGGCGCTCCTGCTGGATTTTTTCGATGCGCCAGCGCTGCCGGCGATTGAGATTGCGTTTGGCCATAAAAGCGAGGCGGCTTCGCCGCCAGTACGGATAAAGGATGAAGCATGCAGGATACAGGAAGCCGGGCGTCGCGGGCACGGCTTTGCCGCTGGCGGGGCCCGTTCCGCGCTGTATCCTGTATCCTTCACCCTGTATCCGCTTTTTCCCCGGGAGCATCATGACGCAAGCCAAGGACAACCTGATCTGGATCGACCTGGAAATGACCGGTCTGGATCCCAGCCACGATCGCATCATCGAGATCGCCACCATCGTCACCGACGCCCATCTCAATGTGCTGGCCGAGGGCCCGGTGATGGCGGTTCGGCAGAGCGACGCCTTGCTGGACGGCATGGACGAATGGAACACCCGCCACCACAACAACTCCGGTCTGGTGGAACGGGTGCGGCGCAGCGACGTGGACGACGCCGAAGCGGAGCGCCGCACCCTGGCGTTCCTGGAGCAGTATCTGGCCCCCGGTGCTTCGCCCATGTGCGGCAACAGCATCTGCCAGGACCGCCGTTTCCTGGCCAACTACATGCCGCGGCTGGAGGCGTTCTTCCATTACCGCAATCTGGATGTGTCCACCCTCAAGGAACTGGCGCGGCGCTGGAAGCCGGGCATCCTGGACGGCTTCCGGAAAGCCAACAAACATCTGGCCCTGGACGACATTCGTGAGTCCATCGCGGAACTGGCCTATTACCGCGAGCATCTGATTCAGTTGTAAACGTTTGCCGGGAGAGGGAATGGTGAAAGAGTCCACGTCGGCGGGCCGGGTCTGGGATTTGCCCACCCGCCTGTTTCATTGGTTGCTGGTGGCGCTGTTCGCCTTTCTGTGGTTCTCCGGCGGCGAAAGCGATGCCCTGATGAAGTGGCATATGTGGGCCGGTTACGCCCTGCTGGCGCTGCTGCTGTTCCGGATCCTGTGGGGTTTTGTCGGCTCCCGGCGCAGCCGTTTCGCGGATTTTCTCACTTCGCCGGCGGTGGCCTGGCGTTACGGGCGGGACTTTCTGCGCAACCGGGCCCCGGCCTGGGAAGGCCACAATCCGCTGGGCGGCTGGATGGTGCTGGCCATGCTGGTGTTGTTGTTGGCCCAGGCGGTGAGCGGCCTGTTCGCCACCGACGACATCAGCATCGCCGGCCCGCTGAATGGCGCGGTGGCCTCCGGCGTGGGCGATGCGCTGACCGACTTCCACGGTTTCAACATCAACCTGCTGCTGGTGCTGGCGGGGTTGCACGTGGCGGCGGTGGCCGCCCACCGGCTGCGCGGCGAGCGGCTCACCGGTGCCATGATCAGCGGCCGCAAAGCCGGCGCCGCCGACCAGCCGCCGGCACCGGCCTGGCGGGCGCTGCTGCTGGCGGTGCTGGCGGCGGGGATTGTCTGGCTGCTGGTAACGCTGGGCGGCTGACCGCCGCGTCCCGTTACTTGCGGTATTCCTGGTGGCAGGCCTTGCAGGCCTGGCCCACCTGACCCACCTGGGCCAGCATCGCCTGCTGGTCCCCTTCCCGGGACAGCCGCGACAGCTCGGCGGTCTCGCGCATCAGGTCGTCGGCCTTGGCGTCGAAGTCCGCTTTGTTCTCCCAGATTTCCGGCTTGGCGTCGCTGCCGTCGGCGCTGCCTTCCGGAAACCCTTCCCAGGGCAGTTGCGCCAGGTTTTCCAGAATGCCGGCCTTGCGTTCGAACACCGCCTGATCAAACGGCTGCTCGCCCTTGGCCATGGCGCCCAGGGTACCGAAGTGCCAGGCGATCACGTGGAAGATGGAGTGGCGGTACTCCGCCGCTTCGTTGGACCCGCTGGAGCAGGCGTTCAGCAGCGGCGCGGCGATGGCGAGCATAATCAGGGCTGGCTTTTTCATGGCTGGCGTTCCCTCTTGGTCGATAATTGAAAAACGTTGCCCCCGGTTTGAAGGCGTCATCCCGACGGCGGTTCCCCGGAGGCGGCCCAGACAGTCTAAAGAATACGAACTTTACTTGCCGGTTCTGTTTCGCAGCCGGTGCAGGGCCCATGCCACATGCTCGCGCACCAGCTCGCTGGGGTCTTGCCGGGCGGCGTCCAAAGCCGCCAGGGCGGCCGGGCTGGCCGGGCCGTTGCCCAGGGCCACCGCCAGGTTGCGCCGCCAGCGCTGGAAGCCGGCGCGGCGGATGGCGGAGCCCTCGGTGCGCGCCAGAAAGGTGGCCTCGTCCCACTGAAACAGGTCCACCAGCTCCCGGTCTTCCAGGCCGTGGCGCGGGTGGAAGTCGGTCTCGCCGCTGTGCGAGGCGAAGCGGTTCCAGGGGCACATCAACTGGCAATCGTCGCAACCGAACACCCGATTGCCGATGCCCGGCCGCAGGTCCTCGGGAATCGATCCGGGGTGCTCGATGGTCAGGTAGGAGATACAGCGGCGCGCGTCCAGCTGATAGGGGGCGACGATGGCGTCCGTGGGACACACCGTCATGCAGGCGGAGCACTTGCCGCAGTGGTCCTCGCCGGGGCGGTCCACCGGCAGCGGCAGATCGGTGTAGATTTCGCCCAGGAAAAACCAGCTGCCGGCCTCCCGATTGAGCAGCAGGGTGTGTTTGCCCTGCCAGCCCAGCCCGGCTTTTTCCGCCAGCGGCTTTTCCATTACCGGGGCGCTGTCCACGAAGGCCCGCGCCAGCCGGCTGTCGGCCACCTCCTCGCGCATCCAGCCGGCCAGGCGCGCCAGCCGCTTGCGGATCAGTTTGTGGTAGTCGCGGCCCAGGGCGTAGCGGGATACATAGGCTTTCTCATGCTGGCGCAGCACCTTCACCGGCTGGGTGTCCGGCGGCAGATAGTCCATGCGCAGCGACAGTACCCGCACCGTCCCCGGCTCCAGTTCCGCCGGTCGGGAGCGCTTGTGGCCGTGGGCTTCCATCCACGTCATGTCGCCGTGGCGGCCGGCGGCCAGCCACTCCCGCAACCGTGCTTCCGCCTGGCTCAGGTCCAGGTCGGCCACGCCCATTTGCTGGAAACCCAGGGTGCGGGCCTGGTCGGCGATGCGGCGTTTGAGGTCGGCGAGGTCCATGGTCACGAATCCGGCTCGGCGAAGGCGTGGTGGTCGCTAGTCGGCGACCGCCACGCGGGCCGCCTCGCGTCGTTGCCGGGCGGTGACGAACAGTGACGCCGCCACCACCAGGGCGCCGCCGGTGAGCGCCAGCGGCCCCGGGGTTTCGCCCAGCACCAGGGCGGCCAGCAGGGTGGCATAGGGCACTTGCAGAGCCAGGGTGAACGACACCGTGGTGGCGCTCAAGCGGCGCAGGCCATGGGTGATCAGGGTATGGGGCACGGCGGTGAACACGGTGCCGAGCAGCAGCATCAGCCCCCAGGTGCCCGCCGACAGCTCGCTGGGGGACACGCTCAGGAAGGGCGCGAACACCAGCGCCGTGATGGCGCCCTGATAGAGCATCACCTGGGGCCCGGAGACGCCGTCCAGAAAACGTTTTTGCAATAAATTACGCAGCGAGTAGAGCACCGCGGAAAACACGCCCACCGCCAGACCCCGCGGCACATTGCCGCCCAGGCCGCTCTCCAGGCCGATCAGGGTGACGCCGGCGAGCACGCCCAGGCCGGCCAGCAGCGCATAGCCGTGCGGCGGGCGTTGCTGTAAAAGGGGCGGTTCGATCACGGCGGTGATCACCGGAAAGGTCAACAGCGCCACCACGCCCACCGCCACGGTGGACACCTGCATGGCGTGGAAGTAGGTCATCCAGTGCACCGCGAACAGCAACCCGCCCACCAGCATGGCCGCGTAGTGGCGCCGGCTCGGCAGGCGCAGGGGCGCGCGTCGCGCCGCCATCACCAGCAACAGGGCCACGGCGGCGATGCCGCCGCGCAGGCCGGTGATATCCAGCGCCGGCAGCGGCACCAGCTTGGCGAACAGAGCGGTGCCGGCGAGCATGAAGGCGGCCAGGTGCAGACCGTACAGGTCCCATTGCGGCCCGGGGTGCTTGGACATGAAGGTGATCGCTCTCCGAGGATGAAAACAGAACAGGTATACTGGGCGCGCAGCCCATCGCCACGGCGGAGCCAAGGATAACAGTCCATGTCGGTAAGATCGTTACCCGATCGTCTTTACAGCGCCGCCCAGACCCGCGAGCTGGACCGTCTGGCCGGGGAGGCCGGGCTGAGCGGTGAACAGTTGATGGAACGGGCCGGGCGCGCCGCCTTCGAACTGCTGGTGCAGCGCTGGCCCGAGGTGACCCGGCCGGCGATTTTGTGCGGCGGCGGCAACAACGGCGGCGACGGCTATGTGGTGGCGCGTCTGGCCCGCGAGGCCGGCCTGCAACCGGTGATCTTCCAGGACCGGCCGGTGGAGGAGCTCAACGGCGATGCCCTGACCATGGCGCGGCGTGCCCGCGACCGGGGCGTGCCGATGCGGCCGCTGTCGCCGGACCGTTTGCCGGTGGACGCGCCGGTGGTGGTGGACGCGCTGCTCGGCACCGGCCTGTCCGGCCCGCTGCGCGACGACAAGAAGACACTGATCCAGGCCCTGGACCGGCTCGGCAAACCGGTGCTGGCGGTGGACGTACCCTCCGGGCTGGCCGCCGACAGCGGCGCCTCCACCGGCGCGGTGCTGCACGCCAGCTGCACGCTCACCTTTATCGGCGTCAACCGCGGCCTGCTCACCGGCATTGGGCCGGTGTGCACCGGCGAGCTGCTGTTCGATGGCCTGGGCGTGGACGCGCGGGTGCACCGGCGTATCGACGCCCCGGTGTGGCGGCCCACGCCGGCGGACCGGGCCCGCTGGCTGCCGCCGCGCCAGCGGGACGGCTACAAGAAAACCTACGGCCATGTGCTGGTGATCGGCGGCGACCACGGTTTCGGCGGCGCCCCGATGCTGACCGCCCAGGCCGCCGCCCACGCCGGCGCCGGCCTGGTGAGCCTGGCCACCCGCGCGGAGCACGTGGCGCCGCTGCTGGCCCGCCAGCCGGAAGTCATGGCACGGGCGGTGGACAAGGTGGACCAGCTGGCGCCGCTGCTGGAGCGGGCCACGGTGGTGGCGATCGGGCCGGGCCTGGGGCTGGACGCCTGGGGCCGTGAACTGCTTGAAGCCGCTCTGAACAGCGGCCTGCCCCTGGTGGTGGACGCCGACGCGCTGACGCTGATCGCCGAATGGCAGCCGGACGCCCGCCAGGACTGGGTGCTGACGCCACACCCCGGCGAGGCCGCCCGGCTGCTGGACAGCGGCACCGCCGCCGTGCAGGGTGACCGCTTCGCGGCGGTGGAGTCGCTGGCCGCCCGTTACGGCGGCGCGGTGCTGCTCAAGGGGCTGGGTACCCTGGTGCGCGGCGCCGAGGGTACCGCCCTGATCAGCGACGGCAACCCGGGCATGGGCAGCGGCGGCATGGGCGACCTGCTCACCGGGGTAATCGCCGCGCTGCGCGCCCAGGGCCTGCCGCCGTACCCGGCGGCGGCCCTGGGCGCCATGATCCACGCCCGCGCCGCCGACGGCGTGGCGCGCCGTGATGGGGAGCGGGGTCTGCTGGCCACCGATCTGTTGACCGACCTGCGCCGGGAATTGAATGGGCACGACCACTGAACAGCACCGGCTCGCCGACGAGGACGCCACCCTGGCACTGGGGGCGGACCTGGCGCGCCGTCTGAAACCGGGCGCCTGCGTTTACCTGCGCGGCGATCTGGGCGCCGGCAAAACCACCCTGGTGCGCGGCCTGTTGCGGGCCCTGGGGCACCAGGGCGCGGTGAAAAGCCCCACCTATACCCTGGTGGAACCCTATGAAACCGGCGGGGTCCCTATCTATCATTTCGATCTGTACCGGCTCGGCGATCCCGAGGAGCTGGAGATGATCGGTATCCGTGATTATTTTGACGGTCGGGCCCTGTGCCTGCTGGAGTGGCCGGAACGTGGCCGGGGCATGATTCCGGCGCCGGACCTGACCGTGACCCTGGCCGTGGAGGGACGGGGACGACATGCCAACCTGGAATGGGCCGATGGCCAACACTGAACGCGCTGCCATTAAACACCATCACGGCCCGCGCCGGGTCCTGACCCTGGCGCTGCTCGCCCTGGGTCTGCTGGCCAGTGGTCTGGTACAGGCGGTCACCGTCGATTCGGTGCGTCTGCACCGGGCGCCGGACCATACCCGGATCGTGTTCGATTTGCCCAAGCCGGTGGAACTGTCCCTCGACAAGCTGGCCAACCCGGACCGCATCGTGGTGGATCTGCCGGACACCGAACTGAACTTCGACATGAGCACCCTGGACATCAGCGACAGCCCGATCACCGGCATCCGCGTGGGCCAGCACCCGGGCATGACCCGGGTGGTGTTCGATCTGTCCGAGGCGGTGCGGCCCCGCACCAACCTGCTCAAGCCGGTGGCGCCCCACGACTGGCGGCTGGTGGTGGACCTGTTCGACAGCACGCCGGAACCGGTGAAAACCGTGGACAAGCCGGAAGTGGACAGCGGTGAGCCGCGCGCCATGATCGTCGCCGTGGATCCGGGCCACGGCGGCGAGGACCCGGGCGCCTCCGGCCCCGGCGGCCTGCGCGAAAAGGATGTGGTGCTGCAGATCGCCAAGAAGGTGAAGGCGCGCATCGACGCCCAGCCGGGCATGAAGGCGGTGCTGGTGCGCGACGGCGACTACTATGTGCCACTGGCGGAACGGCGCCGCATCGCCCGCCGGGACAACCATGCGGACGTGTTCATCTCGATTCACGCCGACGCCTTCACCGACCCCCGCGCCCACGGCGCCAGCGTGTTCGCCCTGTCCAACCGGGGCGCCACCAGCGCCCGCGCCCGCTATCTGGCGGAAATGGCCAACGAATCGGACAAGGTGGCCGGCGTCTACGAGGAAGAAAAGGACGACTCCAACTTGCTCAGCGTGCTCGCCGACATGCGCATGAGCGGCTCCATGGCCCACAGCCTTTACCTGGGCCGCCAGATTCTCGGCGAGATGGGCCAGATCACCCGGTTGCACGGCGGCCGGGACACCGTGGAGCAGGCCGCCTTCGTGGTGCTCAAGGAGCCGGAGATGGTGTCGGTGCTGGTGGAAACCGGCTTTATCTCCAACAAGGAAGAAGCCCGGAATTTGCGTTCCAGTGCCCACCAGGACAAACTCGCGCGCTCCATCGTGGCGGGTGTGGAGCAGTACTTCCGTACCCACCCGGCGCCCGGCAGCTGGTTCGCCGCGCAGCGTTCCCACAACAGCGGCCAGTACCGGATCCAGCCCGGCGACACCCTGTCCGGCATCGCCCGCCGGCATCAGGTCACCGAGCAGGCGCTGCGCTCCGCCAACAATATTCAGGATGACCGCATCATCGTCGGCCAGACGCTGGTTATCCCGCAATCCTGAGGTCCCGAACCGTGGCAAAGATTCACCGGCTGGATTCCCGACTCGCCAACCAGATCGCCGCCGGCGAGGTGGTGGAACGGCCTGCCTCGGTGCTCAAGGAACTGCTGGAAAACGCGCTGGACGCCGGCGCCCGGCAGATCACCGTGGACGTGGAACAGGGTGGCATCAAGCTAGTGAAGGTGCGCGACGACGGCGGCGGCATCGGCCCGGACGATCTGCCGCTGGCCCTGTCCCGGCACGCCACCAGCAAGATTCAAAGCCAGGAAGACCTGGAAGCGATCGGTACCCTGGGGTTCCGGGGCGAGGCCCTGGCGGCGATCAGTTCGGTGTCGCGGCTGACCCTGGCCAGCAACGACGGCGACCAGCCCCAGGGCTGGCAGGTCACCGTGGAAGGCCGCGACATGGCGCCCAGCGTGGCGCCGGCGGCGCACCCGCGCGGCACCACCGTGACCATGCGCGACCTGTTCTTCAACACACCGGCCCGGCGCCGTTTCCTGCGCACCGAAAAAACCGAATTCAATCATCTGGAAGAGGTGTTCCGGCGGGTCGCCCTGAGCGAATTCCAGACCGGCTTCCGGCTCACCCACAATCAGAAGGTGATCCATCAGCTGCCCGCCGGCGACGACGCCACCCTGCGCGCCGCCCGGGTGGCGCGCCTGTGCGGCCGGGCCTTCATGGAGCAGGCCCTGGAAGTGGACATCGAGCACGGTGGCCTGCGCCTGCACGGCTGGATGGGCCTGCCCACCTTTTCCCGGGCCCAGGCCGACCTGCAGTACTTCTACGTCAACGGCAGGGTGATTCGCGACAAGGTGGTCAGCCACGCGGTGCGCCAGGCCTATTCCGATGTGCTGTACCACGGTCGCCACCCGGCCTATGTGCTGTTTTTCGAGGTCGACCCGGCGCTGGTGGACGTCAACGTGCACCCCACCAAACACGAAGTGCGTTTCCGCGAACAGCGCCAGGTGCACGACTTTCTATTCCGCACTCTGCACCGGGCCATCGCCGAGGTGCGCCCCGGCGACGACGGGCGCCCGGAGCGGGCGCCGCTCACCACCGAGGTGGCGCCGACCCAGGGGCACATGCCGCTGACCACGCCTCGCGATGAGCCGGTCACCACCGGCGTGGGCGATATCGGCCAGGGTGGTTTCAATTCCGGCGGCGCCGTTTCCGGCGGTTACGCGGGCTACGGCGCCGGCGCGCCGGCACGCCCCGGCGCTATCGCCGACGGCGCCCGCCAGGCCGGTGCCTACGGCGCCCTGGTCAGCCCGGCCCCGGATCTGACCGTGGCCCCGGAGGCCGGCCGCACTCCGCCCCTGGGCTACGCGGTGGCGCAGTTGCACGGCATTTTCATCGTTGCCGAGAACGAGCACGGCATGGTGCTGGTGGACATGCACGCCGCCCACGAGCGCATCACCTACGAGCGCATGAAACGGGACTGGGCCGAGGAAAAGGTGCGCAGCCAGCCTCTGCTGGTGCCCGTGTCCATGGCGGTCTCGTCCCGGGAGGCGGACTTCGCCGAGCAGCAGCCCCAGGTGTTCCAGCGGCTCGGTTTCCTGGTCGAGCGGGCCGGGCCGGAAACCCTGGTGGTGCGTGAAGTGCCCGCGCTGCTGCGCAACGCGGACAGTGAAACCCTGGTGCGTGACGTGCTTTCCGATCTGCTCGCCCAGGGCAGCAGTGAACGGATCGAACAGAAACTCGACGAACTGCTCTCCACCATGGCCTGCCACGGCAGCGTGCGCGCCAACCGTCGCCTGACGGTGCCGGAAATGAACGCCCTGCTGCGCGACATGGAAGCCACCGAGCGCTCCGGCCAGTGCAACCACGGCCGCCCCACCTGGACCCAGATGACCGTCAAGGACCTGGACCGGCTGTTCATGCGGGGCCAGTAGATGGCCGCCGCCCCGCCGCCGGTGATCCTGTTGATGGGCCCCACCGCCGCTGGCAAGACCGCGCTGGCCATGGAAGCCGCCCACACCCTGCCGGTGGAGCTGATCAACGTGGACTCCGCCCTGGTATACCGGGGCCTGAACATCGGCGCGGCGCGGCCCAGCGATGCGGAGCTGGCCCGGGCGCCGCACCGTCTGCTGGGTTTCCGGGATCCGGCGGAGCCCTATTCCGCGTCGGATTTCCGCGCCGACGCGCTGCGCGAGATCGACGATATCGTCGCCGCCGGTCGTATCCCGCTGCTGGTGGGCGGCACCATGCTTTACTTCAAGGCGCTGGTGGAAGGGCTGGCGCCGCTGCCCGAGGCGGACCCGGGCGTGCGCGCCGCGATCGCCGCCCTGGCCGCGCGTGATGGCTGGCCGGCGGTGCACGGGGAACTGGCCCGGGTGGACCCGGCCAGCGCCGCGCGCCTCAAGCCCACCGACCGCCAGCGGCTGCAGCGGGCCCTGGAAGTGTACCGGCTCACCGGCCGGCCACTGAGCGCCTTTCACGGTGAGCATGACACCGCCGGCGAGGCGCTGGCGGACGGTTTTTACCGTTTCCCCGGCCTGTCCCATCCGGTACTGAGCCTGGCGGTGGCGCCGCCGCGCGCGGAATTGCACCGGCGCATCGAGGCCCGTTTCCGGGCCATGCTCGACGAGGGCCTGGTGGAAGAGGTGGCGGCACTGCGCGCCCGCGGCGATCTGCACGCGGATTTGCCGGCCCTGAAAGCGGTCGGCTATCGCCAGGTCTGGCGCTATCTGGAAGGCGATTGGGATTACACCACCATGGTGGAAAGGGGTATTATTGCCACTCGGCAGTTGGCCAAAAGGCAGCTTACCTGGCTGCGCAAATGGCCCGGTCTTACCTGGTACGACGGCGCCCGTGACGAGAGTCGCAGGGCGTGCTCGACCCGTCTTGCAGGCGTTTGTAAAACCGTGTTTAGTTGATTTTGAGGGTTCCGGGGAGAAGTTGCCCCACGAGGCTTGTTTTTATTGGGACCAAGCCCCATTAGAGGACCACGTCGACACAGGGCTTTACGGAGGGTGGGGCTGAAACCTTTTCCCCAAAAGGCTGCCAAAGAGAAGTCCTTGGCCCACGGGCCGTCCGGCAGGGATGGCCGGCCTCGTGTAGTCCGGACGTAAGCGCTGATGATTGCCCGAACGCTTGGGCGCTCACTTTTTATGAATGTGTAAGGAGATTTGCCATGTCAAAAGGGCACTCGCTACAAGACCCTTTTCTCAATGCGTTGAGAAAGGAACGCATCCCGGTTTCCATCTTCCTGGTGAACGGTATCAAACTGCAGGGTCAGATTGAGTCCTTCGACCAGTACGTGGTCTTGCTGAAGAACGCGGTCAGTCAGATGGTTTATAAGCATGCCATTTCCACCGTGGTGCCGGCCCGCAATCCGCGCGCTGCCGGCAGTGGCGGCAATCCGGCCATGCAGGGCGGCCAGCAAGGCGGCGCCCAGGGGGGCATGGGTGACGATTTCGGCAATCAATAAGCCGTCCGTCGCGCCCCACCCCCGCCAAAGCCACGCCGTCCGGCGTGGCTTTGTTTTTTCTCTTCGATACACTGGAACCCATGGATCTGTTTGACCGTACCGAACAGGTACGCACCGGCGCCGGCGAAAAAGCCGTACTGGTGCACCTGGACCTGCCCGATGCCCTGGGCCGCGAGGACCTGGATGAATTCCATCATCTGGTCACGTCCTCCGGCGTGGAGCCGGTGACCGAGCTGGTGAGCAAACGCGACCGGCCCGACCCGGCGTTGTTCATCGGCTCCGGCAAGGTGGAGGAACTGGCCGATCTGGTGCGCCAGCACGAGGCGGATGTGGTGCTGTTCAACCACGCCCTCAGCCCCGGCCAGGAACGCAACCTGGAACGGGCGGTGAAGTGCCGGGTGCTGGACCGCACCGGCCTGATTCTGGACATCTTCGCCCAGCGCGCCCGCACCCATGAAGGGCGCCTGCAGGTGGAACTGGCCCAGTTGCAGCACCTGTCCACCCGGCTGGTACGGGGCTGGACCCACCTGGAGCGCCAGAAAGGCGGCATCGGTCTGCGCGGGCCCGGCGAGACCCAGCTGGAAACCGACCGGCGTTTGCTGCGTGAGCGCATCCGCTCGATCCAGGCGCGGCTGGACAAGGTGCGCAAGCAGCGTGCCCAGGGTCGCCGTGCCCGGGACCGCTCGGAAACGCCGCTGATTTCCCTGGTGGGCTACACCAACGCCGGCAAATCGACGCTGTTCAATGCCCTCACCACCGGTGATGTGTACGTGGCGGACCAGCTGTTCGCCACCCTGGACCCGACCCTGCGCAAGGTGCGAGTGCCCGGGGTGGGCCCCGCGATCCTGGCCGACACCGTGGGTTTCATCCGTCATCTGCCTCACCGGCTGGTGCAGGCGTTCCGCGCCACCCTGGAAGAGACCGTGAACGCGTCCTTGCTGCTGCATGTGACGGACAGCAGTGCCGAGGAGCGCGACGCCAACGTGGACGCGGTCAACGAGGTACTGGAGGAAATCGGCGCCGACCAGGTGCCGGTTCTGCACGTCTACAACAAGGTGGATCGGCTCGACGAGGCGCCGCGGGTGGAGCGCGACGAGCAGGGGCTGCCCTGGCGGGTGTGGCTGTCGGCCACCACCGGCGAGGGCTTCGACCTGTTGTACGCGGCCATCGCCGAACGGCTGGCGGATCGTTGGGTGGACCGCTGGTTGCGGTTGCCGCCGTCGGCGGGCAAGCTGCGCGCGCGGCTGCACGAAGCCGGCGAAGTGCTCGACGAGCGCGCCGCCACCGACGGCGGCATGCTGCTGCGGGTGCACGTCAACCGGGTTCACTTTGAGCGGCTGCTTCGCGAGGCGGGGCTGGACGAAGAACAGGTAAAGGTACCGGACCCGTCGGTTGCAGACGCGGAGACCCCTTCCTACAATCCTGAACGCTCGCACAGAGCGGGATAACGGAGAATTCAATGGCCTGGAATGAACCCGGCGGCAACAAGCCCAGGGACCCCTGGGGTGGGGGTGGCGGCGGTGGCGATCAACGTCCCCCGGATCTCGACGAAGCACTGAAGAACCTCAAGGACCGCATCAACAGTCTGTTTGGCGGCAAAAGCGGCGGTGGCAATAGCGGCAGGAAGTCGTCCGGCGGCTTCCCCGGCGGCCTGCTGGCGGTGGTCCTGATCATCCTGGCGGTCGGCTACGTGCTGATGGGTTTTTATGTGGTGGACCAGAGCCAGCGCGCCGTGGTGCTGCGCTTCGGTGAGTTCAACCGCATGGTGGATCCGGGCCTGAACTGGCGCGCGCCGATCATCGAGCAGTCCATGAAGGTGGACGTGGGCCAGAACCGCAGCTACGAGCTCAGCGAGGAAATGCTCACCGAGGACACCAACATCGTGGCGGTGACCCTGGAGGTGCAGTACAAGGTGCTGGACCCGCAGGCCTATCTGCTGCGCGTGGGCGCGCCGGAAGCGATTCTCGAGCACGCCACCAGTTCCGCCCTGCGCCACGTGGTGGGCAGCTCCACCATGGACGGCGTGTTGAAGGACCGCCGCGAGGACATTCGTCTGGAAGTGCGCGAGCGGCTGCAGGATTACCTGGACCGTTACAACACCGGTCTGGTGATCAACCAGGTGGTGCTCGACAAGACCGCCGCGCCGGAAGCGGTGCGCGACGCCTTCGACGACGTGGCCAAGGCCAAGGAAGACGAAGACCGCTTCAAGAAGGAAGCGGAAGCCTATTACAACTCGGTGATCCCGCAGGCCCGCGGTCAGGGCGCCCGTGTCGAGGCCGAGGCGGACGCCTACAAGGCCCGCGTGGTGGCGGAAGCCCAGGGTGACGCGGCGCGCTTCAACGATATGGTGACCGAGTACCGCAAGGCGCCCGAGGTCACCCGTCAGCGTCTCTACCTGCAAACCGTCTCCGAGGTGCTGAGCAATTCCAGCAAGGTGCTGGCCGACATCCCCAACGGTGACAGCCTGATGTACCTGCCGCTGGACCAGATGCTCAAGGGCCGTGCCGGCAAAAGCAGCGGCCAGAGCGGCGACGCGGGCAAGGCCGGCGGCAACCTGGACCCGTCCAGCGCCGGCGCCGATGACGGCGGCAGCAGCCGCCAGGCGCCGCGCAGTCTGTACCAAAGCAACCGCACGGAGATTCGCTGATGGGCACACGTAGCTGGTTGGTGCTGGTGGCAGTGGGCGTGCTGTTGCTGCTGGCGCTGGATTCGTTCTACATCGTCAATGAAACCGAGAAGGCCGTGCTGAAGCGCTTCAGCCGGGTGGAACAGGCGGACATCGAGCCGGGGATTTACCCGAAGGTGCCGCTGATCGACGAGGTGATCCGGGTGGACGGCCGCCTGCTCACCCACGACGTGCCCACCCAGTCGTTTCTCACCGCCGAGAAGAAGCTGCTCAATGTGGACGCGTTCGTGACCTGGCGCATCGCCGACGTGCAGCGCTACATCGTCAGTGTCGGCGCCGGCGCCAACAGCGGCCAGGCCATGGAACGCCGGGCCCGGGAGCTGCTGGACCCGCGCGTCAATGAGGCGCTGCGTAACCAGTTCGCCTCGCGCACCGTCCAGGAAGTGGTGGCCGGCCGCGGTGGCGCGCTGCCCGACGAAGCGCTGGACCCGTCCGCGGTGAGCACCGGTGAACTGATGAACGGCACCACCTCCGCCGAGGAAGAAGCGGAAGCGGCCCAGGCCGCCGATGAGGAGGCCGCCGCCGTCACCCAGGCGCAGCCGGACCCGGACGCGGGCAGCGGCCCGCCCCCGGAGAAGGACGATCAGCGCGAGGAGCTGATGAATTCGGTGGCCCAGGAAGTGAACGCCGCCACCCTGGAGGATCTGGGTATCGAAGTGGTGGACGTACGGGTGAAACAGGTGGACTGGCCGGAGCAGGTACGTGGCCGGGTGTTCGATCGGATGCGCGCCGAGCGCGCCCGGGACGCCGCCGAGCACCGCGCCCGGGGCCGGGAAGTGGCCGAGCGTATCCGCGCCGCCGCCGACCGGGAGCGCACCGAGATTCTCGCCCAGGCCTACGAGGCGGCGCAGAAAACCCGCGGTGAGGGCGACGCCCGCGCCACCAATATCTACGCCAACGCCTACTCCAAGGACCGGGAGTTCTTCCGCTTCTACCGCAGCCTGCAGGCCTACCGGGACAGCTTCAATTCCCCGGACGACCTGCTGATCCTGTCACCGGATAGCGAGTTCTTCCGGTACATGAAACAATCCGGGGCGGACTGACGCCGGCCCGGATCAGAAAAAGCCCGCCTTATGGCGGGTTTTTTTTGGTTCATCGCGGATTACCGGGAAAGGCGGCTTTGATCTTGAGGAAGAAGTAATCGCTGTCCCGGTAGCCATAGGCCATGCGCTTGATGACCTTGATGCGGTTGTTCATGCCCTCCAGGACGCTGGTGTTGAGGCGGTGAGCGGCACTGGCGATGATGCC
>JAKUPL010000023.1 GCA_022449455.1 Alcanivorax sp. | reverse complement strand
GGCAGGGTGTCCGGCGGCGCGTCCGGCACCGCCGGGGCCGGGTGCGGTGTCAGGAGCGTGACGCCGCGCAGGTGCGCGCACAGTGCCGCCAGGCTGGCCGGCGCCAGGGTGTGGGCCCCGGCCAGGGCGGCTTCGTCGGCGTTGTCCGGTGGCGCCACCAGGGTGTGGCCGGCGCGGGCGCAGGCCAGGGCCGCCGGCAGCAATGCCGGCACCGGATTGAGGCGGCCGCTCAGGGCCAGCTCGCCGACGAATTCCAGGCCGTCGGTGTGCACCCGGCCCAGCTGGCCGCTGGCCAGCAGGATGCCCAGGGCGATCGGCAGATCGAAACGACCGCCGTCCTTGGGCAGGTCCGCCGGTGCCAGATTCACGGTGATGCGGCGCTGGGGAAAGTCGAAACCGGCGTTGACCAGGGCCGAGCGCACCCGGTCGCGGCTTTCGCGCACGGCGGTGTCCGGCAGGCCGACGATGGTGAAGCCGGGCAGGCCTGGGGCCAGGTGGGTTTCCACGCGCACGGGCACGGCGTCGACGCCTCGGGCGGCGCGGCTGTTGAGGCTGGTGATGTTCATGGGCCCAGCCTAACGCGGCGGGCCGGTGTGGCCTGTGCGAGATGCGCCCATCGTGGTGTAGGTGTTTTGCCCGTTGGCGGTTAAAGGCGGCCCACGCTGCGTTCGATCAGGGCCAGCGCCTTCTCCGCCGCCGGCGACAGGGTGCGCTGGGCCAGCCGCGCCACGGCGAACTCCACCTTCGGGCGTACCCGATCCAGGTCAAGCCGTACCAGGCGACCGCGCGCCACCTCCTCCCGGCACACCGAGGGGGTGGCGCTGAGCACCGCGTCGGTGCGCGTGACCACCTCGCGCAGGGCGATCAGATCGTTGCACTCCAGGGCCAGCGGCAAGGCCTCGCCGTGGGCCAGGCCCAGCTCCCGGCCGAGCCGTTCCCGGGCCGCCGCCGGCAGCGGCACCGATACCAGCGGGTAGGCGCGCAGATCGGTCACCGCCAGGCCACGGCGCGCCGCCAGCGGGTGGCCGCCGCGCACGTACCAGCCGGCGGACTCCACCGCCAGCAGGCGGGTTTCCAGGGCCGAGTCCGGGGGCACGGTGCGCCGTTCCACCACCGCGAAGTCCAGCTGTTCCGCCTCCACCTTGCGCAGCAGGCCGGCCCATTCGCCCACCTCCACCCGCACTTTCAGGCGCGGGTGGGCGTTCAGCAGGTCGGCCAGCACCCCGGGCAACAGCACCGCCGAGGGAAAGGCGCCGGCGCCGAAACGCACCTCGCCCAGGTCCTGCTGGCGGATCAGGTCCGCGTCCCGGCGCAGGCCGTGGGCCTCGCGCAGTACCCGCCGCGCCCGGTCCACCAGATGACGGCCGGCGGCGGTGGCCACCACCCCCTGCCGGGTGCGGTCGAACAGTGCCACCCCCAGTTCCTCTTCCAGCCCCTGGATGCTGCGGCTGAACGCCGGCTGGCTGAGATGGCAGCGGCGCGCGGCGGCGGCGAAGGCGCCCTCCTCGGCGAGCGCGACCAGATGCTCCAGGCGACGCAGATTCATGGTTGCACCGATTGCATGGAAAAGCTGAATTTAATGCATTTGAAGCATGGCCGCCAGCGGCGTACAACGGGGCGGTGTTTGACCCCGACGACGGAGCCCGCCATGCAAGAGCACGCCAAACCCGCCCAGCCCGCCACCGTGGCGCACAATCGGGGCTGTTGCGACAGCCTGCCGTTCCACGACCGCCGCGACTACGACAACGCCGCCCGTGGCTTTATCGACGGCTTTCATGCCGATGTGATCCGCCGCGACCGGGACGGCCGCGCGGTCTGGGATTTCCGCGCCTACGATTTCCAGGATACCGAGGTGGCGCCGGACACCGTGCATCCGAGCCTGTGGCGGCTGGCCCGGCTCAACAACCACGCCGGCCTGTTCAAGGTGTGCGAGCGAATCTATCAGATTCGCGGTTTCGATCTTTCCAATATGAACGTGATCGAAGGGGATAGCGGCCTGATCATCATGGACCCCCTGGTCAGCGCCGAGGTGGCCGCCGCCGCCCTGCAAACCTATTACCGGCACCGGCCGCGCAAGCCGGTGGTGGCGGTGATCTACACCCACAGCCACGTGGACCATTTCGGCGGCGTCAAAGGCGTGGCCAGCGACGAGGACGTGCGCGCCGGCCGGGTGCGCATCTACGCGCCGGCAGGGTTCATGGAGGAAACCGTCAGCGAGAACGTGTTCGCCGGCCCGGCCATGCAGCGGCGCGCCCAGTACATGTACGGCGGCCTGCTGCCGCGTGGCCCCCGGGGCCAGGTGGACGCCGGTCTGGGCAAGGGCACCTCGCGAGGCACCGTGACCCTGATCCCGCCCACGGATTCCATCGTCGAGCCGTTCGAGACCCATGTGATCGACGGCCTGGAGATCGAGTTCCAGCTCACTCCGGGCACCGAGGCGCCGGCGGAAATGAACCTGTATTTTCCCACCCTGCGCGCCCTGTGCGTGGCGGAGAACGCCTGCCAGTGCATGCACAACGTGCTGACCATTCGCGGCGCTCTGGTACGCGATCCGCGCATCTGGTCCTACTACCTGGGCGAAACCCTGGACCGCTACGGCGACCGCAGCGATGTGCTGTTCGCCCAGCACCACTGGCCCACCTGGGGCGGCAACAACATCCGCGAATTTCTCGCCGACCAGCGCGATATGTACGCCTTCCTCAACGACGAAACCCTGCGCCTGCTCAACCACGGGCTGACGCCGCTGGACATCGCCGATCGTCTGAAACGCCTGCCGGAGCCCCTGGCCAGCCGCTGGTACGCCCGCGATTACTACGGCTCGGTGAGCCACAACGTGCGCGCGGTCTACCAGCGCTTCATGGGCTTTTACGACGCCAACCCGGCTCACCTGAACCCGTTGCCGCCGGTGGACAGCGCCCGCCGCACGGTGGCCTGGATGGGTGGCGCCGCCGCGGTGCTGGAAAAAGCGCGGGTGGAGTTCGAGCGCGGTGAGTACCGCTGGGTGGCCGAGGTGGTCAACAAGGTGGTGTTCGCCGAACCGGACAACCGGGACGCCCGCGAACTGCAGGCCGACGCTCTGGAACAGCTGGGTTATCAGTGTGAAAACACCACCTGGCGCAATGCCTACCTGACCGGCGCCCAGGAGCTGCGCCTGGGCGTGCGCCGGGTGGGCGGCGGCCAGGCCCCGGATCTGGTGCGCTCGATGACGCCGGATTTGTTTTTCTCGTTCCTGGCGGTGCGTCTGAATGGCGAGCGCGCGGCGGGCGAGGAACTGGTGCTGAACTGGACCTTCCCGGACCTGGACGCGCCGGAGCAGCACCGCTTCGCCCTGACCCTGCGCAACGGCGTGCTCACCCATCTTGCCGGCCGGCACCACCCGCACCCCCGGGTGTCGGCAACCATGAACAAAACCGACCTGGACCGGGTGGCCATGGGGCGCCTGACCCTGGACGCCGCCCTGGCGGAGGGCGCCATTCAGGTGCAAGGCGACGCCGATGCCCTGGGTCGCCTGTTCGCCCTGCTCGACGAATTCGCCCCGGGTTTCGACATCGTCACGCCGCCGGCCCCCTCCGGCTGATCCGTTATCGCGGTGACTGATCGGCGGCGCTTTCCAGCGCCGCCACCTGCTTCTCCAGCGCTTCCAGACGGGCGCGGGTGCGCTCCAGCACCTGGCGCTGCACCTCGAATTCCTCGCGGCTGACCAGATCCAGGCGGGTCACGGTCTCGCCCAGCACGGCACGCACGCTGTGTTCCACATCCTGGCGCAGACGGCCCAGGTCGGCGGGCAGATGGCGGCTGATGTCGGCCATCAGGCGGTCGATAAAGGCTTGGCTTTGCATGGCCGGAAGCTCCACTATTTGCGGGTCGGGCGAAAAGGAGTCCGATGGTAGCATGGCGGCCGGGATGCGGAGCACCGCATCGGCGTGCACTGTTTTGGGGTGTGCTCCAAAGCGGTGCACCATAAAGCCGCTACCGACCCGGCAGGATGCCAGGTTCCAGGTTCCAACCCTCTGAAAATGCGTGACTTTTTAAAACTGGCATGGGTCGTGCAGAAAACGGGCTAGAGCGTTCGATCATGTGGACGGATCGGGAACCAAAGCGGGGCCTGAAACCCGGCGGACGCGTCAACGGACGCAGCATAAGCGTTTGAAGGAGATAGAAATGAAACTGGTTACAGCCATCATCAAGCCGTTCAAATTGGACGACGTGCGTGAAGCACTGTCCGAGATCGGCGTCCAGGGCATCACCGTTACCGAGGTGAAGGGCTTCGGGCGTCAGAAAGGGCACACCGAACTCTATCGCGGGGCGGAATACGTGGTCGATTTCCTGCCCAAGGTAAAGATTGAAGTGGCCATCGCGGAAGCCAGCCTGGATCAGGTGATCGAAGCCATCACCAAGGCGGCCAACACCGGGAAGATTGGCGACGGCAAAATTTTCGTCACCACCCTGGAACAGGCCATTCGTATCCGCACCGGCGAGACCGGCGAGGACGCGATCTAAGTCAAGCAACGTGTAAAACGACCCATGCCAAGGTCCTGATCACGCTTCCAAATTCTCGGAGGGTTGCAACGTGGAAAATCAAATTTTTGAGCTGCAGTACGCCATCGACACCTTTTATTTCCTGGTGTCCGGCGCACTGGTCATGTGGATGGCCGCCGGCTTCGCCATGCTCGAGGCGGGTTTGGTGCGTGCCAAGAACACCACTGAAATTCTTACCAAGAACGTGGCGCTGTTCGCCATCGCCTGCATCATGTACCTGGTGTGCGGCTACGCCATCATGTACGACGGCGGCATCTTCCTGAACGGCATCGAGTCCTTCGATCTGGCCGGCGTGCTGGCGGACTCCGCCTCCAACGGCTTCGACGGCGATTCCGTGTATTCCGGCGCGGCCGACTTCTTCTTCCAGGTGGTGTTCGTGGCCACCGCCATGTCCATCGTCTCCGGTGCCGTGGCCGAGCGCATGAAGCTGTGGGCGTTCCTGGCCTTCGCCGTGGTGATGACCGGTTTCATCTACCCGATGGAAGGCTCCTGGACCTGGAACGGTGCCGACGTGTTCGGCATGTACAACCTGGGTGACCTGGGCTTCTCCGACTTCGCCGGTTCTGGCATCGTGCACATGGCCGGTGCGTCCGCCGCCCTGGCCGGCGTGCTGCTGCTCGGCCCGCGTAAAGGCAAGTACGGCGCCAACGGCGAGATCCACGCGATCCCCGGCGCCAACCTGCCGCTGGCCACCCTGGGTACCTTCATCCTGTGGATGGGCTGGTTCGGGTTCAACGGTGGTTCCGTGCTGAAGCTGGGCGACGCCGCCAGCGCGCACTCCGTGGCCATGGTGTTCCTGAACACCAACGCCGCCGCCGCCGGTGGCGCCGTGGCCGCCCTGATCGTCGGTCGCTTCCTGTTCGGCAAGGCCGACCTGACCATGCTGCTCAACGGCGCCCTGGCCGGCTTGGTGGCCATCACCGCGGAACCGTCCACGCCGACGCCGCTGCTGGCTACCATTTTCGGTGCCCTGGGTGGCGTGCTAGTGGTGTTCAGCATCATCGCTCTGGACAAGCTGAAGATCGACGATCCGGTGGGTGCCATCTCCGTGCACGGTACCGTGGGTATTCTTGGCCTGCTGCTGGTGCCTTTCACCAACGACGGTTCCACCTTTACCGGCCAGATCGTCGGTGGCCTGACCATCTTCGTGTGGGTGTTCGTGGCCAGCCTGATCGTCTGGGGCGTGCTCAAGGCGGTGACCGGTATCCGTGTCAGCGAAGAGGAAGAGTACGAGGGCATGGACCTGATCGACTGCGGGATGGAAGCCTACCCGGAATTCGTAAAAAGCTGATTCTGTTTCCTTCCTTGGAACAACGTTGGGCGCCTTCGGGCGCCCTTTTTTTGTGACCATCATCCCTGGTGGTCACCCTTCGGACCGTCGCTGGCGCGACGTCAAAAATCGTTCCTGACGATTTTTTGTGGCCTGCCGTCCTTGGCGGCCACCCTTCGGGCCGTCGCTAGCGCGACGTCAAAAATCGCTCCCGGCGATTTTTTGTGACCACCGTCCCTGGCGGTCACCCGTCGGGCCGTCGCTTCGCGACGTCAAAAATCGCTCCCGGCGATTTTTTGCGCTCTTTTACCGGTTGGTTACGTTGCGTGCATGGAGCGGTGGGGCGCGGCTGGCTAGAGTGCCAGCATGTCCGATTCACTTTCGCCTCCCCGCGCCGCGCCGGCGCTGGTGTGCCACGACTGCGCGCTGCGCCTGGCGCCGCCGGCGGCCCCCCGGGGGCACTGGTTCTGCCCGCGCTGCGGCGCCCGTCTGGGCTCGCGCCACCGGCTGCGCACCCAGGCGGTGCTGGCCCTGGCCGCCACCGCCCTGGTGCTGTGGCTGCCGGCGGTGAGCCTGCCGCTGGTGTACGTGGACCAGTTTGGCGTGGGCGGCTCGGTGTCGATTCTGTCCAGCGTGGCGGCGCTGTTCCAGGAACGCCACGGGCTGGTGGCGGCGGTGGTGTTCGTCACCCTGGTGCTGATGCCGCCGGCGCAGATGCTGGCACTGCTGGTGGCCATGGCGCGCCTGCGCGCCGGCGGGCGCCCGGGTCGCTGGCTGGGCTGGTACCGGCAGGGCCGGGAATGGGCGATGCCGGAGATCTTTCTGCTCGGCGCGCTGATCGCCACCACCGAACTGGGCGGCAACGCCAGCCTGCGGCTGGGCACCGGCCTGTTCTGTCTGATCGCTCTGGTGGTCACCCGCTGGATCGCCGAGGGGCTGGCGGACCCGGCGGCCCTGGATCGCTTGCTGGAACAACGGCGGCGGGAGGCCGGCGATGACGGCCGCCGTTGAATCGCCGAAAGCGGACCGGCGGCGGTCGCTGGCCTGGGCGCTGCTGGTGGCCGCCGCGGTGTGGCTGGTGCCCGCCAATCTGCTGCCGATCATGACCCTGGAAACGCTGGGCCGGGAGCAGGCCGGCACCATCGCCGACGGCGTGCTGCGGCTACTGCAATCGGGCATGCCCGGTCTGGCCCTGGTGGTGTTCACCGCCAGCCTGTTGATTCCGATCCTCAAGATTCTGGTGCTGGCGGTGATCTACTGGCGCACCCCGGCGCACCCGCGCCCGCGCGGCGCGATCCGCGCCTACCGGCTGGTCTACTGGATCGGCCGCTGGTCGATGCTGGACGTGTTCGTGGTGGCGCTGCTGGCCGGTCTGATGCGCTTCGGCGTGCTGGCCCGGGCGGTGCCGGAACCGGGCATCACCGCTTTCGCCCTGGCGGTGGTGCTGACCATGCTGTCCGCCCACGCCTTCGTCACTTCGCAACTCTGGGAACCCGACCATGGATCAGGTGCAAACCCGTAATACTCGCTGGCCCTCGCCGATCTGGCTGGTGCCGTTGATCAGCATCGTCCTGGCCGGCTGGCTGCTCTATCAGGAATTTCTCAGCAGCGATCAGACCGTGGTGATCACCTTCGAACAGGGCAGTGGCCTGAAGCCCGGTGTGCCGGTCAAATACCGGGGCGTGCCGGTGGGCAAGATCGACGAGATCCGCCTCAGCGACGACCTCGACCGGGTGGAGGTGCACGCCAGCCTCAACCGGGACGCCCGTGCGCTGGCCCGGGAGAACAGCCGCTTCTGGATCGTCGAGCCGGAGATCGGCGTGGCCGGGGCGCGCAATCTGGACACTCTGGTGGAGGGTAAATACATCGCCGTGAAGCCCGGCGAGGGGGAACCGGCGAGCCGCTTCCAGGGTCTGTCGGCGCCGCCGGATCAGCAGCCCGAGTCCGGCCTCAAGCTGACCCTGGTGGCCGACACCCTGGGCTCGCTGAAGCCGGGGCGGCAGGTGTTCTACCGGGACCTGGCGGTGGGCACCATCGGCGACAGTCAGCTTTCCCGGGACGCCCGCCATGTGGAAATCGAGGTGGTGATCCAGCCCCGCTACGCCAAGCTGGTGCGCACCAATTCGAAATTCTGGAACAGTTCCGGGCTGGACGTGGATTTCGGCCTGTTCACCGGCGCCGATATCCGTGCCAGCTCGGTGGAAAATCTGCTGCGTGGCGGCGTCAGCTTCGCCACCCCGGAGCAGGCCGGGCCGCTGGCCGGCGCCGGCCAGCGTTTCGAATTGAATTCCGAAGCCGAGGATGAATGGACCGAGTGGGCGCCGATCCTCGGCTGGCAGTGATCCGCGCGGATCAGGTCATGCGCCGCACCAGCGACAGCGGCAGCACCCGCATGGCGAAGCCCAGCGGCGCCCAGGGCCAGGACGGCACACAGGCCTTGGCCGGTTCCTTCTCGATGGCGGCCACCAGGGCCCGGCAGCCGGTCTCGGTGTCCACCATGAAGGGTGCCTTTTCCACCTTTTCGTTGATCTCGGAACGAATGTAGCCCGGAAAGATCGTGCTCACGGTGATCGGCTTGCCGAGCATTTCCATGCGCAGCCCTTCCGCCAGACTGGCCACGCCCGCCTTGGTGGCGGCGTAGGTGTTGATGTTCTTGCGCATGCCGCGCATGGCGCTCATCGAGGACATCATCACCAGATGGCCGCTGTTCTGCTCACGGAAAATCTCCATGGCGGCTTCGCACTGCGCCAGCGCCGCCACGAAGTTGGTTTCGGCGGTTTGCCGGTTGGCGTGGAAATAACCGGTACCCAACGGCTGGCCCTTGCCCAGACCGGCATTGACGATCACCCGGTCGAGCCGGCCCAGGGCGTGCTGGAACCGCCGGAACACCTGGAACACCTGATCGTAATCGTTCACGTCCAGCGGCTCGATCACCACCTGGATCGACGGATTGATGGCCAGCAGTTCCTCGCGCAGCGCTTCCAGCCGGTCCAGGCGCCGGGCGCACAGGGCCAGGTTGCGGCCCTTGGCGGCGAACAGCCGCGCCATGCCGGCGCCCAGGCCGGAACTGGCGCCGGTGATCAGAATGTTGGAGCGGGTGGTCATCGCGAATCCTCGTTCAGCGGTAGGTCAGCAGGTCGCCGCTCAGATGCAGGTGTTCATTGAGCGTGGCCAGCCGCAGTCGCCCGGTATTGACCAGCAGCCGCGTGACGCTGGTGTTGATCAGCCCCCGGTTGAAGGTGATCAGCGCCTCGTCGTCCAATTCCAGCAAATGCTGGATGGCCACGCTGATGGCGCCGCCGGAGGTGAACACCAGCGCGCTGTCGCCCTTCTCCAGGCCGTTGGCCAGGCTGTACAGCGAGGCCAGCACGCGTTCGCGGAACGCCGCCCAGGTTTCCGGGTAATCGTCCTCGCCGCGCTGCCAGCGGCGCAGCGCTTCCTCGAAGCGCGCCTGGAAGGCGCGGCGCGGCTGCGCCTGCTCGCCCATCCAGCGCGCCAGCGCGGCCCGGTCCTGGGATTCCGGCCAGTGCACCCGCATCAGGCTCTGATGATCATACTCATTGAAGCCGGGATCAGTGTGCCATTCGCGGGGCAGATCCAGGGCCTCCAGGGTCGCCTCGGCGGTTTCCCGGTGTCGCTGCATGGCGCCGCACAGCACCCGCGGGGCGCCCAGGTTCTGCTCGCGAAGATGACGACCCAGCACCCGGCTCTGCTCCCAGCCCTGTTCGGACAGGGCGTCATAGTTCTCCGCGCCAAAGCTCGCCTGGCCATGGCGGATCAAGTAAACGACGGGCATTCAAGCCTCCTGAAGTGCAGCTTGACCTCATGCTAGGGAGCGGTTTTGAATAAATCTAATGAATCTTGAAAATAATCCGGGATAAATCCTATGCATGTGTCGCGCTTCGATCTGAACCTGTTCGTGGTCTTCGACGCCATCTACACCGAGGGCTCGCTGACCCGGGCGGCGCGGGTGCTCAACCTGACCCAGCCGGCGGTCAGCCATGCCCTGGGCCGGCTGCGCGAGCGGCTCGACGACCCGCTGTTCGTGCGCCAGGGCGCGCGCATGGTGCCCACCAGCCGGGCGCGGGCCATGGTCACCCCGGTGCGCCATGCCCTGGGCGGCCTGCAACGCTGTCTGAGCGACGAGGGCGGTTTCGATGTGGACGAGGCGGAACGCACTTTCGTGCTGGGGCTGCGCGACGGGCTGGAAGGCTGCCTGCTGCCGCCGTTGCTGGCCGGCCTGGTGGACGAAGCGCCGGGAGTGAAACTGCAATCGATGACGGTGGCCCGGCGGCAGCTGGCCACGGAACTGGCCAGCGGACGCCTGGACATGGCCGCCGACGTGCTGCTGCCGCTGCCGGAGTCCATCGAGCATCGGCCGGTGATGAGCGGCCCCCTGGTGGTGTTGATGCGCCAGGGGCATCCACTGGCCGGCAAGCTGGACCTGCCCGCCTATCTGGCCGCCCAGCACGTGCTGGTGTCGTCCCGGCGGGAGGGGCCGGGCATGGAGGATTTCGGGCTGTCGCGGCTGGGCTATCGGCGCAACATCCGCCTGCGTTGCCAACACCATATGGCGGCGCTCGCCACGGTGATGGGCACCGATCTGCTGCTCACTCTGCCCGGCCTGCTGGCCCGTCAACTGGCTCCGGCCGGCAGCCATTCGGAACCGCTGCCGGCGGACGTGCCGGGTCTGGAGCTGCATCTGTACTGGCACCGGGATCAGAGCGCGGACCCGGGCCACAGCTGGCTGCGGCAGCGGGTGATGACGATGTTGGCGCAGCAACAGCTTTCGAATGCGGGGGGATGAGGTTCGCGCTTTATTCGTAGTGGCGTGAAGAGCGCTTCACGCCTTCGCCGTATTGTGCGAAGAGGAGCCCCGGAGCAGGATCGCTGAACGTGATTTGTATCACAGTTTTGGTTGTGAGTAACAATGCGTAAACGATCCCGGGGGGGACAAAAAATGAGCCTGTTCAAAGAACTGGCCTTGGTGGACTGGAACATGGTGACGCGGCGGGCCCTGTTGATTCTGGTGCTTGGCGTGGCCGCCTGTTCCCTGGCGATCATCGTTGGCGGCTGACGCCGCCACGGTCAAGGCCACATCAGGTAAAGGCGATGTCGGGTAACGACCCGTCGTCTTCAAAAGCCGGATTGCGCAGCACCCGCACGTCGTGCGGCCCCACCACCTCGCCACAGGCGTCGCAGGTGAGCCGTGCCTGCAGCCGCTCCCCGCAGTGGCGGTGCTCATGAATCAGCGGCGCACCGCGCTCGTCGGCCAGATACCGGTCTCCCCATTGCACCAGATGCACGATCACCGGATGCAGGGCCAGACCCATGTCCGTGAGTCGGTATTCTTCGCGGCGGGGGCGCTCCTGATAGGGCGTTTTCTTGAGCACGCCTTCCTCCACCAGTTTGCGCAGCCGGTCGCTGAGCACGTGCCGGGTCACCCCCAGGCGGCTCTGAAAATGCTCGAAGCGGCGCACTCCTAAAAAGCAGTCGCGCAACACCATCAGGGTCCAGCGATCACCGATCACCGCCAGGCTGCGTGCCAGGGAGCAGGGTTGCTGATCCAGTTCTTGCCAGCGCACGGGCTTCTCCATGTTTTCAGTCGTCCCCAGTGTACGGGTTTGACAGGTTCTAAAAAAGAACCCACTATCGGGCGATCTGATAAGTTCCAAAAAAGAATGGACTACCAAGGAGGCCACCATGCCCACCCCCGCCATGCTGGTAATCGGTGCCGGCGACGCCACCGGCGGCGCCATCGCCCGGCGCTTTGCCCGCGAGGGCTACACCGCCTGTGTGACCCGGCGTCGGGAAGCGGACCTGGCGCCACTGCTGGAGACCATCCGGGCGGACGGCGGCCAGGCCCGTGGGTTCGGCTGCGACGCCCGGGATGAAACGCAGATGGTCGCGCTGTTCGATACCATCGAAGCGCAGGTGGGGCCGTTGGAGGCGGTGGTGTTCAATATTGGCGCCAATGTGAACTTCCCGATCCGCGAGACCACCGCCCGGGTCTACCGCAAGGTCTGGGAAATGGCCGCCTTCGCCGGCTTTCTGACCGGCAGGGAGGCGGCGCGGGTGATGGTGCCGCGTGGGCGTGGCACCCTGATCTTCACCGGCGCCACCGCGTCCTTGCGTGGCGGCAAGGGGTTCAGCGCCTTCGCCGGCGCCAAGTTCGCGCTGCGGGCGCTGGCCCAGAGTCTGGCCCGGGAGCTGGGGCCGGAGGGCATTCATGTGGCCCATCCGGTGATCGACGGCGCCATCGACACCGCCTTTATCCGCGACAATTTTCCCGAGCGCTACGCGCTCAAGGACCGCGACGGCATTCTCGACCCGGCCCACATCGCCGACCAGTACTGGATGCTGCACAGCCAGCCCCGGGACGCCTGGACCCACGAGCTGGATCTGCGCCCCTGGATGGAAACCTTCTGAACCCGATTGCGAACCGCGAGGACAACGGATGAGCCAGACCCTGGAATTCTTCTTCGACGTGGGCAGCCCCGCCTCCTACCTGGCCTGGACCCAGGCGCCGGCGTTGGCGGCGCGTACCGGCGCCACCCTGCGCTACCGGCCGATGTTACTGGGCGGCGTGTTCAAGGCCACCGGCAACGCCTCGCCGGCGGCGGTGCCCGCCAAGGGGCGCCATAGCCGCCATGACATGCAGCGCTTTGCCCGCCGTTATGGCGTCACCCTGACCATGAACCCGCATTTTCCGGTGAACACCCTGATGTGCATGCGGCTGGCCACGGCGGCGCTGGACACCGACCAGAACGACACCGTGCTGCGCGCGCTGTTCGAGGGGCTGTGGCGGCAAGAGCGGGATCTGTCCGACCCGGAGGTGCTCGGCCGCACCCTGGCGGAAGCCGGCCTGGACGCCGCGGACTGGGCCGCCCGCGCCCAGACGCCGGCGGTCAAGGACGCCCTCAAGGCAACCACCGAGGAGGCGGTGGCGCGCGGCGTGTTCGGCGCGCCCACCTTCTTTGTCGGCGAGGAGATGTTTTTCGGCCAGGACCGGCTGGACTTCGTCGAGGCGGCCCTCAACGGTGAGCCGGTCTGATCGCGGCTGAAGCCGCGATCAGGACAATGCGTCCTGCATGAACGGCGGCAGCACCAGCGCGCCGCGATGGATGTCGGCGCTGTAATAGCGGGTGGCGAAGTCCTTGCCGGCGGCGTCGCCCTCGCGAAACGCGCCCACGTCCCGGTTCTTGCCCGCCAGGGTGCAGCTCCACCAGCCGCTCGGATAGACCGGTTGCGGGAACGGCAGGGTGCGGGTGTGGCTGAAGCCGGCCTCGCGCATGTTGAGGTGCAGGTCGCGAATGATGGAGTCGCTGTGCAGCAGCGGTGACTCGGACTGCTGCACCAGCACGCCGCCGTCCGCCAGGGCGCGGTGGCAATGGCGGAAGAACTCGGCCTTGAACAGACCCTCCGCCGGGCCCACCGGGTCGGTGGAGTCGACGATGATCACATCGAAGCGCTCCGCTTCGCACTCCTGCATGAATTTGACGCCGTCCTCGAAGCGCAGCTCCGCTCGCGGGTCGTCGTTGGATTCGCACAGTTCCGGGAAGTATTTCTCCGAGAAGCGGGTCACCTGCTCGTCGATGTCGATCTGGATGGCGCTGGCCACGCCGCCGTGGCGCAGGACTTCGCGCAGGGTACCGCAGTCACCGCCGCCGATGATCAGCACGTTGCGGGCACCGGCATGGCTGAACAGCGCCGGGTGGGACATCATCTCATGGTAGAGAAAGTTGTCCCGGGTGGTGAGCATGGTGGCGCCGTCGATGGTCATCAGATAACCGAAGGTCTCGGTGTCCCACATCTCGATGTGCTGGTAGGGCGTGCGCGCCTCTTCCAGCTTGCGCTTGAGGCGCAGGCCGAAGGCGGTGCCGGCGGAGTCGAAACGTTCGATGAACCAGTTGTCGTCTTGGGTAGCCATAACACGGGGTCCGCTGCGTGAAAGTCTCAAAGACCGGCATTGTACGGCGGCAAGGATGATTTGCCAGCGCCCGTCCAGGCATAATGCCGACAACCACGTTATCCGCCGCCATCCGTTGCCGAAGGAAAGTCCATGAGTCAGACCCCTACCCCGTTCGACGCCATCTACAATGTGGACCGCTGGGGCGACGGCTATTTCCGGATCGGCGGTGACGGCCGTCTGCGGGTGCGGCCCCAGGGCGCGGACGGCGACGAGGCGACCCTGGAGGCGGTGCTCGCCGCCTGCCGCGCGGCGGGCTTGCGCACGCCGGTACTGGCGCGCTTCTCGGGCATCCTGCGTGACCGGGTGCGGCGCCTGGCCGGTGCCTTCCGCGGCGCGATCGAGGATCACGACTACCGGGGCCATTACACGCCGGTCTACCCGATCAAGGTCAACCAGCAGCGGCGGGTGGTGCACGAGATTCTGCGCGCCCGGGAGGAGGGCGAGCGGGTCGGCCTGGAAGCCGGCTCCAAGCCGGAACTGCTGGCGGTGCTGGCGCTCTCCAACCCGGGCGACACGGTGGTCTGCAACGGCTACAAGGACCGCGAGTACCTGCGCCTGGCGCTGATGGGCGAGAAACTCGGCCTGCAGGTGCAGATCGTGGTGGAGAAACTGTCCGAGCTGCCCATGTTGCTGGCGGAGGCGGAAGCCCTGGAAGTGGCGCCGCGCATCGGCCTGCGGGTGCGGTTGATGAGCATCGGCAAAGGCAACTGGCAGAACACCGGCGGCGAAAAATCCAAATTCGGTCTCAGCGCGCCCCAGTTGCTGCAGGCGGTGGAACACTGTCGCCGCGCCGGCAAGCTGGACTGCCTGCGCATGCTGCATTTTCACCTGGGTTCGCAGATCGCCAACATCCAGGACATCAAAGCCGGCATGCGCGAGGCCGCCCGCTATTACACCGAACTGCGCGGCCTCGGGGCGGCGCTGGACACCGTGGATGTGGGCGGCGGCCTGGGGGTGGACTACGAAGGCACCCACTCCCGCTCCTACTGCTCGATGAACTACAACCTGGCGGATTACGCCTGGCACATCGTGCACACCCTGGCCGAGCAATGCGCCCGCCACGACCTGCCGGAGCCGCACCTGATCTCCGAGTCCGGGCGGGCGCTCACCGCCCACCACGCGGTGCTGCTGCTCAATATCACCGACGAGGAACGCATGGCGGCGGCACCGGTGGCGGAACCGGCGGCGGACGACTGCATCGAGCTGCGCGAGCTGTGGCGGCTCAACGCCCTGCTGGAAAGCGGCGGGGTCAATCTGCTGGAGATTTACCCGGAGCTGGTGGGCGCCTGGCAGGATCTGCACCGCCGCTACCTGAACGGCGAGCTGGACATCCGGGGCCGCGCCGCCGGTGAGCAGCTCTACATCAACGGCCTGCTGGCCCTGCGCGACCGGCTCGACCCGCGCCGGCGTCAGCAGCGGGAACTGCTGGACCGCCTCAATGAACTGCTGGCCGACAAGCTGTTCGTGAATTTTTCCGTGTTCCAATCGGTGCCGGATGTGTGGGGCATCGACCAGGTGTTTCCGGTGCTGCCCCTGTCCGGCCTCGACCAGCCCGCCACCCGACGCGGGGTGCTGCAGGACATCACCTGCGACTCCGACGGCCGCATCGACCAATATGTGGACGGCGAGGGCGTGGAGGCCACCCTGCCGTTGCCGGAGACCCTGAACGGTCACCTGGCCATTTTCATGGTGGGCGCCTATCAGGAAATTCTCGGCGACATGCACAACCTGTTCGGCGACACCGATTCCGTGGACGTGAACCTGAACGCCGAGGGTGAGATCGAACTGACCCATGCGATCCAGGGCGACACCGTGAGCTCGGTGCTGCGCTACGTGAACTTCGATCCGGAACGGCTGCTCGCCACCCTGGAAGAACGTTGCCACCATTCGCAGCTGCGCGACGACGAGCGGCAGCGTTTTCTCGGTGAGATCCGTGACGGGCTCGCCGGCTATACCTACCTGGAGTGAAGGCGGAAAAACCATGGATGAACAACGCCGGGCCCGACAGGAGGCGGTGCTGCGACGGCTGGACCGCTTCAGCCGCTTTACCGATTCCAGCCTCCGTATTCCATTCACCCGTTTCGAGCTGGGCGCGGAGGCATTGATCGGCCTGATTCCCGGCATCGGTGATCTGGCCGGCTTCGTGCTGTCCGGTTACGTGCTGGTGGAAGCACGGCGAGCCGGTGCCAGCGGCGCCACCCAGCGTCGCATGCTGCGCAATATGCTGATCGATTTCGTCGGTGGCCTGGTGCCGGTGGTGGGCGATGCCTTCGACGCCATCTACAAGGCCAACACCCGCAACACCCGCTTGCTGCGCGCGGAGTTGTTGCGCGAACTGGGACGGGAACAAAAGAAACCTTTTCCCTGGGGCACGCTGCTTGGCCTTTCGCTGCTGTTCGGTGTCTTCACGCTGGCGCTGGTGGCGCTTCTTTAAGCAGTTGGTTTCGCGCTTTTTTCCCGGTGGGCGCAGCAAAAGGTGAAAGCGTATTGCTTCTTCACGGCGCGGTAAAAAGCTGTAACACGGCCCTTGTTTCGTTTCGCTCCGCGGCGCTTGTTATCGATAATCCTTGAGTGAACGACACGATTCGGGACGCTCTCGGCCGCCGGTGAGTTCGCTACCGTCGAGCTTGACCGGCCCCGCTTTCCGGATTGCTTCCAACGATAAGCTTGCCACTCAAGGAGCACCGGATGAGCACTTCCTCTTCCCGGGACACCTCGTCCTCGGACAGCGGTCCGCTGGACCAGCAGGATCGTATCAACCCTTTGGTATTCTACGGCTCGGTGATCGTGATCGTGCTGTTTTCCTTGTGGGCCATGTTCTTCACGGAATCCGCCGGTGCGGTGATCTACGGCGTGCTCGCCTGGATCTCCAACAGCTTCGGCTGGTTCTATTTTCTGGCCGTGGTGGCGTACCTGGTGTTCGTCATCGCGATTGCCTTTTCCCGCTACGGTTCGATCAAGCTGGGGCCGGATCACGCCGAGCCGGAATTCAATATCGTCACCTGGGCGGCCATGCTGTTTTCCGCGGGCATCGGTATCGATCTGATTTTCTATTGCATCGTCGAGCCGGTGACCCAGTTTCTGCAGCCGCCGGTGGGCGAGGGCGGTAGTGTCGAGGCGGCCCGCGAGGCCATGAAGCTGACCTTCCTGCATTGGGGGCTGTCCGGTTGGGGCATCTACACCCTGGTGGGCATGTCGCTGGCGTTTTTCAGCTACCGGCACGGCCTGCCGTTGACCATTCGTTCGGCGCTCTATCCGATCTTCGGCAAACGCATCTACGGCGGGGTGGGCAACGCGGTGGACATCGCCGCGGTGTTGGGCACCGTGTTCGGTGTGGCCACCAGCCTGGGCATTGGCATCATCCAACTCAACTTCGGGCTGAACTATATGTTCGGCATTCCGGAAAGCACGCTGACCCAGGCCCTTCTGGCCGTGGCCATCGTGGTATTCGCCGCCATCTCGGCGGTCACCGGGGTGGATAAAGGCATCCGCCGGCTTTCCGAATTCAATATTCTGCTGGCCATCGTGCTGATGATGTTCGTGCTGATCGCCGGCGATACCCGTTTTCTGCTCGACGCCCTGGTGATGAACGTGGGCGATTATCTGGCCGGCTTCGTGCCGATGTCGTTTGACACTTATGCGTTCGACCCGCCGCAGGACTGGCTGAACACCTGGACGGTGTTTTTCTGGGCCTGGTGGATCGCCTGGGGTCCCTTCGTGGGGCTGTTCCTGGCGCGTATTTCCCGGGGCCGTACCATCCGCGCGTTCGTGGCCGGCACCCTGATTCTGCCGCTCACCTTCATGATGGTGTGGATGTCGGTGATGGGGAACTCCGCCATTGACCTGGTCATGAACGGCGCCACGGAATTCGGCCAGGAAGCGGTGGGCAACCCGGGTTCGGCCATCTATCTGTTCCTGGAGAACTTGCCCTGGGTGTGGGTCACCACCGTGGTGGTGACGGTGCTGGCCATCGTGTTCTTCATCACCTCCGGGGACTCCGGCTCCCTGGTGTTGTCCAATCTGACCTGCTTTATCCGCGACCCGAGCAACGACGCGCCGGCCTGGATGCGGGTGGTGTGGGCGTCGGTGATCGGCATCGTCACCCTGGCCCTGTTGTCCACCGACGGGCTGGAGGCGCTGCAAAGCGCGGTGGTGATCATGGGGCTGCCGTTCGCGTTCGTGCTGTTCCTGATCATGTTCGGGCTGTTCAAGGCCCTGAAGGTGGAAGGCATGAAGGTGGCCAGTAACCGGGATGCCCTGGCCGGCCATTTGTCGGCGCGCACCAGTTCACCGCGCGGTCACACCAATTGGACCCACCGGCTGAGCCGGGCGATCAGCTTCCCCGGCCAGAAACAGGTTCGCCAGTTCCTGGACGAGGTGGCCCGGCCGGCGTTCGCCGACGTGAAATCGGCGCTGGCGGAGAAAGGCCACGAGGCCGTGGTGGAAAGCGGCGACGGTGACCAGGAGCACCTGTCGTTCACGGTGAACCTGGGCGGCGAGGAAGACTTTTCCTACCAGCTTTGGCCGCGCGCCTGCGCGATGCCATCGTTCACCATCCGCGCCCAGCGCAGCCGGGCGGTCTATTACCGGCTGGAGGTGCACCTGCGCGAGGGCGGCCTGGGCTATGACGTGATGGGCTACACCCGGGAACAGCTGATCGAGGATGTGGTGGACCATTTCGAAAGCCATCTGCAATACCTGCACCTGCGCCGCGAGACCGCCGGCGGCGGCGCCTCCGATGTGCGTGGGGAGGAGTGACCATGAGCGAGACGCCGTTCGATGAAGTGTTCGACTATGTGATCGTGGGCGCCGGCTCCGCCGGCGCGGTGCTGGCCAGCCGGCTGACCGAAAGCGGTGAGCACACCGTGCGGGTGCTGGAGTACGGCGGCAGCGACGGTTCCATCTTTATCCGCATGCCCACCGCTTTCTCCATTCCCATGAACATGAAGCGCTATAACTGGGGCTTCGAGTCCGAGCCCGAGCCCGGCCTTCAGGGCCGCCGTATTCATCAGGCCCGGGGCAAGGTGCTGGGCGGCTCGTCCTCGATCAACGGGTTGGCCTATGTGCGTGGCAACGCCGGCGATTTCCAGGAATGGGTGGAGCACGGTGCCGACGGCTGGAGCTACCAGGACGTGCTGCCTTACTTCAAGCGCGCGGAGGATTGCGTGTACGGCGCCGATGCCTATCGGGGCGACCAGGGCGGGCTCACCACCTGCAACGGCAACAACATGAAAAACCCGCTCTACCGCGCCTTTATCGAAGCCGGTGAGCAGGCCGGCTACGGGCGCACCGAGGACTACAACGGTTACCGCCAGGAAGGCTTCTGCCGCATGGACATGACGGTGCGCGACGGCGTGCGCTGTTCCACCGCGGTGGCCTACCTGAAGCCGGCCATGACGCGGCCCAATCTGGATGTGCAGACCCATGCCCTGACCACCCGGGTGATCATGGAAGGCAAGAAGGCCGTGGGCGTGGAATACCTGCAAGGCGGGCGCACCCTGCGGGTGGGTGCCCGTCGCGAGGTGATTCTCTCCGCCAGCGCCTTCAACTCACCGAAGCTGCTGATGCTGTCCGGCATCGGCCCGGCGGAGCACCTCAAAGCCCATGGTATCGAGGTGGTCCACGATCTGCCCGGCGTGGGCCAGAATCTGCAGGACCATCTGGAGGTCTGGGTACAGCAGGAGTGCACGCAGAAAATCACGCTCAATGCCTGGCTGGGGCCGCTGGCCAAGGCCTGGATCGGCGCTAACTGGCTGTTCCTGAAGCGCGGCCTTGGTACGTCCAACCAGTTTGAATCCAACGGTTACATCCGCAGCCGGGCCGGTCTCAAATATCCGGATCTGCAGTACCACTTCCTGGCCGGCGCCATCGCCTATGACGGCTCCAGTGCCTTCAAGGGCCACGGCTTCCAGGTACACCTGGGCGCCAACAAGCCGAAGAGCCGGGGCTGGGTCAAACTGAAATCCGCCAACGCGGAGGACCCGCCGGAAATCGTCTTCAACTATCTGGCCGAGGAAGAGGACAAGGCCGCCTTCCGTGCCGGCTTGCGGTTGACCCGGGAGATCTTCGCCCAGCCGGCGCTGGACCCCTACCGGGGCCGTGAGGTATCACCGGGGCCGGAGGTGAACAGTGACGCGGAGATCGACCACTGGCTGGCGGAAACCGCCGAGACCGCCTACCACCCGGCCGGCTCCTGCCGCATGGGCACGGACGCCATGGCGGTGGTGGATCCGCAGTGCCGGGTGCACGGTATCGCCAATCTGCGGGTGGTGGATTCGTCGATCATGCCCACGGTCACCAACGGCAACCTGAACGCGCCGACCATCATGATCGGCGAGAAAGGCGCGGACCATATTCTCGGCCGCGAGCCTTTGCGCAGCGAGGCGCCGAGTTTCGCGCCGGAACAGTGGGAGCAGCGCCAGCGCTTGGGTACGCCACGGCGGGTGTCGGACTAGACAGGCCCCCGTGGCGGCCGGTCAGTACGGCGCTTCCACGTCGCCCTTCGCCACGTACACGGTTTTCAGACGGGTATAGTGTTCGAAGGCGCGGCGGCTGTTTTCCTTGCCGATGCCGGATTGCTTGAAGCCACCGAACGGCATTTCGATGGGCGTGATGTTGTAGTGGTTGATCCAGACGATGCCCGCGTCCAGATTGGCGGCCATGCGGTGGCCGCGATCCAGATCGCGGGTGAACACGCCGCCGGCCAGACCGAACGGCGTGGCGTTGGCGCGGGCGGTGACCTCTCGCTCGTCGCGGAAGGTAAGCAGTGACAGCACCGGCCCGAAGATTTCCTCGCGCACGATGGTCATCTCGTCGGTAAGGCCGTCGAACACCGTGGGTTGCACGAAGTGGCCGTTCTCGCAACCCGGCACCCGTGCCCGCTCGCCGCCGATCAGCACCTGGCCGCCTTCCTGCCGGCCTTTCTCGATGTAACCGAGCACGTGTTCCATGTGCCCCTGGCTGACCAGCGGGCCCACGTCGGTGTCCGGGTCCAGCGGATTGCCCAGGCGCAAGGCGCGGGTGCGCGCCAGCAGTTTTTCCACGAAGGCATCCCGCACGTTTTCGTGCACGAATACCCGGGTGCCGTTGGTGCAGATCTGCCCCTGGGTGTAGACGTTGCCGAGCAGGGCGCCGGACACCGCGTTGTCCAGGTCGGCGTCGTCGAACACGATCAGCGGCGATTTGCCGCCCAGCTCCAGGGTCACCGCTTTGAGAGAGTCCGAGGCGGCGCGCATCACTGCCTTGCCGGTGCCCACCTCGCCGGTCAGCGACACCTTGGCGATGCGCGGATGGCCGGTGAGCGCCTGGCCGGTTTCCGCGAAGCCCTGTACCACATTGAACACGCCGTCTGGCAGGCCGGCTTCCTGGAACAGCTCCGCCAGCCGCAGCGCGGACAGCGGCGTCAGCTCCGCCGGTTTGAAGATCATGGCGTTGCCGGCGGCCAGCGCCGGCGCCGATTTCCAGGCGGCGATTTGCAACGGATAGTTCCAGGCGCCGATGCCGGCGCACACCCCCAGGGGCTCCGGCCGGGTGTAGAAGAAGCCGCCATCCACTTCCTGATATTCGCCCTGCAGGGAACCGGCCTGGCCGGCGAAGTATTCGAGGCAATCGGCGGCGGAGTCCACGTCCGCCTCCGGGGTTTCCGCGATCGGTTTGCCGGCGTCCAGGGATTCCAGCCGCGCCAGCTCGTCGCGGTGCTCGCGCAACAATTGGGCGGTGCGCATCAGCACCCGCCCGCGGGCGGTGCCGTCCAGCGCCCGCCAGGCACGCAGGCCCTCCTCGGCGGCGGTCACGGCGCGCTCCACGTCCTCCGCGCCGGCGCTGGCGACCCGGCAGATCACCTGGCCGTCGGCCGGATTCAGGGTATCGAAGAATTCTCCGGCGGTGCCCTGTTGGTACTGGCCGCCGATCCACAGCAATCGGTCTTTTTGCCGTTCCATAAAAGCTCTACCTCGCAAGCCATGAGAGAAGGGGAGGCCGCCGGTCAGTGGCGAACGCCGGCGAGCCGGTCGAGAAAGCGTCGCGTACCGGACAGCAACGGTTCGTCAAGGCGGCCGCTGCGGGCGCGCAGGGTCGCCAGGCCGTCCGCGCCATGGGTACGCCAATGGTGGTGACAGAACACCCGTAACAGAAACGCCTGGGTGAACAGGGGGGCGTCGAGATCGCTGTCGTTGGCCATCGGCAGATGGGGGTGATGCCGCGCCAGGGTACCGGCAAAGGCGCCGTCGCCCAGGGCAAAGGGGCGGCCCTGCTCATCGTGCACCGGGGTGGTGCCAAGCCCGCAGCTGGGCGAGCGGCTTTTCACCACGAAGCCGCTGAGAGCAGGGCCCACGGCGCGGGCCTGGTCGGCCAGCGCCTCGGTGAGATCCTGCCGGGGCGCGGTCACGTGACGGACCCGGCGGGCCCCTTCAATCTCCACCACCTGGATTGGCGGGCGCGGCACCGGCAGGCCCACGGCCACCTCCGGGCACACCTCCACCAGCCGCACCAGACCGGCCAGTTCGTCCTGCACCAGGGCATGGCGCCGGTGGCCGCCGTCATGGCGCACGGGGTTGCCGGTCAGGCAGGCGCTTACTCCCACCGTCGGCCGGTCGGCGGCGACAAAGCCCATTTGCTGCAGCAAATCCGGTAGCATGGGTCTCCCCTGCTGATCACCGACGGCGATGGTGTTTTCATGAAAGGCGTGATTCTCGACAGTCAGACCCTGAAGCTCGAAGAGCTGGATTCTTCGGCCCTGGAGCGCCAACTGTCACACTGGACATACTACGAGCAAACCGGCCCGGACGCTGTAAAAAACCGTTTGCGGGACGCTACCGTCGCGGTCACCAACAAGGTGGTGATCGACGCGGAAACGCTGGCGGCGGCGCCAGAGCTTAAGCTGATCTGTATCTCCGCCACCGGCATCAATAACGTGGATCTGGAGGCCGCCCGCCGGCAGGGCGTGGTGGTGTGCAACGTCAGTGGCTACGGCACGGAAACGGTGGCCCAGCACACCCTGGCGCTGATGCTCGGGCTGGCCACCCGCTGGCACCAGTACGACCGCGAGGCGCGCCAGGCCTGGCCTCGCTCGTCCATGTTCTGCCGCATGGACCATCCGGTGTTCGATCTCAACGGCAAGACCCTGGGGCTGATCGGCCACGGCGATCTGGGCCGCCGGGTGGAAGCCCTGGCGACGGCGTTCGGCATGACCGTGCTGGTGGCGCAATCGCTGCGCCCCGGTGCCGCGCCGCAGGCGGACAGAGTGCCCCTGAACGAGCTGCTGGCACGCTCCGACCTGGTCAGCCTGCATTGCCCGCTGACCGCGGAAACCGACAAGCTGGTGAACGCGGACTTCCTGGCCGCCATGAAACCCGGCGCCGGCCTGATCAACACCGCCCGGGGCGGGCTGGTGGACGAGCCGGCCCTGGCCCGGGCGCTGCGTGAGGGTACTCTGGGCGGCGCCGCCCTGGACGTGCTCAGCCAGGAACCGCCGCCGGCGGACCATCCTCTGCTGGCGGACGACCTGCCCAATCTGATCATCACGCCGCACAGCGCCTGGGTCAGCACGGAATCCCGCCAGCGCCTGCTGGACGGGGTCGTGGCCAATCTGAGTGCCTGGCGGAACGGCCAGCCGCGCAATGTGGTCAACGGTCTGACCAGCGCCTGAACGGTCATTACTTTAAGCGAGAGCGGCCATGTGGCATCAACGGATCCTGACCCTGGCCCCGCGCCCGCGGGGCTTTCATTTGATCAGCCGGGAGCTGTTCGGCGAACTGCCGGAGGTGGGCGAGCTGAGCGTGGGTCTGTTGCACTTGTTCATTCAGCACACTTCCGCTTCCCTGGCGATCAACGAGAACGCGGACCCGGACGTGCGCGGCGACCTGGAGCGGCACTTCAACGTGATGGTGCCGGAGAACGCACCGCACTATGCGCACACCCTGGAGGGGCCGGACGACATGCCGGCGCACATCAAGACGGTACTGATCGGCGAGAGCCTGACGGTGCCGATCCGCGACGGCGCGGCGGCGCTGGGCACCTGGCAGGGCATTTATCTCTGCGAGCACCGCGATCACGCCGGTGGCCGGCGGATCGTGGCGACGCTGCAGGGGGAATAGGGGCGGCCCCCTACAGCTTGGGGCTCAAAGCGTTATTGAGAAATCCACTGCAGGAACTCACGGCGCTCTTCGGGCGTGGCTTGGTTCCATTGCGCTTTCAGGGTATCCAGGTAGCTGGCGCTGTTACCGCTGGTCGCGGGTGCCGGGGCGGGTGCGGGGGCCGGCGGGGCCGGGGTCGCCGGCGGCTCGCCCGCCGGCGCCACGCTGGTCACCTTGGCACGGCCGGCGAAGGCCGGTTGCTCGGTGCCGCCGCCGCCCTGCGGGGTGATCGCCCGGGAGGTTTTCTGCTCCACTTCGGTGCCGGTGATCGGCGCCAGAATGCCCCGGTTCAGCACCAGACCGCTGGGCTCGGACGGGGTGCTCTCGCCGGTGGTCACGTTCTCCACGCGGCCGGAAAAGTCGTCGGCCAGCACGCGGGCCTGGTCCACGTTTTCCGGGCGGTCGAAGGCCAGCCGGTAGAACTCGCCGGCGCTGCCGTCGACGGTGAATTTGGCCGGGTCGGACTTGAGTACTTCGTGGTTGTCCGCGTCCAGATCCCACAGGCGCTTGTAGTACGCCATGATTTCGTAGCGGCCGGGGGCCAGCTTGAGGTCCTTGTAACCACTGCTGAAGAAGGTGTTCACGCCGTCCACCTCCTGGCCGTTGATGGTGAACACTTCCAGATCCGACGGCACGCGCACCGTCAGCACCTGGGCGTCCGGTTTCGCGGCGCCGTCATAAAGCTGCACCACCGGGCTGCGGGCGCAGGCCGAGAGCAACAGCGCGGAACCCAGAATCAACACGAACGAACGCAGTAAAGCCATGAAAGGTCTCCCGATTGGCGGACCCGGCAGTGTGACCGGCTCCGATAACGATTTTATGACAAAGTCCCAGGGTACCGCCGGCGGCTAGAACCCCCAGGTGGTCAGGTTGGCCGGCGGCCGGTCGCGGCCCACGTCGCGCAGTCCGCGCACGCAGCGCACCAGCCACCAGATCACGATGATCACCAGCAGTAACCAGCCGATCAGCGCCAGGGTGGTGACGCCGGCGATCAGGTAATACAGCAAGCCGATCCAGAACGTCCGGTACTGGAAACGGTAATGGGAGCGTTCCGGCTCCCCCGCCTCGGGTGCGTTCAGGTGAGCGATCACGGCGCCCACCAGGGCGGTCAGGCCGCCGGTGAGCAAGCCGATCAAAAGCAGGGCGTACACCACCCTCAGCATTTGCCGGCTGTGCTCGTTCACGGCATGTCACTGCCCTGGCCATCGCCCTCTTGCGAATTGCCTTGCAAATCCGGTGCCGGGGCGTAGCAGGTGGCCATGCAGGCATCCAGGGTCTCGAACGGCACGCTGCCTTCGCAGCCGCCCCAGGTGAACTGCTCACAACGGTCCGTGTCCGCGTCGTAATAGTAACGCGGCATGGCCGCCCGGCACTGGCCGGTGTCCGGGGCCTGGAAACAGGCGTCGGGCAGCGGGTGGGCGGTGCGGCCGCTCTGGCAGCCGGTCAGCGCCAGCGACCCCGCCAGCAGCCCCATCATCAACATGCGCATGCGTCTTCCTCCTTGGTGGTCGCCGCTTACTATACCCGCCCCGGCGCCCGGGCTCAGCCCATCAAACGGCCGCGGAAGATGAAAAACACCGCGCCCAGCAGACACAGCCCGGCCCACAGGTAGTCCCAGCTGAGCTTCTCCTTCAGGTAAAAAACCGAAAAAGGCACGAACACGGCCAGGGTGATCACCTCCTGGGTGATCTTCAACTGGCCCACGTTCAGCACCTGATGGCCGATGCGATTGGCCGGCACCTGCAGCAAATACTCGAACAGGGCGATGCCCCAACTGACCAACGCCGCCACGATCCAGGGCTTGTGCGCCATGTTCTTCAGATGGCCGTACCAGGCGAAGGTCATGAAGATATTGCTCAGGGTGAGCAGACAGACGGTGGTCAGAATCGGCGGCATGGCGGGCGTCCTTGGCGGCGGAGTATCAACGGCGACCCATCAACGGCAGTGCTTCTGGTCGGCGGGAATGCCCTCGCCGCGCAACTGGATCACGGTCTTCTGCAGCAGCAGGTTGTTGGGCAGGGTGTAATGATGGCCCTCCTGATCCTCCAGCACCACGAACACCAGCCCCATATGACGGATGCAGCCGGTCACCGTATTGTCGCCATCAAGAAAGCGGATGCGGTCGCCGATCCGATAGGGGGCGCTGAAAAACAGAATCACCGCCGCCGTGGCGTTGCTCAGCATCGACCAGCTGGCGAACAGCGCCACGCCCAGCAACGCCACCAGGGAGGTGGCGAACACCACCACGCCGTCGCCGCTGAGCCCCCAGACCGCGCCCAGCAACAGCAGACCGAGCACCAGGCACAGCACATTGATCAGCACCGCCACCTGGAACACCCGGGCGCGCGCGAACCCGCGCCGCTCGCCCAGCCGCCGCGTCACCCCGCGCAACAACGACGACAACCCGAACGCCCCCAGCACCACCGCCAGGGACAGCAGAATCTTCACGAAAAAGGCGGACATAACCAACCCGACACCATCACCGGAAAGGCCACAGTCTACCCCCGCCACCCCCCACCTCAAACCAAGCGATGGAGGAATTTGGCACGTGAGCGGCTCGGCGGTGGCCCCTTCCGGGACCCTGTCAAACAGGATGTTTGACCGGGAGCCCCCAGGGACGGGTTCACGGCGTTCCCGGAAGGGGCCACCGCCGAGCCGCGGCCCTTACTGGAGAGACCTACCGCCGGACGATCTCCACCGGCAACCCATCCTTGGGCATCGCCAACGGCACCAACTGCACCGGCATCTCATACCCGTCCCGCACCCGCACCCGATAACGGCGCAGGAAATGGAACAAAAAGGCCTTGGTCTGAATCTCCGCGAAGTTCAGCCCCAGGCATTTATGGTGCCCGCCGCCGAACGGAATCCACTGGAAATGATGGCCCTTGTGCTCGGCGCGCTCGTCGCTGAAACGCTCCGGGTCGAAGCGCTCCGGATCGCTCCAGTACTCGGGCATGTAGTGAGTGAAAAGCGGCGACAGATTGACCAGGGTATTGCGCGGAATCCGGTAGCCCTGGAACTCCACTTCCTCGGCGGTGCGGCGCGGAAAGGTGGTCAGCGCCGGCCGCAAGCGCAGGGTCTCGCGGAACACCCAGCCGGTTTCCACCATCTTTTCCAGGTCGCCGTAGCCGGGTCCGTCGCCGTCCATGCCCTCGGCCACCCGGTCCATCTCCGCCGCCAGCCGGGTCTGCCACTGCGGATTCCGGCACAGCAGATAGATCAGCGAGCACAGCGTGCTGGTGGTGGTGTCGTGGGCGGCGAACAGCAGGAAGATCATGTGGTTGGTCACGTCCCGGTCGGTGAGGCCGCCTTCCTCCGCCGCCGCCTTGCACAGCTCGCTGAAGAAATCCGGCGTGGCCGCGCGCCGCTTCTCCGGGATCAGCCCGGCGATGAAATCCTCCAGGAAACGCCGGCCGCGCAGGCCCCGGTGCCACAGGGTGCCCGGGATCGGCACCCGCAGCACCGCCAGGGAGGCGTCCGCGGCGTCGATGAAGGACTGGTTCACCCGGTCCGCCCGGGGCCCCATGTCCAGGCCCAGGAAGGTCTGCGCGCCCAGGTCCAGCAGCAGGCTCTTGATGCGGTCGAAAAAGGTGAAGGTCTCGCCGGCGGGCCAGTTTGCCACGCCTTCGTGAATACGCGGATTCATGCGTTCCAGGTAGCCGGCCAGGGCCGGCTTCTTGAACGCCTGCTGCATGATGCGGCGGTGGAACTTGTGATCGGCGAAATCGCGCAGCATCAGGCCGTCGGTGAACAGCCGCTCCAGCAGCGGGTTCCAGGCGGCGCGGCTGGAAAACACATGCTCCTTGTCGCGCAGCACGAACTCATTGGCCTCCGGCCCGAGCAGGGTGACGCCGCGCTGGAACATGACGCTGCCCTTGTGCACCGGCCCGTAGCGTTCCGCCTGGTGGCGCACCAGACCCTGGTAGTCGCGCAGGAACGCCAGGGTCTGGCCCAGCAGCGGCCAGCCATAGTCGCCGGGAATATGGTCGAGTTTGCGCTGGGGCATGCGTGGCAGGTGAGCCGCGCGTACCCGGGCGTCTTCCATGGAAGTCATGCGTACTCCGATAAACAGCCTGTATAGGCCGCAAAGTAACCGCCTCGGCCGGTGCCGGGCCAGCGGCTGTCGGCAGCGGTCAAACGGTGCTGTGCCGGCGGGTACGGCGGCTGGTAACATCGCGGGTCCGCAAAGGAGGAAACCGCCATGGCTCACCACGACACCGACTTCCAGCCCCTGGCGCTGGCGGTGCTCACCGTCAGTGACACCCGTACCCCGGACAACGACACCTCCGGCGACCTGCTCGCCGACCGCGCCCGCCAGGCCGGCCACAAGGTGGTGGCCCGGGACCTGGTGCGCGACGACATCTACCAGCTGCGCCGGGTGGTCTCCGCCTGGATCGCCGACCAGGCGGTGCAGGTGGTGCTGGTCACCGGCGGCACCGGTTTCTCCGGCCGCGACAGCACCCCGGAAGCGCTCGCCGTGCTGTTCGACAAGGAGGTCCAGGGCTTCGGCGAACTGTTCCGCCAGGTCAGCCTGGACGAGATCGGCCCGTCCACCATTCAGTCCCGCTGCCTGGCCGGGGTCGCCAACCGCACCCTGATTTTCTGCCTGCCCGGCTCCAACAACGCCTGCGCCACCGGCTGGGACAAAATCATCGCCAACCAGCTGGACAGCCGCACCCGGCCCTGCAACTTCGCGGGCCTGGTAAGCCGCGAGGTCTGATCATGCCGTTGATGCCCGTGGACGAAGCCCGAGCGCGGCTGCTGGACACCGCCCGCCCCCTCGGCGAAGTGACACGCCTGCCGCTGGCCGAGGCCCGTGGCGGCTGGCTGGCGGAGCCGGTGGCCGCCCGGGTCACGGTGCCGCCCCACGACAACGCGGCGGTGGACGGCATCGCCGTGCGCCACGCCGACCTGGGCGACGGCACCCGGAGCCTGCCGGTGACCCTGCGGGTGCCCGCCGGCGATCCTCCCGGGGAACTGGCCCCCGGCGGGGCGGCGCGCATTTTCACCGGTGCCCCGGTGCCCGCCGGCGCCGACACCGTGCTGATGCAGGAAGACTGCGAGTTCGGCGACGGCACGGTAACGCCGCCGCCGGCCGCTGGTGCCCGGCCCGGCCAGAACATCCGCCCCGCCGGCCAGGACGCCCGCCAGGGCGACACCGTGCTGGCCGCCGGCACCCGGGTTTCCGCCCGGGCCATCGGCCTGGCCGCCTCCGTGGGCGTGTCGGAGCTGGCGGTGCGCCGGCCCCGGGTGGTGGTGCTGAGCAGCGGCGATGAATTGCTGCCCCCCGGCGCGCCGCCGGCGCCGGGCAAGATCTACAACAGCAACGGCCCGCTGATGGAAAGCCTGCTGGCGGACAGCGGCTTCCCGGACGTCACCGCCCTGTGGCTGCCGGACGACCGGGCCCGTACCCGGGAGGCCCTGGACCAGTTGCTGGCGGACCCGCCGGATCTGGTGATGGCCAGCGGCGGCGTGTCCGTGGGCGAGGAGGATCACCTGCGGGCGGTGCTGGAGGAACGGGGCGAGCTGGATTTCTGGCGCCTGGCGATCAAGCCCGGCAAACCGTTCACCTTCGGCCGCCTGGGCGACGCCGGCGTGCCCTTCTTCGGCCTGCCCGGCAACCCCTCGGCGGTGCTGGTGTGTTACCTGATGCTGGTGCTGCCCTATCTGCGCCGCTGCCTGGGGGGCGAGCCGGTGCTGCCGGCGCCCCAGCGGTTGCCGGCGGAGTTCGCCGTCAAACCCGGCCCGCGCCAGGAATACCTGCGCGTGCGGCGGGTGTCCCGCGACGGTGCCGTGGTGCTGGAAAAGCACCCCAACCAGAGCTCCGGCATGCTCAGCTCGGCGGTGTGGGCGGACGGGCTGGCGGTGGCGCCGGTGGATCACGGCCAGGCCGCCGGTAAGCCCCTGGATTATTACAGCTTCGCCGATCTGCTGGCCTGACGCGGCGACCACGACAAGGACATTCCGCCATGAGTGACACGACTCCGAGCGCCGCGAAAGTGGCCATTGTCACCGGTGCCGGCACCGGCATCGGCAAGGCCTGCGCCCTGGCCCTGGTGGACGCCGGCTACCGGGTGGCGTTCGCCGGCCGCGACGGCGAGCGCCTGGCGCGCACCCTGGCCGACGCCGGGCTGGGTGAGGACCGGGCCCTGGCGGTGGCCACCGACGTGGGCGACCCGGCCCAGGTGAAGGCGCTGTTCCAGCGCACCCTGGACGCCTTCGGCCGGCTCGACCTGCTGTTCAACAACGCCGGCACTGGCGCGCCGCCGGTGCCCCTGGAAGAGCTGACCCCGGAGCAGTGGCAGCGGGTGGTGAACACCAACCTGTCCGGTGCTTTCTACTGCACCCAGGAGGCCTTCCGCATCATGAAGGCCCAGGAGCCCATGGGCGGGCGCATCATCAACAACGGCTCGATCTCCGCCCAGTCGCCGCGTCCCAACTCGGCGCCCTATACCGCCACCAAGCACGCCATGACCGGCCTCACCAAATCCACCTCCCTGGACGGCCGCCGTTACCGCATCGCCTGCGGGCAGATCGACATCGGCAATGCCGCCACCGACATGACCGAGCCCATGAAACAGGGCATTCCCCAGGCCAACGGCGAGATTCTGGTGGAGGACCGCATGGACGTGGCCCACGTGGCCGAGGCGGTGGTGCATATGGCGGCCCTGCCATTGGACGCCAATGTGCAGTTCATGACGATCATGGCCACCCGCATGCCCTTCATCGGGCGCGGCTGAGCCGGGAGCGCGCCGTGGCCAAGAAACCCAAGTCCGAACAGGAAGTGGCGGCTTTTCGCGAGCGGGTTCGTGACGCCGCCACCCGGCTGTTCCTGGAGCGCGGGCCGGACAACGTGACGATGCGCCAGATCGCTGCGGAAATGGGCGTCAGCCCGATGACGCCGTACCGCTACTTCCGCGACAAGGACGAGATTCTGGCGCTGGTGCGCGCCGCCGCCTTCAACCAGTTCGCCGAGAACCTGGAGCGGGCGGTGCGCGCCGCCGGGGACGCTCGCGCCAAGGCGCGGGCGGCGGGCACCGCCTACCTGGACTTCGCGCGCCGTTTCCCGGATACCTACCAACTCCTGTTCGAGCACACCCAGGACGACGAGGACCGTTACCCGGAGCTGGTCAAGGCCCATGCCCGGGCCAACGAGAGCATGGCCGGCTATGTGCAGGAAATGATCGACGCCGGCCTGGTGCGCGGCGACGCCAAGCTGATCGGCTACATGTTCTGGGCCGTCATCCACGGCACCGTGGTGCTCGAGCAAAGCGGCGCCCTGGGGCGGGACATGGACGTGGATTTCCTGCGCCAGACCACCATGCGCACCCTGTTCGCCGGCATGGGCGTGTTGCCGCCTTACTGGGACGAGGGGGATCGCGACTGAAGTCGCTCCTACGCGGCTACGTAGCCGCGTAGGAGCGACTTCAGTCGCGATCGGGTGGCTGGCCAGAATCACCAACCCGTTGACCGTAAAGGTCACCTTCGGGGCGTTTCCGGGGTTGCCGGGACGCGTTTTTCCGGCATAAAGTATACGCCGTAAATTATTCGGCCCATTTGCCCCTGGAGAGAGTCCGTCATGGCTTTACCCGCGCATCTGGCGGACCGGCTGCGTTTGCCGGTGATCGCCTCGCCCCTGTTCATTATTTCCAACCCGGACCTGGTGATCGCCCAGTGCAAGGCCGGGATCGTCGGTTCCTTCCCGTCGCTGAACGCGCGGCCGGTGTCCCAGCTGGACGAATGGCTGCACCGCATCACCGAGGAACTGGCCGCCTGGGACCGGGACAACCCGGACACCCCGGCCGCGCCGTTCGCGGTCAACCAGATCGTGCACAAGACCAATGACCGCCTGGAGGAAGACCTGGCCCTGTGCGAGAAGTACAAGGTGCCCATGGTGATCACTTCCCTGGGTGCCCGGGAAGATCTCAACAAGGCGGTGCACGGCTGGGGTGGCATGGTCATGCACGACGTGATCAATGACCGCTTCGGTCGCAAGGCCATCGAGAAGGGCGCCGATGGCCTGATCGCCGTGGCCGCCGGGGCCGGCGGTCACGCCGGCCAGCTGTCGCCGTTCGCCCTGATCCAGGAGCTGCGTCAGTGGTTCGAGGGCCCCATCGCCCTGTCCGGCTCCATCGCCAGCGGCGCGTCCATTCTCGCCGCCCAGGCCATGGGCGCGGACCTGGCCTACATCGGCTCCATGTTCATCGCCTCCCAGGAAGCCAACGCGGTGGAGGGCTACAAGCGGATGATCGTGGACAGCAACGCCTCGGACATCGTCTACAGCAACCTGTTCACCGGGGTGCACGGCAACTACCTGGCGCCGTCCATCGTCAACGCCGGCATGGACCCGGCCAATCTGCCGGAGAGCGATCCCTCGAAGATGAACTTCGGCTCCGGCGGCAGCAGCAAGTCCAAGGCCTGGAAGGACATCTGGGGCTGTGGTCAGGGCATCGGCGTGGTGGACGACGTCCTGCCCGCCGCCGAGCACGTGGCGCGCCTGACCCGCGAATACGAGGCCGCCAAGGACGCCCTGCGCGCCAAGATGTAGATACTCAGAGGTGCCCCGGGTTGCGCAAATCGCGCTCCTCCATGGGCGGCGGTGACCACTGGTAAATCCAGGTTTCCGTGAGCGGCGCGCCGTCGCTCTCGCGCTTGAGAAACAGGCGCAGGTTGATCGGCGTGAGGTCGTCCTCCGGCGGCACCAGGTCGAACATGGCCCGGTACCCGTCGATCTCATGCAGCGGCCGCGCCGAGGTGATCTCCACCCGGCCGGCGCTGCTGTCGATCACCGGCACCACCTCGCCCATGGCCGGTAATTCGCCATCGGAGATCGGCCCGCCGCGGAAGTCCACCACGAAACGCCAGCTGAAGTACTCCCGGGGTTGCCCCACCACGCCGCCCAGGCCGGTGCGGGTGGCCACGCAGCGGGCCAGGGACGGGCGGGGTGGCCGGCCGGTCCAGGACAGCCGGTAGCCGAACAGATATTCCCGTCCCGCTTGCACCGGCTCTTCCGGGCGCCAGAACGCCACGATGTTGTCGAAGGTTTCGTCCAGGGTGGGGATTTCCACCAACTGCACCGCGCCTTTGCCCCAATCGCCCCGGGGTTCCACCCACAGGCTCGGGCGCCGTTCGTAGAACACGCCGTCATCCTGGTAATGGTCGAAGTCCTGGTCGCGTTGCAGCAGGCCGAAGCCGCGCGGGTTGTCGTCGCCGTAGCTGTTGAAACGCAGCCGGGGTGGATTCACCAGCGGCCGCCAGAGCCATTCGCCGCCGCCGGTGTGCATGGCCAGGCCGTCGGAGTCGTGGATCTCCGGGCGCCAGTCCCAGGCCACCCGGCGGCTGTTCTCGCCCACCTGGTACATGCTGGTCAGCGGCGCCACGCCCAGGCGCTCGATGGCCTGGCGCGGGTACAACGCCGCGTCCACGTCCATGATCAGGTCGCCCTGCTCCCGGGCGAGGGTGAAGCGGTAGGCGCCGGTGACGCTGGGGGAATCCAGGAAGGCGTACACCCGCACCCGGTCCGCGTCGTCCAGGCGTTCGAACCAGAAGTGGGTGAAGCGCGGGAATTCCTCCGGTTCCGGAAGCGCGGTGTTCACCGCCAGGCCCCGGGCGGACAGGCCGAACTGGCGGGAGGCGCTGGTGGCGCGGAAGTAGCTGGCGCCCAGGAAGGCGGCCACGTCCCGCTCCCAGTCGCTGTGGTGGAGCAGCCGGAAGCCGGCGAAGCCCAGCCCCTCGGGCAGATCCGCCGGGTCCACGCCGCTGTCGCTGAAATCGAACAGGTCGGTGCGATAGGGAATCGGCCGCGCCTCGCCGTCGACGATCTCGTGGATCTTCACCGGCGTCTCGAAGTGCAGGCCCAGATGGAAGAACTGGAAGCGGAAATCCGCGTCCTCCCGATCCGCCCAGAGGGCGTGGTCCGGCCGGTAGCGGATCGCCTGGTATTGGTCCCAGGTCAGGTCGCGGATCGCCTTGGGCAGGGTTTTCGCCGGGTCCCGCCAGGGGCGCCCGGCGAAGTGCCGCGCCATGCCCTTGAGGCCGGCGTAGCTGAACGGTTCCCCGCGGCCCTCGCGGCCCACGCCGGGGGCTTTCTCCAGGGCGCGGGCCAGGGCCGGCGCCGCCGGCAGCAGGGCGGTGCCGAACAGACCCAGGGCTTTCAAGAGCTCACGTCGATCCATGCCGTTCTCCGCTGTCTTTCCATGATGTCCATGCAGGTTGGAGCCGGTGACGCCGGCTCCGGTTCCTGATGGTACACGGCTAGCGGCGGGCGAGGAGACCGGAAACCAGCAACAACAGGGCAGCGGCCAGCAGGGTGGTGCCGCCGATGCGGAAGATCAGCGGCCCGGCCTGGTGGGCGTACAGCGCCGCCATGGCGTAGGCGGCGCCGGCCTGGCCCACGGCGAACAGGGCGGTGGCGCGGCCCCAGGTGCGGGTGGCCAGGCGCGGCGGCACCAGCTCCGCGGTGCGCCCCATCACCGAGGACACCATGGCCGGAATCATCGCTCCCACCAGGTAGGAGGACAGGGTCACCGCGGCGACCCCGCCCACCGTCACCGGCAGCAGCACGGCGCCGCCCTTGATGGTAAGCGCGCCGATCAGGGTGCGGTGCCAGCCCAGATGGCGGGCGGCGGCGCCGGCCAGAAAAGGCCCGCTGATCGCGCCCACCGCGAACACGCCCCACTGAACGGCGCTGGCCCAGGTGGTGAAGTCCCGCTGGCGCTCCAGATAGTCCACCCAGAACACGGTGTGTGGCACGAAGCCGATGGCGTCCATCAGGTAGGCCAGGTAGACCGCCACCAGCAGCAGGCCGGCGCCCTGACCGGGGCCGGCTTCGCCGCCCTCGCCGGTGGGCATGGGCGGCCACTGACGCCACAGCAGCCACAACGGCGGCAGGCACACCAGCGCCAGCCCCAGCCAGGCCCGCTCCAGGCCGCTGTCGATGAGCAGCGGCACCAGGGTGGCGGAGAACAGCACGCCCAGCCCCACGCCGGCGAAGATCCAGGTGCTGCCGCGCTTGCGCATGGACAGCGGCAGTTGCTGGGCGATCAGCGACGGCGCCAGCACCATCAGAAAGGCGCCGGTGACCCCGGCCACGAAGCGCCACAGGCTGAACCACCACACCGGCGCCGGCCAGGCGCTGGCGGCGAAGCCCACCGCCACCAGCAAGGCGGACACGCGGATCACCCGGCCCGGGCCGAGCCACTGACCGGCCCGGCCGGCGATCACCGCGCCCACCAGGTAACCGAGCAGGTTGGCGGCGCCCACGTAGCCGGCGTCCGCCTCGCTCAGCCAGCCGGCCTTGATCACCCCGGGCAGCAGGGCGGCATAGGCGAAGCGGCCCAGGCCGATGCCCACCAGGGTGGCCGAGCCGGCCATCACCACCAGGCGAATCGGGGAGGGAAGCGAAGTGTCGCGGGTCATGCGCGGCTCCAGCCGGGACAATAAAGGCGCCAGTAAAGCAGAGTGCTGGTATCACCGGAAATGATTTTTTAAGATTGCACCCATCACTGCCAATGAATCGAGACCGGTCATGCTGATCCGCTCCCTGGAAATTTTCCGCGCCGTGGTGGACACCGGCAGCTTCAGCGCCGCCGCCGAGCGGCTGCACACGGTGCAGTCCAACGTCACCGCCCACGTCAAAAAGCTGGAAACCGAGCTGGACGCGCGCCTGCTGGAGCGCCGCAATCCGGTGGTGGCCACGCCGGCCGGGCGCCAGTTGCTGGAGTACGCGCGGCGCATCGTGGAGCTCCACGACGACGCCCTGTCACGGTTCCGGCCCGGCGGCGAGCCCCTGGGCGAGTTGCGCCTGGGCAGCATGGAAACCACCGCCGCCGTGCATCTGCCGCGCCTGCTCACCGACTTCAGCCGGTGCTGGCCACAGCTCGGCGTGCACCTGCACACCGGCACCACCGGCGAGCTGATCGAGGAGGTGCGCGGCGGGCGGCTGGACGCGGCCTTCGTGGTGGCGGAGGACGCCGGCGAGGATCTGGCCCTGCGGCCGGTGTTCCGGGAGCGTCTGGTGCTGGTCAGCGGCCGCCCCCTGGAGAGCTTCCCCGGGCGGGCGGAACTGGCGCGCACGCCGTTTCTGGCGTTCCGGTCCGGTTGCGGTTACCGCACCACCATCGAGGTGCTGCTGGCGGATCTCAAGGTGGCGGCGCCACGCATCCACGAATTCGGCAGCCTGGACGCGATTGTCGGTTGCGTGGGGGCGGGCATGGGGCTGGCGTTGCTGCCGGCTTCCACGGTGGACCAGTACCGCCGCCGCCACACGTTGCATACCCGGGATCTGCCCGGTGACCGGGGCCAGGTGACCACGATGATCGCCACCCTGAAGCAGGCCAGTTGGAGCCGGGCCCTGGAGGTGTTCATGGAAGGGGTGCCGGACCCGGCCGGCGACGTGGAGGCGCTGGATGTTCAGGCCGCTGAAGCGGAACCGGAGAGGGCGCGGGGCTAGAAAAGCGTCGCGGGCCGGCCCGGCCGGCCCGCGCGGCGCGGATCAGTGCTCGTGGCCTTCCGGGCCGTGCACGTGACCGTGTTCTTTCTCTTCGTCGCTGGCTTCGCGGACTTCGGTGACTTCCACGTCGAAGTTCAGGGTTTCACCGGCCAGCGGGTGGTTGCCGTCCACGGTGACTTCCTCGCCTTCCACGGCGGTGATGGTGAAGATGCGCGGGCCGGCCTCGGTCTGGGCCTGGAACTGCATGCCCGGCTGCAGCTCGCCGCCGGCGCCTTCGAAGGCGGACGCGGGAACCTGCTGGATCAGGCCTTCATGGCGCTCGCCGTAGCCTTCTTCCGGGGTCACCTTCACTTCCAGCTTGTCGCCGGCTTCCTTGCCCACCAGCGCTTTCTCCAGGCCCGGAATGATGTTGCCGTGGCCATGCAGGTAGTTCAGCGGTTCCTCGCGTTGACGGGAGGAATCGATGGTCTGGCCGGCGTCGTTGGTCAGGGTGTAGTGAAAGGCCACTACCTTGTTGTCTGCGATTTGCATGGGTGCCCCTTTGGGGTTGAATGTATGGCGGATGAATGCCGGCGCGAAACGCCGTGATCCGCCATGGTAACAGTCCCGCCAAGGGGCTGACCAACCGGCGGCCGTCGCTGGCACGAAATGACCGTCCCATGGGGGGGCGTGCTTTGCCGCGCTTTCTGGCATCATGGCACTCATGCTCGAAGATCGTTTTGGACGCATCATTGATTACGTACGGCTGTCGGTGACCGACCGCTGCGATTTCCGCTGTGTGTACTGCATGGCCGAGGACATGACCTTCGTGCCTCGCGCCCGGGTGCTCACCCTGGAGGAGATGGCGCGGCTGGGCCGGGTGCTGGTGGAGCAGGGCGTGCGCCGCATTCGCCTCACCGGCGGCGAACCCCTGGTGCGCCGCAACCTGACCTGGCTGGCCCGGGAACTGGGCGCCCTGCCCGGGCTGGAGGAACTCAACCTGACCACCAACGGTGCGCGGCTGGGCCGCTATGCCGGGGAGCTGCGCGACGCCGGGGTCACCCGGGTCAACATCAGCCTGGATTCCCTGTGCCCGGACCGTTTTCGGGAACTGACCCGCACCGGCCGCCTCGACGATGTGCTGGAGGGCATCGAGGCGGCCCGCGGGGCCGGCTTCGAGCGCATCCGCCTGAACAGCGTGGTGATGCGCGGGCGCAACGAGGACGAGGTGAGCGACCTGGTGGGCTTCGCCCTGGATCGGGGGCTGGACATCGCCTTCATCGAGGAGATGCCCTTGGGCCAGATCGGCGAGCACAGCCGCCAGGAGGCGTTCGTATCCTCCGCGGAGCTGCGCGAACTGATCGGCGAGCGCTATCCGCTGGTGCCCCTGGCCGCCGGCACCGCCGGCCCGTCCCGCTACTGGCGCGCCGAGGATTATCCGGACAGCCGTATCGGTTTCATCTCCCCGCACTCCAACAACTTCTGCCACGCCTGCAACCGCGTGCGGGTCACCGCCGAGGGGCGTTTGCTGCTGTGCCTGGGCCACGAACACAGCCTCGACCTGCGCGGCATCCTGCGCGCCCACCCGGACGACGACCAGCCGCTGATCGATGCCCTGGACCGGGGCATGGAGATCAAGCCTGAACGCCACGAGTTCGATCTCGCCGAAGGCGAGCAGCTGGTGCGCTTCATGAACATGACCGGCGGCTGAGCCGCCGGCGTGTTCCGGCCCCGGCGCCAAACTTTGAAAGACTTTTCACGTTGCAGCTTTCGGTGAGTACGGCATCATGGGGCGATTCCGAATGGGAGCTGATTCGTGAAAACCCTGCCTGAACTGTTTCAAAAGAACGAAGAGTGGCGCCGAGACATCGAGCTGGATAACCCCGGCTTCTTCAAAACCCTGGAAAACCAGCAAAGCCCGCGCTTTCTGTGGATCGGCTGCGCCGATTCCCGGGTGCCCGCCAACCAGATCGTCGGCCTGATGCCCGGCGAGCTGTTCGTGCACCGCAACGTGGCCAACCTGGTCAATCACACCGACCTGAACCTGCTGTCCGTGCTGCAGTTCGCCGTGGACGTGCTCAAGGTGGAGCACATCATGGTGGTCGGCCATTACGGTTGCGGCGGCGTGCGCGCCGCCATGGAAGACCAGCCCCACGGGCTGATCGACAATTGGCTGCGCCAGGTGCGTGAGCTTTACCTGCGCAACCGCAAGGCCCTGGCCGAGCTGCCCGACGACGGCGCCCGCCTGGATCGCCTGTGCGAGCTGAACGTGGCCCGCCAGGTGATCAACGTGGCCAACACCACCGTGGTCCAGGAAGCCTGGCGCCGCGAGCAGCCGCTGAGCATCCACGGCTGGATCTACTCCATCGCCAACGGCAAGCTCAGCGACCTGGACCTGGGCGTGCAGACCAACCAGGAACTTCGCGACCTGGAAGCGGACAGCTACGAGGGCTGACCGGCGCCCTAGAACCAGAGGCGAACGCCGGCCACCAGGGTGGTCTCGGAAACGTCGTCTCCAGCGCCACGGGTTTTAGCGGCGGTATCACCGAACCGCCGCTCCCAGTTCACGCCGATGTAGGGCGCGAACTCACGGCGGATCTCGTAGCGTAGCCGCAGGCCGGCTTCGATATCGGTGAGCCCTTCGCCGATGCCGAGTTCTTCATCCTCCTTACCGTAAAAGTTGGCTTCCACCGCCGGCACCAGGATCAGCTTCTGGGTAAACAGAATTTCGTATTCCGCCTCCAGCCTCAGGTTGGTAAGCCCTTCCTCGCCCACGAACAGGGTGGCCTCGCTTTCGAACAGATAGGGCGCCAGCCCTTGAACCCCGAAACTGGCCCAGTCCCGGTTCGGATCGTCCGGCTGCCAGTCCCGGCGGGCGCCGAGCTGCCAGTCCCAGAACGGTGCGAAGGCTCGGTTCCAGGCAACCCGGGTCTCGAAGCCTTCGGTTTCGCCGCCGTTGTCCATCAGGCGTTCGCCTTCGGTGCTGAGATAGAGCTTGTTCAGGTCGCCGCCGTACCAGGCGGCGGCTTCCCAGGCGGCCACGGTGCCTTCATCGGCGTCGCGGGCTTCGAACTCATCGACGATCACACGGCTGAACGCCGGCTCGTGCTTGTCCACCGCCTGAACCAAGGGTGACAGTGCTAGCAAAGCAGCGGCGGTTATCAGATGTGTCTGTTTCATGACCGTGCCTCCTTCGTCGTTGCGTTGTCGACCACGCGCACCTCGCGGAACATGCCGGCCTCCATGTGGTAAAGCAGATGACAGTGGTAGGCCCAGCGTCCGGTGGCATCGGCGCGCACCAGGTAGCTGAGTTTCTCGCCGGGTTTCACGGTGATGGTGTGCTTGCGCAGCAGTCGCCCGCCGCCCAGTTCCAGGTCGCTCCACAGGCCGTGCAGGTGAATCGGGTGGGTCATCATGGTGTCGTTGACCAGGGTGATGCGCGCCCGCTCGCCGTGGTAAAGCTCCAGGGGTACGGAGTCGGCGAACTTGATGCCGTTGAAGCTCCACATATAACGGCTCATGTTGCCGGTCAGGTGCAAGACGATCTCGCGGTCCGGCGTCAGGCTGTCCGGCGGGCCGCCGGCGGTCTCCATGTCCGCGTAGGTGAGGACCTTCCAGTCGCGTTCGCGCAGGCCGATGCCGGGATCGTCGAGCATTGCCGCCGGCGCCATGGCGCGCATGTCCACGCCCGGCCCGTATTCGGAATCCAGATGCTGGACGGCGCTGGTGCGCGGCGCCAGATCCGGGTTATCCGCCACGAACGCGAACGGCACCTTGTGGTCGCCGTCGTGCTGCATGCCTTTATGCTGCATCCCGGCATGTTTCATACCACCGTGACCCATGTCGTCGTGCTGCATGCCCTTCATGGCGCCATGGTCCATCTTGCCGTGATCCATCGCACCGTGGTTCATGCCTTCCATGTCGCCATGGTTCATGCCGGCCATGCCGCCCATACCCATTTCGGTGTGCCCCAACAGCGGCGGCGGGTCCATCTCCGGCACGGCCGCGCTCATGGCCGGGTCGGGGGTGAGGGTGCCGCGCGCGAAGCCGGAGCGGTCGATGCTTTGCGCGAACACGGTGAACGCTTGCTTTTTCTCGGGGGTGACGATCACATCGATGGTTTCCGCCACGCCCAGCCGGCATTCATGGAAGCGCACCGGTTTCACCGGCTGCCCGTCCATAGCCACCACGGTCATATCCAGGCCGGGGATGCGAATATCGAAGAACGTCATGGCGCTGGCGTTGACGAAGCGCAGCTTCACTCGTTCGCCGGGTTTGAACAGACCGGTCCAGTTGGCGTTCGGGCTGCGACCGTTAAGCAGGTAGGTATAGGTATAGCCGGTGACGTCGGCGAGGTCGCTCTGGCTCATGCGCATGGTGTTCCACATGTGCCGGTCCTTGAGCGTTTGCACCACGCCTTTTTCACGGAAGTCGCGCAGCGTGTCGAAGATCGTGCGCTCGTTGAAGTTGTAGTAGTGGCTGAGCTTTTTAAGGGTGGCGTAAATCTGCTCGGGTTTTTCGTCGCTCCAGTCGGACAGCACCATCACGTAGTCCCGATCCACCGGTTCCGGGTCCGCCTCGGCGGGATCAATGACGATAGCGCCGTAGACCCCGCTTTGCTCCTGGAAACGGGAATGGCTGTGATACCAGTAGGTGCCGTTTTGTTTGATCGGAAAGCGGTAAGTGAAGGTCTCGCCGGGCGCGATGCCGTCGAACGACAGCCCGGGCACGCCGTCCATCTGAAAGGGCAGCAGCAGCCCGTGCCAGTGGATGGAGCTGGTTTCCGGCAAGTAGTTGGTGACGTTAAGCGTTACGGTGTCGCCTTCCCGCCAGCGCAGGGTGGGCGCAGGCAGGCTGCCGTTGACCAGCGTGGCCGGGCGCGTGGTGCCGGTGAGATTCACATCGGCACCGCCGATCGCCAGGTTGAACGTGTTGCCGCTAAGCGTGGCGGCGCCGGTCTGGCCCTGGCTGGCGAGCAGTTTGGCGGGGCTCATGCCGAGCCCGCCGATGCCGAGAGCGCCGGTGCCCAGGGCCAGACCCTGGACGAAGCGACGACGCCCCATAAGAGGTGAAGTGGTCATGTCACGACTCCTGAATAGAAAGAGGTGCGCCCACGGGCGCATGGAACCTTTTAAATCGGGAGTAGTGCGGACGGTGGCCGCCAGGGGGAGGCGTGGAAGCCGGCGAGCCGCTCGCCGGCGCGGGCGATGTGACGCCTGGGGGTGACCAGGGGCGGTCGCGCCGGCGCCAGGCTGGCCGGCATGCCGTTGGCCTGGCAGGCCTGGGTGCAAGAGCAGGGCGCGCTATCGTGGGCGTTGCCCTGGCAATGGATCTGAACGCTGGCACTTCCGGCTTGCGCGCCCGCGCACGGCATTTCACTGGTGGTGCCGTGTGCCGGCCCCGCCATTACGTGGGCCGCCTGTACCGGCGACCACAGCAGCCCGCCCGCCAGCCAGAGCAGCAGAATCAGAAAACCAGGGCGGGACCGCAGTGATGAATTCATAGTAGAACTATAAAACCCCGGGGCAGCCCCGGGGTCAAGTTAAAGCGGTGGGAGGAGTTAGCGGCGCACGCCGCTGGCATTGAGGTGGCTGCCGCCGTCCACCAGGATCGCTTCGCCGGTGGTCAGGTCGCCGCCGATCACCAGCCCCAGCACCGCCTGGGCCACGGTTTCCGGGGAGGCGGCGTCGTTCAGGGCGGCGCCGGCCTTGGTCTTGGCCAGCAGGTTGGCGTAAGCCTCCTTGCCCAGCCCTTTCTCCAGCCATTCGCCCTGCACGAAGCCCGGGCAGATGGCGTTGACGCGGATCTCCGGGCCCAGCACCCGGGCCAGGGATTTGGTCATCGTCAGCAGGGCGCCCTTGGAGGCGGCGTAGGCGATCGAGCTGCCCACCCCGGCGAGGCCGGCGATGGAGGCCATGTTGATGACCTGGGCGGTGCCCGCCTGGCGCAGCGCTTTCTCGGCGGCGCGGGTCATCTGGTAGGGCCCCACGGTGTTCACCGCGTAGAGGTGCAGGAAATCGTCCTTGCTCAGGCCATCCAGGTCCTGGTGGGCGCAGAACTTGGTGGTGCCGGCGTTGTTGACCAGCACGTCCAGGCGGCCGAACTCCGCCAGGGTCGCTTCCACCAGGGTCTGGCACTGGGTGTCGTCGGACACGTCCGCCTGCTGAACCAGGGTGCGGACGCCGAACGCCTCGCAATCCTTGGCCACGGCGCGGGCGCCCTCTTCGTTACGGCTGTAATTGATCACCACGTGGCAGCCCTGCTCCGCGAACAGACGGGCGGTGGCGGCGCCGATGCCGGAAGACGAACCGGTGATCAGAGCCACGGCGTTTTTTAGTTTCATGTTGATAGTCCCGAGACAAACGAAAAAGAAAATCGACGTTAACACGCCGGCCGCTGAAAGCGCATCGGGTTGCTAGGGGGCGGGGCCGGCGGCCTGGCGGAACAGCCCGGCCAGGTCGTCGAGCTGCTCGTGCAGTTCGCCGTTCACTTCCTTGGTGAGCACATGCAAGAGAATCATCGCGTTGATTGGCGCGTCGGAGCCGTCGGGGTGACGGAAACGACGCACGAAACAGCGGTTCAGTTCCCCCAGATTGCGGTAGGCCCGGTCCATATCCTCCAGGTTCAGCGGCAGCTCGGGGTTGTCCCGTTTCGCCAGGTAGCGCTGCAGCAGAAAGAAGCCGGCGGCGCGCGTCAGGGTTTCCGTTTCCGTGCTCACCGGCAGATGGAACAGGGCCATGGGCCGCAGGAAGCGGGTGTGCGGGCAGTCGCTGAGTGCGCACACCAGCCCGAACAGGGAGCTGAGCGCCCGCTGCGCCGTGGTATCCAGCAGGTATTCCCGCTCCCGGGTGGCGACGCGCAGATGAATGGGGTCGAAGGAGTGACCCAATTGTTGTTCGGGGAGCAGCCACGCCAGGTTGCGGGCGATCGGACAATAGCGGTGTTCGTCGCGGCTCAGCGGGCAGTGCGAGCACTGGCAGTGTTCCAGCAGGGCCCAGTCCGGGGGCACGAAATCCGGGTCCACGGCCAGGCCGTGGCTCTCCGGTTCCTGGTGCAACTTGATGTGGGTTACCTGCCCGTCGGTGTCGGTCAGCTGGTAGTGGATATCAGGCTGCATGGGCACGCTTCTTTTCCGCCAGCGGCAGGCGGATGTCGATGCGGGTACCCTCGCCGGGCGCGCTGGTGGCGGTGAGGGTGCCGCCGTGGCGTTGAATAATGTCCTGGGAGATGGACAGCCCTAGGCCGGTGCCCTGGCCGATCGGTTTGGTGGTGAAGAACGGCTCGAAGATCTGTTCCAGCTGGGCCGCGTCCATGCCCGGGCCGTTGTCGGTCACCGACAGGCAATACGACTGCTCGTCGCTGTGCGCTTCGATGCGGATCTCGCCATCCTGCTCCACCGCCTGGGCGGCGTTGACCAGAATGTTCATCAGCACTTGAGAGAGCTGACTCTCCGAACCGTTCACCGGCGGCAGATCCGGCGGCAGGTGGGTGGTCACCCGCACGCGCTCCAGTTCGTGGCGTGCCAGGTTCATGGACGTGGCCACGCAGCGGGACAGATCCACCGGCTGATAGCGTTCCTGCTCGTTATGGGAAAAGTGCTTCAGATCGCGGATGATTTTCTTGATCCGGTCGATGCCTTCGCTGGTTTCGCGCATCAGGTGGGGATGATCGTTAAGAATCATTTCCAGCGAATCCATATTCAGGCGCAATGACTGTTCCGCCTGCAGAAATTGTTCAAAGCGTTCCGGGCTGATACGGCGGCGCAGCCCGGCGATCACCTTCGACAGGGTGGTCAGGTACTGCTCGCTGCGGCGCAGGTTGGCGGAGACGAAGGCAATCGGGTTATTGATTTCGTGGGCGATGCCCGCGGAAATCGTGCCCAGGGAGGCCATTTTTTCCGAATGCAGCAGCATCGACTCCACCTGGTTGATCTTATCGTCCTTGTCGCGCACCGCCTGGATCAGTTCACTGTTCTGCGCCTTGATCTGGGTGATGTCGGTGCCGAAATAAATATAGCCGTCGTCCTCATCGGTGATGTACGACAACGGGAAAATAAACATATTCACCCAGTACAGCTCACCGTCCTCGCCCCGGCCGCACACCTCGCCGCTCCAGACGCCGCGGCGCGCCTGCTCGCAGCGCATGAAATGCGCGCTCAGCTCAGGGCGGTCCTTGGGGTGGTGCATGCTTTCGTGCTGGCCGATCAACTGCCGGAAGGAAAAACCGCTGAGTGACAGAAAGCGGTCGTTGGCGAAGGTAATGATGCCTTTTTCGTTGGTGGTCATTACACAGTATTCATCGATGATCCGCGCCAGCGGACCGAGCACCCGTTTGTTGAGTTTGTACTCGTCCGCGTTCACTTCGATCAACCGCAGTTTGCGGCCGAAGGCGCTCTGGCTCAGCGAGGCGAATTCCGACAACCTGGCTTCCACGTTCATGGAGGCCCGGTAGGTTTTGTACATGAAGAAAATGATGATCAGCAGGATCACCGTGGAGGACATCAGAAACAGCCCCTGGCTCCCCAGCCCGGCAAACGGCCCCTGTAACGATGTAAATAGATCCATGCGGGTTACTCCCCGTCGTAACCCATGCTTCTGAGGGCTTCGCGCTGGTCGCGAACGGTCTGCGCGAGAATTTTATTTTCCACCAGGATATCGCGGAATTTCAGACCCTCCTCGACACTTTCCAGCAACTGGTCGTCGTCCCAGGGTTTGGGCACGAAGCGGAAGGCGCCGGCCTGGTTGATGGCGGACATCAGGGTGTCGATATCGATCACGCCGGTGAGCAGGATACGGATGGTATCCGGCTGCATGGTCCGCAACTCCTGCAGCATCTCAATGCCGTCCATGTCCGGCATCCGGTAATCGGTGATCACCGCGTCGAACACGGTGGTGCGGGCGCGCCGTAACGCGGTGGCGGCGTCCGTGTAGGTTTCCACTTCCCAGTCCGGCCGCGTCGCCAGAACCCGGTTCAGCGCCTTGAGAATATAATCTTCGTCGTCGACAACCATGATGCGGTACATGGTGATCTCCCCTTGCCCCATGAATCTGCTCAAATTATCGGCGCCGCTGGTTAAAAAGTCATCACCGTTCACGGCGCGCTCATTGTTTCTACGAAGATACTACTACCGGATCAGAGTAAACAAACCATTTCATCGCCTTCCCGGGCCGTCTGGTCGCCCGGGCGGGCTCAGGCGCCGGCCGGGCTGATGATGGATTTGGTCACCGAGCCGGTGGCGATCAGCTTCTCGCTGCCGTCGGGTTTCACCGCCAGGGCGTCCGCGCGCATTGCCGCCAGGGTCCGGCCGAGCCGGTCCACGCGGGCGCGAATCATCACCCGGTCGCCCTTGAAGGCGGCGCGCAGCACGCTGGTGTGGGTTTCGATCGACACCGGATGCTTGTCCGCCTCCAGCAGGGTCAGACAGGCAAAAAAGCAGGCCACGTCAAAAAACGTATACAGCATGCCGCCGTGCAGCGAGCCCTCCGGGTTGAGGGTGAAGTCGTTAAGTTCGATTTCCACTTCGCTCTCGCCGTCGGCGGCGCGCTGCAGGCGCAGGCCGCAGGCCCGGTGCAGGGGGTGGGACAGCACGTCGTCACGGACTTCTTCGAAACGGCTGGGCATATCATTCTCCTTGGCCGGGTGTGTCAGGGGCGTTGAGTATAGGACAAAATGTCCGGTTGCCGAACGAGGTAGAGGCCGGTAGTATTTAGTTCATGATCCGTCTTCTGAATGCCCTCACACTCCTTGCGGTCCTGACCAACAGCCTGGTCTGGAGTGGCGATGTGGTGGCGCATACCCTGGACAAGGACGGACATTCCCACGCTGAGGCCACCAACGAGCCCTCCCAGCTTCACATCGTCACCTCCACGCCTCAATCGGACGACGGAGACGGTGATCGGCATCACTGCTGCCATCAGGCTTCCCACTTGAGCGGACTGAGTGCGGTCCCGGTGGCATTTACGGTGATTAGTAGCCCGGCATTGTCGATTGCTCCCAGCAGTCCTCCTATCAGCGGATTCTTTCGCTCCCCCTTCCGACCTCCCTCTGTCTGATTCACTGGACAAGTTTGACGGCGCTTCAGCGCCGATTTGATTCCCTGAATCACGCATACAGAGGTCTTTATGAACCGACCGTGGAAGTTGGTCGTGCCGGCGGCGTGCGTCGCCCTCGGCCTGGCGGGTCCTGTGCCCGCCGATCAGTTCAGCATGGGGCGGGTGGGCGATTATCTGGCCGAAAAGCCGGTTAACGAATCCGTCTCTCTTTCACTGCAGCAGGCGCTGGAAAAGGCGCTCCGGCGTAACAGTGCGCTGCAGTCGGCGCGCGCTGGCGTCGGACGTTTCGAGGGCCGTCTGACACACGCCAGTCGGTGGTTGCCCGCCAATCCGGAATTATCTCTGCAGGTCGCGGAGAGGGACCAGGGCGGACAATCCAGTACCGATAAGGGCATCCGATTGTCCCAGGAAATTTGGATTGGCGGGCAACGGGGGCTTGGTAAAGCGGCGGCGTCCGCACGGTTGACCGCCGCCGAGCAACGGCTTGCTTTTCTCGAAACCAGTGTGCGCGCGCGAGTGCGCCTTGCCTATCTGGAAGCCTTGCTGGCCCGGGAAAGCGTTGAAACCGCTGAGCGAGCCGAGACCCTGACTGGAAAACTTTACCAGTTTGCGTCACAGCGTTTTCAGGCCGGGGCCGCCACCCAGCTAATACTCAATACCGCCCGTATTGGTGCCGCCCGCGCCCGTGCGGCACTGGTTGATGCCCGCCGGGATCATAAACGGGCTCGATTGGCGCTGATGGAACTGCTGGTGATGGATCCGGAAAGCGCCCGTTTGCGTTTGACCAGTGAACTGAGCCTGGACCGCTTTAACCTGCCGAGTATGGGCCCGCTGTTGGGAGAGGCGCTCAAGCGCCGCCAGGACCTGGTCGCCGCGGCCAGGGAGGTTGTCGCCGCGCGCAAGACACTGTCCCTATCAAAACGCCAGCTGATTCCAAATCTCAAAGTGTTCGGTTTCATGCAGGAAGAAGAAGGTGCGGACGTTGCGGGTCTGGGCGTGTCCATGCCCATTCCGGTGTGGGATACCCGCTCCGGTGAAAACCAGGTGGCGCGCGCGGAGCTGGAGCAGGCGCGCATCGAAGAAGATGCGTTGCGCTTGCAGGTTCGCACCGAAGTGATTGGCGCGGTAACCGACTACAACGCCGCTCGACAACGGCTTGAGGTATTCGGCAAGGATGTCCTGGCCAGCGCCGAGGAAAACGTCCGGCTCACAGAAAAAGCGTTTCGCGCCGGTAGTGTTGGCGCGCCGACCCTGGCCATGGCTCAGGACGATCTTATCAACACGCGAAGGGAATATCTGGATGCGCTGCGTGAAGCGATTGGCGCCGCCGCGGCCCTGGAGAGGTCCACTGGCGGTGTGGTGGCGCTGCGTGAAGCCGGAACCGAACAACTGAAGAACACGGGAGATTCCGAATCATGAAAGTAGCCACGACGATCACGACAATGGTGTTAACTCTGGCGTTGGCGGGATGCGGTGATGCTTCTCCCGGACATGACGATGAGGCCGGCCACGCCAAAAAAGAGGCGGGCCACGAAAGGTCGGAATCGGGCACCGAACACGGCGATCATAATGAAGAAGCGGGCTCGAAAGTCTCTTTAACTTCGGAGCAAAGCGCCTTGTTGAACCTCAAGACCGACAAGGTGCCCGGTGGTCGAGCCGATCAAACTATCCAGGTGCCGGCCAGCGCGCATTTCAATGCGGACCGTATCGCTCACGTGGGCCCCCTGCTGCCAGGCAGAGTGGAGAAAGTGGTCGCCGACCTCGGCGCCCGTGTGAAACGCGATGACGTTCTGGCTGTTTTGTCGAGTCCGCAATTGGGCGAGGCCAAGGCGCGCTACTTGAGAAAGCAGGCCGAATTCGAAGCCGCGGCCGCGGATTTGCGCAGGCAGAGCCGTCTTGCCAAACAGAATATCGTCAGCCAGGCGGACCTGCTTGACACCCGTGCCCTCTATCGCGGTGCGCGCGCGGAAAGAAACGCCGCGAAGGCGGCGTTGCGTGCCATGGGGCTCACTGAAGACCAAATAGCGGCGCTGGATCAGAACGATGACCTGAGCCGGTATGTATTGACCAGCCCCCTGGCCGGTGTCGTGGAAGAGCGCGATCTGGCGCCGGGGCAGATACTTTCGACGGAGCAGACCCCGATTATGGTGGTCGACGCGAGCTCTCTTTGGGTGTTCGGTCAAGTGTACGAGAAAAACGCGGATTTGGTCGCCGTGGGCCAGCCGGCGCGTTTCGACACCGTGGACGCAGCGGTCGATGGAAAAATCGACTGGGTGGCCAGCCGGCTTGATGGCGAGACTCGCACTTTGAAGGTCCGTGCGCTGATCAATAACCCTGATCGCACAATGAAAGCCGGCCAGTACGGTGATCTGACCATAACCCGCCAGGTGCCTGATCCGGTGCCTTTGGTGCCTGTCGATGCGGTGCAGACCATCAACGGTCAGACGCATGTTTTCGTGCCCGGCGATACAGACGGCGAATACCGTGCTCAGGAAGTGGAAACCGGCGAAGAAGCCAACGGTTTAATCGAGATCAAAAGCGGTTTGCGGATTGGCGCTTCCGTAGTGACGTCCGGCGCTTTTGACCTTAAGTCCGCGCTCACCGCCAGCGGTCGTAGCGCAGCGCACGGCCACTGATCGGGAGTTCAATATGATCGAAAGATTGATTGATGTCGCGCTGCGTAACCGCTTACTGGTGCTGGTTTTCATGCTCGGTGTCGCCGGTTGGGGGGTGCTTTCCTGGCGGCAGTTGCCGGTGGATTCATTCCCGGATGTGACGCCAAGCATGGTTCAGATCTTTACCGCCTCGCCTGGCTTGTCACCGGAGGATGTGGAGACCCTGATCAGTTATCCGGTGGAAATATCCATGTACGGCCTGCCAGGTCTGAAGCGGGTGCAGAGCACCTCGATCTTCGGGCTCTCCAGGGTCAATGTGTATTTCTCCGAAGACACAGATGTCTACTTCGCACGCCGCCTCGTGATGGAACGACTGGCCAAGGCGCGCGCCGAGATTCCCGGCGACCTTGGCGAGCCCCAGTTGGGGCCCATCACCAGCGGCCTCGGTCGGGTGATGATGTACACCCTGGAAACCGAGCCGGACAGTGACATTTCGTTGACGGAGCTGCGTGAGCTGCAGGATTGGGTGGTCAAGCCCATGATGCGCACGGTGCCGGGGGTGACCGGCGTGTTGTCTCTCGGTGGCTATGAAAAGCAGTACCAGGTCCGGCTTGATACGCGCGCTCTACTGGCGCGGGACCTTACCGTCGCGGATGTACGCGGAGCTATTACCGCTAACAATAAGAATGTGGGCGCCTCCTTTATTAATCGCGCCGGGGAAGAGAACGTGATCCGCGGTTATGGATGGGTGCCCCCGGGTAACGCCGGCTTGGATGCTATCCGTGACATCGTCATCCGTGCCCACGAGAGCACTCCGGTAACAGTCGGTGACGTGGCGAGTGTGGAGTATGGGCCGGCCATTCGCCGCGGTGCGCAAATTGCCAGTGGTGCCGAATCGGTGGGCGGCTATGTTCTTAAGCTGCTTGGTTCCAATACCAGTCAAGTCCTAAAGGACGCCAATCAAAAGCTTGAACAAATCAACGGCGCACTGCCCGACGGTGTCAGGGTAAAAGCGTTCTACTCGCAAAAGGAGTTGATCGATAAGGCGGTGGGAACCGTGGAGTCGGCGTTACTGCAGGGCGCGGTGCTGGTGATATTGATTTTATATCTCCTGTTGGGGAATCTGCGCTCCACGCTGATCGTGGTCGCCAGCCTGCCTCTCTCCGCGCTGTTCGCGTTCATCGCGATGCGCTATGTGGGGCTATCCGCCAACCTCATGAGTCTGGGGGGGTTGGCTATCGGCCTGGGCATGATGGTGGACGGTTCGGTGGTGATCCTGGAAAACATCTTCCGGCATATGGAAAATCGCGCCGAGGAGAATGTTTCCATGGCCAGGCTGGCCAGTGAGGCGGCGCGTGAGGTGGCGCGCCCCATTGTGTTTGCCAGCAGTATTATCATCATCGTCTTCCTGCCGCTTTTCACGCTGCAAGGCGTGGAAGGGAAAATGTTCTCGCCGATGGCCTACACCATCGCCTTCGCATTGCTCGGCGCCATGATTGTAGCATTGGTGCTGGTGCCCGCGCTGATGACCTATGCCTTCAAGAAGGATGGCAACTACGGTGAGCCGCGACTGGTGGGCTGGTTAAAGGATCGTTATCAGCCCGTGCTGGACAAGGTTATGGCCTGGCCCAAGGTGGTCGCCGGCGCGGCGGTACTGGTTCTGGTGCTGGGTGTATCGGTGTTTCCGCTCCTGGGCAGTGAATTCGTGCCGACCCTTCGTGAAGGGACGCTCATGGTGCGCTCTACCCTGCCACCGGCTGCCAGCCTGGACAGTGCTATCGGTTATGCCAAACGCATACAAACGGTGTTCGAGGAATTCGAACCGGTAACCGGCACCTACTCCAGAGTCGGGCGCGCTGAGGTGGGCGGTGACCCCGAACCCGTAAATGTCATCGCCACCACCATCACACTCAAACCCCTTGGTCAGTGGTCCGGCGACTACGACTATGAAGGGTTGCAGTCGGCCATGTCCGATGCGGTGGCGGACCGGCTGCCGGGGCTGGCCAATAATTTCTCTCAGCCGATTCAGTTACGTACCGACGAACTGTTATCCGGTATCAAGGCACAGATCGCGATCAGTATATTCGGTGAAAACTTCGGAGAACTCGCCCGTATCGGTGAGCAGGTCAAACGTATCGCGCAAGCCACGCCTGGCGCTGTCGATGTGCGCATGCAGCAGCAAGGGGGCAAGCCGCAGATCCGAATCCGACCGGACAGGGAGGCGATGGCCCGCTACGGTTTGAGCGTCGACCAGCTGTTCGCCACTGTGGAAACCGGTATCGGCGGCGACGCGGCCGGTCAAGTGTTCGAAGGTATTAAGCGCTTTGATCTGTTCGTGCGGCTGCGCGAGGAGCAACGCGACACGGTGTCGGCGATTGAAGACCTTTTGATCCGAACGCCGGCCGGCGCGGTGATACCGCTGACCCGCGTCGCCGATGTGGAGCGCTTCATCGGCCCGAAAATGATCTCCCGCTCCAAGGCCAGCCGGCGCCTGTTCGTGCAACTGAACGTGCGCGGCCGGGACATGGGCGGGGTGGTCACGGAGATACGTCGTAAGGTCGCCGAACAGGTGGATATGCCGACCGGCTATTTCGTCGAATACGGCGGTCAGTTCGAGAATCAGCAACGGGCCATGAAGCGTCTCTATCTGGTCGTGCCTGTGACTCTGGCGCTGATCTTTCTGCTTCTGTACACCGCCTTTAACAGCTTGCGTTATGCCGCGCTGATTTATCTGAATGTGCCGATCGCCACCATGGGTGGGATTTTCGCATTGTGGCTATCGGGCATGTATCTCTCCGTATCCGCCGCCGTCGGCTTTATCGCCGTGTTCGGCGTCGCGGTACTCAACGGCGTGGTCCTTGTGAGCTACATAAACCAATTGCGCGACGAAGGCATGGACGTTTTCGAGGCCGCGCGAACCGGCGCCATGCGGCGATTGAGACCGGTGCTGATGACCGCGCTTACCTCTATGCTTGGCCTGCTTCCGCTGCTGATCGCCGATGGCATTGGCGCCAACGTTCAGCGTCCACTCGCCGCCGTGGTCGTGGGGGGCTTGATAACCTCCACCTTGCTGACCCTGCTGGTCATTCCGGTGGTCTATCCCTGGTTTGCCGGCGCCCGCCGGGACGATGTTGAATTCTAAAATCTGAGAACGGCCGGCATCGTCGATGGCGGCCGATAAGGAGACCGTAATGAAAGAGATAAAAGCTTACGTACGAAACAACATGGTCAACAAGGTGATTGACGCCTTAGCGCAGCTGCCGGAGCCGCCTTCGGTGGCGGCCGTTCCGCTGGAGACCTATGGTCACGGCGTCATTGACGACGCCTACGGTCGATTACGAATGACAAAGCTGGAAGTCGACATCGCTGATGCCCGCGTGGAGGAGGTCGTGATCGTGATTGAGAGGGCCGCCAGGACAGGGGAGGGTCATCCGGGTGACGGCCGAATTCTTGTGGCTGGCGTTGAGGCCGCCTTGCGTATTGATACTGGCGAGCGCGATGAGGACGCTTTGAAATGAGTCAGTGGATTTCACTGTCCTTAAGATGTCACCGGGACAGTTCGAGATAAGCAATGAATTTCCGAATGGCCTTGGTAGCCGTCACAAGGTTGCGACAGTGGACCATGTCGAGAATGGTGAGCGCAATCTCGAGAGCAGGGACGCCCAATTCGGATCCAGACGACGGATGGAGAACGCGAATAAAGAGGTATCTACGCTTTCTAATTTGCGGCGGTGCGGCCACGGGAGTCCATTGGTTGATTATGGCGCTATTAATGACGGTCGACGTTCCGCCCGCCTGGGCTACCGGGGTCGGAGCGATTGCGGGCGCCATAGCTAACTATCCGTTGCAAAAAATTTTTACTTTTTCTGGTCGTGTGTCTCCAAGTCCGGTGCCGGTCTACATCCTGGCATGCATTCTGACATGGAGCCTTAACTTGTTCCTGTTCGTGACTCTTAACTCCGGGTTTGGTTTTTCTGCTGGCATTGCTCAGATTTTTGTTACCGCATTCGTGGCAATTGGAAGTTACGGTTTTTATAGAAAGTGGGTTTTCCATGATTAAAAATTCTAGCGGTTATTCGGTTGAGGCTGAAGTCCCGGTCATTAGTCTGGTTATACCGATATATAATGAGAGAGAGGTACTGCCAGTTTGTCTGCCTCGCCTTGATAAAGTAATGCGTGAGGTCGGCTTTTTTTTCGAAGCCATCTTCGTGGATGACGGTAGCAAGGATGATGGTTATGAGTACCTGGTTGAGCAGTCCCGTCGATATTCCTGGATCAGGCTGGTGCGCCTCAGTCGAAACTTTGGGAAAGAAGCCGCATTGACCGCCGGTCTCGACTATGCTGCCGGTGAGGCGGTGGTTATTCTGGACGCGGACTTACAGGACCCTCCTGAGTGTATTCCTAAAATGGTCGAAGCTTGGCGGGCTGGTGTCGATGTCGTCCTGATGCAACGCCGTACCCGGTGCGGAGAAAGCTGGGTTAAGCGCGCCAGTTCCTATCTGTTTTACCGCCTATTGAATCGATTGAGTGACTGCGAGATTCCTGCGGATGTGGGTGATTTTCGTTTGATGAGCCGGCGTTGTCTGCAAGCCGTGCTCGAGTTGCCCGAACGAAACCGTTACATGAAGGGGTTATTTTCTTGGGTTGGGATGCCTACAGAAGTGATTCAGTATGACCGCGGCGCCAGAGTGGCGGGCAAGACAAAATGGAATTACGCGGGTTTAATTGGGCTGGCCATGGAAGGCATCACCTCTTTTTCCATCGCGCCTCTTCGGTGGGCTGCGGTAATGGGTGTTTTTAGCGCTATTTTTGGCGGCGGCTTCGGGTTATGGATTATATTCAAGGCAATGGTGTTTGGTGCGCAGGTGGCCGGGTATCCATCATTGATTGCTTTAATTACCTGCTTGGGCGGTGTGCAACTTATTACTTTTGGAATACTGGGGGAGTACGTTGGGAAAACCTACCTGGAGGCTAAGCGCCGACCGATCTATTTGGTTCGTGAGGTGTTGAGCGCCGTCCGCGGAGGGGAAGCGGCTTCGGCGCGTGGAGGTTGTAATGCCAGGGACCATTGAAAATCGCCGTGACTGGAAGCTGGTGCCTCGCTCGCCAACGGAAAAGCTGGTGCTCGCACTAATGGTCGTTCTACTCAGTCGTTGGATCTCCATGGCCTTTTTACCCTTTACTGATACCACGGAAGCGCGCTATGCGAATATTGCCCGGGGCATGGCAATATCGGGGGACTGGATCACTCCCTGGTTTGAGCCGGGCCTGCCATTCTGGGGAAAGCCGCCGCTGTCATTCTGGATTCAGGCCGTGTCGTATAAGGTTCTCGGCTGGGACGAGTTCGCACTTCGTTTTCCGGCCTGGCTGGCTCAGTTGGGTATGGTGTGGCTGGTTTGGCGTTACGCGTCGAGCCTGGTAAGTCGTCAAAGTGCCCTTATAACCAGCCTGATATTTGCATCGTCCAGCCTGGCTTACGTACTCGCCGGTGCCGTAATGACGGATCCGTTCCTGGGCCTGGGAACTACCGCAGGCCTGACCGGCGCAGCTTTGGCCCTGCGTGGTGAAGGCTTGGTCTGGGGCTGGGTTTGCTTTTTGGGTCTGGCCGTGGGGCTGCTCGCTAAAGGTCCGCTGACCTTTGTTCTGGTCGGCGGCCCGTTATTTTTGTGGTTGCTGTGGACGCACCGCTGGAGCGACCTAAGGCGCTTGCCGGTCGTTGGCGGCACCATCGTGATGCTATTAATGACGGCGCCATGGTATCTGTTGGCTGAACTGAAGACGCCGGGATTTATCGACTATTTCCTTGTTGGAGAGCACATTAAGCGCTTTCTGGATCCAGGTTGGGTTGGGGATATTTATGGAAGCGCCCATGATGAAGTTCGTGGAACTATATGGCTGCTGACCTTGTATGCGACCCTGCCCTGGTCGCCACTGGCGTTGAGCGGGCTTTTTCTGCTGCTTCGAAATGACGATTGGGGGTTTGGTGCTATACGGCGTGGCCTTAGTGATGACGACAACAAGTTATTGTTGCTAGCCGCTTTCATGCCTAGTTTGTTCTTTACTTTTTCGGGAAATATTCTCGCTAGTTACGTACTTCCTGGGCTGCCATTCATGGCGCTGCTAATGGTGCGCGGTATGCAAAGCTCGGGCGTGACCTCCCGCTGGCTAGACCTATGTTTGTGGCCGTTTGCGCTGTTTGTGCCGACTTTGTCTTTGGTCGCTGGTGCCTGGATTTACCTGCATCCTGGAAGTATAAAGACGGAAAAGGGGTTGATTGCCTGCTATTATCGGCAGCCGGAGAATGGCGCAGCTCCGCTCATCTATTTGGATGATGCGCCTTTTTCGGCCCGCTATTACAGTCAGGAAAAAGTCCGAGAAAAGAGTTTGGATTTGATTCTCCGAGAAGTGAAGAATTCCCCCGGTAGATCGCTATATGTCGCCGTCCAACCGGACGACCTGGATCGTTTTAAGAGGCAGTTGTCCGCACCGTTCGTGAAAATATTCGAGAATCGCCGTTACGTATTGATGACTCAGAGTGACCGTGCCGTTGTAACGTGCCGGTAAACCCAGCGGAGCTAGAAGACGCCGCCAGCTCGTCGGCTTGAGCGGCTGAGCCATTCGCAAGGAGAAAACTATGCCGCATGATCATGGAGCCGCACACGTTGAGCCCGATACCGGCGATCGCCGTGTATCCATAGCCATTTGGGCCAATGGTATTCTGACCGTGGCTCAAATCGTCGGTGGTATACTTTCGGGAAGCCTCGCGCTGATCGCGGATGCCCTGCATAATTTTTCCGACATGGCCGCCCTGGTGATCGCCTTCGCGGCACGCAAGATCTCAAGACGGCCAGCTGACGAACGCATGACTTTCGGATACGGGCGCGTTGAAGTGGTGGCTGCCTTAATTAATTACACTACATTGATCTTGATTGGAATTTATCTAATTTACGAAGGCGGTATGCGTATTATCAGCCCGCCCGAAGTGCAGGCGTGGACGGTGGTTGTCCTTGGCTCTATCGCGCTGGTCGTGGACGCGCTGACAGCGGTTTTGACTTATTCAATGCAGAAAGGCAGTGTGAATATTCGCGCTTTGTTCCTGCATAATCTTTCGGATGCACTTGCCTCTGTTGCCGTAGTCGTCAGCGGCACACTTATTATTCTATATGACATGTGGTGGATAGACCCGGCGATCACGATCGGTATTGCGGTTTATATCCTTTACTTGTCTTTCGCCGAGATAGGCGGTCCGATTCGCACATTGATGCTTGGAAGTCCACCGGATATCGATAGCAAATCCGTTTTGAGCATGATGCGTGGTGTAGAGGGCGTCGACGACGTGCATCATGTGCATCTCTGGCAGATGGAGGAGAGTGAGCCAGCTCTCGACTGCCATGTGGTGTTGATGGCAGATGCCTGGTCACGAATGGAAGACATTAAGAGCCAGATTAAGCGGCGGTTGGAAGACCAGTTTGATATTAGCCATTCCAGTCTGGAGTTCGAGCATGAGCACAGACAGCATCAAAATGCCGATCTCTATGGCCACGGTCGATCCGAAGATCGCAATGCGGCACAGTTTTCGGGGCCCTAGAGGAGCACAGTGGTGTCATTGCCTGGCATGCCGTGGCAGGTTGTCTCGAAGCGACTTAGAGCACATGTATGCTATGCTTCGGGAACGGTTTGCGGTTGCTCGCAAGCCCGGTTTGGTTCATGACCTGGTTGATTTCGAAGGTTAAGAGGACTTGTACGCCATGCATGGAGATTTCAAGATGGACATCGCTCGCTGAATAGATTTTGGCCGTATCGCCGTAGTCGGTGACCGGAAATGGATTGAGCTGGGAGCGCCGCGGCTGACATAACGTAGCGGTAACATGCGCATAATGTTGGAGTATTCATGCAAAAAAAGGCGCTTTGTGCGTTCCTCGTCATTTTCTCGTTGATGTTTTTCACCAGTCTGGCCATGAATATGTACACTGACCGCGCTGTCTATTTGGCCCCTCTTATTGGGCTCGGCGGGATGCTCTGGTCGGTGCTGAGGTTGCGAGGTTGCACTCATGCCGCGGGCTTGAGAATAGGCCGTGACGATACGGAGTGAGCGGGGCCGACAGCGCTCGGCACCCTCAAGCCATTCTCGCCGAGCCGCGCCGAACGGTGCTAGCTCTTAAGCGCCAGAATCCGCCTGGCACCGTTCAGCACAATCACACCCGTGATCGTGCCGATAATTAGGTCCGGGTAATTAGATCCGGTCCACGCGACCAAGGCGCCGGCGGTAATGACTCCCATGTTAACGACCACGTCATTGGCGGAGAAGATCCAGCTCGCTTTCATATGCGCCCCGCCCTCTCGATGTTTGGATATGAGAAGAAGGCAGCTGATATTGGCAATCATTGCGACGAACGCGATAGCCATCATAACCAGCGATTCAGGTTCACTCCCAAATGCAAAGCGTCTCATCACTTCCGCAAGTACGCCTATGGCTAGAATCAGCTGGAGTACACCAGCAATGTGGGCGGCGCGCACTTGCATTTTCACCCCACGCCCAACCGCATAAAGGGCTATTGCGTATACTGCCGCATCGGCAAAATTGTCCAGCGATTCTCCGAGCAGTCCGGTGGATTGGGCGATCAAGCCGGCAGTCATCTCCACCACGAACAAGAGAGCATTGATGCTCAGCAGCCAACGCAGACTGCCGGATTCCTGCTCCGCGGAGAGGGTCGAAGATCCGGCGGTCTTGGCGGCTTCGGAATTGATAGCCGTGGTGCTCTGGAGCGAGGCTCCTAGCCCTAGGGTGGTCAGCTTTTCAGTGATAGGGTCAGCCTCGCCATGATGTATGACCTCCAATCGGCGGTTCGATAGGTCAAAGGTCAGCGCGCGAACCTCTTCAAAGCCGCTCAAAGCCAAGCGGATCATTCGTTCTTCTGACGGGCAGTCCATCTTGGGCACTGTATAAGTGCTGATCCGTGTTCCTGATGTTGTGCGGCCGCCAGCACCATCGTTGCTCGACTGGGGTGTTGCACTACGGCCAGAGGGCCTGTCAACCGATTGGCTCATGACACGATTCCGATCAGAAAATATAATAAGGCTATTCAAAACCATATAGTCGCTATAAGGTCAATAGGGCGAAGGATATCTAGAGGAGAAGTCGAATGCTCATTAGTCAGTTGGCGCGCTCAGTAGGGGTCGACCCTCAGACAATACGATTCTATGAACGGCAAGGTCTGTTGCCGTCGCCTGATAGGCAGGAAAATGGTTATCGCATTTATACCGACCAACATGCTGAGCAGCTGACCTTCGTTCGTCACTGCAGAATTCTGGACCTTTCACTGTCTGAGATTTCCGAACTTCAGAAGTGCCAGAGCGACCCACATCAGTCTTGCGCTGTCGTTAACGTCTTGCTGGACGAGCATGTCTCCCGGTTGCGATCACGGATCATCGCTATGTTGGCGCTCGAGGAACAGCTCATTTCACTAAGAAAGAGTTGCAACGATGACCGCAAGGTTCGAAGTTGCGGAATTCTTTCTGGAATTAGCGATATTGACTTTCAATGAAGTAGATTCAATCGGCATCATCGATGATTCGGTTGATTAAACAGTGCTGGAGGTCAACAGCATTTGGTCTTGTGGGAAACATGGATCGACGTCGAAGTCCTTTGGTTGTATATGAAAGTGCCTAGCTTCGTGCGATGATCTTGGCCGCAATAGGTGAGGTGATCATTTGAATCACGGCAAAAAAAGCGGAGGGGATAGCTATTTCTGATGGCAGGCCCGATGCGGCCACGAAAGCCGCGGCGATGCTGAATTCCTTTTTGCTTACGGTGAAGAGATATGTAATCACCTCCTTACAATCATTGGTTAGTAGTCGTGAGGTCATCGCTACCAAATAACCGATAAGGTTCAGGCACAAGGCCGCCCCCGCAATGACAAAAGCGTACCAGCCGTAGTTGATAATGGTTGCAGCATTTGGCCCGACCACGGCGAGCAGTATCAATAGGTAGATAATTGAGCCGAGGCCCGCGTAATGGGAGTCGTACCGTGCGCAAAAGTCTGGGAGCCCCGTACGTGAGCTTACACCCAACACCGTAGGGACAAAGACGATCAATACTAGTTCCAGGATTATGGATTCGAGTGGGACTTCCAGTTGTATCCCCGTGAGCCATAGAAACAGGAAGGGAACGATGAACGGAGACAGTACTGTATTGATTGCGTTAAAGACCGCGGCCAGAGCAACATTGCCCCGCGCTATCAGTACCAAGAGGGGGGACGAGACATCCGTTGGCAGGGTGCCAAGTAAGGTTTGGCCGGCGGCCAGTGGGCCACCTCCAAAGAAGAAACGACCGGTTACCCAGCCGGCAATCGACATGGGCCCATAGACCAGGCCCAGGGCAAGGAATTGCCTTGACGGCTTACGTACCACCATCCGTACATCGTGCGCGTCGAAGGTCAGGCTGATGATAAACATCAGAAGCGCCAGTAGTGGCCCGATGCCGGGTTCCAGGAACTGACCGGTTTCCGGGATTGCTAGCCCTAGCCCAGCTACAACAATGACAAACCACACAAGTTTGGATTCGACAAAAGAAATTAGTTGATTCATCGTTTGGCTTCCTGCCTAAAGCAGCGCGCTGACGCCCAGCACACCGGCGAAACCCACCGTGTAGGCCACCAGCAGATAGCCGGAGTACTTCAGGTAGCTGCCGAAGGTGAGCGATTCCACCTTCGGGCCAACAACCGCAATGCCGGTGGCTGGTATCTGGATCGCGGCGCCGAGCAGATGGTGATCCGTGGCATGGGCTGGGTGGGCCATGGCCGGCAGGGCCTGGAGGACATCGCCGCCATGCCGGTCAAGGAGGTGAACGGCACCCTGGTGCGCGTTGGCGACCTGGCGGAGGTGGGCTTTGGCCCGGAAATTCGCCAGGGCGCCCTGACCATGACCCGGCGCGACGCCGACGGCGACCCGGAGGCGCTGGGTGAAGTGGTGGCGGGCATTGTGCTCAAACGCATGGGCGCCAATACCAAGGCCACCATCGATGGCATCGAGGCGCGGGTGGCGCGCATCGAGCAGGCATTGCCCGAGGGCGTGCGTTTCGAGCCTTTCTATAATCAGGCCGGTCTGGTCGAGAAGGCGGTATCCACGGTGGTCAACGCCCTGCTGTTGGCGTTTCTGTTCATCGTGCTGGTGCTGGCGCTGTTCTTGATGAACCTGCGCGCCACCCTGCTGGTGTTGCTGTCGATCCCGTTGTCCATCGGCGTGGCGTTGCTGGTGATGGCGTCGTTGGGCATGTCCGCCAACCTGATGTCCCTGGGGGGGCTGGCGGTGGCCATCGGCATGCTGGTGGACGGCTCCGTGGTGATGGTGGAGAACATTTTCAAGCACTTGAACCGACCGGACCCGCGCCACCCTGGCACGGGCGCGCCGCCGCCCGGCGCCAGCGCGCCGGAGGGCATAGCCCTGCGCATCAAGGACGCCGCCCAGGAAGTGGCGCGACCGGTATTTTTCGCCGCCACCATCATTCTGGTGGTGTTCGCGCCGCTGTTCGCCTTCGAGGGCGTGGAGGCGAAGATGTTCGAGCCTCTGGCGGTGAGCATCATGCTGGCCATGGCCGCCGCCGTGGTGGTGGCCCTGGTGGTGGTGCCGGCGTTGGCGTCATTGATGTTCCGCCGCCCGCCCCGGGAACGGGAAAACCGTCCGGTGGCGGCCCTGGAACGTGGCTACCGGCGGCTGCTGGCGCGTGCTCGGGGCGCGCGCAAGGCCGTGATCGGCGGTGCCCTGGGGCTGCTGGCGCTGGCTCTGGCCACGTTGCCCTTCGTGGGCACAGAATTCGTGCCCACCCTGCAAGAGGGTACCCTGGCCTTGCGGGTCACGCTGGCGCCGTCGTCCAGCCTGGCCACCTCCCAGGAGGTGGGCCGCAAACTGGAACGGGAATTGATGACCTTTCCGGAGGTGACCTATGCGCTCAGCCGCGTGGGCCGCGCGGAAATCGGCGGCGACCCGGAGCCGGTCAGCAACGTGGAAATCTACATCGGCCTCAAGCCCCAGGACCAGTGGACCAGCGCCAATAGCCGTGAAGATTTGCAGCGCCAGATGCTGGCGCGGCTCAACCGCCACCCCGGGCTGCTGTTCAACTTTTCCCAGCCCATCGCCATGCGCGTGGATGAGCTGCTTTCCGGGGTCAAGGCGCAGCTTGCCATCAAGCTGTTCGGCCCGGACCTGGCGGTGCTGCGGGAAAAAGGCGAGGCCATCAACCGGGTGGTGGGCGGCGTCGACGGCGCCACCGACGTGCAGCTCGAGCAGATCGCCGGCGAGGCGCAGCTGGTAGTGGAGCCGGACCGTCGCGCGTTGAGCCGTTACGGCCTCAGCGTGGACCGGGTCATGGAGCTGGTCAGCCTGGGGCTGGGTGGCGCCAGCGCCGGCCAGGTGATCAACGGCAATGAGCGCTATGACATCCAGGTGCGGTTGGCGGAGGACGCCCGCGCCAACGCCGAGCGTATCCGCGAGCTGCGTCTGGAGACCCCGGACGGTGCCTGGGTGCGTCTGGCCGATGTGGCCCGGGTGGAGCAGATCAGCGGGCCGCCGCAGATCAGCCGCGACGACGTGCAGCGCCGGGTGGTGGTACAGGCCAACGTCAGCGGCCGCGATCTGGGCTCGGTGGTGAGCGATATCCGCGCCGCCATCGACCGGGACGTGGAGCTGCCCGCCGGCTACAGCGTCGACATCGGCGGCCAGTACGAGAACCAGCAACGGGCCCAACAACGGTTGCTGCTGGTGGTGCCGGTGGCGGTGGCGTTGATCGCGCTGCTGCTGTACTTCGCGTTCGGTTCCCTGGCCCAGGCGCTGCTGATTCTGGTCAACGTGCCCCTGGCGCTGATCGGCGGCATCCTGTCCCTGGCGCTCAGCGGCCAGTACCTGTCGGTGCCCAGCTCGGTGGGGTTCATTACCTTGTTCGGTGTTGCCGTGCTCAACGGCGTGGTGCTGGTGGAAGCCATCAACGCCCGCCTGCGCGACGGCGAAAGCGTGGAGCAGGCGGTGTTCGAAGGCGCTGTCTCGCGGCTACGACCCGTGCTGATGACCGCGCTTACCTCCATGCTGGGGTTGATCCCGATGCTGCTCGCCACCGGCGTCGGCAGCGAGGTGCAGCGCCCGCTGGCGGCGGTGATCGTCGGCGGCCTGCTCAGCGCCACCGCTCTCACCCTGCTGGTGCTGCCGGCCCTTTACCCGCTGTTCTCGCGACATAAAATCCGCGAACTGCAGCGCTGACCCATGCCGCCCCGGGCCCCGGGGCGGTTCCCGGTGCTACACTGCCCGGCGATTCCAATGTCATTGTCGGTGAGGATATGCGCAAGGGACCGTTCTGGGGCTTTCTGGTGGTGTTCGTTCTGATGCTGGTTGGCAGCCTCGCGATTAATTTTCTCACCGACCATACCCTCTATCTGGCACCGGTGATCGGTCTGGCGGGCAGCGTCTGGGCCCTGTTGCGTCTGCGCGGTATCACTCATCTGGCGGGGCTGCGCATCGGCCGTAATGAAGGTCTCGAGCGTCACCGGGACTGATTGTTTTTCGTTAAGTCTCGCTTAAGTCCCCGGTTCCACCCTGCTTTGGTGATTTGGCTGAAGAGAGGACCGGGACATGACGATTACGCATGTCGCTCCGGGCTGGCGCGCCGATCCTGGCGCCCGGGATTTGCTCACGTTCGATGACTGGTGGCGGCTGCCCGCTGATTGGGTGGAACCACCCAACTTCCGGCGTGGTGGCTGGAGCGCGGTGAGCCGCTTGACGCTGCCGGGGCCCACCGGTGAAGCGGAAACCCTTTATGTAAAGCGCCAGGTGGCTCAGTTCCGGCGCACGCCGGCCACCGGAGGCCGTCTCCGGCCGACCTATTTCCACGAATTCCAGGCACTGTCCTGGTCGCCGACGCTGCCGGTGGTGGACTGGGTCTGCTACGCGGAGCGAGGCGACCAGGCGATCCTGGTGACCCGGGCGCCACGGGGGTTCGTGCCGCTGTCCGTGCTGGCCGGGCGAATGCCCGGAGCGCATCTGGCCTGCGCGCTGGTATCGGTGGGCGCCGCCCTGGCGGTGCTGCACCGGCGCCGTCTTCAGCATGGCGCCTGCTACCCGGACCATATTCTGGTGGACCCGATCACTCTGCGGGTAAGGCTTTTGGATCTGGAACGTTGGCGTCGCCGGCTGACCGTGGCCGCCGCCGCCCGCTCCGATCTGGATCAACTGTTGCGCCGGGCGCCCTTTCTGGACCAGGCCGGTCGCGACAGCCTGCTGCGTACCGCCGGCCTTTACGCTCCCGGCTTGAAGCTGCCCGCGCCTCGCGCGCCCGATGGAATCCCTGATTATGTCTGAACAAACCCTGCCGGACCGGCGCCGCGTAAAAGCGGAGCCGAGCGCGGTACAGCATTACACGCGGCGCAAGCCCGCCAAGCACCACGCGGAAATGGCGCTGGTGGCGCGGGCGTTTCCGGCCTTGCCGCCCGGGTCGCGGGTGCTTGACGCGCCATGCGGCGCCGGCCGCCTGAGCCTGTGGCTGGCGGAACGGGACCTGCGCGTGGCGGCCCTGGATCTTGGTTCCGCGGCGGTGGTTCACACCCGGACTTTGCTGGCCACCGATGGCGCGGACGCCGAGGTGCGCGAGGGCGATGTGTTCGCGCTGCCCTGGGAGGACCGGGCCTTCCAGGCGGTGGTGTGCTTCCGCCTGCTGCATCACTTCCAGGAGCGCGCCCGGCGCCTTGCTCTGGTGCGCGAGATGGCGCGGGTCTGTGACGGTTACCTGCTGGTGTCTTACTTGTCGCCGTGGTCATTCACCGGCCTCAAGCGGCGCCTGCGCGCCGCCCTGGGCGGTCGCCGCCACCGCCAGAACCATACGTCCCTGAGCGAGCTGGTGGCGGACCTGAAGGCGGAAGGTTTTCAACTGGATCGCGACCTGGCTCAGCGGCGTTTTCTCCATTCGCTGCACCTGGCCCGCTTCGTGCGCAAGAGCCGCTAATGGAATTCGCCCGCGCCACCCGACCGCTACGGTTCTTATGCTCCGGAGGCATGGCGACCCTGGTCCACTGGCTGTCGATGGCCGGATTGATCGCGGTGGGTCTGGCGCCGGCGGTCGCCACCGCCGGTGGTGCCCTAGCCGGGGCGACCACTAATTACCCCCTGCAGCAAAAGTGGACCTTCGCAGGCGGCCGTCCCGCCGGCGCGCTCCCCGGTTACGCGGTGACCTGTGTACTGGGCTGGGTATTGAACGGCGTGTTCTTTGTATTCCTTCACCAGACGCTGGCGCTGGCGGTGGCGCCGGCCCAGGTATTGACCACCGCTCTGGTGGCGTTGAGTAACTACACGCTCTACAAAAGGTGGGTCTTCCATGACGGCTCTCATCCCACGGGTTAGAACCATGGCGGAACCGGTGATCAGCCTGGTGGTGCCGTTCTACAACGAGCGCGAAGTGTTGCCGGAATGCGTGGCAAGACTGGCGCGGGTGATGGCGGGCACCGGTCTGCCGTTCGAGGCGGTTTTCGTTGACGACGGCGGTACCGATGGCGGCGCTGAATGGCTGATGGCGCGATGCACCGAGCGCCCCTGGATTCGCGTGGTGCGTTTGTCCCGGAATTTCGGCAAGGAGGCGGCGCTTACCGCCGGCCTGGATCATGCCCGCGGCGAGGCGGTGGTGGTGCTGGACGCGGACCTTCAGGACCCGCCCGAGTGCATACCAGCGATGATCCAGCGTTGGCGCGCCGGCGCCGACGTGGTGCTCATGCAGCGCCGCTCGCGGCCCGGCGAAACCCGCCTTAAACGGATCAGCGCTCATCTCTTTTATCGTTTGCTGCGTGGTTTGAGCCGCTCGGACATTCCCGCCGATACCGGGGACTTCCGGTTGATGAGCCGGCGCGCGGTGGAGGCGATAAGACGGCTGGACGAGCGCAACCGGTATATGAAGGGGCTGTTCGCCTGGGTCGGTCTGCCCACCGTGGTATTGCGCTATGACCGTGAGGCGCGGGTCGCCGGCGATAGCAAGTGGGGGTATTGGCGACTGGTGGGCCTGGCGCTGGAAGGCATTACCTCGTTTTCCGTGGCGCCGTTGCGTTGGGCGGCGGTGATTGGTGCCCTGGCCGCCATGCTGGGAGGGGGCTACGGATTGTGGATCATCGCCAAGGCGCTGATGTTCGGGGTGGCGGTGCGCGGTTATCCCTCCCTGACGGCGCTGATTACTTTTCTTGGCGGGCTGCAGTTGCTGACCATCGGCATTGTGGGCGAGTACGTCGGCAAGGTGTATCTGGAAACCAAGCAAAGGCCGATCTATCTGGTGCGTGACGTGGTGGATCGCGCCAGCCTCCGCCGCGAGCCGGCGCCGCCCCGGCGCCGCTCCCTGGGAGTGCCCCATGCGGATGCCGGCTAGCCGCCGGATCGCGCCGTGGGTGTTGCTGGCGGTGGTCGTGTTAAGCCGGTTGCCGACCATGGCGCTGCTGCCTCTCACCGATACCACCGAGGCGCGCTACGGCGCCATTGCCCGGCTGATGGCGGTGACCGGCGACTGGATCACGCCCTGGTTTGCCCCCGGCGTACCGTTCTGGGGCAAGCCGCCGCTGGCGTTCTGGGTACAGGCACTGTCTTTTCTGACTCTGGGCGGCAACGAGCTGGCGCTGCGCCTGCCGTCCTGGCTGGCCTGTCTGCTGATCCTGGCGTTGGTGGCCCGTTACGCGCGCAGCCTGAGCGGCCGCGATAGCGCCCCGGTGGCGGCACTGATCGCGGCGTCATCCGGCTTGCTGTTCGTGTGCGCCGGCGCGGTGCTTACCGATCCGTTCCTGGCTCTGGGAACCACTACCTCCCTGGTTGCCGCCGGGCTGGTACTGCGTGGTGAGGGGCGGCCCTGGGGCGCGTTGTTCTTTCTCGGTCTGGTGGTGGCCTTGCTGGCCAAGGGGCCACTGGCCCTGGTGTTGGTGGGCACGCCGTTGTTCGCGTGGGGGCTATGGAGCGGTGGCTGGTGGCAACTGTGGCATCGGCTACCCTGGTGGCGCGGCGGGCTGGTCACGCTGCTGCTGACGTTGCCCTGGTACCTGGCCGCCGAACACAAGACGCCGGGGTTCCTGCATTACTTCATCGTTGGTGAGCACTTTCAGCGTTTCCTCGACGCCGGCTGGTCCGGTGACCGTTATGGCACCGCCCACGACCAGCCTCGGGGCACCATCTGGTTACTGACGCTGTACGCCGCCTTCCCCTGGTCCCTGTGGGCGCTGGTGCTACTGCCGGCCCGGCTCCGTGATGCCGAGGGGCGCGCCCGGCTGCGCGCGGCGCTCCGCGATAACGACAACCGGTTGCTGATTCCGGCCGCCTTCGTGCCCACTCTGTTTTTCACCTTTTCCGGAAATATTCTGGCCACCTATGTGCTGCCCGGGTTGCCGTTCATGGCGTTGTTGTTGACCCGGGCCCTGGGCGGGCGCGGGCGGGCATCGCGCTGGGTGCCGGGGCTGGCGCTGACGGTGCCGGTGTTGTCCCTGGTGGCGGGCGCCTATGTGCTCGCGAACCCGGGCACCCTGCGTACCGAAAAGGCGTTGCTGGCCTGCTATCAACGGCAGCCCGCCGCCCTCCGGGCGCCCCTGGTGTATCTGGACGAAGTGCCGTTCTCGGCCCGTTATTATGGCCACGAGGCGCCTCGCGTCTGGACACCGGAGCAGGCCCGGCAGGTGCTCCGGTCGGCGCCGGGGCAGCCGCTCTATCTGGCGGTGCGGCCCCGGGAGCGGGCCGCTTTTGAGCGCGGCCTGTCGGTGCCGTTGTTCGCGCTGGCGAAGGATCGTCGCTACCTTCTGCTTACCAATGTGCCGGTGGGGGCGGAGGGGTGCCGCTGAGCGTTGGCCCGGAAAAATCGATGGCACCGCGTCAATGGTTCAATCCATCGCCGGTGTCGGGCGGCGTATCCTGAAGGTCCATATCGGGAGAACGTCATGTCCTACATCGCTTACCTCACCCACGGTGGTGGCCCGCTGCCGCTGCTGAACGACCCCGGCCACCGGGAGCTGGTGGCGTCCCTGCGGGAGCTGGCGGCGGTCGCGCCGACGCCGAAGGCGATCCTGTTGGTGAGCGCCCATTGGGAAGCGTCGCCGGTGTCGCTGACCGGCCATCCGTCGCCGTCGTTGATCCACGACTACTACGGCTTCCCGGAAGCGGCCTACTCGCTGCGCTATCCGGTGCCGGGGCAGCCGGCGCTGGCGGAAAGGGCCCGGGCGCTGTTGGAGGACGCCGGGGTGCCGGCATCGGTGGACCAGGAACGCGGTCTGGACCACGGCGTGTTCGTGCCTCTGTCGCTGATGTACCCGGCGGCGGACGTGCCGGTGGTGGAGATGTCGGTGCATTCCTCCCTGGAGCCGGCTCTGCACCGGCGGCTGGGCGCGGCGCTGGCGCCGTTGCTGAATGATGGCGTGGCGCTGATCGGCTCCGGCTCCTCATTCCACAACATGGCGGTGCTGATGGGCCGGGACCGTTCGCCGGCGGCCCTGGAAGCAAACCGGGCGTTCGAGGACTGGCTGCGCGACACCCTGGCCGAGCCTGGGCTGTCGGCGCTCGAACGGGGGCGGCGGCTGGATCAATGGCGGGCCGCGCCGGGCGGCGCGTTCGCCCATCCCCGCGAGGAACACCTGATGCCGGCGCTGGTGTGCGCCGGCGCCGCCGGTGACCGGCCCGGGCGGGTGTTCGCCGGCCGTATGGGCGCGGCGAACGTCAGCTCGGTGCTGTGGGTTTAGGGCGCTAGCCGGCGTCGGCGTGGGGGGCTAGCCGGCGGCCTGGAGCAGTGAGCCCAGGGCCAGCACGCCGAGGAAACCCACCGTGTAGGCCACCAGCAGGTAGCCGGAGTACTTCAGGTAGCTGCCGAAGGTGAGACCGTCCACCTTGCTCATCGCCACCACGCCGGCGGCGGAGCCGATCACCAGCAGGGAGCCGCCCACGCCCACCGCGTAGGTCAGGGTCAGCCACTGATCCAGGGTCATGCTGATGCCGGAGTTGAGCAGGGCGGCGGTCAGCGGCACGTTATCGAACAGCGACGACACCAGGCCCATCACATAGTTGGCGGCCAGCGGTGGCAGGAAGTCGTAGAGTTTCGGGAAGTAGGCCAGCACGCCCTGTTCCTTGAGCATGCCCACCAGCAGCAGTACGCCCAGGAAGAACAGCAGGGTGTCGAACTCGATCTTGCGGATGTACTCCAGGGTGGGTTCGTCACGGTTGAGAAACTGCACCACCATGAACATCAGCGACAGGCCGAACAAAAACATCAATACCGGCGGAATGCCGAACAGAATATTGCCGCCGATGGTGGACAGGATGGTAGCGAAGAACAGCCCGGCCACCACCTTGTCGCCGCCGTTGATGTGCACTTCTTTCTTTTCCAGCACCAGCTGCCCGTTCAGGCCCCGGGACAGCATCAGTGACAGGGACGCCACCGCCAGAAAAGCGGGCAGGCTGAGCAGCAGCAGATGGGGGATTTCCACCTTGTCGGCCAGGAAGATCATCAGCGTGGTGACGTCGCCGGTGATCAGCGCGGTGCCGCCGGCGTTCACCGAAAACACCACCAGCACCACGTAGCGCAGCAGCTTGTCCGTGGGCAGGTTCAGATTCAGCAGAATCGCGATGCACACCAGGGTGGCGGTGATGTTGTCGGCCATGGACGAGAAGCAGAACGCGAACAGGCCGGTGAGCAGCATCAACTGGCGCTCGCTCATGCGCTCGGGAATCAGCCGGTTGACGATGCCGTCGATGATGCCCTTGCTGGACAGATAGGCGACGAACGTCATCGCCGCCATTAAAAACAGCCACAGCGAGGCGATATCCAGCAGGTTGTCGTCCAGGGCGAGCATCAGCGCTTCGCTGGTCTCGCCGGCGGGCGGCGAAATGAAATACAGCACCCAGACCAGCGAGCCGAAAAACAGCGTGGTCTTGGCTTTGTCGATATGAACCACGTCTTCCACAACAATGGAGACGAACCCGAGAGCTACGAGACACAGCAGCACGGCGGACATGGCGGACTTCCAGGCAGGACAGGGGAAAAGACGGCGGCGATTCTAACGCCGATACGTCAAGAAAGCGACCTACCTGTTTCGCGGATGGCTCTTTACTGCTTGCCGGCCACCGCCTCCAGGGGATGGTCGTTTCGGCACAGGCGGTGATCGCCGAGCACCTCGATCACCCCGCAGTGGGCGACATCGCCGCCGGCGCACCCTTTGATCATACGGTCCAGTTCGTCACGCAGCGCGCACAGCGCGCCAATGCGGTCGTCCACCGCGTCCCGGTGGCGCCGCGCCAGTGCATCCACGGCGGCGCAATCGCGGTGCTCCTGGTCCGACAGGGCGAGCAGCTCGCGGATCGCTTCAATGCGGAAGCCCAGCTGCCGGGAGTGGCGAATAAAATGCAGCCGGTCACGATGGCGCTCGCCGTAGCGCCGCTGGTTGCCGGCACTGCGCGCCGGCTCCGGCATCAGGCCGATCTTTTCGTAGTAGCGGATGGTCTCCACCTTGCAGTCGGTGGCGCGGCTTAACTCGCCGATTGAAAGCATGCGGCTTCCCTCGTCTATCTGTAGTGACTACAGCTATTTAACCGAAATGGCGAGGTCAGCGAAACCGCCAATCCCGGGCATTGAAATAAGCATCATTTGGTGACATATTTGGTGCTAACCTGACACTTGGAGAGGAGCAGCAGGATGCGGACCACGATCAATATCGATGACGACTTGCTGGCCGAGGCCCAGCGGCTCACCGGCGTTAAGGAACGTACCCAGATTATCCGTGATGCCCTGGTGGCATTGATCGAACGGGAGAGCGCCTTGCGGCTGGCGCGCCTGGGCGGCTCCGAGCCGGATCTGGCGGTGCCCGGGCGCCGCCGGTCGTGATTCTGGTGGACACGTCGGTGTGGGTGGACCATCTGCGCGCCGGCGACCGGGAGCTGGCCCGCCTGTTGGAGCGTAACCAGGCGCGGATGCACCCCTTCGTGGTCGGCGAGCTGGCCTGCGGCAACCTGAGCCGCCGCCGCGAGGTGCTGGATTTGCTGCGTGGGTTGCCACCGGTGCCGGTCGCGGACCAGGACGAGGTGCTGTTCCTGATCGAGCGGCACGGTCTGATGGGGCGGGGTATCGGTTTCATCGACGCGCACCTGCTGGCCGCCACGCTGCTCAGTCACGCCACCCGTCTGTGGACCCGGGACAAGCGGCTCGCCGAGGTGGCGCGAGACCTGGGCGTGGACGGCGCACCGGGGCCGATGATTCATGATCGGGCTTGACCCTGTAGTGGCTACAGGTATTTCAATTGACATCCTGAGTTCACTGAAAGCAGGACGGGTCCATGAAACCTCGCCTTCGCCGGGCTTTCCGCCATGAAATGGATCTCGCGCGCCTCGCCTATCAGGAAGGCGACTGGCAAGCGGCGTTCCGTCATCTTGAGCGAGCGCACATTATCGGACAACGGTTTATCGGCCCGCACACCCTCGCGCATTGGTGGATGCTGCGAGTGGGGTGGAGACGCAGGGATGCCCGGGAGGTCCGGGGTCAGTTACCGCGACTGGTGGCGGCATTACTGCTGTCACGAATCTGGGTGCCCGCCGGTAACACCGGCAGCGCGGATGTCAGCCCGATCAAGCCGATGCCGATACCCGCTGATCTGGTGGCCCTATTGCGCCGACGGTGATTTTGACGCCATGCGCGCGTTGCCGTACTGTTTCCGCTCTGATTAAGGTGGTGTGCATGTTGAAACGTTGGGTCGCAGCAATGCTGGTTGTGTTCCTGGCCGTTAACGGGCTGGTGGTGGCGGGAGATTCCACCATCCATGCCAGCCATGACACTCCAGGCCTGTCGTTGCACGCCGACGGTGATATTAAAAACGTTTCAGCTGCTTTTCCGATGGACGCCGACGATGGCGGTTATCATGATTGTCACAACCCCGCTTGCTACGCGCCTTTAAGCGCCAGCGTGGCGGGTGCCCACTTCGCTCTTGGCAACACCTGGCCGCCGAATCCGCGTCCGGGCGCAGTGCTGTCTGGGCGCCAACCTCCCGTTCCCCCACCGAATACGGTGTCGTTCTAGCGTACTGAATGACCTCCGGCGTCCCGCGCCGTCGTTTCCCGTATTTGGAGCATAGTTTAATGCATCACCGTACTTTGTGCGGCGGCCTTGCCGTCGTGCTCGGCGGTCTAGTGCTGGTCTTGTAATCCCCCCGAAAAGTAATCGAGGTTTTGAGTAGAGACTTTTACACTGATCGCATTGAGGAGCGACACATGAA
>JAKUPL010000022.1 GCA_022449455.1 Alcanivorax sp. | reverse complement strand
CGCCGAGGCGGCGCCAGCGGTCACCGCCCAGGCGCCGGAACCCCCGGTGGCCCGCGACGCCCGCGCGGCGACGGCCGCCCGGGTGGCGGCGGAGGACGATCGCTTCGCCGGCGCCCTGCGCTGGTGCTGGTCGCCGGAGCATCATGGCGGCCTGGTGGCGGCCTGGAGCGACGCCGGACTGGTCCAGCTGTGCTTCGCCGCCGACGCCGAGGACGGCCGCGCGCAGATCGAAAAGCGCTTTCCCAAGGCCGCCCTGGAGCCCACCGACGAGGACGCCATCGACGCCCTGTTGGCGGATCCGGCCGCCACGCCCCTGCATCTGGTCGGCACCCCGTTTCAGCGCGCGGTGTGGCGCGCCTTGCTGACCATTCCCGCCGGCCAGACCCGCCAGTACGGTGAGCTGGCGCGGCAGCTGGACAGCCAGCCCCGGGCGGTGGGCAACGCGGTGGGCGCCAACCGCATCGCCCTGCTGGTGCCCTGCCACCGGGTGGTACCCCGGGCCGGCGGGCCCGGCGGCTACCATTGGGGCGTGGCCCGCAAGAAGACACTGCTCGCCGCCGAAGGCATCAAGGACCTCTGACTTCCATGAATCTGCTGCACACTGGTCGCGATCTGCGGCGCATCAATCAATTGGCGGCCATCCTGCTCAAATACGGCTTTTCGGACATGCTGCGCCGGCTGGGTCTGGCCACGCCGGTGGAACAGGCCGGGCGGCTGGTGCGCGCCGGCGGCGACCATCGGCTGCTGCGCATGGGCACCGCCGAGCGACTGCGCCACGCGCTGGAGGAAATGGGCCCCACCTACGTCAAACTCGGCCAGGTGCTGGCCACCCGGGTGGATCTGTTTCCACCGGACTGGATCGACCAGTTCGAGCGGCTCCAGGACCGCGCCCGACCGCTGCCCTTCGAACAGCTGCGCCCGGCGGTGGAGGCGTCGCTGGGCCGGCCCCTGGACCGCGCCTTCGCCCAGGTCGACGAACAGCCCCTGGGCGTGGCCTCCATCGCCCAGGTGCACGGCGCCCTGACCCGCGCCGGCGAGCGGGTGGTGATCAAGGTGCGCAAACCGGGCATCGAGGCCACCATCCGCTCCGACCTGCGGCTGCTCGACCAGCTTGCCAAACTGGCCTCGGACAACTCCGAGGAGTTGCGCCGCTACCGGCCGGTGGAACTGGTGCGTGAGTTCCGCCGCTCGCTGACCCGGGAACTGGACTTCACCATCGAGGCGCGCAACGCGGAGCGGATCCGTCGCAATCTGCGCGCCTTTAAATGGCTCACCGTGCCACGCGTGCACCTGACGCTGAGCAGCGCCGCCCTGCAGGTACAGGAACGCATCGAGGGCATTCCCGCCCGGGCCCTGGACCAGCTCGACGCCGCCGGCCTGGACCGCCCGCTGATCGCCCGGCGCGGCGCCCTGGTGGCCTGGAAGATGGCCCTGGAGGACGGCTTCTTCCACGCCGACCCGCACCCGGGCAATTTTCTGATCCTGCCCGGCAACCGCATCGCCATGCTCGACTTCGGCATGGTCGGCAAACTCAGCGACGGGCGCCGCGATCAGGTGGTGCGCCTGGTGCGCTCCATTCTCACCCGTGACTCCGAACACGCCGCCGCGGTACTGGCGGGCTGGTCCGACGGCCAGCCGGTGCAGTTCGAAATGCTGGTGGCCGACGTGGAGGACGTGGTGTCGCTGTACTACGGCATGCCGCTGGCGCAGCTCGATCTGGGCGCCCTGCTCGGCGACATCACCGCCCTGGTGCGCAACCACGGGCTGGTGCTGCCGGCGGACATCGCCCTGCTGCTGAAAGCACTGCTGACCCTGGAAGGCTTCGGTCGCCTGCTGAACCCGGACTTCGATCTGATCGAGGAGGCACAGCCGCTGTTGCAGCGGCTGGTTCGGCAGCGCTACGCGCCGCGCCGGCTGGCCCGCAGCCTGGGCCTGCGCGCCCTGGAACTGGTCGACCGGGCCTATGCGCCGCCCACCGCCCCGGGGGCGCCGCGCCCGGGCCAGGGCTCCGGGCTGGACCCGCGCCATCTGGAATCCCTGGTGGCGCGCCTGGAGCGCGGCCAGTACCGGCAGATCCAGGGGCTGCTCACCGCCGCCGCCCTGATCAGCGGCGGCCTGATGCTGGCCGGCCGGGTACCGCCGGCGCCCTGGGACCTGTCCCTGCCCGGGGCGCTGCTATTATTGGCTGGCGGCCTGTGGTCCACATGGCTACTCTGGGTGGCGCGCCGCCACCTGCGCGAGTGGAAATGAACACCAAGGACTTGAACGCCCTGGAAAGGAGAAGCCCCACGATGAAACGTCTCGCCCTGCCCGCCGCCACCCTGTTGCTGCTGGTGGCCTGCGCCACCTCGCCGCTGGGCCGGCAGCAATTTCTGCTGATGCCGGCGTCGGAGATGGACCAGATGGGCGCCACCGCCTACGCGGAAATGAAACAACAGCAGCCGATCGAGACCGGCACCGCCGAGGTGCGCTACGTCCAGTGCGTGGCCAATGCGATCACCACCGTGGTGGACTCCGACCAGCAGTGGGAAGTGACCGTGTTCAAGGACGACACCGCCAACGCCTTCGCCCTGCCCGGCGGCAAGATCGGTGTGCACACCGGGCTGCTCAAGGTGGCCAAGAACCAGGATCAGCTGGCCGCGGTGCTCGGCCACGAGGTCGGGCATGTGCTGGCCCAGCATTCCAACGAGCGGGTCTCGATTCAGTATGCCACCCAGACCGGCGCCCAACTGGTGGCCGCCCTGGCCGGCGGCGACAGCGCCGAGCAGCAGACCCTGTTGGGCCTGTTGGGGGTCGGCGCCCAGTACGGCGTACAACTGCCGTTCAGCCGCAAGCACGAATCCGAGGCCGACGTGATCGGCCTGCAACTGATGGCCGAAGCCGGCTTCAACCCCGAGCAGAGCGTGAATCTGTGGCAGAACATGGCCGCCGCCGGCGGCGGCGCCCCACCGGAATTCCTGTCCACCCACCCCAGCAACCAGACCCGCATTGAGGGCCTGCGCGCCCGGCTGCCGGAAGTCCGGCCGATCTACCAGCAGGCCCGCGCCGCCGGTCGCACGCCGAACTGCGGCTGAGCCGGTAAAACGGCAACAAAAAACGGGCCCCGAAGGGCCCGTTTTCCATGTCGCGGTGGCGTCCGCCTATCCGCCTATTGGTAGTAGGCGTTCTCGGTCACGGTGTGGTCGGTCTTGTCACGCACCCCGGTGAGTTCCGGAATCTGCTCCATCAGCGTCCGTTCGACGCCGTCCTTGAGGGTCACGTCCACCACCGAGCAGCCCTGGCAGCCGCCGCCGAATTCGAGGATCGCCACGTTGTCCTCGGTGAGCTCCAGCAGCTGCACATTGCCGCCGTGGGCCGCCAGGTTGGGGTTGATCTCGGCGTACAGGATGTAGTTGATGCGCTCTTCCAGGGACGCGTCCGGGCTGATGTCCGGCACCCGGGATTTGGGCGCGCGGAAGGTGAGCTGGCCGCCCATGGAATCCTTCTTGAAGTCGATCACGGCGTCTTCCAGGTAGCGCACGCTCTTGCCCTCGATAAAGGCATGGAAGCCCTCGTAATCGAAGCGCACGTCGTCGTCTTCCTGCTCGCCGTCCGGGCAGTAGGCCATGCAGCACTCGGCGTGGGGGGTGCCGGGGCGCTCCACGAAGATGCGCACCCCGATGCCGTCCTGATCCTGGCGGGACAGCAGGTCGCGCAGGTACTCCTGGGCGGAATCTGTGATGCGGATAAGCGTTTCGGTCATGCCGGTTTCCGGTTGCCACTTTCCTGACTATTTTAGTCAGGTACTCCCCGGTTGCAATGGGTGGGCGACAGTCCCTTGCTATCGCTGGGGTAGAGACCGCCTTTCTGCTATGGTGCGCGCTTTCTGATACGGACCTTTTTCCCCTTGCCCGATCTCGCCCGCAGCCGTCGGATTCTCGCCCTCGCCCTGCCCATCATGGCGGCCATGGCCAGCCAGAGCCTGATGAACCTGGTGGATGCCGCCATGGTCGGCAGCCTGGGCGGTCAGGCGCTGGCCGGCGTCGGCCTGGGCGGGTACGCCGCCTTCATGTCGATCAGCGTGGTGATCGGGCTGGGCGCCGGGGTGCAGGCCATGGTGGCGCGCCGCAAGGGCGAAGGCGACCCCCGCCACTACGCGGTGCCGCTCAACGCCGGCCTGGTGCTGGGGCTGCTGTTGGCGGCGCCCATCTCCCTGCTGTTCTGGGCGGCCAGCGCCCCGGCCATGGCGGTGCTGGCGCCGGACGCGGGCACCGCCACGGTGGCCAGCGACTACCTGGATATGCGGCTGCTGAGCGTGTGGGCGGTGGCCATGAACTTCGGGTATCGCGGTTACTGGAACGGCATCAACCGTCCCGGCGTCTATATGCGCACCCTGGTGATGACCCATGTGGCCAACGTGGTGCTCAGCTATGGGCTGATTTTCGGCCATTTCGGCCTGCCCGCCCTGGGCGCCGCCGGCGCCGGCCTGGGCACCAGCCTGGCCCTGTACCTGGGCAGCCTGATGTACCTGGTGCAGACCTGGCGCAGCGGGCGCGCCCACGGCTTCCTGCGGGAGTGGCCGCCGGCGCTCACCTTCCGGCATATCCTGCGGGTCAGCGTGCCCAATGGCGTGCAGCAGTTCTTCTTCGCCGGCGGCCTGACGCTGCTGTTCTGGGTGATTGGCCGGGTCGGCACCGAGGAAGTGGCGGTGGCGCATATTCTGATCACTCTGATCCTGTTTCTGATTCTGCCGGCCATCGGCCTGGGGCTGGCGGCGGCGTCCCTGGTGGGCCAGGCGCTGGGCCGGGGCGACGCCGACGACGCCTATCGCTGGGGCTGGGACGTGACCCGGGTGGCCACGGTGCTGCTGTTTATTCTGGCGCTGCCCATGTGGCTGACGCCGGACTGGATTCTGGGGATCTTCCTGAAGCAGCCGGCGCTGGTCGAGCTGGGCCGGCTGCCGCTGATGATCACCGGGCTGGCGATCTGCCTGGATGGCGTCGCCATCGTCTTCACCCAGGCGCTGCTGGGCGCCGGCGCGGCCCGCTCGGTGATGATCGTGACCCTGGCGGTTCAGTGGTTTTTCTTTTTGCCGCTGGCCTATATCATCGGGCCGGTGCTGGGTTACGGGTTACTCGGCATCTGGCTGGCGCAGGCGGTGCAGCGGCTGATCACCTCGGTGTTGCTGTGCGGCCTGTGGACCCGGCGCGGCTGGGCCGCCATCGAGTTATAGACACCTGTAAACCCGGTTTGCAGCGCTTGCGAGGGCCATTATGAGCGACCGTCACACTTCCCCCGGCGACGCCCGGGACCAAAACGAGCACCACGACGACCAGCACCCCGCGGGTCAGGATGAGCGGCCGCGTTTCCTGCAGGTGGTGCACAGCGTGCTGGCCGCCCTGCTCGGCGTGCAGAGCGGCGCCAACCGGGAACGGGACTTCCAGAAAGGCAAGGCCGGCGACTATATCGGCGTGTTCGTGGTGATGGTGATCGCCCTGGTGATCGGCATGTTCATCGTCGTCAGCGTCGTGATCAACGCCGCCACCGGCGGCTGAGGCGGCGTCTTTCTTAGACGCCCAACGCCTAGCGATATAGCAATATATTTCTTTTAAGTATAAGCCCGCTTTGCTACATTCCCGCCCAAATTCGATGGGTAAAGAGATTACTCTTTACGAATCAACGCATTAATCAGAGCGTAACGGCATCATGTACGTTTATCAGGACTACGACCAACGCCTTCTGGAAGAGCGGGTGGCTCAGTATCGCGATCAGACGCGCCGCTACCTGGCCGGGCAACTCAGCGAGGATGAATTCCTGGCGCTGCGCCTGCAGAACGGCCTCTATATCCAGCGTTACGCGCCCATGCTGCGCATTTCCGTGCCCTACGGCATGCTCGCCAGCAAGCAACTGCGCACGCTGGGCAAAATCACCCGCGAGTACGACAAGGGGTTCGCCCACGTCAGTACCCGCCAGAACATCCAGCTCAACTGGCCCGAGGTGGAGGATGTACCGGATATCCTCGCCGAGCTGGCCGCCGTGCAGATGCACGCCATTCAGACCAGCGGCAACTGCATCCGCAACATCACCACCGACGAACTGGCCGGGGCGCGCCCGGACGAGGTGGAGGACCCGCGGCCCTGGTGCGAGATCATCCGCCAGTGGTCCACCTTCAACCCGGAATTCGCCTACCTGCCCCGCAAGTTCAAGATCGCGGTGAACGCGGTACCGGACGCGGACCCGGCGGTGATCGGCGTGCACGATATCGGCGTGCAGGTGGTGCACGGCGCCGACGGCGAGACCGGGTTCCAGGTGTGGGCCGGCGGCGGCCTGGGCCGTACCCCCATGGTCGGCTCCGTGATCGGCGAGTACGTGCCCTGGCGGCACCTGCTGGCCTATCTGGAAGCGATCCTGCGGGTCTACAACAAGTACGGCAACCGGGACAACAAGTACAAGGCGCGCATCAAGATTCTGGTCAAGGCGCTGGGCCCCGAGAAATTCCGCGAGCTCACCGAGGCGGAATTCGCCGAGCTCAAGGATGGCCCCATGACCCTCACCGAAGAGGAAGTGGCGCGCATCCGCCAGTACTTCACCGAACCGGATTACCGCGACGACGTGGACGGCGCCACCCTGGACCAGGCGCTGGCCGAAAACCGCGCCTTCAACCGCTGGTACCACACCAACAGCCACGCCCATAAGCGCGATGGCTACCGGGCGGTGACCCTGACGCTGAAGAAAACCGGGCGCATTCCCGGCGACATCAGCGACAGCCAGTTCGAGAAAGTGGCCGACCTGGCCGACCGCTACAGCTTCGGCGAGGTGCGCAACACCCACCAGCAGAACATGGTGATGGCGGACGTGGCCAAGGACGATCTGTTCGCCCTCTGGCGGGAACTGGACGCGCTCGGTTTCGCCACCCCCAATCTGGGCCTGCTCACCGACATCGTGGCCTGCCCCGGCGGCGACCTGTGCTCGCTGGCCAACGCCAAGTCGATCCCCATCGCCGAGGGCATCCAGCGCCGTTTCGACGACCTGGATTTCGTCCACGACCTGGGCGCGCTGGACATCAATATCTCCGGCTGCATGAACGCCTGTGGCCATCATCATATCGGCCATATCGGCATCCTCGGCGTGGACAAGAAAGGCAAGGAGTTCTACCAGATCACCCTGGGCGGCCGTGGCGACAAGGTGTCGCGCATTGGTGAGAAGATGGGCCCCTCCTTCGAGTCCCACGAGGTGACCGGCGTGATCGAGAAGATCATCAACACCTACGTGGATCAGCGGCTCGAGAACGAGCCGTTCATCGACACCTACGAGCGCGTCGGCATGGACCCGTTCAAGGAGAGCGTCTATGGGTAACGACACCACCACGAACGGCGGCCCGGCCCGGGTGATCGTGGACGGCGAGATCGTCGACAACACCTGGCGGCGCCTGAACGAGGAACAGCTGGAAGCGGACGGCCTGCCCGATGCCGGCGCGGTGATCGTACCGTTGGCCTACTGGAAAACGCACCGGGACGCCCTGCTGGCGCGCGCCGATGCGGTGGGCGTGTGCCTGGAGCCCGGCGAGGAGCCGGCGGACCTGGCCGACGACCTGCCCCACCTGCCGCTGGTGGCGATTCATTTCCCGGCCTTCAAGGACGGCCGCGGTTACTCCTATGCGCGGGAGCTGCGCACCCGCTATCGCTTCGCCGGTGAAGTGCGCGCGGTGGGTGACGTGTTGCAGGATCAGCTGTTCTATCTGCACCGGGTGGGCTTCAACGCCTTCGAGGTGCGCGCCGACCGGAACATCGAGGAAGCGCTGGAGCACGGCCTGCGTCCGTTCACCGTGACCTACCAGGGCGATGTGCACGATCCCCGGCCGGTGTACCTGCGCCGCGAGGAATTGCGGGGCGCCTGAACGCGAATCGCGGTGCAACCCCCGCTCCTCACGCGCTGACGCAGGAGCGGGGTTGCACCGCGATCATCTTTTCGTTTACTTCTTGCGTAACAACCAGTTGGTCTTGGTCAGTACGCCCAGCCGCCCCAGGCGCACCGCCTTGCTGGCGCGGTCTCCGAACCAGCGCAGCCGGATCATCCACAGCAGCAACAACACCGAAATCACGCCCAGGAATCCCACGAACCACCAGAACGCATCCGGGTCCTCGACGCCGGGCATGCCGCCGATATTGATGCCGAACAGGCCGGTGAGAAAGCCCAGCGGCAGAAAGATGGCGCTGATGATCGCCAGCAGGTACATGCGATCGTTGATCGCCTCGTTCTGCACCGAGAACACCTCCTCCTGCAACAGGGTGGCCTGATCCCGGGCCGCGTCCAGATCCTCCACCAGACGCTGCAGCCGGTCGCCGGCTTCGCGGATCAGTTCCGCGTCCTCCCGGTCCAGGCGGGCGTCGCCCTGCAGGCGATTGATCGCCTCGCGCTGGGGCGCCAGGTAGCGACGCAGCGCAATGGAGCGGCGGCGCACGCTGCTGATCGCGTGGGTCAGCGCCCGATCGGGCTTCTGCTCCAGAGCCTCGGAACAGTCCCCCACCAGGTCCTCGATGCGTTCGATCACGTCTTCCATGCGCCAGGTGAGGCCGTCGGTGAGCCAGGCCAGCAGTTGCGAGCCGCTGCGCGGGCCGTCGCCCTTGCGCAGGCTGTCGCTGATCTCCGACACCGTGAACAGCTGACGCTTCTGGGTGCTGATGATCAGGTTGTCCTTGATCCACAGCCGGATGGCGATCATGTCCTCGGGCCGGGCATCGGGATAGAGATTGACGCCGCGCAGATAGACCAGCAGGCCGCCGCCCACCTCCGCCGCCCGTGGCCGGGTGTCCGGCGTGGACAGCGCCTCGGCGGCGGACTCCGGCACCCGCGCCTGGGCCAGCAGCCACTCGTGGGCGGCCTCGGCGGTGTAATCCAGATTGACCCAGAGGGTCTGTTTGCTCTCGGGCAGTTGCTCGCCGAGGGTGAAATCGGTGGCGCCGCCGGCACCATCCAGTTGCAGGGCCAGTTTGACCCAGGCGGGGTTGTCGGCCATCCCTAGTCCTCTTGCGGTGTCAGTCGGCGACCTTCACGACCACCCGGCCACGCACGCCGCCCTTGAGAATACGCCCGAACCAGTCCGGCAATTGTGAGCGGTCCACTTCGGCGGCTTCCAGGGCCGCCAGATCCGGGCGCCAGTCGGCGGCCAGCAACTGCCACATCTGCTGCTTCACTTCACAGGGCAGCTCCACGCTGTCCACGCCCAGCAGGTTGACCCCGCGCAGGATGAACGGCAGTACGGTGGCGTTTTCCAGCTTCGGCGAGCCGGCCAGGCCACAGCAGGCGGCGCTGCAGCCGTACTGCAGCCCTTTCAGGGCGCTGACCAGCATGTCGCCGCCGACGCAGTCCACCACCCCGGCCCAGCGCGGCTTGAGCAGCGGCTTATCCTGCCCCTCGCTGAGGGCCGCGCGGTCGAGGATGTTGGTGGCTCCCAGTTGGCGCAGCCAGTCGTGGGCGTCCTCCTTGCCGGTCACCGCCACCACCTGGAAGCCCAGGCGCGACAGAATCGAGACCGCGGTGCTGCCGACCCCGCCGGTGGCGCCGGTGACCAGCACCTCGCCCTGCTCCGGCTGCAGGCCGGTGTCCAGCAGCGCCTCCACGCAGAGCGCGGCGGTCAGGCCGGCGGTCCCGAGCACCATGGCGTCGCGGGGCGCCAGACCGGCGGGCAGCGGCGCCAGCCACTCCGCCGGCACGCGGATGTAGTCGCCGTAGCCACCGGCGGTGTTCATGCCCAGGTCGTAGCCGGTGCAGATCACCGTGTCGCCGGGGCTGAACGGGCCGTCACCGGCTTCTTCCACCACGCCCACGGCGTCGATGCCGGGGGTGTGCGGGTAGGAGCGGGTCACGCCCTTGTTGCCGCTGGCGGACAGGGCATCCTTGTAGTTCAGCGAGGACCAGTGCACCCGAACGCGCACCTCGCCGTCCGGCAGGTCGCCGAGCTCGCGCTCCCCTACCCGGCTCACATAGCCGTCGTCGGTTTTTTCGGTGATCAATGCCTGGAAAGTCATGGCGTCTCCCTCCGGGGGCGGGTCCGTTTCAGTAGAGCTGGCGCTGGCTGCCGCGATGCCAGAAGCGGTCGATCAGGCGCTGGGCGGCGCTTTCCATTGAAAAGCCCAGTTTCTCGGACAGCTTGCGTTTGTATTCCCAGCTCAGCTCGTAGATGTCCACATGGTCCTTGCGGCCCTGCAGGTATTCGTCGCTGGTCATCAGGTCGTCCACCAGACCCAGCTCCCGGGCCTGGGTGCCGAACCAGTGTTCGCCGGTGGCCACCTTGTCGATGTCCAGGGAACGGCGATGCTCGCGGACGAAGCTCTTGAACAGCTGGTGGGTTTCCTCCAGCTCCTCCTGGAATTTCTCGCGGCCCTTGGCGGTGTTTTCGCCGAGCATGGTGAGCGTGCGCTTGTACTCACCGGCGGTCATCAGTTCCACGTCCACATCGTGCTTCTTGAGCAGGCGATGGAAGTTGGGGATCTGCGCCACCACGCCGATGGAACCGATCACCGCGAACGGCGCGGACAGAATACGATCGCCGATGCAGGCCATCATATAACCGCCGCTGGCCGCCACCCGGTCCACCGCCACCGTGAGCTTCAGGCCACGGCCGCGCAGACGTCGCAGTTGCGATGCCGCCAGCCCATAGCTGTGCACCAGACCGCCGGGGCTCTCCAGGCGCAGCAGCACCTCGTCGTCGCCGGTGGCCACTTCCAGCACCGCGGTGATCTCCCGACGCAGGCGCTCCACGTCGCTGGCCTGAATGTCGCCGTCGAAGTCCATCACGAACAGGCGCGGCTTGCTCTTGGTGTCGGCGCCGGCCTTCTTACGCTGTTTCGCCTTGGCCTTCTCTTCCTTGCGCTTTTTCTTCGCTTCCGCCTTGCGTTCCTCCGCCGGCAGCACCTGGTCGGTGATGCTGTCGCGCAGGTCCTCGAAATCGTCGTTGAGATGACGCACGCGAAGGTCGCCGTCGCGGGACACCCGGTGGCGGTTGCGCATGGCGGTGGCGGCGATGCCCGCCACCACGATCAGAATGGCCACCACCAGGGTGGCCACCTTGGCGAGAAACATGCCGTACTGGTAAAGAAAATCGATCACCGTGTCGGTTACCTGTCCTGGTTATTCGGTTTGGATTACTGCCAACCCGCCACGGCGCGTTGGGCACTGCCGTTGAGCGGCCGCCCGATCAGGCCACCCGCCGGCGGCACCGTCACCTCGAAGATGGCGCCGTCGGCCATGGGCAGATAAGCCGCGCTACCATAGCGCGCATCCACCAGGAAACTCCAGCCCTGGCGCGCGTGCTGCCAGACGTCCATGCCCAGGGGCTTGTCGCTGAGGCTGTAGAGAGTGCGGGGTTTGGAGCGCTCGTCTTCCAGGGCGAAGTAGCGGCCCTGGATGCGGTCCAACTGATAGCCGGGCTTGAGACCCAGCAGGGAGAAAGGCGTCTTCCATTTGACGATGCGCGCGTCCAGCTGCCACTGGTCGCCGTTGAGGCGGAAATCCTGACTGTCGCCGTCGGCACGGGTGACCGTGGCAATGTAGCTCTGATCGCCGGTGGCGCGGAAGCTGATGGTCGCCACCGGGGTCTCCTCGGTGAGCTCGTGAAAGCTGTACAAATTGAGCGCCACCAGCACCAGATACACGGCCAGGGCCACCAGGGCCAGCCCGGCGGTGCCCTTGATCCACTGCCATACCCATTTGTGGCGCAGCAGCACCCAGGCGCCGACCAGCACCAGCAGCACGCTGATGCCCAGAATCAGCATCGGGGCGACGCTGAAGCTCATCGTCCGGCCCGCCAGTCGTCGATCAGGGAGCGGGCGATGCTGCCTACCGGAGGGATGTCCGGCAGCTCCCGGTGGTGGAACCAGCGCGCGTCGGTGATTTCGTCGTCATCGATGCGAATCTCGCCGCCGGCGTATTCGGCGTGGAAACCAAGCATCAGGGAATGGGGGAACGGCCAGGACTGGCTGGCGAAATAGCGCAGCGTGCCCAGCGTGACGCCGCTCTCCTCCATCACTTCCCGGCGCACCGCCTGTTCGGCGGTTTCGCCGGCTTCCATGAAACCGGCCAGGCAGGAATAGAACCCTTCCGGGAAGCGCGCGGAATGCCCCAGCAGGGCGTGATCGCCGTCGGTGACCAGCGCGATGATGCACGGCGTGATACGCGGATACTGGCGGTAGTCGCAGGCCGGGCACAGCATCGCCAGTTCGGTGGGGTGGGCCTCGGTGGCGTGCCCGCAACGGCTGCAGAAGCGATGGTTGGTGCGCCAGCTGAGCACCTGCAGGGCCCGCGCGGCCATGGTGAACAGGGCCTCGTCCATCTGCCCGAGCAACTGGCGCAGTGACATGGGGTACAGCGGCCGGTCGGCCAGCTCGTGGTCGGTTTGCCGGCACACGTAGCAGGGTTCGCCGTGCAGCAGGCCGAGAAAGCGGTAATCCGGATGGCCGCGCAGCAGAAATGCCGGCAACCGGGGAATGCCGGGGCCGGGATGCTGCTCCGTATCCACACACAGTTGCTGGTCGTGGATCACGAACAGCCAGCCCTGGTCGGCGTCGCCGGGTTCCGGCGCGGACAAATCCATGGGACCGGTTTCAGCCACGGTCGCCCTCCAAGCCGGCCAGGCCGGCCCGCTCCGCCTGCCCGGTCACCGGGTAGCCCAGTTCCGCCACCGCCCGTTCCGACACGTCCAGCACTCCTTCACCGATGGGTTTGCGCTCTTCCATGCTCTCCAGATAATAGTCGATGCCCGTGAGCGCATCGGCAAGGGTTTCCATGGCCGGCTGGCCCGGCGGCTGATCGCCGCGCAGCAGGCGCTCCTCGATATGGCGGCGGCAGGCGGCGATGACCCGGCAGGCCCGTTCCAGTTCCAGAAACATGAGCCCGCCGCTGATGGTGGCGAAGGTGCCCGGCAGGTTGCTGATGTGCATCGGGTCCCACTGGTTGTCCATGTAGCTGGCCAGGGAACGTTTGGCCAGCGCCAGCCCGGCCCGGCACTCGCCCACCACGGTCATGCGGGCGTCGTCCAGCTGGTAGAGGGAAATATTGCTGTTGGTGGCGTCGCGGCGCACGTCGTCGGAGGGCGCCAGGCTGCGTTCCAGGCTGGCCACGGTATTCTCGGCGGCCAGCAGGTCGTCCACCAGCGCATGGAACTCGGCGCTCTCCACATCGGTGTCCGCCGGCCAACCGGCAATGCCGTCGGCGCGCTGGCGCAGCACCCCGGCTTCCTGCTCCTTACCCACCATTTCCAGGGTGCTGGCCACGCGGCGCAGGCCCCCGGCCACCGCCGCGTAATCGGTATCGGCGACCCCCTGGGCGGCCAGATCCAGGGTGTCCTTGATCTGGTTGATCTCGTCCTTCAGAGCCCCGGCCACGGACCGGATCACCGAGCCCCGGGAACCGGTCATCAGCGCCAGCTCCCGCTGCAGGTCCGCGTCGCTGATGCCCTGGCCGGCACCGAACACCGCGCGCACCTCGGCGGCACAGTCGCCCGCTCCGGAGCCCAGACTGGCCAGGAACACACTTTCCTTGATCAGCAGCAGCGGGGCTTCCTGGGCCAGCGCACGCTCGCCGTCGTAGACCAGCTTCTTGAGCTGCCGATCATACTGGGCCAGCAACGCCTTGCGCGCCGGGGTAATCACCATGCGGTCCGCCGCCAGGCTTTCGGTGGCGGCCCGCGCCACCCACCAGAAGCGGCTTTGCGCGCAGTCGCCGCACAGGCGGTCGACGCGCTGCAGGGCGCGGGCCATCAATTTCAGATGCGCGTCCCGGTTGTCGCCGCGCAGCAGGCCCAGCAGACCCACCTGGTACATGTGGCGCAGGCGACGGCCCTGCTCCACCAGCGCCGCCGGCTCGCCGGGCCCGGCGGCGGGCTCCCGGGCCCGCGCCAGGTCCACGCTGAAGAAATGGCTTTCCTGGATCAGCGACTTGCCGCCGGCGCGGCGCAGTTCGTTGATACCGCCGATCAGCAGCTCCGGCAGCGCGCTGTCCTTGAGTTGAACGTATTCGAAATAGCGGCTGAGCAGCACGATGGCGTTGCCCAGGGCCTGAATCAGGGCCCGGTCGCGTTGGCGCTTGAGCGCCTCCGCCGCCAGCTCCATCTCCTCGCTCATCAGGGTGGCGGCGTTCAGCTCCAGCACCTGGGAGATACCGCGCAGTTGATGGAAGGCCCCGGCGCATTGATCCAGGGTGGCGGCATCGCCGCGCTCCTCGGCGAACGCCTCCAGGCTGGCCTCGGCTTCACTGAGCGTGGTGTCGATGGCCTCCTTGAGAAACGTCAGGGAGGTGGTATTGGTAATGGCGACCATGCGTTCCGAAACCCCTGGTAATAATCAGTCCCCGGCGCGCCGGAAAGGGTCCGGCAACGACGTTTTCACTTTCTCATGAGCTTCAACAATGCGTCAACTTTCAACTCTAAGCAACTGATTCGTGGGCACATTGTTAACCCCGACACAACCGCCACCGGGCGTCGGCGCTTGATCCAGGACAAGTCCCGGGGACGCCGGCCTGTACCCGACCGGCGGAAGTGCTTATGATTGCCGCGCCCAGCCGCACCCACATTCAAACAGACAATCCATAAAAGCAGGAAGTCGCGCCATGTCCGCCCACCTTGGCCGTGCGTTCGGCCAGAATTTCCTGGGGCAAGCCCCCGCCTGGTACAAGTACACCATTGTCGCCTTTCTGGTGGTCAATCCGATCGTGGCCTGGACCCTTGGCGAAGCCACCGCCGGCTGGCTGCTGCTGGCGGAGTTCATCTTCACCCTGGCCATGGCGCTCAAATGCTACCCGCTGCAGCCCGGCGGCCTGCTCGCCATCGAGGCGCTGCTGATCGGCCTGACCAGCCCCACCACCGTGCTGCACAAGGTGGAGGGCAACCTGGAAGTGCTGTTGCTGCTGATCTTCATGGTGGCGGGCATTTTCTTCCTCAAGGATCTGCTGCTTTATGTGTTCACCCGGCTGTTGCTGGGGGTGCGCTCGAAGATGCTGCTCAGCCTGCTGTTCTCCATCGCCGCGGCGGTACTGTCCGCGTTCCTGGACGCGCTGACCGTCACCGCGGTGGTGATCGCGGTGTGCACCGGCTTCTATGGCATTTATCACAAGGTGGCGTCGGGCAAGAGCTTCCAGCAAAAGCACGACCACGGTGACGACACCGGCGTGGAGGAGCTGCACCGCGAGGACCTGCGCCGCTTCCGCGCCTTTTTGCGCAGCCTGCTGATGCACGCGGCGGTGGGCACCGCCCTGGGCGGGGTCTGCACCCTTGTGGGCGAGCCCCAGAACCTGCTGATCGCCACCAAGGCCCAGTGGGAGTTCGGGGAGTTCTTCCTGCGCATGGCGCCGATCAGCCTGCCGGTGCTGGCCATGGGCCTGCTGACCTGCCTGTTCCTGGAGTGGAGCGGCAGCTTCGGCTACGGCGAGGAAATCCCGGAAAAGGTTCAGGGCATCATGAGCCAGTATGCCCGGGAGCAGGACGACCGCCGCACCACCCGCGACAAGGTCAATCTGGTGGTGCAGGGTCTGATCGCCGTGTGGCTGGTGGTGGGCCTGGCCACCCACGCCGCGCCGGTGGGCCTGGTGGGCCTGAGCGTGATCATTCTGGCCACCGCCTTCTGCGGCATCATCGAGGAACACCGGCTGGGCGCCGCCTTCGAGGAGGCGCTGCCGTTCACCGCCCTGCTGACCGTGTTCTTCGCGGTGGTAGCGGTGATCGCCGATCAGCAACTGTTCGCGCCGGTGATCGAGTACGTGCTGACCCTGGAGCGGGACGCCCAGGGCGCCGCCTTCTATATCGCCAACGGGGTGCTGTCGGCGGTGTCGGACAACGTGTTCGTGGCCTCGGTGTACGTGGACGAAGTGGCCCTGGCGCTGGTCAACAACGAGATCAACCGGGACACCTTCGATCTGCTCGCGGTGGCCATCAATACCGGCACCAACATTCCGTCGGTGGCCACCCCCAATGGCCAGGCGGCCTTCCTGTTCCTGCTGACCTCGGCGCTGGCGCCGCTGGTGCGGCTGTCCTACGGGCGCATGGTGATCATGGCCCTGCCCTACACCATCGTTATGAGCCTGACCGGTCTGATCATGACCGCCACGGTGTTGGAGCCGGCCACCGAGTACATGTACGAGAAGGGCTGGATCGAGCACCACGAGAGCCACGAGCTGAACATGGACGCGGACACCACGCCGCATCATTGAGGCGGGGGGCGCGGGTTCGGGTGATGCCCTTCCGGGAACGCCGTGAACCCCCGCAAGCGGGCCCGGCCACCCATCACAGATGGGCGGCGTTCGGCGGCGCGCGAAGCCGTGCTTCGCAACACGCTTGCCTCACCCCTGGGGGCTCCGTTTCGAACGTCCTGTTCTCAACGGTCCCGGAAGGGCATCACCCGAACCCGCTTATCTTTGTGGGTTAGTGTACCCGCGGGTCTTCCAGTTCTTCCCAGAGGGTGCGCTGGCCGTTGCGGGAGGCGATCGCCTCCAGCTTGGCCCGGTGGCGGGCCAGGTCGGCGTCGGCGGCGCGCACCACGGTGAGCGGCGGGCGGTCCTGGTTCAGGCGGCGTATCGCCTCCGCCACGCTGGCGCCCTGCTCGCCGCTTTCGGCGCCCAGGGACAGGCGGGTCTGGCCGCCGGTCATGGCCAGGTAAACGTCGGCCAGAATCTCCGCGTCAAGCAGCGCGCCGTGCAGTTCCCGGTGGCCGTTGTCCACGTCGTAGCGGCGGCACAGGGCATCCAGGCTGTTCTTCTGGCCCGGGTGCAGGTCGCGGGCCAGCTTGAGGGTGTCGAGCACGCCGCAGGCGTCCGTCACCTTGCCCCATTGCCGGCCCAGCAGCTTCAGTTCATGGTCCAGAAAGCCCACGTCGAAGGGCGCGTTGTGGATCACCAGCTCGGCGCCGCGCACGAAGCTCATGAACTCCTCGGCGACCTGCGCGAAGGTGGGCTTGTCGGCCAGGAATTCCACGGTGATGCCGTGCACCTCCAGCGCGCCCTCGTCGATATCACGCTCCGGGTTGATGTAGAGGTGCAGGTTGTTGCCGGTCAGGCGCCGGTTCTCCAGCTCCACGCAGCCGATCTCGATGATACGGTGGCCGCTTTGCGGGTCCAGACCGGTGGTTTCGGTATCCAGAACGATCTGTCTCATGCGCCTGCCTTCATGTCGTCGATGCCGCGATTGGCGAGCTGGTCCGCGCGCTCGTTCTGCGGGTGGCCGCTGTGGCCCTTGACCCAGTGCCAGTGCATCCGGTGACGGGCGGCGGCTTCATCGAGCCGCATCCACAGGTCCTGGTTCAGCACCGGCTTTTTCGCGGCGGTTTTCCAACCACGCTTTTTCCAGTTGGCCAGCCACTCGGTGATGCCCTTGCGCACGTATTGGGAATCGGTGGTCAGATGGACCTCGCAGGGCCGCGTCAGCGTTTCCAGCGCCTGGATCGCCGCCATCAGCTCCATGCGGTTGTTGGTGGTGTGCGGCTCGCCGCCGTGCAATTCCTTCTCGCGGTCGCCATAGCGCAGCACCGCGCCCCAGCCGCCAGGCCCGGGATTGCCCCGGCAGGCCCCGTCGGTAAAGATTTCAACCTGATTCAAACGTTACTCCGTATTCCGTTCCTGTCGCCAACGGGCCACCGGCACCGACACCACCGTGGGTCGCTGCCGGCTGAACCCCCGCTGCGGGGCCAGCGGCCGCATCATCGCCGCCCGCTTGCGGGCCACCAGCAGGTAGACGCCGCCGAACCGCCACCACAGCTTTCCGCCCAGCCATTCCAGCCAGCGCAGCCGCGCCCGGCCCCGGTCGGCAAGCGGCAGATTATAGAAGCCACCGGCCAGCCCTTCGACCTCGAAGCCCAGCACGTGCAGCCAGTCACTGACCCGGTAGGGCCGGAAATACCGGCCGCTCCAGCCGGGACGGCTGGCGCCGCCACGCAGCCAGCGGGCCAGCCCCATGACACTGAGCGGGTGAAAGCCGACCACCGCGATGGTGCCGCCCGGCGCCACGCAACTGGCCGCCTCGCGCAGCACCCGATGGGGGTTGTCCTGAAATTCCAGACCGTGGTGCAGCAACACCACGTCGACGCTGTTCTTGGCCACCGGCAGCGCCTGGGGGCAGGCCTTGACCCGTACCGGCGGGCGCTCCGCGCCGGCGGCGTCGGCGCCGACGGACCGGTCGTCATCGGGCTCATCGGCGCAGTGCACCGGCGTCACCGAACAGCGCCACGGCAGGCGAATGCCGGCCAGCAGATCGCGGCCGCGACCGCCGCTGATTTCCAGCGCCCGCTGGCCCACCAGCTTGGGCAGCCAGTCGGCGAGCATGGCGCGCTCGGCGGCCAGCACCGCCTGGCCGGCCTCGCTTTCCAGCCAATGATCGAAGCGACGCACCATGTCCTCGGGCTGCCGTTGGAACGGCGCGCGCGAAAGCGGGGGCAGTTGCATCTCTGACATTCTCCGTGCCGGCTGTTAGCATCACAGCATCCCAAGCACAGAGTATCACGTCATGCTGCAAGCCCCTACGGCGATCCCCGCCTTTTCCGACAACTACATCTGGGCCGTTCACGACGGCAGCCACTGCGTGGTGGTGGACCCGGGTGATCCGGCGCCGGTGGAAGCCTGGCTGACCGAACAGGGCCTGACCCTGAGCGCGCTGCTGATCACCCATCACCATCCGGACCACGTGGGCGGCGTCGCCGCCCTGTGCCGCGACCGGGACATTCCGGTGTACGGTCCGGCCCGGGAGACCATCCCGGAGATGGACCAGCCGCTGCGCGACGGCGACCGGGTCCGGCTGGCGGAACCGGACCTGGAACTGGAGGTGATCGACGTGCCCGGCCACACCCTGGGCCACATCGCCTTTCTTGCTCCGCTGCAGGGCTGGCTGTTCTGCGGCGACACCCTGTTCGCCGGCGGCTGTGGCCGCCTGTTCGAGGGCACGCCGGAGCAGATGCACCACTCCCTGAACCGGCTGTCGGCGCTGCCGGAACAAACCCTGGTGTTCTGCGCCCACGAGTACACCCTGGCGAATCTGACGTTCGCCGCCGCCGTCTCGCCCGACGACCGGGCGGTGGGCGACCGGCTGGCCCGGGTGCGGGAACTGCGCGATGAACAGCGCATCACCCTGCCCTCCACCATCGGCGAGGAGCGCCGCACCAACCCGTTCCTGCGCGCCGCCGAACCGCAGCTGCGCGACGCCTGCCAGCAGCACTTCGGCAACCGCCCGGACAACCCGGTGGAAGGCTTCGCCGCCCTGCGCCGCTGGAAGGACTCCGCCTGAACACGCCACACCCAAGCGGGTCCGGGTGGCGCCCTGAAAAGGCACGATTTTGGCATCCCGATGTCTCTGTGACGGACATCGGATTTCCGGGAGGCGGCACCGTGGCCGGGGCGTTTTTTCTTGCCCCGACCGGGGGCGGTGCCTAGAATCAACTCAAAATTTCGCACGTATATCATTGTTATGAATAAATTTATGGGTTGCGCGATCTTGGGGATCGCGCTAATGGGGAGTGGCTGTGCCCTCTCCCCCTCGGGGAATGGACAACACCGCGACGATACACCGGACGTCACACAACTCCCGCCGATGCCGGCGGCCGAGCCCTCCCTGGAGGACCCGGACCTGGCCAACGGCATGGACGAACCGGCGCCCCACGATCCCGACGGTGACCGGGCCACCGACCAGGACCTGTGGGACCGCATCCGCCGCGGCTACGCACTGAACCTGGACCAGGACAACCCACGTGTCAGCGCCCAGCGGGATTGGTACGCCCGCCACCCTAAGTACTTCACCCGCGTCACCACCCGCTCCGAACGCTACCTCCACTTTATCGTGGAAGAAGCGGAAGCCCGTGACATGCCGCTGGAACTGGTGCTGCTCCCGGTGGTGGAAAGCGCTTTCGATCCGTTCGCCTATTCCCACGGCCGCGCCGCCGGCCCCTGGCAGTTCATCCCTTCCACCGGCAAGTACTTCGGCCTGGATCAGACCTGGTGGTACGACAACCGTCGGGACATCGTGCGCTCCACCCGGGCGGCGCTGGACTATCTGCAGCAGCTGTCCGAACGGTTCGACGGCGATTGGCTGCTGGCCCTGGCCTCCTACAACGCCGGCGGCGGCACCGTATCCCGGGCCCGGCGCCGCAATGAAGAGGCCGGCCTGCCCACCGATTTCTGGAATCTGGACCTGCCCAGCGAGACCACCGCCTACGTGCCCAAGCTGCTGGCGGTGGCGCAGATCGTCCGCACCCCGCAACGCTATGGCGTGACGCTGCACCCCATCGACGACCAGCCCTACTTCGCCAGCGTCGACGTGGGCGGGCAGATCGACCTGGCCCAGGCCGCGAGCCTGGCGGGCATCTCCACCGAGGAACTCTACCTGCTTAACCCGGCGTTCAATCGCTGGGCCACCGCCCCCCACGGGACCACGGAATTGCTGGTGCCGGTGAGCGCCGCCGACACCTTCCGCGAGCGGGTGGCGGGGCTGTCGCCGCAGGAACGAATGCGCTGGCTGCGCTACACCATCCGCCCCGGCGACTCGCTGATCGCGATCGCCCGCCGGCACCGCACCACCGCGGCGGTGCTGCGCGACATCAACGATCTGCAAGGCAGCACCATCGTCGCCGGCCGCACCCTGCTGATTCCGGAACGGGCTGCCGCCAATAGCCGGCTCGCCGGGCAAACCGACCGGGCCGGTGGTGGTCGCCAACGGGTCGACCACCGGGTGGCCTCCGGAGAAACCCTGTGGGCACTGGCACGCAGCTACGACGTGAGCGTGCGCGAGCTGGCGCGCTGGAACGACATGTCCCCCGGCGACCCGCTGCGCATCGGCCAGACCCTGGCGGTGTGGACCGAGGACGGCCCCGCCGCCTCCCGCGCCGCCGAGCACCGCGATGAGATGATCCGCAAGGTGCGTTATTCGGTGCGTCAGGGAGATTCCCTGTACGCCATCGCCAGCCGCTTCAACGTTTCGGTGAGCCAGATTCGCGACTGGAACAATGGCGTCAAGCAGCGCCGCTACCTGCAGCCCGGCGACCGTCTGACCCTGTACGTGGATGTACGCCGCGCGCCCTGATCGGCGCGCCGCGAACTCCGCGGCAAAATGCGGCTCCAAGTCCGGGTATTTGGTGAAAATCGCGGCCTGGGCTATGGTGTCGCCACCGGCCCCTTTCTGGAGTCCACAATAACGATGACAGGCGCTATGCGGTCCTTTCTGTTCCTGGCGGTCCTTTTTCTGGCGGCACCGTTGCCCGAGGCGGTACGGGCGGACACCACCACCGCCCACGCCATCGCCATGCACGGCAGCCCCAAGTACGGGCCCGGCTTCTCCCACTTCGATTACGTCAATGCGGACGCCCCCAAGGGCGGCGACCTGCGCCTGCACGAACTGGGCGGCTTCGACAATTTCATGCCCTGGCTGCCGAAGGGCACCGCCGCCGCCGGCGCCGGCGAATACCTGTTCGATACCCTGACCGTGCGCAGCCTGGACGAACCGTTCAGCGAGTACGGTCTGCTGGCGGAAACCATCGAGTGGCCGGAGGACCGCCGCTGGGTGACCTTCACCCTACGCAAGGAAGCCCGCTTCGCCGACGGCCAGCCGGTGCGCGCCGAGGACGTGGTATGGACCTTCAAGACGCTGCGCGACGAAGGCGAGCCCTTCTACGCCTATTACTACGGCGACGTGGAAAAGGTGGAGGCGCTGTCCGAGCGCAAAGTGAAATTCAGCTTCAAACCGGGCGACAACCGGGAGCTGGTGATGATCGTCGGCCAGCTGCCGGTGATGCCCAAGCATTACTGGAAAGGCCGCGACTTCGCCGATGCCAGCCTGGAGCCGCCGCTGGGGTCCGGCCCCTACCGGGTAAAAAGCTTCAAGCCCGGCAAGCGGGTGGTCTACGAACGCCGCGACGACTACTGGGCCAAGGACTTGCCGGTGATGCGCGGCCGCTACAATTTCGACCGCATCATCCACGAGTACTACCTGGATGAGACCGTGGCCCTGGAGGCCTTCAAGCGCGGCGATTACGACTGGCGCACCGAGACCAATTCCAAGCTGTGGGCCACCGTCTACACCGGCGACGCCTTCCGCAGCGGTCGCCTGATCACCGAGGAAGCGAAGCACAGCAATCCGGCGGGCATGCAGGGCTTTGTGTTCAATACCCGCCGGCCGGTGTTCCAGGACCCGGTGCTCCGCGAGGCCATCACCTACGCCTTTGATTTTGAGTGGTCCAACAAGAACCTGTTTTATGGGCAGTATCAGCGCACCCGCAGCTACTTCCAGAATTCCGACCTGGCCGCCGAGGGGCCGCCGGATAAGGAAGAGCTGGCCCTGCTGGAGCCGCTCAGAAAAGACCTGCCACCGCGGGTGTTCACGGAGAGCTACCAGCCGCCCCACTCCGACGGTTCCGGCCGGCCCCGCGAGAATCTGCGCCACGCCCAGAAGCTGCTGATGGACGCCGGTTACCAGGTCAAGGGCGGCAAACTGCACACCCCGGACGGCAAGCCGGTGCACTTTGAGTTTCTGCTCTACCGGCCGGCCTTCGAGCGCATCGTGCTGCCGTTCGCGCGCAATCTGAAAACCCTGGGCATCGACGCCAACGTGGTGCGCGTGGATCAATCCCAGTTCGTGCAGCGCCTGCGCCGCTTCAACTTCGACATGATCGTCGGCGGCTGGGGCCAGTCCACCTCGCCGGGTAACGAGCAGCGCGGCTTCTGGAGCTGTCAGGCGGCCGAGCGGGAAAGCAGCCAGAACTATGCCGGCGTCTGCAATCCGGCGGTGGACGCCCTGGTCGACAAGGTGATCGCCGCGCAGAGCCGCGAGGCCCTGGTGACCCGCACCCGCGCCCTGGACCGCGCCCTGCAGTGGGGCTTTTACGTGGTGCCCAACTGGTACGCGCCCACCCACCGGTTCGCCTACCGGGCCGGCCTCGACCATGCGCCGCTGCCGGCCTACGTGCCGATCACCGGAGCGCTGGATCTCTGGTGGAATGAAAGCGCCCGCTGATGCTGGTCTATATCCTCAAACGACTGGCGCTGATCGTGCCGACCCTGTTCGGCATCCTGCTGCTGAATTTCGTGATCGTGCAGGCGGCCCCGGGCGGCCCGGTGGAGAAGGCCCTGGCCCAACTGCAGGGGCTCGGCGGCGGCGGCGCCGGTGGCGGCTTTGCCGGCAGCACCGCCGACTTCGTCGGCTCCGGAGGCACTGATTACCGGGGCTCACGCGGGCTGCCACCGGAACTGATCGAGCGCATCGAAAAGCTGTACGGTTTCGACAAGCCGGCGCCGGAACGCTTCTGGCTGATGATCAAACGCTACCTGACCTTCGACTTCGGTGAATCCTATTACCGGGACCGGGCGGTGAGCGATCTGATTCTGGAGCGGCTGCCGGTGTCGATCTCGCTGGGCCTGTGGAGTACGTTGATCACCTATCTGGTGGCCATTCCCCTGGGCATCCGCAAGGCGGTGCGCGACGGCAGCCGCTTCGACGTCTGGACCAGCACCGCCATCGTCGTGGGTTACGCGATTCCCAGTTTTCTGATCGCCATTCTGCTGGTGGTGCTGTTCGCCGGCGGCTCCTATCTGGAGTGGTTCCCGCTACGGGGGCTCACCTCGGACGACTTCGAGCAGTTGTCCGCGTTCGGCAAGATGCTGGACTACCTGCACCACATTACCCTTCCCACCCTGGCCATCGTGGTCGGCAATTTCGCCACCCTGACCATGCTCACCAAGAATTCCTTTCTCGACGAAATCGGCAAACAGTACGTGCAGACCGCCCGCGCCAAGGGGCTGACCGAGAACCGGGTGCTCTACGGCCACGTATTCCGCAACGCCATGCTGATCATCATCGCCGGCTTTCCGGCGGCTTTCGTGGGCATGTTCTTCACCGGCGTGCTGCTGATCGAGTACATCTTTTCCCTGGACGGGCTGGGCCTGCTCGGCTTCGAGTCGGTGATCAACCGGGATTACCCGGTGGTGTTCGGTACCCTGTTCATCTTTACCTTGCTGGGCATGCTGCTGAAACTGGTCTCCGACCTCACCTATATGTGGGTGGATCCGCGCATCGATTTTGAGCGGAGGGCGCGCTGATGGGCACCGAGCCGATCTGGCACCGCCAGTGGCGGGCCTTCCGGCGCAACCGCCGGGGCCTGTGGTCGCTGTATCTGTTTCTGGTGCTGTTCGTGGTCAGCCTGGGCGCCGAGCTGGTCGCCAACGACAAGCCGATCATGGTGCGTTATCAGGGTGAGCTGTACTGGCCGGTGTTTCAGGTTTATCCGGAAACCGCCTTCGGCGGTTTGTTCGAAACCGAAGCCAATTACCGTGACCCCTATGTGCGGGAATTGATCGAAGAGGACGGCTGGATGCTGTGGCCGCCGATCCGCTACAGCTACGACACCATCAACTACGAACTCACGGTGCCGGCGCCGGCGCCGCCGTCGGCGGAGAACTGGCTGGGCACCGACGATCAGGGTCGGGACGTGCTGGCGCGGCTGATCTACGGCTTCCGGCTGTCGGTGCTGTTCGGTTTGATTCTGACGGTGGCTTCCAGCGCCATCGGCATCGTGGTCGGCGCCCTGCAGGGCTATTACGGCGGCTGGCTGGATCTGGCCGGCCAGCGCTTCCTGGAAATCTGGTCCAGCATGCCGATCCTCTATCTGATCATCGTCATCTCCAGTTTCGTGGTGCCCGGCTTCTGGACGCTGCTGCTGATCATGCTGCTGTTTTCCTGGATGACCCTGGTGGATCTGGTGCGCGCCGAATTTCTGCGCGCGCGCAACCTGGACTATGTGCGTGCCGCCCAGGCGCTGGGGGTGCGCACGCCGGTGATCCTGTTCCGACATATGCTGCCCAACGCCATGGTGGCCACCCTCACCTATCTGCCGTTCGTGCTCAACGCCTCGGTGATTCTGCTCACCTCGCTGGACTTTATCGGCTTCGGGCTGCCGCCCGGCGCGCCCTCCCTGGGTGAACTGCTGGGCCAGGGCAAGGCCAACCTGCACGCCCCGTGGCTGGGGCTGAGCGCCTTCGTCACCCTGGCGCTGATGCTGTCCCTGCTGGTGTTCGTGGGCGAAGCGGTGCGCGATGCCTTCGACCCCAGGAAGTACCACGCCGATGCGGGAGAACGCCCATGAGCCTGCTGCGTCTTCGCGAACTGAGCGTGTGGTTCGACGATCCGGCCCGGCCGGCGGTGGACCGCATCAGCCTGGACCTGGAAGCCGGGCGCATGCTGGCGCTGGTGGGTGAATCCGGGTCCGGCAAATCGCTCACCGCCCTGTCGATTCTCGACCTGCTGCCCGGCGGCGCCCATCGCCGCGCCCAGGCCATCGAACTGGACGGCGACAATGTGCTGGACTGGCCGGAAGAGCGCCGACGCGCCCTCCGCGGCGGCCGCATCGGCACCATTTTTCAGGAACCGCTCACCGCCCTGAACCCCCTGCACCGGGTGGAGAAGCAGATCGGCGAGGCGATCCGCGTCCATCAAAAACTGGGTGGCGCGGCGGTGCGCCGGCGCTGTCTGGAGCTGCTGGAGCAGGTGGACCTGCCCGCCTCCGCCGACATGCTGGCCCGCTACCCGCACCAGCTCAGCGGCGGCCAACGCCAGCGGGTGATGATCGCCATGGCGCTGGCCAATGACCCTCAGTTGTTGATTGCCGACGAGCCCACCACCGCCCTGGACGTCACCATTCAGGAAACCATTCTGGAGCTGCTCAAGCGGCTGCAGCGAGAGCGTCACCTGGGCGTGCTGCTGATCAGCCACGACCTGGGCCTGGTGGGCCGCTTCGCCGAGGACGTGGCGGTGATGCATCAGGGGCGCGTGGTGGAATACGGTGACACCGACCAGGTGCTGAATCGCCCGCAGCACGACTACACCCGCCACCTGCTGGCCGCCGAGCCCGGCGGCCGTCCCCGGCCTACCGCACCGGACGCGCCGGTGCTGTTACGCGCCGAGCAACTGGAAATGCACTTCAGCGGCCGCCGGCGTGGATGGCTGGGCGCCCGGGAGACGGTGGCGGCGGTGGACGGCGTGTCCTTCGATCTGCGCCGGGGCGAAACCCTGGGCGTGGTCGGCGAATCCGGCTCCGGTAAGTCCACCCTGGCCCTGATTCTGCTGCGCCTGATCCGCGCCAACGGCAAGGTGGTGCTGCTGGATCAACCCCTGAACACGCTCAGTGGTCGCGCCCTGCGCCCTTGGCGCAGGCACATGCAGGTGGTGTTTCAGGACCCCTACGGCAGCCTCAATCCGCGCCTCACCGTGCATCAGGCGGTGGAAGAAGGGCTGCGCGTGCATGACAAGTCGCTCAATGCCGAGCAGCGCGCGGAGCGGGTGCGCGCCCTGCTCGCCGAAGTGGGTCTGCCGGCGGACAGCGACGACCGCTATCCCCACGAATTCTCCGGCGGGCAGCGCCAGCGCATCGCCATCGCCCGGGCGCTGATTCTGGAACCGGATCTGCTGATTCTGGATGAGCCCACCTCCGCCCTGGACCGCAGTGTGCAGGCCCAGGTGCTGGCGCTGCTGAAAGACCTGCAACAGCGCCGTGGGCTCAGCTACCTGTTCATCAGCCACGACCTGAAAGTGGTGCGTGCCATCAGTCACCGCCTGCTGGTGATGCGACACGGCAAGGTGATCGAGCACGGCGACACCGAGCGGGTATTCGACGCGCCGGAGCAGGCCTACACCCGGCGTTTGATCGAGGCGGCCTTCAACCGCGACGGGAAACAAGCCGTTGCACAATAACCCCGCCGGTGCCTTTCACGGCCACCGTGATCGCCTATACTGGGCGCCGGAGTGACTATCTTTTTTTGAGGACAGACCATGGGTTTTCTCGCAGGCAAGCGATACCTGATCGTGGGCATCGCCAGCGACCGTTCCATCGCCACCGGCATCGCCGACGCCATGCACCGTGAAGGCGCGGAACTGGCGTTTACCTACCAGAACGACAAGCTCAAGAGCCGGGTGACCAAGGTCGCCGAACGGTGCGGCAGCAGCGAAGCGCTGTGCTTTCCCTGTGATGTGACCTCCGACGAGCAGATCCAGCAGGTGTTCAGCGGTCTCGGCGAACAATGGGACGGCCTGGACGGCGTGGTGCACGCGGTGGGCTTCGCCCCGGCCAGCGAACTGGACGGCAACTTCGCCGACGTGGCCACCCGCGAGGGCTTCCGCATGGCCCACGACATCTCCGCCTACAGCTTCGTGGCGCTGGCCCAGGCCGCGCGCCCGCTGATGGCCGGCCGCAACGGCTCCCTGCTCACCCTCACCTATCACGCCTCCCGGCAGACCGTGCCGAACTACAACGTGATGGGCCTGGCCAAAGCCAGCCTGGAAGCCTCGGTGCGCTACCTGGCCGCCAGCCTGGGCCCGGACGGCATCCGCGTGAACGGCATCTCCGCCGGCCCGATCCGCACCCTGGCCGCCTCCGGCATCAAGAAATTCCGTACCATGCTGGACTACAATGCCGCCAAGGCCCCGCTGCGCCGCAACGTGACCATCGAGGAAGTCGGTAACACCGCCGCCTTCCTGTGCTCGGACCTGGCCTCCGGCATCACCGCCGAAATCACCTACGTCGACGCCGGCGCCGCCACCGTATCCATGCCCTTCGAAGAACCCGGCGAATAACCGGGGTCGGACCACCACAACCCATTGATTCCAGTAGGGTTGTTTCGATTCTGGAGGGAAATAAAAGGCTTCAAACGGCCTTTTCCCCTCCAGAAATCACCCTCCAAGAGCCCACCTTTCCCCTCGATCTTCTCTTAAACGCCGGTTTTTCAGGGCAAAAATAGCCTTTTAAGCGCCCGACTCAGGCCTGAATCGCCGCAAAATATTTGTATATCAAGCAGTTAGCGGGGTCTGACCCCGGGGGGAGCCCGCCGGAGGCGGGCTTTGGGGGTTATGGGTTGGCGTCGGTGTCGGCGAGGCGGTTGGGGTGCAGTTCCACGTTGAGGCTGTCGCGGAGGAAGGTCATGACCTGGCGGAAGGTGCGTTCGCCTTCCACGCGGGCCAGTTCCTGCAGCGCCTGCTGCTGCTGGTCGTCGGGCAGCGGGTCGGCGTTGCCGTCGGCCACGGCGGTGACCTGCAGGGCCACCAGGTCGCCGTTACGCAGGTCCACGAAGCGGATGTCGCTGGCCTGGCCCTCAGCGGGGCGGGGGGTGGCGAAGGCGGCGTCGCTGACCGCCATGTCGGGTTCCGCGGCGCCACGCTGAACGCCCTGCTCTTCTTCCACCTCGGCGCCCAGCAGGGTGGCGAGGCGGTCCAGATCGGCGCCGTCCTTTTCCACCGCGTCGCGGGCTTCGGTGGCCAGTTCCTCGGCCCGGTCACGGGCTTTATTGAGGCGCAGCTGGGCGCGAATGTCGTCGCTGACTTCGGCCAGGGGCAACGGCTCCGGCTCTTCCACTTCCTGCAAACGCACCGCCGCGTAGCGATCACCGCCGAGCTCCAGCAGGTCGCTGTTGTGGCCTTGCTCGCGGACCGGGTCGCTGTTCAGCGCCTGACGGACCCGATCATTGTTGAGCGGCGCGGGCAGATCCTGCAGCGATACCCACTCGGTGGTTTCCAGCGGCAGGTTCAACTGCTCGGCGGGCACTTCCAGATTGGCGTGTTCGTAGATCAGTTCTTCCAGGGTCACCAGGTCCTCGGACAGCAGGGCCTGGGATTGGGAGCGACGCAGGTCGGCGGCGATGCCGTCGCGCATGTCGGCCAGCGGCGCCATTTCCGGTTTGCTTTCGCTCTCCAGCTTGAGCAGGTGCACGCCGGCGTCGGAAACCACCGGCTCGGACACCTGGCCCACCTGCAGACCGTTGAGGGCGTCGTCCAGGGCTTCCGGCAGGGTGCCGGGCTCCACGGTGCCCAGTTCGCCGCCGCTGCCGGCGGTGGCGCGGTCATCGGAATAGTCACGGGCCACCTGGGCGAAGCTGGTGCCCTGCTCCAGGGCCTGGCGGGCTTCACGGGCGCGTTCGATGGCCTGGTCCTGATCGCGGTCATCGTTGACGGCGATCAGCACGTGGGCCACCTGGCGGCGGGTGGCGCCGTCCTGTTGCATTTGTCGGCGGGCGTCGTATTCCGCCTGAATCTGCTCGTCGCTGATTTCGACCCGGTCACGATAATGCTCCGGCGAGAGCACCAGGTACTGCACTTTTACCTGTTCGGGACGCATGAAGCTGTCCCTGTTCTGCTCGTAGTAGGCCTGGATTTCTTCATCGCTGACCTGCGCCTCGCCGCGCAACCGGTCCAGATCGAGTCGCACATAACGAATGTCACGGCTCTGCTCGCCGAGCCGGCGCTGTTCGGCCAGCTCGCCGGCCAGGGCGAAGTCGGTGGCGGCGAACGCCTGGCGGTATTGCTGGCTGATGCGTTCCTGACGCAGCCCGTCCAGATAGCCCTGCGGGGTCATGCCCTGGGAGCGCACCATCTGTTCGAAACGGGTTTCGGAGAAGCCGCCCTCGTCGGTGAAGGCGGGATTGGCGCGAATCATGCGCGCCGCCTGGGTGTCGCTGAACGCCATGTCGGCGTTACGCGCGGCGGCGATCATCAGCTGTTCGTTGACGATGCCCTCGAGCACCATCTGCGGCCGGATGAAAGAGTCCAGCACGGATTCGTTGATGTCCGGGCTTTGCTGCCGCAGCATCTGCCGCAGTTGCTGGGTACGCGAATTGACGTAGGCACGGGTGATTTTGTTGCCCTCTACCTCCGCCACGGTGCTGTCACTGCCCCCACCGGTAAAGTAACCGTAGAAACCGGAAATCACGAACGGAAGAATGATGGCGGCGAGCAGCACCTTGCCCACGGGCCCGCGGACGAACCGCCTGAACTCCTGCATGCTTTACTCCAAGGGATATCGTCTTTTTATCGTTGAAAATCGAACGGATCCAGAAAGCAAAAAAGCGTATCCGCCCTGGATACGCTTACTTCTGCTGGCGGAGCGGACGGGACTCGAACCCGCGACCCCCGGCGTGACAGGCCGGTATTCTAACCAGCTGAACTACCGCTCCTGGAACCTGTTCAGTTCACGGCGTCCTTCAGCGCTTTACCGGCTTTGAAGCCCGGTACCTTGGCGGCGGCGATCTTGATGGTTTCGCCGGTTTGCGGGTTGCGGCCCTCGCGAGCTGCCCGCTCTTTCACGGAGAAGGTGCCGAAGCCCACCAGGGAAACGCTGTCACCCTTTTTCAGTGCGCCGGTCACGGCATCCAGAGTGGCATCCAGCGCACGGCCCGCGTCGGCCTTGGAAATGTCAGCGGCCGCAGCAATGGCATCGATCAGTTCGGATTTATTCACAAAATTCCCCTTTTCTCTTTCCCGGTTTTATGGTCGAGGCGCGATGCACTCTCCTTATGACGAAGCCGCCTTTATACCAACGGGTCCAGGGGGCGTCAAGAAAGGAAGAGCCTGTTCGCACCAGCTTTAACAAAGGTAAAAAACCTTTCCTATCAATGTTTTAAAAACGTCGGCAATGGTTACCGAAGGTGCCGAGGCACCGCATTAGAAACGCCACGTGAGCGGCGGTCAATGGGTGCTCGGTCGTTCGGATTCCTTTTGCGCTTTTTCTTCCGCCAGAGCGAGATCTTCTTCCACTTCGGCTTCACTCAGCGGCGTTGGCGTATGCGTCAACGCCACCTCGAGTACCTGGTCGATCCATTTCACCGGGCGGATGTCGAGAGCTTCCTTGATGTTCTCCGGAATTTCTTTTAAATCGCGCTCGTTTTCGTGCGGGATCAACACGGTTTTAATGCCACCACGATGGGCGGCGAGCAATTTTTCCTTGAGTCCGCCGATGGCCAGCACCTGACCACGCAGGGTGATCTCACCGGTCATGGCCACATCGGCACGCACCGGAATACCGGTAACCATGGACACCATGGCGGTACACATACCGATACCGGCACTGGGGCCGTCCTTGGGCGTGGCGCCCTCCGGCACGTGGATGTGCAGATCGTTCCGCTCCAGCTGGCGGCGGCGGATGCCCAGGTGACGGGCACGGCTCTTGACCACCGTCCAGGCCGCCTGAATCGATTCCTGCATCACATCACCCAGCGAACCGGTGGTGGTGACGCGCCCCTTACCCGGGGTGGAGACACCCTCGATGGTGAGCAGTTCCCCACCCACCGAGGTCCAGGCCAGGCCAGTGACCTGCCCCACCTGATCCTGCTCTTCGGCACGACCATAGCTGAACCGGCGCACACCCAGATACTGCTCCACGCTTTCCGGATCCAGTTTGACCGGCGCGTCGTCCTTGGCCAGCAAATGCTCCTTGACCACCTTGCGGCACACCTTGCTGACTTCCCGTTCCAGCCCGCGCACGCCGGCCTCCCGGGTGTAGTGACGGATCACGTGGCGCAGAGTGGCGTCGTCGAACACCACCTCGCCGTCCTTGAGGCCGTTGGACTTGATCTGCTTGGGAATCAGGTACTGGGCGGCAATGTTGACCTTCTCGTCCTCGGTGTAACCGGGCAGACGGATCACCTCCATGCGGTCCAGCAGCGGGCCGGGAATGTTCATGGAGTTGGAGGTGCACACGAACAGCGTTTCCGACAGGTCGTAATCCACTTCCAGATAGTGGTCACTGAAGGTGTGGTTCTGCTCCGGGTCGAGCACTTCCAGCAACGCGGACGCCGGATCCCCGCGCATGTCCATGCCCATCTTGTCCACTTCGTCGAGCAGGAACAGCGGATTGCGCACGCCCACCTTGGACAGCTTCTGAATCACCTTGCCCGGCAGCGAGCCGATGTAGGTACGGCGGTGGCCGCGGATTTCCGCCTCGTCACGCACGCCACCCAGGGCCATGCGCACGAACTTGCGATTGGTGGCCCGTGCCACGGACTGCCCGAGGGAGGTCTTGCCCACCCCCGGCGGCCCCACCAGGCAGAGCACCGGGCCTTTCACCTTGCCCACGCGGCTCTGCACGGCGAGAAATTCCAGGATCCGTTCCTTTACTTCCTCCAGGCCATAATGATCCTCGTCCAGGATCTTCTTGGCGTGGGCGATATCGTGGCGAACGCGGCTGCGTTTCTTCCACGGCACCGAGGTCATCCAGTCCAGATAACTGCGCACCACCGTGGCCTCGGCGGACATCGGCGACATCATGCGCAGCTTGTTCAGTTCGTTCTTGGATTTTTCCTTGGCGTCCTTGGGCATGCCGGAGTCGTCGATCTTCTTCTCCAGATCCTCCAGCTCGTTGCCGCTTTCGTCCAGATCGCCGAGTTCCTTCTGAATCGCCTTCATTTGCTCGTTCAGATAGTACTCGCGCTGGCTCTTCTCCATCTGCTTCTTGACCCGGCCACGGATGCGCTTCTCGACCTTGAGCACGTCCATGTCGGATTCCATCAGCGCCACCAGATGCTCGACGCGCTCACGCACGTCCACCATCTCCAGCACGTCCTGCTTCTCTTCCAGCTTCAGCTGCAGGTGCGCCGAGATGGTGTCGGCCAGGCGGCTGAGTTCATCGATGGAAGACACCGAGTTGATGATTTCCGGAGCCACTTTCTTGGACAGCTTGACGTAGTCCTCGAACTTGGCCAGCAGCGAACGGGAAAGCGCCTCCTGCTCGCTGTCCGACGGGGCCACGTCGTCCAGTTGACGGACATCCGCCACCGCGCCGTCGTCGTCGAAGCGGGCCTTGCTGAGGTGGCCGCGACCGCCGCCTTCCACCAGCACCTTCACGGTGCCGTCGGGCAGGCGCAGCATTTGCAGAATGGTGGACACGGTGCCCACCCGATAGATGTCCTTCTCGCCCGGATCGTCGTCGGACGCGTTGCGCTGGGCCACCAGCATGATCTGTTTGTCGCTGGACATGGCCGCTTCCAGCGCGGCTATGGATTTTTCCCGCCCGACGAACAGCGGGATCACCATGTGCGGATACACCACCACGTCACGCAGTGGCAACAGCGGAATCTCTTTCAGCACGTATCGCCCCTAAGTTGGATGAGTCGGCTGTTGATGGGTCGGCCCCCACGGGGGCCGGGCGCCCGGCTCAGTCGGGCGCCACTCTGGACTTCTGCTCGCTGTTCTCGTAGATCAGCAGCGGCTCGGACTCACCTTCGATGGTGGCGCTGTCGATCACCACCTTGGCCACGCCCTCCAGGGACGGGACCTGATACATGGTATCCAGCAGCACCGCTTCCAGGATCGAGCGCAGCCCGCGGGCGCCGGATTTGCGTTCCATGGCCTTGCGGGCCACGGCGCGCAGGGCGTCGTCGCGGAAATCCAGTTCCACGCCTTCCATTTCGAACAGGCGGGTGTACTGCTTGGTCAGGGCATTGCGCGGCTCGGTAAGGATCTGCACCAGCGCCTCCTCGGAGAGTTCCTCCAGGGTGGCGATCACCGGCAGCCGGCCGATGAATTCCGGAATCAGGCCGTATTTGACCAGGTCTTCCGGCTCCACGGTGGCCAGGGTCTGGCCCATGCTCAGTGCCGTGTCCTTGCTCTTCACCTCCGCGGAGAAACCGATGCCGCCCTTCTCGGAACGGTCACGGATCACCTTGTCCAGCCCGGCGAACGCGCCGCCGCAGATAAACAGAATGTTGGAGGTGTCGACCTGCAGGAATTCCTGCTGCGGATGCTTGCGGCCGCCCTGGGGCGGCACCGAGGCCACGGTGCCCTCGATCAGCTTGAGCAGCGCCTGCTGCACGCCCTCGCCGCTCACATCACGGGTGATGGAGGGGTTGTCGGACTTGCGCGAAATCTTGTCGATTTCGTCGATGTAGACGATGCCGCGCTGGGCCTTGTCCACGTCGTAATCGCACTTCTGTAGCAGCTTCTGGATGATGTTTTCCACATCCTCGCCCACGTACCCCGCCTCGGTGAGGGTGGTGGCGTCGGCGATGGTGAACGGCACGTTGAGCAGCCGCGCCAGGGTCTCGGCCAGCAGCGTCTTGCCGCTACCGGTGGGACCGATCAGCAGAATGTTGCTCTTGCCCAGTTCCACGTCGTCGCGGTTGCGTGACGATTTGGAGCCCAACCGCTTGTAGTGGTTGTACACCGCCACCGACAGCACCCGCTTGGCGCGTTCCTGACCAATCACGTAATCGTCCAGGGTGGTCTTGATTTCCTGCGGCTTGGGCAGGCGCTCATCGCTGCCGTCGCCGGACTCTTCCTGCACTTCCTCGCGGATGATGTCGTTGCACAGATCCACGCACTCGTCGCAGATAAAGACCGACGGGCCCGCGATCAGCTTGCGGACTTCATGCTGGCTCTTGCCGCAGAACGAGCAATACAGCAGTTTGCCGTCGTCGCCCTTTCCGGTGGTATCGGTCATCGAATCGCCTCAGAACCTGATGTTTCAGTTTGAAGATGCCGGGAGACACCGGGTTTTTCAAGCCCGGCGGCGCCCCGGCGCGGGTGCGCGGCGCCCTCAGCGGCGTCGCAGCACCTCGTCGACCAGGCCGTATTCCTTCGCCTGGGTGGCGTCCATGAAGTTGTCACGGTCGGTGTCGCGTTCCACCACTTCCAGCGGCTGGCCGGTGTGATCGGCGAGCATGCGGTTGAGATCGCCCTTGATCTTGAGTATCTCGCGGGCATGGATCTCGATGTCCGACGCCTGGCCCTGGAAGCCGCCCAGCGGCTGGTGGATCATCACCCGGGCATTGGGCAGCACGTAGCGCTTGCCCTGGGCGCCGGCGGCCAGCAGAAAGGCCCCCATGCTGGCGGCCTGGCCGATGCACATGGTGGACACGTCGGGCTTCACGAACTGCATGGTGTCGTAGATCGACATGCCGGCGGTGACCGAACCGCCCGGGCTGTTGATGTACAGGTTAATGTCCTTGTCCGGGTTCTCGGACTCCAGGAACAGCATCTGCGCGACGATCAGGTTGGCCATGTAGTCTTCCACCTGGCCGACCAGAAAGATCACCCGCTCCTTGAGCAGGCGGGAATAGATGTCGAAGGAACGCTCGCCCCGGGAGGTCTGCTCGATCACCACAGGCACCAGGCCCACGTTGGTCGGATCCTGCATCAGGGTCTTCATTTCCGGAGTGACGGACGTGATCCGGCTCAAATCTATCATCTAGCGCTTCCTTTTTTGGGTCCCTACGGGGCCACCTTGCGGCCCGGAAAGGGTAATTGGGGCGCGGAAGCCCGCTTACAAGGCAGGGCGCGCCTATTACCCCGATAGTAAGGGGGGCCCCGGGGGCCGTCCATAAAGGCCGGTGAATAAGCGGTTCAACTGCGCAAAAGTTGCGCAAAACGGCCCCTTTTGAACGAAAAAACCTCCGAAATACCGGTTTTTCCGGTCTTTCGGAGGTTGGCTGGGCGCCGTCGGCAACGGCACCTGGCGGCGTCGGGCCCGGTTCAGCCCTGCTGCTGATCGCGAGGCTTGACCGCGTCCTGATAGGGCTGGGGCTTCTCTTCCACCTTGGCGGACTCCAGCACCAGGTCCACCACCTGATCTTCCAGCACCGCGCCTTCGATCTGCTGCAGCTGTTGCGGGTTGCTGTAGATCCAGTTAACCAGCTCCTCGGGCTGCTCGTACTGGGAGGCGATCTCCTCGACGCGGGTCTTGACCCGGTCGGCGTCCGCCTGCAACTCATGCTTGTCGAGGATGGCGCGCATCACCAGGCCCAGGCGTACGGAACGCTCCGCCTGTTCCTTGAACAGCTCGGCGGGCAGCATGGAGGCATCGAACTGCTGGCCACCACCGAACTGCTGCATCATCTGCTGACGCATGCGGTCCACTTCCTGGCTGACCAGGGCTTCCGGCAGGTCGAACTCATGCTGGCCGGCCAGACCGTCCATCACCTGTTCCTTGACCTTGCCGCTGACCGCGTTCTTCAGCTCGCGCTCCATGTTCTTGCGCACTTCCGCCTTGAAGGTGTCCATGTTGCCGTCCTCGACACCGAACGCCTTCATGAACTCGGCGTCCACTTCCGGCAGCGTCTTGGCTTCCACCTTGTTGACCTTGATCTGGAACACCACCGCCTGACCTTTCAGTTCCTCGGCCTGGTAGTCCTCGGGGAAGGTCACGTCGATGTCCTTCTCCTCGCCGGCCTTCATGCCGACGATGCCGTCCTCGAAGCCCGGAATCATCTGGCCGGAGCCCAACTCCAGGTTCTGGCCTTCGGCGCTGCCGCCTTCGAAGGCTTCGCCGTCCTTCAGGCCCTTGAAGTCGATGTTGACGCGGTCGCCGTTCTCGGCGGCCCGGTCCACATCCGCGAACTCACCGCGCTGCTGGCGCAGGGTCTCGATCATTTCGTCCACGTCGGCGTCGGTCACTTCCGCCACCGGCTTTTCCACTTCGATGGCGTCGAACGCCGCCACTTCCACCTGCGGGAACACCTCGAAGGTGGCCACGAATTCCAGGTCCTCACCGGCCACGTTCTTGGTGGCCTCGAAGCCGGGCATGCCGGCCGGCTGCAGTTTTTCCTGCTCCACCGCTTCCAGGAAGGACTCGCGCATCACGTCGGCGAGCACCTCGTTACGCACGGCGGCACCGAAGCGACGCTTCACCTCCCGCATCGGCACCTTGCCGGGGCGGAAGCCATCCAGGCGGACGCTTTTCTGCGCTTCGCGGAGCTTGTTCTCCACGGCGACGTCCACTTTCTCCGCGGGTACACCCACGGTCACGCGCCGCTCCAGGCCTGAAGTCGTTTCTACGGAAACCTGCATAACATCCTCTTTCTAAAGACTTTTGGGGCCGGATACCGATCAGACCGGCCCGGGTCCACGTACTTTGAAGGGCGGCAATTATAGTCAATGGCGCCGCCCACATGGAAGGTGGCCATAAAAAAAGCCCCCGGGCGATCACCCGGGGGCTTTCATGTTGGGGTGGCTGATGGGACTTGAACCCACGACCACCGGAGTCACAATCCGGGGCTCTACCAACTGAGCTACAGCCACCAACGAAATCGTCGCTTCACCTTACCGGCGTTCCATCGTGCCCTTGGGCACTGATTCGATGGCACGCCTGGCAGGGCTCGAACCTGCAACCTACGGCTTAGAAGGCCGTTGCTCTATCCGGTTGAGCTACAGGCGCTTTAACCGAACCCACCGTCAAGCCCGCTAATGGTCGGGGTGGAGGGATTCGAACCCCCGACATCCTGCTCCCAAAGCAGGCGCGCTACCAGACTGCGCTACACCCCGCCGGGCAGGTCGAGCGAGGCGGCATAATACCCGCGCCCCCCGGGACCGTCAACGACGCCCCGCCCCGGCGCGTGCCGTTCGCTGGAATATTCGCCAGCCGGCCCGCGCTTTGCCCGGACCGGGCGCCCGTGCGAGAATCCGCGCTCCTTCCTGGACCCGACAGACAGAGAGAACCGATGAGCGCGCAGATTCTGGATGGCAAGGCGCTGGCGCAGCATTTCGAGGAAGAGATGCGCGGCCGCGTGGAGGCCCTGAAAGCCAAGGCCGGGGGGCGCACCCCCATTCTCGCCACCATTCTGGTGGGAGCCGATCCGGCCTCCGCCACCTATGTAAAGATGAAGGGCAACGCCTGCCGGCGAGTGGGCATGGACTCCCTGGCCGTGGAGCTGCCGGTGGACACCACCACCGAGCAGTTGCTGGCGCGCATCGACGAACTGAACGACAACCCGGACGTGCACGGCATTCTGCTGCAGCACCCGGTACCGGCGCAGATCGACGAGCGCCGCTGCTTCGACGCCATTCGCCTGGACAAGGACGTGGACGGCGTCACCTGCCTGGGCTTCGGCCGCATGGCGATGGACGAAGCCGCCTACGGCAGCGCCACGCCCAAGGGCATCATGCGGCTGCTGGAACATTATCAGGTGCCCATGGAGGGCAAACACGCGGTGGTGGTGGGTCGCAGCGCCATTCTTGGCAAGCCCATGGCGATGATGCTGCTCGGCGCCAACGCCACCGTGACCATCTGCCACAGCCGCACCCGGGACCTGCCGGCGCTGGTGCGCCAGGCGGACATCGTGGTGGGCGCGGTGGGCAAGCCGGAGTTCATCCAGGCGGAATGGATCAAGGACGGCGCCGTGGTGGTGGACGCCGGCTTCCACCCGGAGAAGTGTGGCGACATCGAACTGGGCCCGCTCACCGGGCGGGTGGCCGCCTACACGCCGGTGCCCGGCGGGGTCGGCCCGATGACCATCAATACGCTGATCTTCCAGACCCTGGAAGCGGCGGAAAAAGCCCTCGCCTGACCGCCCTACTCGCCGATCGACACGCTGGCGGTCATGCCGGCCACCAGCGTGAGATCCTCGGGCACCTCATCCAATTCGATGCGCACCGGGATGCGCTGGGCCAGACGCACCCATTCGAAGGTGGGCGACACCGGCGGCAGGCCCTGGTCGGTGCCGGACGCGGCATTGGGATTGGCGATGCCCCGGGCGATACCGGCCACCCGCCCGCTCAGGGTGCGCTCGCTGCCCAACAACCGGACCCGTGCCGGGTCGCCGGTCCTGAGCCGGTGTACCTGGGTCTCCCGGAAATAGGCTTCGATCCAGAACGAATCGCCGTCCACCAGCGTCAGTACCGGCTCGCCGGCGCGGGCGTAATCGCCGGCATGGGCCAGCAGATGGGTGACGAAGCCGGCCGCCGGCGCGGTCACTTCGGCGCGCTGCAGGTCCAGCTGCGCCTCCTTGAGCGCCGCCTCCGCGGCGTGCAGATCCGCCCTCGCCACTTCCGCCAGCCGGGTGGCGGACTCCCGCTCCTCCGCCGACACCGCCCGGCCCAGCCGTTTGCGGCGGCCCGCCTCGTCGTCACGCAGGGCCAGTTCCTGGCGGCGGTGGGCCAATTCCGCCTCGGCCCGGGCCACCGCCAGGCGATAGCGGCGCGGGTCCACGCTGAACAGCGCGTCGCCCTCCTCCAACCGGCTGTTGTCGGTCACCGCCATGGCGGTAATGCGGCCGGACACGTCCGGCGCCACCTGGATCACCGCCGCCCGCACCCGGGCGTCCCGGGTCCACAGCTGATGCACGTAGTGAAACCACAGAAACCAGACGGCGATGGCGGCGACCAGCACCAACGCGCCGGTCATCAGCAGGGCACGCCAGCGGCCCGGGCGGCGTTCAGACATGCGCGCGCTCCCTTATCAAGACCTTTCCCACCGTCAAGACCCTTCCCACAGTAAAGCACTCCCGAACATAAACAGCGCCAGCGTCACCGCGCACAGCACCAGGAACACGCACAGACCGGCCAGGGCCGGATGCCAGAACCAACGATAGCCGTCGACCCGCCCGATCAGCCGGTTGACCGGCCAGAACAGCAGCAGTGCCAGCACCAGCACCGGCAACAGGGGCGGCAGCAGCACGCCGCCCAGATCGATTTCATACAACATCCTGGTTCCTCAGGCCCCGCCAGGGCCGGTCCGCGGAGCCGGCCAGAAAGAAGCCGGCATAGCGACGGATAATACTGATCTGCAGGCGCAAGCGCACAACCGAGCGCACCAGCCGGCGGCGCTCGCCCGGGTCCAGGTCCGGGCCGTAGGCGCGTTGGCAGCGGCGCAGCACCGTGTCCGCCTGGGCGGTGAGCGCCAGCCAGCGGTCTTCGTCCCCATCGCGCAGTACCCGCTGGGTGTCGCGGATCAGCCGGGTGATCGCCAGCTTTTCGTCCCCGGGCAACCCGCGCCGGCAAAGCATGTTCAGATACAGCAGGCCGAGCCCCAGGGTGACCGCCGCCAGGGCGCCGCGCAGCAGGTCGCCGTCCCGAGGGTCGTTGGGATCCAGATTCGGCAGCAACAGGCCGATGCGGTCGTAGAGCTGGCGCTCCAGGCGGTGGCGCGGCCAGCGCCGGCGGATCGGCCAGCGCCCCAGGGTGCGGCACAGATCCCGGCACAGGCGCTGCCGCGCCTCCGCCGGTGTGTCCCCGGGCCACACCAACATGAACGCCAGCACCGCCAGGGCCATGCCCAGCCCCAGGGACAGCACATTGTTGAACAGCGGCAGGGCGTCGAAATTCTGCAGCGGCGACAGGTCCAGCAACAGCGGGAAGAAGATCGTCACCGGGATACCGATGCCCGCCGTGGCCGGTCGCGCCATGGCCAGCCCGGCCAGCACATAGACCGGCGCCAGCCAGAGCACCAGCTCCGCGAAACCATCACTGCCGGGCAACAACACCAGCCGGTACAACGTGGCCAGCGCCGCCGCCAGGGCGGCCCCCTTGATAAAGCCGCGCACCGCCGCCAGCGGATTGTCGCGGGTGGCGAACAGCGCGCAGATCACCCCCACCTGGATCGCCACGCCGGCGCCCTGAGGCGAGGCGCTCCAGTACCAGAACGCCAGGGCGCCGCTCAGCGCCAGGGCGGCGCGCACACCGTTGCGCCCGGCCTGGGACGGGTCCAGGTGGGGCCGCGAGGTGCCGCCCCGCCACTGCACCAGCGGCGCCCGGTCGGTGAGCATGGCGAACAGCGCCACGCTGGAGCGCAGCCGGTCGCACAGCTCGGCACTGTGCTCCAGCGCCAGTTGCAGGGAATAGAAGCGCTCGTCGTTGTCGTCCCGCTGGCCGCCGCGCAATTCCCGGGCCAGGGTCCGGGCGCGCACGTACAGGCCATGCAGGGTGTCGCGCAGGGCCTCCGGCGGCGCCTCCGGATCGAGGGCGGCGATGTCCGCCAGCAGCGCGGTGACCAGGGGATGGTGGTGCCGTTCCGCGTAGCGGTTCACGTAGGCGTGCAGCGGCCCCACCGAGGAGATCATCGCCAACATCTCATGGCCCAGGCGGCGGCACAGGCCGGCGCGGTTGCGCAGTCGCGGGGAATCGAACAGGGCGTGCTCGCGCAGGTTCTCCAGCGCCATGCCGTCGGTGATCAGGGCCTGCCGGCGGGCCCGCAATTGATCCCGGTCCAGCTCACCGGCGGCGGTGTCGGCCACCAGCCGGATCAGGGCGATCAGTTGGGTGCGGCTGCTCTGCAGATAGGCGCCGCCGGCGGAGCGCGGCCACACCAGCACGCTGAGCAGGCTGACACAGACGATGCCCAGGCCGATCTCGGTGACCCGGGCCACCGCCAGCGAAAAAGTCTGATCCGGCGCCAGTACCGCCGGCACGCCAACGATCAGCGCGCTGTAGCCGGCCAGTACGAAGGCATAGGCGCGGAAGTTACGCAGCAGGCTGGCGGCGAAGGTACACAGGCCCAGCCACACCACCAGGGCGACGAAAAACAGGGTTGGCTGGCTGTTGAGGGCGCCCACCAGCAAGGTGGCCACCAGAGCCCCGCCGAGGGTACCGAGCAGCCGGTAGATGCCCTTGGCCACGGCCATGCCGCCCAGCGGCTGGGCGACGATGTAGACCGTCATCAGGGACCATTTGGGCTCGTCCAGGCCCAGCGCCAGGGCGATATACAGCGCCAGCATGCCGGCCGCGAAGGTGCGCAGACTGAACTGCCACTCCCGCGCGCCGGCCTGGCGCACAAAGGCCGGGATCAGGCTTCCCGGGGCCAAGATTCCCGCAGACCCACGGTACGGTTGAACACCGGCTTGGCGGCGGTGCTGTCCCGGTCCACGCTGAAGTAGCCCTCGCGCTCGAACTGGAAGCGGGTCTCGGCGACGGCGCCGGCCGCGCCGGGCTCCACCACGCAGCCGCTCTGAACACGCAGGGATTCCGGATTGAGGTGGTCGAGGAAGGACTCCCCTTCCGCCACTTTCGTCGGGTTGGCGACCTGGAACAGCCGGTCGTAGAGGCGCACCTCACAGGGCACGCCGCGGTCGGCGCTGACCCAGTGAATGACGCCGCGCAGTTTGCCCTGCCCTTCGTCGTTCTCCGGGTTCTTGCCCAGGGTGTCCGGGTCGTAGCTGCAGCGGATCTCGACGATGTCGCCGGCGTCGTCGCGGACCACGGATTCGGCGCGCACCACATAACCGTAGCGCAGCCGCACCCGGTCACCGAGCACCAGCCGCTTGTATTTCTTGTTGGCCTCCTCGCGGAAGTCCTCCCGGTCGATGTAGACCTCGCGGGTCAGCGGCATCTCGCGGCTGCCCATGGCCTCGTTCTGCGGATGCACGGGCGCCACCAGGGTCTCTTCGTGGCCCTCCGGCCAGTTCTCGATCACCAGTTTGAGCGGGTTGAGCACGCAGAAGGCGCGCGGGGCGTGCTGGTTGAGATCGTCACGCACCGCTTCTTCCAGCACGCTCATATCGATCACCGAGTCGGCCCGGCTGACGCCGAGCGCCTCGCAGAAATTACGGATCGCCGCCGGCGTGTAGCCGCGCCGGCGCAGGCCGCTCAGGGTCGGCATGCGCGGATCGTCCCAGCCGTCCACATGGCCCTCGTCCACCAGCAGCTTCAGGCGGCGCTTGCTGGTGACGGTGAAATTCAGGTTGAGCCGGGCGAACTCGTACTGGCGTGGCCGCGCCGGTACGTCCAGGTTGTCGATCAGCCAGTCGTAGAGCGGCCGGTGATCCTCGAACTCCAGGGTACACAGACTGTGGGTGATGCCTTCCAGGGCATCGGACAGCGGGTGCGTGAAATCGTACATCGGGTAGATGACCCACTTCTCCCCGGTCTGGTGATGCGCCTTTTTGCGTATCCGATAGAGGATCGGGTCGCGCAGATTCAGGTTCGGGCTCTGCATATCGATGCGCGCGCGCAGCACCGCCTCGCCCTCGTCGAACTCGCCGGCGCGCATGCGCGCGAACAGCGCCCGGTTCTCCTCCGCCGACCGGTCCCGATGGGGGCTGTCCTGGCCGGGCGTGGTGAAGTTACCGCGCATTTCGGCGATTTTCTCCGGCGATTGGGTGTCCACGTAGGCCAGCCCTTTGTCGATCAGCTGCAGCGCGAAGTCGTGCAACTGGTCGAAATAGCCGCTGGCGAAACGCACCGGCCCGACCCACTCGAACCCCAGCCATTCCACATCGCGCTGAATCGAGCGGATGTACTGGTCTTCTTCCTTCTCCGGATTGGTGTCGTCGAAGCGCAGGTGGCAGGCGCCCCCGTAGCTGTCGGCGATACCGAAATTCAGGCAGATGGACTTGGCGTGACCGATATGCAAATAGCCATTGGGCTCCGGCGGGAACCGGGTCACCACCCGGCCGTCGTTTTTTCCTTCCGACAGGTCACGATCGATGATCTGTCTGATAAAATTGCTGGGCGCTTTTACTTCACTCATTGAGCCGCCTGCGGCTGAAATCCGGGGTGCGCTAGTGTACAGTGCGCCCCCCCACAGTCAAAGACTCCCCGGACCCGGAGACCCCATGAAAGTGCTGTTGACCACCACCTACGGAAAGATCCTGCTGGAACTGGACGCCGAGCGCGCGCCGAACACCACGGACAACTTCGTCCAGTACGTCAAGGACGGCCATTACGACGGCACCGTGTTCCACCGTGTGATCAGCAATTTCATGATCCAGGGTGGCGGTTTCACCCCGGACATGGAACAGAAGCCCACCCGCGCGCCGATCGAGAACGAAGCGGCCAACGGCCTCTCCAACGAAGTGGGCACCATCGCCATGGCGCGCACCAGCGATCCGCACTCCGCCAGCGCCCAGTTCTTCATCAACGTGGCCGACAACCACTTCCTGGACAAGGCCCGCTCCCCGGACGGCTGGGGCTACGCCGTGTTCGGCAAGGTGGTCGAGGGCATGGAAACGGTCAACCGCATCAAGGCCGTGGCGACCGGCAACAAGGGCTTCCACCAGGACGTGCCCCGCGAGGACGTGATCATCGAGTCCGCCGAGGTCATTGAGGAATGAGCCGGGCGCTGCTCGCCGCCCTGCTGCTGTTGCCCGCCCTGGCGCTGGCCGCCAATCCGCGGGTCGAGCTGACCACCAGCCAGGGCGACATCGTGCTGGAGCTGTACCCGAAGGCGGCCCCGGACACGGTGGCCAGTTTCCTGCGCTACGTGGACGACGGCTTCTACGACGGCACCGTGTTCCACCGGGTGATCAACGGCTTCATGATCCAGGGCGGCGGCTTCGACGCCGACCTGAAACAGAAGGACACCCGCGCGCCGATCAAGAATGAAGCGGACAGCGGCCTGCGCAACGAGCGCGGCACCATCGCCATGGCGCGCACCGGCGACCCGCACTCCGCCACCGCCCAGTTCTTCATCAACCTGGTCAGCAACCGCAGCCTGGACCACGCCGACAAGACGCCCCGGGGCTGGGGGTACGCGGTGTTCGGCAAGGTGGTGGAAGGCATGGACACGGTGGAACGCATCGCCACGGTGCCCACCGGCAGCGGCCAGATCGCCGGCGGCCCCCGGGTCCGGGACGTGCCGCGCACGCCGGTGGTGATCGAAAAGGCCCGCCGCCTGGACGCCGCCAACGACGAGCAATAAGAGAAGACGGAAAGCCGCCATGAGCTACAGCCTGCTGATTTCCGACCTGCATCTGGACCCGGTGCGTCCCGAGCACCTGGCGGCGCTGGAACGCCTGCTGGCCGACCACGCCGGTCGGGCCCGCGCCCTGTACGTGCTGGGCGATCTTTTCGAGGCCTGGATCGGCGACGACGACGACAGTGACTTCAACCGTCAGGCCATCGCCGCCTTCCGCGCCTTCAGCGACGCCGGCTCCGAGTTGTTCTTCATGCACGGCAACCGGGACTTCCTGCTCGGCGAGCGTTTCGCCGCCGACTGTGGCGGCACCCTGCTCGACGAAGGCACGGTGGTGGATCTGCACGGCACCCGCGCCCTGCTGATGCACGGCGACAGCCTGTGCACCGAGGACCAGGCCTACCAGCAGTTCCGCGCCATGGCGCGCAACCCCCAATGGCAGCAAATGATGCTGGCCAAGCCGTTGGAGGAGCGCCGCGCCCTGGCCCAGGGCATGCGCATGCAGAGCCAGAGCAACAACGCCAACAAGGCCGAGAACATCATGGACGTGACCCCCACCGAGGTGGTGCGGGTGATGAACGAGGCCGGCGTACGCGAACTGATCCACGGCCACACCCACCGCCCGGCGGTGCACGACGTGGACCTGGGTGATGGCGCCGGCGGCCGGCGCTGGGTGCTGGGCGACTGGGGTGAGCTGGGCTGGTGGATCGTCGCCGACGGCCAGGGACTCCGCCTGGAAAGCTGGGATATCAGCGAGACCCCGTAGCCGCCCGCCGCCTTATCGCGGTATCGCGACTGAAGCGGCGCGCCGCCCGGCCGCTCCTACGGGGACATGGCCGGCACGCCGGAATGAAATCGGAACTCCAGGTCCGGTTCCTCGATCAGCGCCCTCTCCTGCTCCTTGAAAAACGCCAGCCGCTCATCGATGGGGCTGTCCCCGTACAGCCGCGCCAAACGCAGGTAATCCTCAAAGTGGCGCGACTCACTCTTCAATAAATAGCGGTAGTAGCGCCCCAGTTCCTCGTCCACATGGGGCGCCAGCGCGGCGAACCGCTCGCAGGAGCGCGCCTCGATCAACGCGCCGATGATCAGCGTGTCCACCAGCCGGCCCGGCTCCGAGGTGCGCGCGTGACGGCGCAGGCCCTGGGCATAGCGCGACGGCGACAGATGGTCGTAGGTAATGCCGCGCTGGCGCATCATCCCCACCACCTGCTCGAAGTGCAGCAGTTCTTCCCGGGCCAGTTGGCTCAGATTGTCGAGCAGCTCCGGGCGATCCACGTAGCGGAACATCAGGTTCAGGGCGGTGGAGGCGGCCTTCTTTTCGCAGTGGGCGTGGTCGATCAGCAGGATATGCGGGTGCGCCAGCGCCCAGCCGATCCAGGCGTCCGGGGTCGGGCACGGCAGAAAGTCGCGCAACGGGGTGATGTCGGTCATGGGCACCTCTTGGGAAACGGCGCCATTTTAGCGTGATGGGCGAGAGACGCCAGGCGTCTGGCGTTCTCCCCGCCACCCCTTATAATCGCGCCCCATGGGAAGACGAACCAACCCCGCCATCCAGACCCTGAAGGGTCGCACCGCCGCCGGCGCCCTGCGCCTGCTGGGCCTGTTGCCGTTCCGGCTGAACCGCGCCATCGCCACCGCCCTGGGGCGGCTGCTGGCGGCGTTGCCGACCGAATCGCGGCGCATTACCCGCATCAACCTGGCCCTGTGCCTGCCGGACCAGCCGGCGCCGGAACGACTGGCGCGGCAATCGCTGGTGGAAAGCGTCAAGAACACCTTCGAGATCGCCCGTTTCTGGCACCGCCCGGAGGACGGCCTGGCGCGGGTGGTGGCCGAGGACGGCGACGCGCCGTTGCGCGAGGCGGTGGCCAACCGGGAGCCGGTGTTGATCCTGGCGCCGCACCTGGGCTGCTGGGAGGTGCTGAACTTCTGGCTGGCCCGGGAGTTCGGCCTGCACGCCATGTTCGCGCCGTCCGGCCTGCCGGAGCTGGATCAACTGATCAAGCAGGGCCGGGAGCATTTCGGCACCACCATGTATCCGGCCACCGCCCGGGGCGTGGCCGGGCTGGTGCGCGCCATGCGTCAGGGGGCGCTCACCGCGATCCTGCCCGACCAGGTGGCGGACCGGCGCAGCGGCCGTTTCGCGCCCTTCTTCGGGCAGCCGGCCTTCACCGGCACGCTGAGCTGCAAGCTGATCAAACAGACCGGTGCCCGCGTGTTCATGGCCTGGGCCCGGCGTCTGCCCGGCAGCCAGGGCTTCGAGATTCGCGTGCGCCCGGCGGACCCGGGGGTCCACGACGACGACCTGGACTATGCCCTGACCACCATGAACCGCTCCATCGAGGCGTTGATCCGCGAACAGCCGGCTCAGTATCTGTGGAGCTATAAACGCTTCCGCCGCCAGCCCCCCGGCGGCCGCCTCCCCTACTGACGCACCGCCAACAGCCGCAGTGATTGCGAGTATTCACGGAATGAATGGCTGAACGGCGGGTTCCGTTTAACAGTTGATGGCGTTTCGGCTATACTCCGCGCGCAATTCCAACCCCCAGTCTCACCCCAACCAACTGATTTCCAAAAGAAATCAGTCAGACGAAACGAGGGATTCGCTGTGCTAGAAGCCTATCGCAAACATGTCGAGGAACGCGCCGCCGAGGGCGTCCCCCCGAAACCGCTGGACGAACAGCAAACCGCCGAACTGGTGGAGCTGCTGAAGAATCCGCCCGCCGGTGAAGAGGAGTTCATCCAGGACCTGTTCGTCAATCGCGTTCCGCCGGGCGTTGACCAGGCCGCCTACGTCAAGGCCGCCTTCCTGTCCGCCATCGTCAAAGGCGAAGCCAGCTCTCCCCTGATCGACCGCAAGCGCGCCACCGAACTGCTGGGCACCATGCAGGGCGGCTACAACGTGGCCCCGCTGATCGAACTGCTGGACGATGAAGAACTGGCCCCGGTGGCCGCCGAACAGCTCAAGCACACCCTGCTGGTGTTCGATGCCTTCCACGACGTGGAAGACAAGATGAAAGCCGGCAACGCCAAGGCCAAGGAAGTGATCGAATCCTGGGCCGAGGGCGAATGGTTCACCAGCCGCAAGGATCTCTCCGAGAAGTTCACCGTGACCGTGTTCAAGGTGTCCGGCGAGACCAACACCGATGACCTGTCCCCGGCCCAGGACGCCTGGAGCCGCCCGGACATCCCGCTGCACGCCAACGCCATGCTGAAAAACGCTCGCGAAGGCATCGTGCCCGAGAAGGACGGCGAGATCGGTCCGCTCAAGCAGATGGACGAGCTCAAGAAGAAAGGCCATCCGGTGGCCTACGTGGGCGACGTGGTGGGCACCGGCTCCAGCCGTAAGTCCGCCACCAACTCGGTGCTCTGGCACTTCGGTGACGACATTCCCTACGTGCCCAACAAGCGCGCCGGCGGCGTCTGCATCGGCGGCAAGATCGCGCCGATCTTCTTCAACACCATGGAAGACTCCGGCGCCCTGCCGTTCGAGTGCGACGTGGAGAAAATGAACACCGGTGACGTGATCGACATCTATCCGTTCGAAGGGCGGGTGGAAAAAGACGGCGAGGTGATCGCCGAGTTCGATCTGCGCTCCCAGGTACTGCTGGACGAAGTGCGCGCCGGCGGCCGCATCAACCTGATCATCGGTCGCGGCCTGACCACCAAGGCGCGCACCGCCCTGGGCCTGGAAGAATCCACGCTGTTCCGCAAGCCGGAGCAGCCCGGCGACTCCAACGCCGGCTACACCCTGGCGCAGAAGATGGTCGGCAAGGCCTGTGGCATGGACGGCGTGCGTCCGGGCATGTACTGCGAGCCGAAGATGACCACCGTCGGTTCCCAGGACACCACCGGCCCGATGACCCGCGACGAACTGAAGGATCTGGCCTGCCTGGGCTTCCAGGCCGACCTGGTGATGCAGTCGTTCTGCCACACCGCCGCTTACCCGAAGCCGGTGGACGTGGAAACCCAGCACACCCTGCCCGACTTCATCATGAACCGGGGCGGCGTGTCCCTGCGCCCGGGTGACGGCATCATCCACTCCTGGCTGAACCGCATGCTGCTGCCCGACACCGTGGGCACCGGCGGTGACTCCCACACCCGCTTCCCGATGGGCATCTCCTTCCCGGCGGGCTCCGGCCTGGTGGCCTTCGCCGCCGCCACCGGCGTGATGCCGCTGGACATGCCGGAATCCGTGCTGGTGCGCTTCAAGGGCAAACGCCAGCCGGGCATCACCCTGCGTGACCTGGTCCATGCGATCCCGCTGCAGGCGATCAAGGAAGGCCATCTGACCGTGGCCAAGGCCGGCAAGAAGAACGTGTTCTCCGGTCGCATCCTGGAAATCGAAGGCCTGGAAGACCTCACCGCCGAGCAGGCGTTCGAGCTGTCCGACGCCTCCGCCGAGCGCTCCGCCGCCGGCTGCACCATCACCCTGTCCGAGGACAGCGTGGCGGAGTACCTGAAGTCCAACATCACCCTGCTCAAGTGGATGATCGCCAACGGCTACGGCGACGCCCGTACCCTGGAGCGTCGTATTCAGGGCATGGAAGAGTGGCTGGCCAACCCGAGCCTGATGCGCGCCGACGCGGACGCGGAGTACCACACCGTGATCGAGATCGACATGGATCAGATCAAGGAACCGGTACTGTGCTGCCCGAACGATCCGGACGACGCCAAGACCCTGTCCGACGTGGCCGGCGCCAAGATCGACGAAGTGTTCATCGGCTCCTGCATGACCAACATCGGTCACTTCCGCGCCGCCGGCAAGCTGCTGGAGAAAGTGGACGGCCTGACCACGCGCCTGTGGATCGCGCCGCCCACCAAGATGGACCAGCACCAGCTCACCGAAGAGGGCTACTACAACATCTACGGCCGCGCCGGCGCGCGCACCGAGATGCCGGGCTGCTCCCTGTGCATGGGTAACCAGGCACGGATCGCGCCCAAGTCCACCGCGGTGTCCACCTCCACCCGGAACTTCCCCAACCGTCTGGGCCAGGGCGCCGACGTCTACCTGGCGAGCGCGGAACTGGCGGCGGTAGCGGCGGTGCTCGGCAAGCTGCCGACCACCGAGGAGTACATGCAGTACGCCGAGACCATCGATTCCATGGCCGGCGAGATCTACCGCTACATGAACTTCGACCGCATGGGCGAGTACCAGGAAGTGGCGGACAAGGTGAAAATCCCGGTGGCGCAAGCCAGCTAAGGATCGATCCTCCCCCGCCCGAAAGCCCGGCCTCGCGCCGGGCTTTTTTTGCAGTTGAAAGTTGAAAGTGAAAAGTTGAAACGCGGAAGCAGGCTGACGCGCCGGACAGGCTTGCCCGCGCTTAAGTACACGTCGTTGCTTCCCGGCCACCGGCCGCGGAAAGGCCTGCCTGTCCGCTCTCCTTTTAACTTTCAACTTTTAACTTGCCTTTTACCTCCCCATGTAAAGAACCATTGAATCCGGCTGAAGTCGGCCCGTCCGGTATGCACAATGCTCCGTGATGCCCGCCGCGACCCGGCGGTCCACGCCGATCACGCCGTGGCAGTCCCTCAACTCGAAAACGGAATCTCGCGGAGAGGAGCACAGCATGAGTAACGAGGATCTCTACCCCACTCGCGGAGAAGAAGACCGCAAACGCTTCGCACGCCTTGACCCGGTGGTGCACGCCCGCAACCAGGAACGTTGGGCCGGCCCGCTGGGCGAGGAATCCCTGTCACGCTACGAGCGCGACGGTTTTCTGTGGTTTGAAGGTTTTTTCTCCCAGGAACGGATGCGTCCGTTTTTCGACGAACTCAGCGACATGGCCAAGGACACTGAACTGACCCGGTCCGATCAGGTGATCACCGACCCGGATTCCGGTGACATCCGCTCCGTGTTCGCCATGCACGAAATCTCGAAACGCTTTGATGAGCTGACCCGCGATCCGAGAATCCTGGGCATGGTGCGCCAGCTGCTGGGTGGCGATGTCTATATCCATCAGTCGCGCATCAATGACAAGTTCGGTTTCCAGGGCAGCGGTTTTGAATGGCATTCGGATTTCGAAACCTGGCACTCCGAGGACGGCATGCCACGCATGCGCGCGGTGAGTGCGTCGATCATGCTCACCGACAATAACGAGTTCAACGGTCCGCTGATGTTGATACCCGGCTCCCATCATTATTTCGTGCCGTGCCATGGCAAGACGCCGGAAAACAACTGGAAGGATTCGTTGAAGAGTCAGCGGGTCGGCGTGCCCAGCCAGGAAAACCTGCGCGACCTGGTCAACCAGGGCGGCATCCAGGCGCCGAAGGGCCCGCCCGGTTCGCTGTTGCTGTTCGAGTGCAACACCCTGCACGCGTCCAACAAAAATCTGTCGCCCTGGCCCCGTTCCAATCTGTTCTTTGTTTACAACAGCGTGGACAACGGGCTGGAGAAACCCTACGGCGATACCGAGGCGCGCCCGCATTTCCTGGCCAATCGCGACAAAACGGAGGCGCTTTCCATGCACGATAATCTGGATCCGCTGTAAGCGTTAATCGCGCCGTTTTTTGTAAAAAACCTTTTGTGACCGGGCCTCAGTGAGGCCCGGTTCACATTTCCCCGCCTGCCGAACCAGCTTTTACAAACCCTGACAAACCATTCGCCGCTCCCGGGTGTTTATTAAACAGGACAGGCCGCCAATCCGGCGACCCTGCCAGCACTGCGGGACAGCGGCATGAAAAATTCGGATCGAATCGGTTTCACGGTTTTCTTCGTGGCGATAGTGTTCATCGCGTTCGTGGCCGGCGCCTTCATGGTGCTGACCCGCACCTTCCCCTATCCGTTGTTCAACGACGCCCACAAAGCCGCCGGTGCCCTGATCCAGCAAACCACCCTGTCCGACCTCTACACCCAATCGGATCTGTGGCGCGACGCGCGCCGGGACGACCGCGGTGTCACCGTGCACGATGCCGGTCGCGCCTACCCGGGCTTTACGCTCTACACCTCCGGCGACGGCAGCTATGCCAGCCTTGTGGACATGGACGGCCGGGAAGTGCACCGCTGGCAGCTACCCTACAGCCAGGTCTGGGACCAGAGCCCGATGGGCCGCGCGCCGCGCCCGGACGATCGCATCTACTGGCGCAAGGCGCGCCTGCTGCCCAACGGTGATCTGGTGGCGATCTTTATCGCCAACAACGACACCCCCTGGGGCTACGGCATGGTCAAGCTGGACGCCGACTCCAAGGTGATCTGGCGCTACCACGCCAGCACCCACCACGACCTGGACATCACGCCGGACGGCGACGTGGTAACGCTCACCCACGAATTCACCGACCAGGCGGTGCCCGCTTTCGCCAAGCTGGAGACCCCCTGGCTGGACGACTTCCTGGTGGTGCTGGATGGCGACACCGGCGAGGAACGCAGCAAGGTGTCCCTGGCCCATGCCTTCATGGATTCGCCCTACGCCGACCTGTTCTACGCGGTGCCCAGCTTCGCCACCGCCGACCCGCTGCACACCAACAGCGTGCAGTTCCTGACTTCGGCCCTGGCCGAACGCTTCGCCCCCGCCCAGGGGCGCGCCGGCCAGGTCCTGTTGTCGTTCCGGCACCCCGGCGCCGTGGCGCTGGTGGACCCGGACAGCGGCACCATGAACTGGGCCATCAAGGGCCCCTGGCTGGGCCAACACTATCCGCGTATCAACCAGGCCGGCCATTTCACCCTGTTCGATAATCTCGGCCACTTCGAGAAGGGCAACCGCACGCGCATCCTGGAAGTGGACCCGACCGACCAACGGATCGTGGCCCGCTATACCGGCGATGCCGCGCACCCGTTCGACAGCGGCCTGCGCGGCGCCGTGGAAGAACTGCCCAATGGCAACTGGCTGATCACCGAGTCCGACGGTGGCCGCCTGCTGGAAGTGGCCGACGGCGAGATCGTTTGGGAGTTCGTCAATCCGGTGCGCGCCGGCGACCAGGATCAGTACATCCCGGTGGTGTCCGCCGCCCAGCGGGTGGCGCCGGAAGATCTGGACCCGGCGTTTCGTTCACAACTGAAAACCCGTTCGGAAAAATCCCCCTCATCAACCTCACGTTAGGAGATGACCATGATGACCGCTCACGCTCATCGTTCCGCGCTGGCCACCACCGTGGCCCTGTCCGTCCTGCTGCTGCCCGGCCTGGCCTCCGCCTATGTGGGGCCCGGCGCCGGACTCAGCCTGCTCACCGCCCTGTGGGGCATCGTCGCCGCCATCGGCGTGGCGGTGCTGTTCGTGATCATGTGGCCGATCCGGCGCCTGCGTAAGCGTCGCAAGGCCGCCGCCGACGAATCCGCCGCCCGGGTGGCCGAACCGCCGGTGGACGAAACGCCCGCCGGTCACACCGAGGAATCGCCGCGCCCCACCGACGACGACCGTCGCGTTTAACCGTCGGTCTTAAAACACTGGGAGGACGCCCGTATGGCGCTGTTCGATCTGCCCGCTCCGCTGTTCGCCGCCGTCGACACCGGTCTGGCCACTTTTCTGCCCGCGGTGGCGCGGCTGGCGGTGTGGGCGGCGCTGGCCGGCGTGGGCACGCTGTTTCTCTATAAGTGGCTGTCGCCCCAGGGCCGTATCGGCGATGCCAAGCGCGCCGCCCGCCAGGCCCGCCAGGCTCTCAACGGGTTCGACGGCGAGTTCAGCGAGGCCGGCCCGCTGATTCGCGATCAGTTCGTGACCGCTTTCCGGCATCTTGGCCTGGTGGTGATCCCCACGCTGATTTCGATCCTGCCATTGCTGGCCCTGCTCACCTGGATCGAAGGGCATTACGCCCACCGGCTGCCGGCCGCCGGCCAGACGCCGGCGCTGGAAGCGGCGCCGGCCGCCTACCGGGCGGACTGGAGCCGCGAGGGCGAGACGGCGGTGATCCGGGTCCGCGATGGCCAGCGTCAGGTCGCCGAGGTGGCCGTCACGGCGCCGATTCCGGTGGTGGAGCAGCGCCACTGGTGGAACTGGCTGATCGGCAATCCGCTCGGCTATCTGCCGGACGACAGCGGCGTGGAGCGGGTCACGCTGGCCCTGCCGCAACCGGAGTACCTGCCGTTCGGCCCGGGCTGGCTGCGCCACTGGCTGGCGGTGTTCTTCCCGATCATGTTGATCGTTTCCCTGCTGACTTACCGATGGGCGAACATCGAATGAGCACTTCACCGAGACCCGATACCGCCACCGACACCAGCGCCGCGCCGGATCCGGATTTCCAGGTCACCTCCTGGATGCATCTGGCCGGCGGCTGGGTGCATCGCCATCCGCGCGCCTGGATCCGTCTGGGCAACCTGGAAACCCGCGCCGTGGGCGATGTCATCGAGGACCTGAGCGTGGACCGGCCGCTGTATGTGGCCGGTCTGGCGCGCTCCGGCACCACCATCCTGCTGGAGCATCTGGCCGGCCACCCGGAGGTGGCTTCCCACCGCTACGCGGACTTCCCGTTCCTGCCGATCCCCTACTGGTGGAATCGCTGGCTGTCGCTGGTGCCGGGTGCCCACGAAGAGGCCCGCGAACGCGCCCACAAGGACGGCATCCAGGTCACGTCAAAAAGCCCGGAAGCGTTCGAGGAAATGCTGTGGATGGCGTTTTTCCCGAACGCCCACGACCCGGCCCACAGCTCGGTGCTGGGCCGCGACGACCGGCACCCGGAGTTCGAGGCATTCTACGATCAGCACATCCGCAAGCTGCTGGCCATCCGGGAGCGTCGCCGCTATCTGGCCAAGGGCAATTACAATCTGGCGCGGCTCGGCTACCTGCACCGTCTGTACCCGGACGCCCGTTTTCTGGTGCTGATCCGCGATCCGGTCTGGCACCTTGCCTCTCTGATGAAGCAACAGGACCTGTTCGTCGCCGGCGAGTCCAAGGAACCCCGGGCGTTGGAACATATGCGACGGGTGGGCCACTACGAATTCGGCCTGGACCGGCGCGCCATCAATCTGGGCGACCGGGCGCTTACCGAGCGGGTCACCCGCCTGTGGGAAAACGGCCAGGAAGTGGAGGGCTGGGCCCGCTATTGGGCGGCGGTGTACCAGCACGTGGCCGATACCCTGGAGGCGGACCCCGCCCTGCGCGACGCGGCCCTGGTGGTCCGCTACGAGGACCTGTGCGGCGAGGCCGACGCCACCCTGGCCCGGGTGTTCCGGCACGCCGATCTGCCCCTGGCGGACCAGGAACGGGCGCGTCTGGCGGCGGGTCTGCACGCCCCCACCTATTACCAGCCCCGTTTCGATGAACGGGAGCGGACGCTGATCGAGGAGATCACCGCGCCGGTGGCGCGGCGCTTCGGTTACGCCGGGACCTGAACACCGGGGCCAGGACCCGCACCTCGGTGCGGAGGCGTCACCCCTGGCTGCCCGGGAACGGCGGAAAGCGCCGCTCCTCCTGCGGCGGCGGGAAATACTGGAACAGCCAGGTTTCGCTGATCACCTTGCCGCGCGCACTGAGCGTCAGACGCATGTTCACCGGCTCCGTGGCACCGTCCTCCGGATACCAATCGAACAGAATACGGAAGCCGTCCAGATCCTTGATCCACAAAACGTGCAGATCCTTGACCTCGCCGGCGGACGTGTCCAGTTGGGTGTCCACATCGATGTCACCGTCGTAAAGCGCCTTCAGATCGCCGCCGACGAAATCCACGGCGATGCGCTCCGCCCACACGTCCGGGTAATGCTCCCCCGGCGCCCAGCCTTCCGGGAAACCGCCCATGCCGCTGAAGGTGGCGCGCACCCGCGCCAGGTCGGTGTGCACCGGCGCCCGGGCACCCCAATGCAGCCGATAACCGAAGTTCAGAGCCTCACCGCCCTGGATGGCTTTCTCCGGCTTCCAGAACGCCACCACGTTGTCCATGGTCTCGCCGGTGGTGGGCAGTTCCAGTAACTGGATTTCGCCGGCGCCCCACTGCCCCTTGGGCTCCACCCACAAGCTGGGGCGGTCGTGGTAGCGGCCGATCACGTCCTCGTAGTCGTCAAAGTCGCGGTGGGTCTGCAGCATGCCGAAACCCTTGGGGTCCCGGTCTCCGAAGGTATTGAACTGAATGCGCGGCGGGTTATTGAGCGGCCGGCACACCCACTCGCCGTTGCCGCGCCACAGCGCCAGGCGGTCGGAATCGTGGACCCGGGGATGCAGCGTGCGGCATTGGCGGCGTTGATGGCCGCCACAGCTGAACATGCTGGTCATCGGCGCGATGCCCAGCTGGGCGATGGCCTCGCGGGGGAACAGGTGGCTGTCGATGTCCATCACCACCCCGTCATCCGCGCAATCGATCACGAATCGGTAGGCACCGGCCAGCTTGGGAGAATCCAGCAGCGCGTACGCGGTGAAGCGGGTGGCGCCGGGGGCCGGTGTTTCGAACCAGAAATGGGTGAAGTCCGGGAACTCCTCCTGCTCGCCCTCGGCGAAGGTATTGACGGTGGCCCCGCGGGCCGACAGGCCGTATTGATAGGAACCATCCACCGCACGGAAATAGCTGGCGCCGAGGAACGACACAATGTCCTTCTCGTCCAGGGACGGCGCCTTGAACACCCGGAAGCCGGCGAACCCCAAATCACTGCCCAGTTGGGAAACGTCCACGTCGGCGCGGGCGTAGTCGAACAATTCCGGGCGGAAGTGAATCTCCCTGGCCTGGCCGCTGTCGGCGTCCACCGAGTACATACGCACCGGCTGGTCGAAGGCCATGCCGGCATGGATGAACTGCACGTTGAGTCGCTCGCTTTGCCCGCGCCACAGGGCGTGGGCCGGGTCGTAACCGATCTCGTTGTACTGATGCGGGGTGAGCGCCGCCAGCGTCTCCGGAAGGCGGCGCGCGCCGTCCTGGTACGGTGCCGCGGCGAGCTGGCGGGCCCGCTGACGCAGGCCCTCGAAACTGAACGGCCGCGCTTCGCCGTCGGCGATGCGATCGTTGGCACGGGCGGCGGCGAACAGGGGCGCGGAGGGCAAACCGTACCAGGCCGCCAGGGCCACCGCGCTCTTCAACAGGGTTCTACGCTTCATCAAGACTGGGTCCTTCTGCGGATACCGGACGGTCCGACAACCCTACTCCATGCCGTCCCGAGCGGTGGTAAAAGCTTGAATAATCGGACCGTGACCGCCGGTGCCCGTTCCAGCGCCGATTCACAAAACAAAACCTTGGAAATCGTCCGGGAATATTGGCGCGCGCCGCCATCGGGTGTATGTTCAAGGCCGGATCGGTCTGGAAGGGACGCGCCATGATCAAACGTATTTTTCTTGCCTTGTTGCTGCTGGCCGTGGTGGTGGCGGTGGCCTTCACGGTGTACGCCTGGCATTCGGAATTACCCGCCATGGCGGCGTCGGATCGACCGGATTTCGACGCCGCCACCGTCGAAAAAGGCCGGGTGCTGGCCGCCGCCGGCTACTGCGCCACCTGCCACACCGCCGAGGGCGGCGAGCCCTATGCGGGCAACTATCCGGTGGTCAGCGATTTCGGCACCATTTATGCCTCGAACATCACGCCGGACCCGGACACCGGTATCGGCGACTGGTCCCCGGCGGCGTTCCGCCGCGCCATGCATGAAGGCGTGGACCGGGAGGGCCGGCACCTGTTTCCCGCCTTCCCCTACGACCATTTCACCAAGCTGTCCGACCAGGACGCGGATGCCCTGTACGCCTATCTGATGAGCGAAGTGGCGCCGGTCAACCAGCGAACCCGCGAGTCCACCCTGCCCTTCCCCCTCAACCTGCGCTTCCTGCAAGCAGGCTGGAAACTGCTGTTCGTGGATTTCGGCCGCTACCAGCCCGATCCGGACCGTGACGACGCCTGGAACCGGGGCGCCTACCTGGCCGAGGGCATCAGTCATTGCGGCGCCTGCCACACGCCGCGCAATGCCCTGGGCGCGGAAGACCAGGGGCAACGTTACCAGGGGGCGGTGATCGACAGTTGGACGGCACCGGCGCTGACCAGCCGTAACCCCTCGGCGATGCGCTGGACCGCCGCCGACCTGAGCGGGTACCTGAAACACGGCGCGGACGCCTACCATGGCATCGCCGCCGGCCCCATGGGCCCGGTGGTGCACGCCGGCATCGCCGAGCTGCCGGACCGGGACCTGCACGCGCTGGGCGTTTACTTCGCGAGCATCGCCCGGGACGGGGACAGCGGGCCCCTGCCGGAGCCGGACTCTTCGCCGGCGCAGGCGAGCGTGGCCGCCGGCAAGCCGGATCCGGCCTGGCGTCTTGACGATGGCGAGCGCCTGTACGCCACCGCCTGCGCGTCCTGCCACTACAACGACAGCGCCGACAATCTGAAGGCGACGCGACCGGATCTGGGCATCAACTCCGCCACCCGCCTGGACGATCCGGCCAACCTGATTCACGTGATACTGGATGGCGTGCCCGCCGACGAGGGCAGCCAGGGCGTGGTGATGCCGGCGTTCCGCTCGGCCCTGGACGACCGGCAGATCGCCGCCATCGCCGCCTACCTGCGCGCCAGCCGCACCGACCTGCCGGCCTGGCCGGACCTGCCCGAGCGGGTCGGAGAGCTGCGCGCCCACGCCGGCACGCATTGACGAGGAAGCCCCCATGATCGAGTGCACCATCAATGGAGAAACGGTTCGCCTGGACGCGGACCCGGACATGCCGCTGCTGTGGGCGCTGCGCGACCTGGCCGGCCTCACCGGCACCAAATTCGGCTGTGGCATCGGCCTGTGCGGCGCCTGCACCGTCCATGTGGGCGGCAACGCGACCCGCAGCTGCATCACCCCGCTGAAGGACGTGGCCGGCGCGGCCATCACCACCATCGAGGGTCTCGACGCCGACGGCGAGCACCCGTTGCAACAGACCTGGCGGGCGCTACAGGTGCCGCAGTGCGGCTACTGCCAGTCCGGTCAGATCATGCAGGCGGCGGCCCTGCTCAAGGACATGCCGAACCCCAGCGACGACGACATCGACGCGGTGATGACCGGCAACCTTTGCCGGTGCATGACCTACCCGCGCATCCGTGGCGCCATTCGTGATGCCGCCGCCGCCATGAAGGAGGCCAGCGCCCATGGCTGACACGCTTGATTCACGCCGCTTGCCCGACCAAGGCCCGTCCACGCCCCGTCTGAGCCGGCGTGCCTTTCTGGTGTCCATGTGCGCCGCCGGCGCGGTGTTCGGTTTTCCCCGCGCCGGGCTGGCGGCGATGAACCCACAAGCCGCCGACGGCCAGCCGCTGGAAGCCGCCGGACAGCGCTTCGAACCCACCCTTTGGTATTGGATCGACACCGAAGGCCGCGTCAACGTGAACGTGATCCGCGCCGAGATGGGGCAGCACGTGGGCACCGCCATCGCCCGCATCCTCGCCGATGAGCTGGGCGCCCGTTGGGAGGACGTGCACATCGAGCACGTGGACAGCGATCCCAAGTGGGGCACCATGGTCACCGGCGGCAGCTGGTCGGTGTGGCAAAGCTGGCCGGTCTACCGGCAAGCCGGCGCCGCCGGCCGCCTGGCGCTGGCGGAGAAAGCCGCCGCCCTGTGGGGCGTCAAGGCGAGCGCCGTGACCGTGGCCGACGGCCGGGTCCGCGCCGGCGGCCGCGACATCGGCTTCGGCGAGCTGGTCCGGCGGGGTCTGGACCGTCAGTTCAGCGAGGACGAGCTCAAGGAGCTGCCGCTCAAACCCCACGATCAACTGACCCTGCTGGGCCGGGACCTGAAGGCCCTGGACATCGATACCAAGACCAACGGCCAGGCCATCTACGGCATCGACGCCCACCGGGAGGGCATGGTCCATGCCGTGCCGATTCTGCCGCCCACCCGCTATGACTGCGCCATCACCGCCATCGACGACAGCGCCGCCAAGGACATCAAGGGTTACCGGCAAACCCTGAAACTGGACGACCCCTCGGGCACCGCGCCGGGCTGGGCGATGGTGATCGCCGACAGCCACTGGGCGGCGCGGCAGGCCGCCGGCCGCATCCAGGTGTCCTACCAGACCGGCGACGCCACCCGGGTCAACGAGGCGGAGATCCAGGCGGAAAACCGTCGCCTGGCGGATGATGCGGACGCCGGCTCGATACTGGATACCGGCGACAGCGGCGACGTGGACGCGGTGTTCAAGGGCGCCGCCGACACCTTCCAGGCCGACTACACCACCCAGACGGTGCTGCATTTCCAGCTGGAACCGGTCAACGCCCTGGTGTTCCGCAACGACGACGGCGTCTGGGAAGTGCACACCGGCAACCAGTGGCAGTCCCTGTGCCTGCCCTGGCTGCAAAAGGCGCTGGGCGTGGACGAGGACCAGGTGGTGATGCGCACCTACCTGCTGGGCGGCGGCTTCGGCCGCCGTCTCAACGGCGACTATGCGATTCCCGCCGCGCTGGCCTCCAAGGCCCTCGACGGCCGGCCGGTGAAGATGATCCTGACCCGCGCCGACGACAGTCATTTTGACAGCGTGCGCCCGCCCACCCTGTCGCGCCTGCGCATGGCGTTCGACGCCGACAAGCGGGTGGTGGGCATGGACAGCGCGGTGGTGTCCGGCTGGCCCACCAAGGTGATGATGCCCGCCTTCATGCCCAAGGGCGTCAACGGCGAGCCCTACGATCCGTTTTCCTCGGACGGCATCGACCACTGGTACGGGGTCGGCGCGCAACGGGCCCGGGCGATCTCCAACGAATTGGCGGAGCACACCTTCCGCCCGGGCTGGCTGCGTTCCGTGTCGCCGGGCTGGACCAACTTCGCGGTGGAAAGCTTTATGGACGAGGCGGCCCGCCATATCGGCCAGGACCCGCTGCGTTTCCGCCTGGACCATTTCAAGGCGGAGGGCCGCAACGCCGGTCAGGCGCCCAACTCCGTGGGCGGCGCCCGCCGCCAGGCGGCGGTGCTGGAACGGGTGGCGGCGCTGTCCGGCTACGGCCGTGACGATCTGCCCGCCGACAGCGCCATCGGCATCGCCACCACCTACGGCCAGTCGCGCAGCATGCCCACCTGGGTGGGCGGCGCGGTGCATCTGAGCGTGGACCGCGACAGCGGCCGGGTGGACGTGCACAAAATCTGGCTGGTGGTGGACTGCGGCACCGTGGTCGACCCCAACGGCGCCCGCGCCCAGGTGGAGGGCAGCGCGCTCTGGGGCCTGTCCATGGCGCTCTACGAAGGCACCGAGTTCAAGAATGGCCGGGTGGCGGACACCAATCTGGACCGCTACGCGCCGCTGCGCATGATGGACACGCCGGAGATCGAGATCGAACTGGTGGACAGCACCGAGGTGCCGGTGGGCCTGGGCGAGCCGGGCACCACGGTGGTGGCGCCGGCCATCGCCAACGCCCTGCACGCGGCGGTGGGGGTGCGCCTGCGCCATCTGCCGATCACCCCGGCGGCGGTGCGGGAGGCCCTGCGACGGGCGGAGAGCTGAGCACGCCTGCGCATAAAGGCGTATGATGCGGGGTCGATTCCGAACCCCACCGGGAGCCCTTCTTGGCCGAAAGCAGTACCTCCGCGGACCGTCCCGAGCACGACGGTCTGCCGGCCCGGCAACGCCGCCTGGCCATGCTCGCCATCGCCACCAGCATCGGCCTGTCGGTGATGGACAGCAACATCGTCAACGTGGCCCTGCCCACCATCGCCGACAGCCTGGACGTGAGCCGCTCCCAGGTGGTGTGGGTGGTCAACGCCTACCTGCTGGCGGTGGCCACCACCCTGCTGCCGCTGTCCTCGCTCGGCGACATCGTCGGCTACCGGCGCATCTACCGCCTTGGGCTGGGCCTGTTCGTGATCGCCTCCCTGGTCTGCACCCTGGCGGATTCCCTGGTCACCCTGGCGGTGGCCCGCTTCTTCCAGGGTCTGGGCGCCGCCGGCGTGATGAGCGTCAATGCCGCCCTGGTGCGCTTTATTTATCCGACCCGCTCCCTGGGCCGGGGCATCGGCCTCACCGCCATGGTGGTGGCGCTGTCCTCCGGGCTCGGCCCCACCGTGGCCGCCGGCATTCTGTCGATCGCGGACTGGCCCTGGCTGTTCGCCTTCAACGTGCCCCTGGGGCTGCTGGCGCTGTACCTGGCGTCACGCAACCTGCCGCGCACGCCCACCGATCCGCGCCGCTTCGACTGGCCCAGTGCCCTGCTCAACGCCCTGGCCATCGGTCTGCTGGTCAGCGCCGTGGACGGGCTCGCCCATGGGCTGTCGCCGCTGCCGGCGCTGGTGGCCCTGGCCGCCGCCCTGCTGGTGGGCGCCGCCCTGGTACGGCGGCAGCTGACCCGGCCGGCGCCGATGCTGCCGGTGGATCTGCTGCGCATCCGGCCCTTCGCCCTGGCCATCGGCACCTCGTTCTGTTCGTTCACCAGCCAGATGGCCGCCTTTATCGCCCTGCCCTTCTATCTGCACGATGTGCTCGGCTACAGCGCCGTGCAAACCGGCTTGCTGATGACCCCCTGGCCGGCGGCGATCATGGTTACCGCGCCCATCGCCGGCCGGCTCGCCGACCGCTATCCCATCGGCCTGCTGTGTTCCCTGGGGCTGGCGCTGAAAGTGGTGGGGCTGGTGCTGCTGGCGGTGCTCTCCAGCCAGGCGCCGCTGGGCGTGATTCTCGCCTGCATGGCGCTGTGCGGCTTCGGCTTCGGCTTTTTCCAGGCGCCCAACAACCGCGCCATCATCGGCTCGGCGCCCCGCCAGCGCAGCGGTGGCGCCGGTGGCATGCAGGGCACCACGCGCCTGCTCGGCCAGACCCTGGGGGCGGCGCTCACCGCCCTGATGTTTGGCTTGATGGACGACGCCATCACCCCCGCCTTGCTGATGGCGGCGGCGTTTTCCCTGACCGCGGCGCTGATCAGTCTGCTGAGGATCGGCTCGACGCCGAAGGTTTGAGGGTCTCCTCGCTCATCCCCAGGCCGCCGCCGGCCAGCAATCGCCAAAGCCGCCCGGCGGCCTGGGACAGGGGCCGCGAACGCAGCCGGTAGGCGCAGGTCTGGGCGGTGGCGCCCACCTCCAGCGGCAGCGACACCAGCCAGCCCGCCGCCACCTCTTCACGGATCAGGGCGTCCGGCGCCAGCGTGATGGCGTGGCCGGCCCGGCACAGCCCCACGCAGGCACTGAGGGTCGGCATCAGGAATTCGGCGCCGTGGCGCGCCTGCAGCAGACGGTGGAACCAGGGCGCCGCCTGCCGGCCATAATCCGGCGACACCCGCGGCATGGCCCAGGGCCGGGCGGCCACGAAGTCCAGCGCCGCCGCCTCGGACTCCAGGGCCGCGCGGGCCTCGCCGCGCAGCCAGTCCGCCGGCGCCACCATCTTCAGCGGCAGATTCAACAGCGGTTCCACCACCGCGTCGTCCAGGTCGGGCAGATCGTCCCGGCGCCGCACGTCATAGAGCAGGAAATCGTAGCGGTAGCCGTACAGCCCTTCCTTCAGCGCCTCGAAATGATCGGTGTGCACGTCCAGGTGCAGCTTCAGGCCGGCCCGTTCCATGGCGCGGACCAGCTCCCGCGCCATCAGATCCGGCACGAACGGCCCGCATCCCAGACGCACCTGGCCTTCCCGACCCTGCTGGAAGCGCTCCACCAGCTGGTCCAGACCGGCGCTTTCCCGCAGCACCCGGGACGCCTGCCGGTACAGCGCGGTGGCGAACTCGGTGGGGCGCAGGGAGCGGGTGTCACGCTGGAACAGGGGCGCGCCCAGTTGCTCCTCCAGTTTCTGCAGGGCGCGGCTCAGGGCCGGCTGGGTGACCCCCAGGGCCCGCGCCGCCGCCGACAGGCTGCGGTATTCGTACACCGCCCGAAACTGAACCAGTTGCTGCAATTGCCACATGCGCCTCTCCCGGGCCCCGTCGCGGTGCCGAACGGCGCACCTTAGCACCCTTCGAGCGGGCGTGAAGGGCATGGATATATAAACCCCAGTCATGGGTTATCTGGCCATACTCCCGTCCATCGTTCCAAAAAACAACGCTCAGAAAAACAACGATGGCATCGAAGCAGGTAACACCATGACGTCTTTCACGCGACGCACCGTGCTCAAACAACTGGCGCTGGGCACCGCCGCCCTGGGCACCGCCCCGGCCCTGCGTGCCGCCACCGGCGGCGCTGGCAAGCGGCCCAATGTGCTGCTCCTGGTGTCCGACCAGGAGCGCGGCTGGCCGGATCTGCCCGGCGCCCTGGACCTGCCCGCCCATGAAAAACTGCTGGCCCGGGGCGTGGGCTTCACCGGGTACCACGCCAACACCTCCCCGTGCTCGCCGTCCCGTTCGGTGATGTACACCGGCCAGCACACCATGCACACCGGCATGACCGCCAACCTGCACGCGCCGCCGTTCCCCACCCTCAACCCGGACCTGCCGACCCTGGGCCACGTGTTCCAGGCGCTCGGCTACCACACCGCCTACAAGGGCAAGTGGCATCTGTCCGACATTGAGGACGGCCCCGGCCTGATGTACGGCAGCTACCCGAGCCGGCGCCGCGCCCTGGAGCCCCATGGCTTCCACGATTACAACCTGACCGGCGACGTGCACGGCTCGGTATGGCAGGGCTATCTGGCGGACCGCATGGTCTCCGGCGAAGCCGGCCAGTGGCTGATGCGCGACAGCCGCAAGCTGGACCGGCCCTGGCTGCTGGCGGTGAACTTCGTCAATCCCCACGACATCATGTTCTTCTCCACCAGCGAGGCCCAGGACCGCTCCCGGGCCAATCCCATGTTCATGGCGCCGCTGCGGCCGGCGCCCAACGACCCGCTCTACGACCGGGACTGGACCCACCTGCCCCTGCCCGCCTCCTTCCACCGCGAGACCCTGGCCGGCAAGCCCTGGTGCCACCATTCCTATGCCGATGTGATCGATACCATTTATGGCCGCATCGACAAGGGCGACGAGGCCGCCTGGCTGGCCAACCAGAGCTACTACTACAACTGCCTGCGCGACGTGTCCCGGCAGGTGGACCGGGTGCTGTGGGCGCTGGAAAAAAGCGGCCAGATGGACAACACCATCATCGTCTACACCGCCGACCACGGCGAAATGGCGGGCGCCCACGGCCTGCGCCAGAAGGGGCCGATGGTCTACAAGGAAAACAGCCGCATCCCGCTGATCATCCGTCATCCGGACGTGCGCGGCGGCCGCGCCGTGGAGAACCTGGGCTCCACCCTGGATCTGCTGCCCACCCTGGTGGGTCTGGCCACCGAGGGCCAGGGCAAGACCGACACCCCCGGCGTGGACCTGAGCCCGGTGCTCAACGGCGGCCACACCCGCCGGGACGAGCGGGGCGTGCTGTTCGCCTACGGCGTGCTGCTCTACACCGATCCGGAGGCCACCCGCCGTCTGGTCACCGAGGGCGACGAGATCACCCCGGTGAAACTGATGGGCGACTTTCTCAAGCAGCTGCGCCTGGGCCCGGAGCTGGGCAACCGGGGCCTGCACCGGGGCGTGTTCGACGGCCGCTACAAGTTCGCCCGCTACTTCAGCCCGGACAGCCATCACACACCCGAGGACTGGGAAACCCTTACCGCCCACAACGACCTGGAGCTGTACGACACCTGGCAGGACCCGCACGAGCTCAACAATCTGGCGGCTCAGCCGGAGCCGGACCGGGACCTGATTCTGGCGATGAACGAGAAAACCAATCGGCTGGTGGCCGAGGAAGTGGGCGAGGACAAGGGCGCCGAGTTCATCGGGCCCACCTTTATGTACACGCTCTAGGCAGCCTTTTCGCTGATTCCGTGTTCGCCCTTGGGGGGCGTGCCCCGGGCCGCGAGGTCCGGGGCTTTTTAATGGTTCATCGTGGCTTTTTTGCGGCTGGTCGGTCCTTATCCGGGACGCGGAGCTGTGTGAGTCCCTTCCGGGATCGCTCAAGCCGTCCATGGGCGCTCCCGTTTTTGGCATCCCTGCCAAAAAGGGTCCCGGAAGGGACCCACACAGCTCCGCTCCGAGGTAGCGGAACCGTTCCGGGTTCCAACAACGATGAACCGGGGTGGGTAGTGGTGGCGGCTTCGTTGAGCGCATTGCGGAGTCGCGCCCCGGCTGGAGAACGATACTTCTCAGTTCATCAGGGGGCGGGTTTCGCGGGCGCCGAGGTAGAGCATCAGGAGGGCGCCGACGATCAGGTACCAGTAGAAGGTCACGAAGCGCCAGATCACGATCACGGTGGCGGCGGTGACGGTGCCCAGCCAGGGGTTCAGCAAGGCGGCGCCGGCGACCTCGGCGCCGCCGGCCCCGCCCGGCAGCAGGGTCAGATGGCCGGCGCCCATGGCCACCATCTGCACGAAAAACCCGTAGGCCCAGTCCAGATGCTCGCCCAGCGCCAGCACCGCGATATAGATCACCGAATAACGCAGCAGCCAATGCAGCAAACACAGCCCGAACATCAGCGCCAGCTTGCGGCGCGGCACCGCCAGGGTCTCCTCCAGACCACGGCGGAAGCGCAGGGTGGCCCGGGCCAGCCGGAAACGGCGGCGGCGTCGCATGCCCAGCCAGGCCAGCAGATCACCGGAGCCGATCAGCAGCCGGCGCTGATAGCGCACCGTCAGCACCACCGCCGCCAGGCCGCCCAGCAACAACCCCAACGGCACCGCCAGTTGCCACCAGCCGCCCCAGTCCAGATAGCGGGCCAGCCCGTACAGGGCCACGGTGGGCAGCAAGGTGGCGAACACCAGCATATCGGTGAGCTGATCCACCGCCAGCACGGCGGTGGCGTGGGACGGCGCCACCCCGTGGCGGGACAACAGGGCCGCCAGGGTGAAGGGCGCGCCGCTGCCGCCGGGGGTGGCGTTGAGGCTGAACTCGGTGGCCACCGTGGTGATCAGCGCATCGCCGTGGCTCATGTGGGGGGCGCGGCCATTCAGCATCAGGCGCAGGCGCCAGGCGTTCAGGTTCCAGCACACGCCGATCATCGCCAGCAGACCCAGCAGCCAGGTCACCGGCACCCGGCGCAGGTCATGGAACGCCTCCGGGCCGCCCAGCACCAGGGGCACGGTGGCCCCGATCAACAGGGCGACCAGCAGCAGCCAGCGCCAGCGGCGACTCACCGTACCGCTCGAGGTTGTTCCAGCCGGCTCTGCTCCAGCAACCAGCGACGTTTGGTCACGCTGCGCCGCTCCTGGCGCAGGGTGCGCACCGTGTCGAGCCAGAATTGCCGGCTTTCCTCATGGCGCAGGTCCACCGGATGCAGGGCCAGGCGCAGAATCGGCGCGTTGCGGTAATAAAGCATGCGCCAGCGGTTGAGCAGGATGAACAGCCGCCGCCGCCAGGCGCTGCGCGAGGACATCACCAGGGTGGGCAGCGGCCAGCGCCGTTCATCCGGCAGCCGGTAGATGGCGCCGCTGTCGGTGCGGTAGGCGAAGCCGGCCTCACGGATGGCGTTGCGGCCGTCGCTGTTGGTCACCCAGCCCGGCGGCACGAAGCCGTCGGCGCGCCAGCCCTGGCCGTAGAACATGGCCAGCCCGTCGCGGATACGACGCGCCGCCTCGCCACGATTGAGCGCCGAGAACTCGCCTTCGTGGGTCAGCACCCGGCGGCGCAGCAGGCCCCGGGGCGTTTGCGGCGCCGGACCGTCGTCCTCGTGGTAGTAGCCGTGCAGCACCAGCTCATCGCCGGCGTCCTGGCGGGCCCGCAGGGCGCGGCAGAAGGCCGGGTGGCGGTCGGCCACGTCGTAGTGATGGAAGTCCGGCACGGTCAGCAACGTGCAGCGCAGCTCACCGCCCTCCTCTTCCTGTTCCAGTTCCGTCAGGAAGGCGCGATAAAGCGGCCAACTGTGCGGCGCCACGTCATGCAGGGAAAGCATGAACGCCGGCGCGCGGGGATCGTCAGGGATGGGATTCATGGGTTCGCGCCAAAACAGGTTGATCGTACACGCCCAGCACACGGCGGTAGTGGCCCAGCAGGCTGTCCACCACGGTGTCCCAACTGTGCCGGGATTCCACGTGAGCGCGGGCGGCCCGGCCCAACGCCGCCGGATCGTCGTGCTCGAACAGGTCGCGGATCGCCTCGGCGAAACCGCCGCCGTCGTTGGCCGGGGCATGGCGGCCGCAGCGGGCCGGCACCACTTCCGGCAGGGCGCCGGCGTCGGCGCACACCACCGGCAGGCCGCAGGCCATGGCCTCCAGGGCCACCAGCCCGAACGTCTCCTGGTCGCCGGCGTGCACCAGGGCGTCCGCCGCCGCCATCCAGCCGGCCACTTCCGGTGCCGGGCAGAATTCGTGGATCACCGATACATTGTCCGGCGCGTCCGGTTGCAGCCCGGTGCCGATCAGCAGCAGGTGATAGTCCGGCAGAGCGCGCATGGCCTCCAGCAGGACCGGAATGTTCTTTTCCTGGGTGCCCCGCCCGGCGAACACCAGCAGCGGCCGGTCGTCCTCGATGCCCAGCCGGCGGCGGGCGTCGGGCTTGGCGCGCTGCGGGTGGAAGGCTTCCAGGTCCACGCCCAGGGGCTGCACCTGGACGTCTTCCACGCCGCATTCCGCCAGCCGGCGGGCCATCAGCTGGCTGGGGCTGAGCACCAGGTCGAAGCCCCGGTAGAGGCGCCGGATGTAACCGCGGGTCCCGGCGTCCAGGAAGGCGCCCACCCGATGATGAATCAGTGACAGCAGATCCGAGTGGTAGAAGCCCACCGCCGGCACGTCGAGCATGCGGGCCGCGCGCTGGGCGGCCCAGGCCGGGGTGTAGGGGTCGCCGGCCTCGATCAGATCCGGCTGCAGGCCGGCCATGACATTGGCCCACAGCCCCAGACGCAGCGGGAACCGGTAGCCCGGCGCCAGCGGCAGCGGCATCGCCGGCAGTTGCACGAAGTCCCGGTCGAACCGGACCCCCGCCCCCGGCAGCACCACCTTATGGCTCATATCACCCCGACGCAGCAGCGCCTGGCGCTTGGCATCGATATAGGTCCGCACCCCGCCGCTCGACTGTGTGTAGAACAAGGTGCTATCGAGAATCTTCAAGCGGCTCTCCTTCTCCCTGGCCCAACTCGCTGATTTTCGTCACTGTTTTAAGTCAATAACCCGTGATGGGTGTAAAGATAGCATTGCTTTCTGAAAAGCGGCCCCGGGCACCGGGTAAAGGCTTGTAAAAGGGCAAGGCGCCGCCATAAAAAGGACACTGGAAACCACCGGCACGGGAGTCGTGGCGAGCATGGAGTTCAAGGACTATTACGGTATTCTCGGCGTCGAGCCGGACGCGGACGACAAGGCGATCAAAAGCGCCTACCGCAAACTGGCGCGGCAATATCATCCCGATGTGAGCAGCGACGACGACGCTGAACGCAAGTTCAAGGAAGTCTCCGAGGCCTATCACGCCCTCAAGGATCCGGAAAAGCGCGCCGAGTACGACCGGCTGCGGCAGTACCGGCAAAGCGGCGGCGGCTTCGAGCCACCGCCGGGCTGGCAGGGGTTTCGCCCCGGCGCCGGCGGTGGCGAGGCCCGCTTCGAGGACGACGGCGCCTTCTCGGACTTCTTCGAATCCATCTTCGGCGGCGGCTTCGGGCGCCGGGCCGGGCCCCGCCCGGGCCGCGACCTGGAAGTGGAAATGCCGCTGTTCCTGGAAGACACGGTGGCGGACACCCGAAAGCAGATCCGCGTCGGTGATCGCACCCTCAATGTGACCATCCCCGCCGGCACCGGCGACAACGAACGCATCCGTCTCAAGGGCCAGGGTACCCCCGGCGCCGACGGCGGCGAGCCCGGCGACCTGTACCTGCGGGTGCGGCTGGTGCCCCACCCGCTGTTCGACGTGGACGGCCACGACCTGATCGTCACCGTGCCGGTGGCGCCCTGGGAAGCGGCGCTGGGCGGCAAGGTGTCGGTGCCCACGCTGGGCGGACGGATCAGCGTCACCGTGCCCGCCAACAGTCAGAACGGTCGACGCCTGCGCCTGCGTGGCAAGGGGCTGAGCGGCAAGAAAGGGGCCGGCGATCTGTACGCCGTGCTCAAGGTGGTGATGCCCGACCGCAACGATGAACGCAGCCAGGCCCTGTGGCGGCAGCTTGCCGAGCACAGCGGTTTCGACCCGCGCGCCGATTGGGAGTGATGGCATGAACAACAGCGTCCGCCGACTGACCCTCACAGAACTGTCCCGCCGGGTGGCCCTGCCGGTGGCCACGGTCACCGAGATCGTGGAACTGGGCATCATCGAACCGGAGGCCCGGGATCCACACTGGCTGTTCGACGAAACCGTCACCGTGATCGTGACCCGGGCGGCCCGTCTGCACCGGGACCTGGCCATGGACTGGAGCGGCGTGGCCCTGGCCCTGGAACTGATCGAGGACAATCAGCGACTGCGCCGGGAAAACGCCGCCCTGCGGCGGCGTCTGGCCCGGTTGCTGGAGTAACGGTCGGGAGTACTGAACCGCGATCAGCCGGAGGGCCGCTGGCGATAGAACAGCGCCAGCTGGTCGTACACCTCGGGCAGCACGCCGCGCAGGTAATCCGGCGACTCGAAGAAGCTCTCGGTGGCCACGGCGAAGAATTCGCCCGGGTCTTCCAGGGCATAGGGATCGAGAAACGCCTCGCCGCGCTGCTCCGCCCCCTGCAGGGCCTGCCAGGCGTTGGTGAACACCTCGTGCCAGCGGTGCCGATCCATGCCCGCATGCAACGGCGGCGCCCCGTTGGGGCCGTCGTCGAGCATATCCAGCTTGTGGGCCAGTTCGTGCAGCACCACGTTGTAGCCGTCTTCCGAACTGGCCTGCAAAATATCGCCCCAGGACAGGATCACCGGCCCCTGCAACCAGGCTTCACCGGCCAGCGCCCGGCCCTCTTCATGGACCACGCCGAACTCGTCCATGCCACCGTCCGGCGTCACGAAGGTGTCTTCATAGACGATCACCGTGTACCAGCCGTCGTACCAGTCCAGCCCCAGCTCCAGCACCGGCACCACCGCCATGGTGGCGATCAGCAGCCGCTGGGCGTCGTTCAGCTCGAAGCCACCGCCGCTGGCCAGCTCCTTGCGGAGCAAAAAGCGCAGCGCCGCGTCGTACAAACGCTCACGGTCGGGCCCCTGATACCGGGCCGCCACCGGCCACGGTGCCACGGCCTGCTCCCATTGTTCGCGGCTCACCGGCAGCCGCGACAGCTTGCGGTCTTCCAGCCATTTCCTGGCCTGTTTGAACATCCTGTTTCCCCAACAACCTGAAAAAATCAGGTCTTGAAGCTTGCCCTTTTTGGTTGCGGGCCGTAAAGCGATTTGCCCTGGAACGTCCCGTCATATGAGCAGGAGGACGCGGATGCGGCCCACCGGGACCGCCGCGGGAAGGGCCGTGCCGAGGGCACGGCCCGGGTCTAGATGTAGTAACTCTTCAGCGGCGGAAAGCCGTTGAATTCCACCGCGCTGTAACTGGTGGTGTAGGCACCGGTGGAAAACCAGTACAGGCGGTCGCCGATGGCCAGATTCAGGGGCAGGCCGTATTTGTAGTTTTCGTACATGATGTCGGCGCTGTCGCAGGTCGGGCCGGCGATCACCACCTCTTCCATTTCCCCTTTTTTCTCGGTGTAGATCGGGTACTTGATGGCTTCGTCCAGGGTCTCGATCAGGCCGGAAAATTTGCCCACATCGGTGAACACCCAACGCTGCAGGGCGGTGCGGGATTTACGCGAAATCAGTACCACCTCGCTGACCAGTACGCCGGCGTTGGCGATCAGGGAACGACCCGGTTCAAGAATGATCTCCGGCAGCTGCTCGCCGAAGTCTTCCTTGAGAAAGCGGATGATCTCGGAGGCGTAGGTCTCCAGATCGTTGGTCTTGGCGATGTAGTTGGCGGGGAAGCCGCCGCCCAGATTGATCATCTTCAGCTCGATGCCGACCTCCTCGCGGAGCCGCTCGAACATGATCTTGACCTTGCCGATGGCGGCGTCCCAGGCACCGATGTCCCGTTGCTGGGATCCCACATGGAAGGACACGCCGTAGGGTTCCAGCCCCAGATCGCGGGCCAGGATCATCAGGTCCAGAGCCATGTCGGTCTGGCAGCCGAATTTGCGCGACAAGGGCCAGTCGGCGGTGTGGGTGCCCTCGGTAAGGATACGCACATACACCCGGGAGCCCGGCGCCGCCTTGGCGATATTGCGCAGGTCCGCCTCGGAATCGGTGGCGAACATGCGCACGCCGCGCTCGTAAAAAGCGCGGATGTCACGGGCTTTCTTGATGGTGTTGCCGAAGATGCAGCGTTCGGCGGCCACGCCCAGGTTCATCACCTTGTCCAGCTCGTAGATGGAGGCGATGTCGAAGTTGGCGCCCCGGTCACGCAGCAGCGTAATCAGTTCCTCGGCCGGGTTGGCCTTGACCGCGTAATGGATACGCGCGAACGGAAATTGCCCGATCAACTGATCGTAATGCCGGCCCACGGTTTCCGTGTCGATCACCACGAAGGGCGTCTCCTTGGTGTCCGCCAGGTCCTTGATGCGACGGAACACCGCCGGTTCGTAAAAATCCTCGACGCGAATGGCCTCGGTGGTCATGGGGGTCCTCTTGGCTCTCAAACAACGCCTCCAACGCCTCTTAACGAAGTGCCGGAGGGCACACAAACCGGGCCGGGAAGCGGGCACCGCCGGTTCCCCGGGTAACGGGCGCCCAACTTAGCAAGGTCCGGCCCGCTTGGGGAGATACCGGCGGGGGTTTTTTCACGCCCGGGCGCCCCGCTCTGCTAGAATGCGCGCCCCTCCCTCCCCGCCCGGAGAACGTCATGCCCCTGGCCCCGCGCCGGAAGCCCCACCGATGAGCGCCGCCAGCGGTCGCGCCGACCTGGTTCTGGTGGCGGTCACCCTGCTGGCCGGCATCAGCTGGATCTTCTCCAAGGAAGCGGTGCTGCTGATGCCGCCCTTGCTGTTCATGGCGCTGCGCTTCCTGCTGGCCGGCCTGGTGCTGGCGCTGGTGGCCTGGCCCCGTCTGCTGCGCCTGGACCGGGACCAGTTGCTGCGCAGTCTGCGCGTGGGGCTGGTGTTCGGGTTGGCCATGAGCTTCTGGATTCTGGGCCTCAACTTCGGCACCCACGTGGGCGAAGGGGCCTTTCTGACCAGTCTCGGGGTGGTGCTGGTGCCGGTGATGGCGCGGCTGGTGTTCAAGGAACAGCCGCCGGCCAGCACCTGGGTGGCGCTGCCGGTGGCCGCCTCGGGCCTGGCCCTGCTGGCCCTGGAGGGCGGCTTCCGCGCCGAGCCCGGGCAATGGTTCTACGTGGCGGCGGCGGCCATGTTCGCCCTGTTTTTCACCCTCAATACCCGCGCCGCCAACGACGCGGTGCGCACCGCCGCCTCCGGCGCGGTCACCACCCGCCGACGGGTGCCGGCACTGGCCCTGACCACGGTGGTGATGTTCACGGTCAGCCTGGTCACCGGCCTGGGCAGCCTGGCGCTGGAGTCCTGGCGGGCCACCCTGGCCGGCTTCAGCGGCGCCATGGCCGGCTGGGTGATCGCCAGCGCCACCCTGGGCACCGCCTTCCGCTTTTTTCTGCAGACCTATGCGCAGAGCCTGTCGGTGCACAGCCACGGGGTGGTGATCCTGGTGTTGGAGCCGATGTGGACGGCCCTGTTCGCGGCGCTGTGGTTCGGAGAAACCATGACCGCCGTGCAGGTCAGCGGCTGCCTGATGATCTTTCTGTCGCTGCTGGTCAACCGCTGGCCCGCCGTGCGTCGCGCCCTCAAAGCCTGGCTAAGCTGAGCGCGGCGGATGGCCAGGGCGTCGGCGCCCGGTTATGCTCGGGCCGAAATGCCGGCCGATATAGGCCACCCGAACAAGGAACGTCGATGACCGAACCCTACCGCTCCCCCGCCGCGCCCGGCGACGACACCCAGACCCGGGCCACCACCGAGCCGTTCGCATTCCGCGGCCGGCTGGGTCGGCTGCGCTATTTCGCTTACCTGGGTCTGGTGATGCTGGTGCTGTACCTGCTGCTGACCTTCGCCTCGGTGCTGACCGCCGGCGCCAGCCGCTCGGAGCCGTCCGCCGTGGTCGGCGTGGTGGCACTGTTGTTGATGGCGGTGGCCACTTTCGCCGCCTGCGTCTATGGCATCCGCCGCCTGAATGACCTGAACCGCAGCGGCTGGCTGATCCTGCTCGGCTTCGTGCCGCTGGTGAATCTGCTGCTGGGGCTGATTTTGCTGTTCGTGCCGGGCAGCCCCGGCGATAATCGCTATGGCCCCCGCCCGCCGGCCAACGGCACCGGCGTGATCCTCGGCGCGGTGGCGGCGGGCCTGGTGACCCTGGCGATGATCGGCATCCTCGCCGCCGTGGCCCTACCCGCCTACCAGGACTATGTGAAACGCGCCGAGGCCTACCAGATGCAATTGGATAACCGCTGACCGTCCCCATGAACGCCCGGCGCCCTCACCCCTCGGATTCGTCCCGACCCGCCTCCCGGGCGGTGCCGCGCGGCTGGCCAACGCTGTGGCTGACTCTGGCGCTGGCGCTGCTGCTGGCGGCGCCGCCGGGACAGGGCGCGACGCCGAAGGCCGATGGCGACGCCCCGGCCCATCGGTTGGCGGACGGCGGCCCATCCCACCAGGCGCTGCCCGCCGATCCGGGCC
>JAKUPL010000021.1 GCA_022449455.1 Alcanivorax sp. | reverse complement strand
CTGGCGGCCGGCGCCGGGCACCACCACCGCCGCCGGTGCCGCCCCGGGGGCCGCCGCCGGCACCGGCGCATAGAACTGGCGCACCAGGGCCGGCAGGGTCGCCGCCACCAGCGCCACGCCCAGCACCACCGTGATCAACACCCCGCGCATCCGCTGTCTGCCCGCCTTCCGCTCATGTATCCTATGGGGCTTTCCAATCGCCACCCCGACTCATAGAGATCCGATGGACGCACAGTATCATCCCAAGCAGGTAGAAGATGAAGCCCAGCAACACTGGGAAGAATCCGGCAGCTTCAAGGTCACCGAACAGCCCGGCAAGGAAAAATTCTATTGCCTGAGCATGTTCCCCTACCCGTCCGGCCGCCTGCACATGGGCCATGTGCGCAACTACACCATCGGTGACGTGATCAGCCGCTACCAGCGCATGCAGGGCAGAAACGTGCTGCAGCCGATGGGCTGGGACGCCTTCGGCCTGCCGGCGGAGAACGCGGCGGTGAAGAACAAGAGCGCCCCGGCCGCCTGGACCTACGAAAACATCGACTACATGAAGGGCCAGCTCAAACGCCTGGGCTTCGGCTACGACTGGAGCCGCGAGCTGGCCACCTGCACCCCGGAGTACTACCGCTGGGAACAGTGGTTCTTCACCAAGCTGTACGAGAAGGGCCTGGTCTACAAGAAGATGTCCACGGTGAACTGGGACCCGGTGGACCAGACCGTGCTCGCCAACGAGCAGGTGATTGATGGCCGCGGCTGGCGCTCCGGCGCCCTGGTGGAACGCAAGGACATTCCCCAGTGGTTCGTCAGGATCACCGCCTACGCGGACGAGCTGCTGGAAGACCTGGATCAGTTGGACGGCTGGCCGGAACAGGTCAAGGCCATGCAGCGCAACTGGATCGGCCGCTCCGAGGGCGTGCAGCTGGACTTTGCGCTGAAGGACGCGCTGAAAGACGGCGAGCAGGCGCTGAGCGTCTACACCACCCGCCCGGACACTCTGATGGGCGTCAGCTATGTGGCGGTGGCCGCCCAGCACCCGCTGGCCCGCCAGGCCGCCGAGGGCAACCCCGGGATCGCCGCCTTTATCGAAGACTGCACCCACACCAAGGTGGCCGAGGCGGATCTGGCCACCATGGAGAAGAAAGGCATCTTCACCGGCCGCTTCGCGATCCATCCGATCAGTGGCGAGGAAGTGCCGGTGTGGATCGCCAACTTCGTGCTGATGGATTACGGCTCCGGCGCGGTGATGGCGGTACCCGCCCATGACCAGCGCGATTTCGAATTCGCACGGAAATACGATTTGCCGATCAAGCCGGTGATCGAGCCCGCCGGCGACGAGCCCATCGACCTGGCCGCCGAGGCGTTCACCGCCAAGGGCAAGCTGGTCAACAGCGGCGAATTCGACGGGCTCACCTCCGCCCAGGCGTTCGACGCCATCGCCACCTGGCTGGCGGAGCGCGGCCTGGGCGAAACCAAAGTCAACTATCGCCTGCGCGACTGGGGCGTGTCCCGCCAGCGCTACTGGGGCGCGCCGATCCCCATGCTGACCCTGGAAGACGGCACCCAGGTGCCGGTGCCCGAGGACCAGTTGCCGGTGGTGCTGCCGGAAGACGTGGAAATGGACGGCGTCACCTCGCCGATCAAGGCCGACCCGGAGTGGGCGAAAACCGAATACAACGGCCAGCCCGCCACCCGCGAGACCGACACCTTCGACACCTTCATGGAATCAAGCTGGTACGCCGCCCGCTTTACCTGCCCGGACGACGACAGCGCCATGCTCGACCCGGAGCGCGCCAACTACTGGCTGCCGGTGGACCAGTACGTGGGCGGCATTGAGCATGCCATTCTGCATCTGCTGTATTCGCGCTTCTTCCACAAGCTGCTGCGCGACGCCGGGCTGGTGGCCTCCGACGAACCGTTCAAGCGGCTGCTGTGCCAGGGCATGGTGCTCAAGGACGGCGCCAAGATGTCCAAGTCCAAGGGCAACACCGTGGACCCGCAGGCGATGATCGAGGAATTCGGCGCCGACACCGTGCGCCTGTTCATGATGTTCGCGGCGCCGCCGGAGCAATCCCTGGAATGGAACGACGCCGGCGTGGAAGGCGCCCACCGCTTTATCAAGCGCCTGTGGCGGCTGGTGGCGGAGCACGTCGAGGGCGGCCCCGCGCCGGCCCTGGATTTGTCCGCGCTGGACAATGACGGCAAGGCCCTGCGCCGCAAGACCCATGAAACCATCCAGAAGGTCAGCGACGACATCAGCCGCCGCTACACCTTCAACACCGCCATCGCCGCCGCCATGGAGCTGTGCAACGACATCAGCCGCTTCCAGCCCGCCGACGACGCTGGCCGGGCGGTGGTTCAGGAGGCCCTGGAGGCAGCGGTGCTGCTGCTCTCTCCGATCATCCCCCATGCCGCGCACACCCTGTGGCGGGCGCTGGGCCACGATCAGGCGGCCATCGACGCGCCCTGGCCTGCGGTGGATGAAAGCGCCCTGGTCAAGGACAGCCTCGAACTGGTGGTGCAGGTCAACGGCAAGGTGCGCGCCAAGCTGGAGGTGCCCGCCGACGCCGATAAGGACACCCTGGAACAACTGGCCCGGGACGAACCCAATGTGCAGCGTTTTATCGACGACAAAACGGTGCGCAAGGTGATCGTGATTCCCGGCAAACTCGTCAATATCGTGGCCAACTGATCATGTCCCTTCGTCCCGCGCTCGCCCTGCTGTTCGCCGCCCTGCTGCTGTCCGCCTGTTCCGGCTGGCAGCTGCGCGGGCAAACCGCCACGCCGAACTTCGAGAGCATCACCCTGCAGGGCGCCAGCGCGCGACTGCGCTACTCCCTGGAAGACCTGCTCGAACCCAACGGCGTGCTGGTGCACAACCAGTCCCCCTACGTGGTGGAAATCACCGACGAGGAATGGAACCAGCGCACCGCGGCGGTGGACGACCGGGGCCGGGCCGCCGAGCGCGAACTGCGCTACGAGATTACCTGGCAGCTGATCGACCGGGACACCGGCGCCATGCTCAACCCGCCGCGCCGCCTTACCGCGATCCGCAGCTTCGCCTACTCGCCGGACAACGTGACCGCCACCTCGGACGAAGAGGACCTGGTGCGCACCGATCTGATCGAGGACATCAGCTACCGGCTGATCAATCAGCTCGCCAACGCCTCGCGCAAGATCCGGGACTGAACCATGCGTCTGCGCGCGGAGCATCTGGCCAAGCACCTGCAGGGCGAGCTGCTGCCGGTCTATCTGGTGGCCGGCGACGAACCGCTGCAGCAGGACGAAGCCCTGGATGCGCTGCGCGCCGCCGCCCGTGACCAGGGTTTCGACGAGCGCCACCGCTTCAGCGCCGACACCGGCATCGACTGGAACGCCCTGCGCAACGAAGCCCAGAGCCTGAGTCTGTTCGGCGGCCGCCGCATTCTCGAAGTGGTGCTTGGCGAAAAGCGGCCGGACAAGGCCGGCAGCCAGACCCTGCGCGATCTGCTCGACCCGCCCTCCCCGGACACCCTGCTGCTGATCCGCTGCTCCAAGCTGGACCGCCGCAAGGACTGGAACAGCGCCTGGGTGAAAGCAGTGGAAGGCAGCGGCGCGGTGCTGGAAATCTGGCCGGTGGAAGGCAAGCAACTGCAACACTGGCTGCGCGACCGGCTGGCCGGCCGGGGCCTGGCCATCGACGACGACGCCCTGGAACTGCTGATCCAGCGCAGCGAGGGCAACCTGCTGGCCGCCGCCCAGGAAGTGGACAAACTGGCCCTGCTCACCGAGGACGGCCGGGTCAGCGCCGACACCGTGCAGCAGGCGGTGGGTGACTCCAGCCGCTACACCCCCTTCGACCTCACCGACGCCACCGGTCGCGGCGACGCGCAACGGGCCCTGCGCATTCTGCGCACCCTGCGCGCCGAAGGCGTGGAGGCGCCGGTGGTGCTGTGGGCCCTGGGCCGCGATATCCGCGCCCTGGACGCCCTGGTCACCGGCGGCCAGCCACCGCGCCTGCCGCCGCAACGGCTGCGCGCCCTGGAAGCCCGCGCCCGCCAGCTGCCGCCGCGCCAGCTGCACCGCGCCCAGGCCCTGGCGATCCGCGCCGACCAGGCGATCAAGGGCATGGGCCCCGGCGACCCCTGGCAATACCTGGCCGGCCTGATCCTGCGCCTGTGCGGCCAGCCGCTGCCCGCGATCCTGGAAAAGTAGCCCGCCAACCGGCCACGGAACCGGCCAGATTTTCTGCTCGAATCGCTCCCGGCCCGGGTAATCCGCCGCTCTCAGGGCATCGGGAAACCGGCCATTCCGGCGCCACCGATTGGCCCGCGCGGAGCCGGCGGCTTTGTTAGGGTCGCGGGAATGCCCCTTGCCGCGTGAAGCACTTTATGGCCCAACGTCTCGATACCTCCTCGATCAGCTTTACCGCCCTCTATACCGGCCAGGTGTGGGTGCGCAACGGCCTGTCCGGGCCCGGTTTCCGCACCCCCGCCGGGGCCCTGCTGTACGGCGCCATGACGCCGTTCGAAGCGGTCGGCAAGCGGCTGATGGGCGGCAACATCCGCACCTTTCTGCTGCAGCGTCATCACCTGATCGACGCGCGCCTGGAAGCGCTGATCGCCGACCATCCGGATCTGCAGATCGTGGAGATCGCCTGCGGGCTGAGCCCGCGCGGCAGCCGGCTGCGCGCTCGCCATCCCGGCATCGACTATGTGGAGGCGGACCTGCCGGACATGGCGCGGCGCAAGCAGCGGCTGCTGGCCCGCCAGGGCACCCTGGATGACCGGCACCGGGTGGAGACCGTGAACATTCTGGTGGCCGACGGCGAGCACAGCGTCGCCGCCCTGCTCCGCCGCCTGGACCCGGCGCGGCCGGTGGCGGTGGTCACCGAGGGGCTGATCAACTATTTCGATCTGGCCACCATCAGCCCGTTCTGGGCGCGGCTCGCCGAGGGGCTGAAGGCGTTTCCGCGCGGCGTTTACCTCACCGACAACTACCCGCTGTACGCCAACATGCGCTTCCACCGCACCCTGAAGACCCTGGGCGGGCTGCTGGGCGCCCTGTCGCGCAGTAACGTGGCCTTTCATTTCGACTCCGACCGGGCCACCGGGGCGGACTTCCGAGAGCAGGGCTTCGCCGCGCTGACCGTGCACGATCCGGCGGATTACTACGAGGCTCTGCCGATCCCGCGCACCCGGGGCACGCCCATGGTGCGCATCCTGGAGGCGGAGGCGGCCTGATTCCCCCTACCAGCGCGGTTCAGGGCTGTTTCGCGGCCCGCCCGGAACCCCGTATAATGCGCCTTTTCGTTTTCCCGACAGGCGTTTCACATGGATATCCAGCAGTACATGGCCGACGTGGGCCGGCAGGCCCGCGCCGCCTCCCGGGCCATGGCCCGGGCCACCACCGGCGAGAAGAACGCCGCGCTCGGCGCCATCGCCGCCGCGCTGCGCGCCCATCGCAGTGCCATTCTCGATGCCAACCAGCGCGATCTGGCGCGTGGTCGCGACAATGGCCTGGACCCGGCCCTGCTGGACCGTCTGGAACTGACCCCGGCCCGCTTCGACGGCATGGTGGAGGGCCTGGAGCAGGTCAGCGCCCTGGCCGATCCGGTGGGCCAGATCACCGATCTGAACTTCCGCCCCAGCGGCATTCAGGTGGGCAAGATGCGCGTGCCCCTGGGCGTGATCGGCATCATCTATGAATCCCGCCCCAACGTGACCATCGACGCCGCTGCTCTGTGCCTGAAATCCGGCAACGCGGCGATTCTGCGTGGCGGTTCCGAAGCCATCGACTCCAACCAGGCAATCGCCGAGTGCCTGCGCGCCGGCCTGCGTGAAGCCGGCCTGCCCGATACCGCCGTGCAGGTGATCGAGACCACCGACCGGGCCGCCGTGGGCGAGTTGATCCGCCATCCCGAGTTCGTGGACGTGATCGTGCCCCGTGGCGGCAAGGGCCTGATCGAGCGCATCAGCGCCGAGGCGCGGGTACCGGTGATCAAGCACCTGGACGGCAACTGCCATGTGTTCATCGACGCGGACGCGGACCCGGCCAAGGCGGTGAAGGTGGCCTACAACGCCAAGACCCAGCGCTACGGCACCTGCAACACCCTGGAAACCCTGCTGGTGCATGCCGGCATCGCCGAGCGCGTGCTGCCGGAGCTGGCCGACCAGTACCGTCAGGCCGGCGTCGAGCTGCGCGGCTGCGAGCGGGCGCGCAAACTGCTGGGCGACGACGTGGCCGAGGCCACCGAGACCGACTGGGAAGAGGAATACCTGGCGCCGGTGCTGGCCATCCGCGTGGTGGACGACCTGGACCAGGCCATGGACCATATCCATCGCTACAGCTCCGGGCACACCGAGTCGATCATCACCGAGAACTACAGCCACGCCCGCCGTTTCCTGGCGGAGGTGGATTCCAGCTCGGTGATGGTGAACGCCTCCACCCGCTTCGCCGACGGCTTCGAGTACGGTCTGGGCGCCGAGATCGGCATCTCCACGGACAAGCTGCACGCCCGGGGTCCGGTGGGCCTGGAAGGGCTCACCAGCCAGAAGTGGGTGGTGTTCGGCGACGGCCATGTACGCCAATAACGCAAGCACGCGGCACGCTTGCACGCGGCACGCCAACCCCAAAGCGTGCCAGCGTGATGCGTGATGCGTGAAAGCGCCCGCCCCTTGATTCTGTTCGGCGGCACCTTCGACCCGATTCACCGGGCCCATGTGCGCGCCGCCCTGGCGGTATCGCGGGCCCTGGGCGACGCGCCGGTGCACCTGCTGCCCAACGCGGTGCCGCCGCACCGGGCCCAGCCCCAGGCCAGCGGCGCCCAGCGCCTGGCCATGGTGCGCCAGGCCTGCGCCGGCTATCCGCAGCTGGTCGCCGACGACTGGGAGCTGCGCGAACGGGGTGGCGCGCCCTCCTTTACCCTGAACACCCTGAAGCATTTCCGGCGCCTGATCGGCCGGCGGCCGCTGGTGTTCGTGGTCGGCGCCGACAGCTTCGCCCATCTGGACCGCTGGCACCGCTGGCGGGAATACGCCGCCCTCTGTCACCTGGCGGTGGTGCCGCGCCCCGGCGCGGCGCCGGCGCCGCTGCGGGTGCAGCGCGCCTTCCCGCGGGCCGGCGGCCGGCTGCTGCGCGCCCGCCCGGCCGGGCGTCGGCTGATGCTGGCCCGGCCGGTGCTGGACGTGGCCGCCACCGACATTCGCGAGACCCTGCGCGCCCACGGCGACAGTCCGCTGCTGACCCCGGCGGTGCGCGCCCATATCCATCGCCATGGGCTGTATAATCAGTCCGCTCATCGCGGCGACACCGCCGACAACCCTGTGCACGTACCGAACGAGGCCCCATGAGTTCCCAACCCCCTTTGCTGGATCTGGTGCTCGACGCCCTGGAAGAACTGAAAGCCAAGAACGTAGCCAGCCTGGACGTGCGCGCCATGACCAGCGTGGCCGATGACATGGTGATCGCCAGCGGCACCTCCAGCCGCCACGTCAAGGCGCTGGCCGACAACGTGATGGAAAAGGCCAAGCAGGCCGGCTACGCGCCCCTGGGCACCGAAGGCGAGCGCGGCGCGGAGTGGATCCTGGTGGATCTGGGCGACGTGATCGTGCATCTGATGCTGCCCGCCACCCGCGAGTTCTACGACCTGGAGCGGCTCTGGAAGACCCCGGACCACCACCCGGACCGCGACCAGCGCGACCATTGAAACCGGCGGTCCCCGCCGGTGCGGCGCTTCGCCGCGTTCTTGTTCCCGGGTCGCGAACCCGTGTCCGAGCCAGTGTCTGGGAGAGCCTAGCCTTGCGCATTCACCTTCTCGCCGTCGGCACCAAAATGCCCGCCTGGGTCAACGACGGCTTCCGCGAATACCAGAAACGAATGCCGCCGGACATGCGTCTGGAACTTGAGGAGATTCCGTTGCCTAAACGTTCCAGGGGCGACACCGCCGCGCTGGTGCGGGCGGAAGGCGAAGCGCTGGAAAAACGGCTGGAAAAGCACCCCACCGCCCACCGGGTGGCCCTGGAGGTCACCGGCCGCGCGCTGGATACGCCCGCGCTGAGCGAAAAACTGGCGACCCTGCGCGATCTGGGTCAGGATCTGGCGATTCTGGTGGGCGGCCCGGACGGGCTCTGCCCGCGGGTGTCCGCCGCCGCCCATGAACGCTGGTCCCTGTCGTCGCTGACCCTGCCGCACCCGCTGGTGCGGGTGCTGCTGGCCGAGCAGCTGTATCGGGGCTGGACGCTGCTGGCCGGCCATCCTTATCACCGCTAACGATTCGAACCACGGGCATCCATGCGCCGACCACTGACCCTCAAGGACCATCATCACGAGCAGCGGATTTTCAGCTTCCGCCTGCTGGTGGCCGCCTTTCTGGTGGTCGCCCTGTCGCTGGTGCTGGTGGGGCGCATGGCCTGGCTGCAGATCTCCCAGCACAGCCGCTACACCACCCTGAGCGACGAGAACCGGGTGCAGACCCAGGCGGTGCCGCCGCCGCGCGGCCTGATCACCGACCGCAACGGCGAGATTCTGGCCGCCAACCGGCCGGACTTCGCGGTGGAGCTGATCATCGAACAGGTCCCCGACCTGGAGGCCACCCTGACCCGCATCGGCGAACTGGTGACCCTGGCGCCGGACGATCTGGAACGCTTCCGGCGGCGCCTGGCCAGCCCGCGCCGGCCCTGGGACCCGATCCCCCTGCGCGGCCGTCTCAGCGAAGAGGAAATCGCCCGCCTGACCGTCAACCAGCATCGCCTGCCCGGGGTGCGGGTGGCCGCCAACCTGGTGCGCCACTACCCCCACGGCAAGCTGTTTTCCCATGTGCTCGGCTACGTGAACCGGCTCAACGCCGAGGATCTGGACGCCATGACGCTCACCGAGCAGTCCAACTACGCCGGCACCCATTACTACGGGCGCACCGGCATCGAGCGCTATTACGAGCAGCGCCTGCACGGCAAGGTGGGCTACCGCCAGGTGGAGACCAATGCCCGGGGCCGGATTCTGCGCGTGCTGGAGGAACAGCCGCCGCGGCCCGGCGCCAACCTGCGCCTGACCCTGGACATGAAGGTGCAGCGGGCCGCCTACGACGCCCTTGGCGACCGGCGCGGCGCGGTGGTCGCCATCGACCCCCGGGACGGCAGCGTGCTGGCGTTCGTCAGCCGGCCGGGCTTCGAGCCCAACCTGTTCGTCAACGGCATCTCCCACCAGGACTACGCCCGCTACCGGGAAGACCACGACAACCCGCTGTTCAACCGCGCCCTGCAGGGCCGCTACCCGCCGGGCTCCACGGTGAAGCCCTTTATCGGCCTGGCCGGCCTGGACGCCGGCGTCACCGACTGGCAGCGCACCATTTTCGATCCGGGCTACTACCAGCTGGAGGACAACCCGCACCGCTACCGGGACTGGAAGCGCTGGGGGCACGGCTGGGTGGACATGACCAAGGCGGTGGTGGAGTCCTGCGACACCTATTTCTACGATCTGGGCTTCAAGCTGGGCATCGCCCGCATGCACGACTTCCTGTCCGATTTCTCCCTGGGCCAGCCCACCGGCATCGACCTGCTCAATGAGTCCGCCGGCCTGCTGCCCTCCAAGGAATGGAAGCGCGCCGCCCGGGGCACGCCCTGGTTCCATGGCGACACCATCAACGCCAGCATCGGCCAGGGCTTCGTGCTGGCCACGCCGTTGCAGCTGGCCACCGCCACCGCCATCCTCGCCCACCAGGGCAAACAGGTAACGCCCACCCTGGCCGCCGACGAACTGCGCCCGCCGCCGCGACCGGACATCCAGCTCAACGACGACCGCGACTGGCTGCGCATGGAGCACGCCATGGAGGAGGTGGTGCACGGCAATCACGGCACCGCCCGGGTGATGGCCAAGGACGCGCCCTATCGGATGGGCGCCAAGAGCGGCACCTCCCAGGTGTTCTCGGTGGGCCAGGAAGAGACTTACAACGAGGAAGAGCTGGCCGAACGGCTGCTCGACCATGCCCTGCTGATCAGCTTCGCGCCGGTGGACGAGCCGGCCATCGCCGTGGCGGTGCTGGTGGAGAACGGCCGCCACGGCGGCTCCACCGCCGGCCCGGTGGCGCGCCAGGTGATGGACGCCTGGCTGCTGAACGAGCAGGGCGAACTGGACGTGCCGGCGCCCCTGACCCGGGCGCCCACCGCTGGAGAGACCGCGCCATGAGCGTACGGGAATACCTGCGACAGATGCCCGGCCAGGGCGGCGTGACCCTGGGCAACGGCCTGAGCGCCCGCCTGCACCTGGATGCGCCGCTGCTGGCGGCCCTGATGCTGCTGGCCCTGGGCGGCCTGACGGTGCTGTACAGCGCCGGCGGCGGCAGCCTGGACCTGGTGGCCCGCCAGGCCATGCGCATCGCCGCCGGCGCCACCCTGATGGTGGTGGTGGCGCAGATTCCGCCGCGCAGCTTCCGGTTCTGGGCGCCGGTGGTCTACGCCATCGGCGTGGTGATGCTGATTCTGGTGGTGGCGATCGGTTTCGAGGCCAAGGGCGCCGCCCGCTGGCTGCACATCCCCGGCATCGGCCGCTTCCAGCCGGCGGAGATCATGAAGCTGGCGGTGCCGGCCATGGTCGCCTGGTTCTTCAGCGAGCGGAATCTGCCGCCGCGCCTGCTGGACGTGGTGATCGCCCTGGCGCTGATCTTCCTGCCGGTGGTGCTGATCGCCATCCAGCCGGACCTGGGCACCTCGATCCTGATCGCCGCCGCCGGCCTGGTGGTGCTGTTCGTGGCCGGCCTGTCCTGGCGGCTGATCGGGCTGGCGGTGGTGGTGTTGCTGGTGGCGGCGCCGCTGATGTATTTCTTCGTACTGCACGACTACCAGCGCAGCCGGGTGGACACCTTCCTCAATCCGGAGGCGGACCCGCGGGGCGCCGGCTGGAACATCATCCAGTCGAAAACCGCCATCGGCTCCGGCGGCGTCACCGGCAAGGGCTGGCTGGACGGCACCCAGTCCCATCTGGATTTTCTGCCGGAGTCGTCCACAGACTTCATCCTGGCGGTATTGGGCGAGGAATTCGGGCTGGCCGGCTTCGTGCTGCTGATGATCGTCTACCTGGTGATCGTCGGGCGTGGCTTCTTTATCAGCTGGCAGGCCCAGGAGACCTTCTCGAGGCTGCTGGCGGCGGCGCTGACCATGACCTTTTTTATTTATATTTTTGTGAACGTCGGGATGGTGTCCGGACTCTTACCGGTGGTGGGGGTACCCTTGCCGCTGGTCAGCTATGGCGGCACGTCCATCGTTACCCTGATGGCCAGTTTCGGCATGCTCATGTCCATGCATACCCATCGCCGACTGATGAGTTACTGACAAGGATTTCCGAGGAGAACCACGTGAAAAAAACCGGGCTGCTGTTCGCCGTCTGTGCCGCCCTGGCCGGTCCCGCTCCGGCTTGGGCCGAAACCGCCAATTACGCCGAGCATCCGGAGGCCAAGGAGGTGCTGAAGGCGGTGCGCGAAAACGGCCTCGACGAAGACCGGGTGCGCCAGCTGCTGGCCGACGCCAAGCGCAAGGACAGCATTCTCGAGGCCATTGCCCGGCCGGCGGAACGAACCCTGACCTGGGCCGAGTACAGCCGCATCTTCCTGCAGGAAGACCGGGTGCGCCAGGGCGTGGCGTTCGCCGAGGAACACGCCGAGGCCCTGGACCGGGCGGAACGGGAATACCGGATTCCCCGCGAAATCATCCTCGCCATCATCGGCGTGGAAACCCGTTATGGCCGCCACAAGGGCAGCTACCGGGTGCTCGACGCCCTGACCACCCTGGGCTTCGACTACCCGCCCCGGGGCGCCTTCTTCCGCAAGCAGCTGGTCGCCCTGTTCAAAATGGAGCGCGACGCGCACATCGACGCCGGCACCATCACTGGCTCCTACGCCGGCGCCATGGGCTTTCCCCAGTTCATCCCCACCAGCTATGAAGCCTATGCGGTGGACTTCGACGGCGACGGCGTCATCGACCTGGTCAACAGCCCGGTGGACGCCATCGGCAGCGTCGCCAACTACTTCAAGCAGCACCGCTGGCAGCCCGGTCTGCCGGTGGCGGCGCGGGCCCGGGTGGACGGCGACGGCTACGCGAAAATGGCCGAAGCGGGCTACAAGCCGTCCTTTACTCTGGATCAGGCCCGGAAAAACGGCGTAGTGGCACTGTCCTGTGGCGATGATAGGCTGAGCAGCCAGTACTGCTTCGACACGTCGGAACACGGGCTGCCCGGCAGCCAGCCGGTGGCGGTGCTCGACCTGACCGGCGAGGACGGCCATGAATTCTGGCTGGCCACCGACAATTTCTATGTGATCACCCGCTACAACCACAGCGAGCTTTATGCCATGGCCGTGTTGCAGCTTTCCCACCGCATCGCCGACGCCCTGAAGGACGCCCGGCCGTGATGCGATCGTTACTGATTGTGGTCATCTCCCTGGCGCTGGGCGCCTGCGCCACCGCCCCCGGGCCGGACACCGGCACGCCGTCCCCGGCCGCCAAGCCGGACCGGTCGGCGGCCGGGGCGCCGGGCTCCGACCGCTACAAGCACAACGTGGACGCCGGCCCGGACGAGCGCCGGGACGTCAGCGCCCAGCCGGAGCCGGTGCCCAAGGTGGAACCGCGCAGCGCCTACGGCAACCCGGACACCTACACGGTGTGGGGCCAGACCTACCAGGTGCTGCCCACCGCCGAGGGCTACCATGAAGAGGGCCTGGCGTCCTGGTACGGCCGCAAATTCCACGGTTACCGGACCTCCAGCGGCGAAGCCTTCGATATGTACCGCTTCACCGCCGCCCACCGCACCCTGCCGCTGCCCACCTACGCCCGGGTCACCAACCTGGACAACGGCAAAAGCCTGGTGGTGCGGGTCAATGATCGTGGTCCCTTCCACTCCGACCGCATCATCGATCTGTCCTGGGCCGCCGCCGTGCGCCTGGGCATCGAGCAGCACGGCACCGGCCGGGTGCGGGTGGAGGCGCTGACCGCCAGCAACGATCCGACCCCCAACAAAAGCGACGGCCGGGTGCCCACCGCGGTGCGCGCCGCCGTGGACAGCCCGCCGCCGGCCACCGCCAGCGCGGCCACCGCCGACGCCGGCGAGGGCGATCTGTATCTGCAGGCCGGCGCCTTCCAGGCCCTGGACGGCGCCCGTGCCCTGGAAAAGCGCCTGCGCGAGCAGCTGCGCCTGCCGGTGTCGGTGCGCCAGCCGGCCTCCGGCAACCTCTACAAAGTGTGGCTGGGCCCGTTCGCCAGCAACGAGGACCGCGATCGCGCCCGCCACACCGTGACCCAGGCCGGCTTCGCCGCGCCCATCTCCGTGAACCCCTGATCCGCCCGGAAGCGAAAAACACCCAAAGGCCCCGATAATGATGCAAACCCGTTCCCCCCGTTACTCCGCGTTCTGGCTGTTCCTGTGCTGCCTGCTGACCACCGCGCCGCTGCTGGCGCGGGCGGAGACCATGATCCCCCGGCCGCCGCAGGTGGAGGCGCGCAGCTATCTGCTGCTGGACGCCAAGAGCGGGCAGATTCTGGTCGAGCACGACGCCAACAAGGAGCTGCCGCCGGCCAGCCTGACCAAAATGATGACCGCCTATCTGGTGGAGAAGGAAATCCAGAGCGGCAACATCAAAGAACAGGACATGGTGCCGATCAGCGTCAAGGCCTGGCGCATGGGCGGGTCACGGATGTTCGTCAAGGAAGGCACCCGGGTGCCGCTGATCGATCTGCTCAAAGGCGTGATCGTGCAATCCGGCAACGACGCCAGCGTCGCCCTGGCGGAATACGTGGCCGGCTCCGAGGACGCCTTCGCCGACCTGATGAACAACCAGGCCCGCCAGTTGGGCATGGAACACACCCATTTCGTCAACGCCACCGGCTGGCCGGCGGAGAACCACTACACCACCGCCCACGACCTGGCCTGGCTGGCCCGCGCCATCATCCGCGACTACCCGGAACACTACGATATCTACGCCGAGAAGGAATTCACCTACAACGGCATCACCCAGCCCAACCGCAACCTGCTGCTGTGGCGGGACGAATCCGTGGACGGCCTGAAAACCGGCCACACCGAGGAAGCGGGCTATTGCCTGGTGTCCTCCGCCAAGCAGGACGGCATGCGCCTGATCGCGGTGGTGATGGGCACCGATTCCGAGGCTGCCCGGGCCCGCGAATCCCAGAAGCTGCTGAGCTACGGCTTCCGCTTCTACGAGACCTATGAAGGTTATGGCGCCGAGGACGTGCTGGACACCCCCGAGGTGTGGCTGGGCGAAGCCGACCAGGTGCGCCTGGGCCTGGACGAGGCGCTGGTGCTGACCATTCCCAAGGGCAGCCGCGACCAGCTCAAGGCGGAGATGAGCATCCAGCCGGAACTGCGCGCGCCGATCCAGAAAGGCCAGCAATACGGCACCCTGACCGTGCGGCTCGGCGACGAGCAGCTGGTGGAGCGCCCGCTGGTGGCCCTGGAAACGGTGGAACAGGCCGGCTTCGTGGCGCGCATCTGGGACCACATCGTGCTGTTCTTCAAGGGGCTGTTCAGCTAACAGGCCCGACGCCAATGGGGTGAACGGCAAGCGGGGTAAACGGATGGATACGGTCTACCTCAACGGCGGCTTCATGGACGCGGACCAGGCCCGCATCTCCCCCATGGATCGCGGCTTTCTGTTCGCCGACGGCGTCTACGAGGTGATCCCGGTCTACAACGGGGTGCCGTTCCGGCTCGACGAGCACCTGCGACGGCTGGCGCGCTCGCTGCGCGAGGTGCGCCTGGACGACCCCCACGACGGCGCCGAATGGCGCCGTTTGTGCCACGAACTGGTGGCCCGCAACGGCGCTGGCCATCTGTCCCTGTACCTGCAGATCACCCGTGGCGTGGCGACGCGCCGGGACCACGCCTTTCCAGACCCGCCGGTGCCGCCCACCGTGTTCATGAACACCAGCCCGCTGCCGGTGCCGGCGGCGGACCAGCCGGCGCGCACCGCCGGCGTGGCGGCGCTGACCCTGGACGATATCCGCTGGGACCGCTGCGACATCAAGTCGGTGTCGCTGCTGGCCAACCTGCTGCTGCGCCAGCGGGCGGTGGACGCCGGCGCCGCCGAGGCGATCCTGATTCGCGACGGGTGGGTCACCGAAGGCGCCGCCAGCAACCTGTTTCTGGTGCGCGACGGCGAGATCCGCACCGCGCCGCTCAGCCACCATCTGCTCGGCGGCATCACCCGCGACCTGGTGATCGAGCTGTGCCGCGAACACGGTTTGCCGGTGGTGGAGCGCCCGCTGACCGCGGCGGAACTGGCCAACGCCGATGAAATCTGGCTGTCCAGCTCCACCAAGGATGTGCTGCCGGTGACCACCCTGGACGGGCGCCCGGTGGGCGACGGCCGGCCCGGCGCCACTTGGAAAATCCTGGCGAACCACTATATAAGGTTCAAACGTCACCTTTGCGGCCTGGACTGAGGTCCCGCCGCCGCCATTCGAATCCGAGGACCCGCCATGGCCATCCGCGAAGAACTGTGGGACTTCCCCCATGCGATGCAATTGAAAGTGATGGGCGCCGCCGACGCGCCGCTGGAAGACGCGGTAGTGGCGGTGCTGGAAACGCATCTCGGCGACTTCGAGCGCGATCTCAACCTGAGCCGCAAACCCAGCGCCAAGGGCACCTTCGTGTCGATCACCGTCAATATCACCGTGCACAACAAGGAGCAGGTGGAAGGCATCTACCGGGACCTGGACGCCAGCCCCCACGTCAAGATCACGCTCTGATGGACGTTCTGGTCCGCCGCCTGCCCCTGGTCGAGTACCCGCCCTGCTGGGAGGCCATGCGCGCCTTCACCGGCGCGCGTGACGCCGCCACCGAGGATGAGTTCTGGGTGCTGGAGCACCCGCCGGTGTACACCCTGGGCCAGGCCGGCAAGCCCGAGCACGTGCTGGCCCCCGGCGACATTCCGGTGGTGCGTACCGACCGGGGCGGCCAGGTCACTTATCACGGTCCCGGCCAGACCGTGATCTACCTGATGGTGGACGTGCAGCGGCTGGGCATCGGCGCCCGCGCCGTGGTCAGCGCCCTGGAGGACAGCGTGGTGGAGTATCTGCGCCAGCGCGGACTGGAGGCGGTCAGCCGTGCGGACGCGCCCGGGGTGTACGTGAACGGCGCCAAGATCGCCTCCCTGGGCCTGCGCATCCGCCGCACCGGCAGCTACCACGGCCTGGCCCTCAACCGGGTGGACGACCCGGCCCCCTGGCGGCGCATCAATCCCTGCGGCCATGCCGGGCAGCCGATGACCAGCCTGGCCGGCGAGGGGCTGGACCCGGACCGGGCCACCGTGGAGCAGGATCTGGTAACGATTCTGGCGCGCCGACTGGGCCTCACCCCCCGGACAGCGCCGCCCCCAAGTTGGTATACTCCTCCCCAATCCTGACGCCCAAAAGGCACCCAACCGCGAGAGAGACATCTCCATGAGCGAAGCCCAGGCCAAACGCCCGGCGAAAGCGAAGGTTCAGATCGGCGACAAACTGCGCGGCGCCGACAAGGTCCGCACCATTCCCCTGGTCAATGAAAGCGCCCCGGTGCGCGAGCGCAAACCGGACTGGATCCGGGTGCGGGTCCCCGCCAGCGGCGAAATCCAGCGCATCAAAACCATGCTGCGCCGGCAAAAGCTGCACACCGTGTGCGAGGAAGCGGCCTGCCCCAACCTGCCGGAATGCTTCGGTGGCGGCACCGCCACCTTCATGATCATGGGCGACATCTGCACCCGCCGCTGCTCGTTCTGCGACGTGGGCTTCGGCCGCCCCAACGGCCTGGACCCGGACGAGCCCCTGCACCTGGCGGAATCGGTGGCCGATCTGGGCCTCAAATACGTGGTGATCACCTCCGTGGACCGGGACGACCTGCCGGACGGCGGCGCCCGCCACTTCGCCGACTGCATCGAGGCGGTTCACGAGAAAAGCCCGGGCACCAAAATCGAGATTCTCACCCCGGACTTCCGCCCCTGCCTGGAAGACGCCCTGGACATCCTCCAGGCCACCCCGCCGGACGTGTTCAACCACAACATCGAGACGGTGCCGCACCTGTACAAGAAGGCCCGCCCCGGTGCCCGCTACGAGCATTCCCTGAAGCTGCTCCAGCAGTTCGGCGCCCGGGTACCCCAGGTGCCCACCAAGTCCGGCATCATGGTGGGTCTGGGCGAGACCAACGATCAGGTGCTGGAAACCCTGCGCGATCTGCGCGACCACGACGTGGACATGATCACCATCGGCCAGTATCTGCAGCCCAGCAAATTCCACGCGCCGGTGGAGCGCTACGTGCATCCGGACGAGTTCAGGATGTTCGCGGACGAAGGCCGCAAGATGGGCTTCACCTCGGTGGCCTCCGGCCCCATGGTGCGCAGCTCCTACCACGCCGACCTGCAGCACAAGGGCATCGACGTGGGCGACCCGGACAACCTGGCCCACGAAGCCTGAAGCGGGCGATCACCCGAAGGTAAGAAACGGCATCACCGCCAGCAACAGCACCGCCACCGTGGCCACCAGAAACGCCAGCGTGCGCAGCGGGTGGCGGCGCAGGTTGCGCGCCACGGTGGTCACCTCGCCGTCCTGGTGGGCCTGCTCGAAGGCCCGCCGCTCCTGCTGATAACGGCGTTGCTGGTAGTCCGCCAGCAGCGGTTGCGCCCGCTGCCAATCCTCGTCGTGGCGCAGCCACAGGCCACCGGCGGAAATCCCCCAGACACTGGGCGGCGTCAGAAAGTACTCGATGCCGTGCTCGTCCAGCAGCGCGCACACCTGGTCCCGCTCCTGGTCGGGCACCCGGCGCAGATTGATCAGCAGTTTCGACATGATGGCGTCGGCCCTCGCGGCATGGCGCGCCACTATAGCACGGCACAGAATTTACAATTCCGGTACGTCCCGCCTCCTGACCGCCCCGCGCTTTTACTCTAGGCTTAGTAAGCGCTAACCCAAACAGAAGAGAGCGTGCAGTTTATGGGGCTTGTGGTGCGATTTCCGGTGTTGTTGTCGTGGTGGCTGGTCATGGCCGTGGCGGTGCCGCTGGCCGGGCACGCGGACGAGAGGACGGTGACCGCGTCCAGTCCCGATTGGCCGGTGACGATCCAGTCCAGGCTCAAGGAACTGGACCTGCCCGACGACGCCCTGGCCCTGGCGGCGGTGCCCCTGGACGGCCCCGGCCAGTCCCGCTTCGTCAACGCCGACCGGGTGATGAACCCGGGCTCCACCATGAAGCTGCTGACCACCTACGCCGCCCTGGAGCTGCTCGGCCCCACCTTCAAGTGGCACACCCGGGTGTACACCAACGGCGAACTCAAAGGGGACGTGCTCGACGGCGATCTGATTTTCGTCGGCGTGGGCGACCCCAAGCTCACCGAGGAACGTCTGTGGAAGCTGCTGCGCGATTTGCGCGCCTACGGCATCCGTGAAGTGAGCGGCGACCTGGTCCTGGACGGCAGCTATTTTCAACTGCCGGACGGCGGCCTGCCGCGCTTCGACGACGACGGCGACAACCCCAACGCGCCCTTCCTGGTGCAGCCCCATGCCCTGCTCACCAACCTGAACCTGTTTCATATCCAGATGATGGGCCGCGCCGACCGGGTGCAGGCCTGGGTGGAACCGGTCACCGAGGGGTTCACCCTGGACAACCAGCTGACCCTGTCGAAGGGCCGCTACTGCCCCTCCGGACGCAGCCTGAAGGTCACCCACGGCGTCGATGAGCGCGGCGACCCGGTGGTGACCCTCAAGGGCGCCGTTCCGGAAGGCTGCCGGGCCAATCGCTACCTGTCCCTGCTCGATCAGGGCGACTACACCGCCGCCCTGCTGCGTGGCCTGTGGCGGCAGTTGGGCGGAGAGATCCACGGCGCCAACCGCTTCGACCGCCTGCCCCGGGGCGTGGACCTGCTCGCCACCACCTCCTCGCCGGACCTGGTCACCATGGTGCGCGACATCAACAAGTGGAGCAGCAACGTGATGGCCCGGCAGCTGTTTCTGACCATCGGCGCGGAGCACCGCCTGGCCGGCGATCCGGACGATCTGGCCGCCGCCCGGCGCACGGTGAACGAATGGATGGCCCTGAAAGGCATGAACCCGGATCAGGTGGTGCTGGACAACGGCGCCGGCCTGTCCCGGGAAGCGCGCATCAGCCCCATGGAACAGATCAAGATGCTGCAACAGGCCTGGCGCAGCCCGTTCGCCGCCGAGTTGATCGCCTCCCTGCCGCTGGTGGCCATGGACGGCACCATGCACAACCGGCTGCGCGACACCGGCCTGCGCGGCGAAGGCCACATCAAGACCGGCTCGCTGACCAATGTGCGCGCGGTGGCCGGCTTCACCCGGGACCGGGACAACACCACCTGGGCGGTGTCCGCCATCGTCAATACGCCGTCGGCGTGGAAGGGTCAGGCGGTGCTCGACCAGGTGCTGGAAGCGGTGCACGGCCTGCCGGCGGAGAGCGCCACGGCGGTATCGCGCCGCGACACCGGCAAGGCCGCGCCGGGCGGTTGAGCTACCAGCGGTAGCTCACACTGCCCTGCAGAGTGCGCTCCTGACCGAAATAGCAGCGCCCGGCGTTGTTGCAGGCGGTGAAGTATTCCTTGTCGAACAGGTTGCGCACGTTCAGATCCAGGGCCCAACCGCCGCTGAAGCGATAGCCCAGGGCCAGATCCGCCAGCACCACGGCGTCGGTTTCCAGTTCCCCATAGAGGCTGGAATAGGCGTAGGTCTCGCCGATATAACGCAGCCCGCCGCCCAGGCGCAGGCCGGCCAGGTCGCCGTCGGTGAAGCGGTAGTGGGCCCAGGCGGACGCCTGGTCCTTGGGCACGTACACCATCTGCTGGTCCTCCTGCAGGGAACCGGGGGCGTCCTCGGTGATGCGCGCGTTGGTGTGGCTGTAGGAGGCGGTGACGCGCAGCCGCTCACTGAGCGCGCTGGTCAATTCCACTTCCACCCCTTCCGAGCGGCTTTCGCCCACCTGCCGGTAATCGCCCAGCGTGCCGTCGAAAATCACGTCGTCTTCCTTGCGCAGGTCGTAGACCGACAGGGCCAGTTCCGTGCGGCTGCCCGGCGGCGCGATTTTGATGCCGGCTTCCACCTGCTCGCCGGTGATCGGGTCGAGGCTGCCCTGGGTACTGGACAGCTGCTGCACCGGCACGAAGCTGGTGGCGTAGCTGAGGTAGGGGGAGACGCCGTTGTCGAACTGGTACATCAGGCCGCTCTGCCAGGTAAAGGCCTCATCGTCGGTGTCCAGGTCGGCGCCGGACACCGCATCTTCATACTCGCTGTCCACGGTGTCGTAGCGGCCCCCCAGCAGCACGATCCAGTGGTCGTAACGGCCGTGCCACTGGCCATAGAGCCCGGTCATCGCCTGGCGGGTCACCGCGTCCTGCTGCAGCAGCGGCGTGGCCGGCTCGGCGCTCCATTGCGGATCGAACACGTCGATGGTTTCCCCCATGCCGGCATACCAGAGCTGCGACCAGTGGGAGCGGTCGTGGCCGAGCCCGAACAACAACGTTTGCTCCAGATCGCCGGCGCGCAGCTGCCCTTCCAGCTGGTTGTCCACCGAGAAACTGTAGGCCCGGTTGCGGCGGTCGTAGGCGGCGGTGTTCACCCGGGTGCCGTAGCCGCCGTCATCGAGCGGCTGCCACCAGATCTCGTGGCGCGACACCCGGGACTCCAGATAACGGGCGTTCTGACGGAACTGCCAGGCGTCATTGAACCAGTGCTGGTACTCGTAGCCCAGGGACCAGACCTCCCGCTCGAAGTGATCCCAGTCCGGGTGGCCGATCAGGGTGCTCCGGTCCAGCTCACCGTTGGGGTTATCCAGCAGGGTGCCGGCGGCGGGCAGGCCCAGTTCCAGTTTGGTGGTGTCCTTCTGATAGCTGCTGAGCAGGGTCAGGGTATCGTCCTCGCTTAGTCTCAGCGTCAGCGAGGGCGCCAGATAAACCCGGTCGTCGGGCATATGGTCGGTCTGGGTATCGGCCTCGCGGCCCAGCATTACCAGGCGACCCAGCACCTTGTCGTCGACCAGCGGGCCGGACACGTCCACGCCCAGTTGCCGGCGGTCGTAGCTGCCGTAGGTGGCGCGCACCTCGCCCCGGGCCTCGTGGGTGGGTCGTTTGCTGACCAGATTGACCAGGCCGCCGGGGGCGTTCTCGCCGTACAGAATCGAGCTGGGCCCGCGAAACACCTCCACCCGTTCCAGGCCGTAGGGCTCGGTGGTGGTGTCGTAGCGGTTGGGCTGCACGCGCAGGCCGTCGCGGAACAGGCCATAGCCGTAATCGGTGGCATTGAAACCACGGATAAAGAAGAAGTCGCCGGCCAGGCCGTCGCCGGCGGCCAGCGGCGGCGCGAAGATGCCGGGCACATAGCCGAGCGCGTCGGTGAGGGTCTGGGAGCCCTGATCCTCCAGGCGCTCGCGCGTCACCACGCTCACCGAGCGCGGCGTTTCCGACAGCGGTACCCGGGTCTTGGTGGCCACCAGGCTGTGCGCCGCCTGATAGCCCCGGTCCGGGCCGATCACCGACCCGGCGCTGGCGGCGGTCACCGATACCGAGTCCAGGGCGTTGGCCTGGCCGGCGTCATACAGGGTGGCGGTGCGGTCGTCGGCGAAGCGCGCCATCAGGCCGGTGCCGGCCAGCAGTTCGGCGAGCCCTTGGCGGGGCGCGTAGCGGCCCCGCAGGCCGACGCATCGTTTGCCGGCGGTGAGTTCGCCGGCGGCGCTCAGATAGAGGCCGGCCTGGTCGGCGAAGCGGTTGAGGCAGCGGCTCAGCGGGCCGGGCGCCACCTGGAAGTCGACCAGGGCGGCGCTCTCCGTGGTGCCCTCGGTGGCGTTCTGGGCGAGCGCCGGGACCGGCACCGCCGCCAGCGGCAGGCCGGCCAGGGCCAAGGGCAGCAACAGGGGCACGGACAGGGCCAGGGGGCGCAAGGGTGAAAACGGCATGGACAGGGTTCCTCCCGGAAAAAAATCGCGTTGTTATGGAGGGAATCGAACGACGGTGCGTCGAGGGGAACGGTATTTCGTCTTTTTTATAGTGGGCGTCCGGGGCGGGGTCTCCAGCCGGGGCGCGCGTCCGGGCGACGCCCTTCCGGGAACGCCGCGAGTACGTCCATGTAGGCTCCCTTTCGAACGTCCTGTTCTCAAGGGTCCCGGAAGGGCGTCGCCCGGACGCGCTCGAGGATACACACCGTCGTGGTGGTGGGGAGGGGTCAGGGCGCCGCGGGTTCCAGGGTGACCCACCAGGGCAGCACCCGGCGGACCCGGATCGGCAGGGCCCGTTCCAGCATGGCCAGGGCCCGGTCGGTGTCGTCCAGGGGGTAGGTGCCCATCACCGGCAGGCCGGCCACTTCCGGCGCCACTCCCAGATGCCCGTGGCGGTAGCGGGCCAGTTCCTCCACCAGCTCGCCCAGGGGGCGCTCCTCGGCCACCAGCAGCCCGTGGGTCCAGGCCTCGGCGGACGGGTCGGCGGGTCCGGTCGGGCCGATCCGCTCGCCGTCGAAACGCACCTGGCGGCCGGCGGGGACGCGCCGCTCCTCACCGCCGCGGGCGGTGCGCACCCGCACCGCGCCCTGGTACACCGACAACCGCGAGCCCCGGTCCGCCTGGCGCACGTCGAAACGGGTCCCCAGGGGCCGCAGTTCGCCGTCACCGGTGATCAGATCCAGGGGCCGGGGGTCCCGGCCGGTGTCCACCAGCACCTGCCCCCGCACCAGGGTGAGCCGGCGGCGCTGGCGGTCGTAATCCAGGTTCACGGCGCTGTCCGTGTTCAGCCAGAGGCGGGTGCCGTCCTCCAGGGTCAGAGCGCGGCGCTGGCCCACCGGGGTGCGGTAGTCGGCGCGCCAGGCCCGGGCCAGGGACGGCAGCGGCGTGTAGCGCCAGCCGGCGCCGGCCAGCAGGCCGGTGCCCGCCAGTACCGCCAGCCCCTTGAGCGCCCGCCGTCGCGACAGCCGCTGCTGCCGGGCCCGTTGCAGGGTACCGTCGCTGAGCGCCGCGTCGCCGTCGCGCAGCCGCGCGAAGCGGCGCCCCACCGCCTCCACGTACTGCCAGGCCCGGCGGTGATCGGGGCTGGCGTTCAGCCAGCGGCGCCAGGCCCGCCGCTGGGTCTCGGTGACGGTGTCATCGCCGAGCAGGGCAAACCACTGCGCCGCCTGTTCCAGGCTGTGGTAGTCCGGGCCAGCGCCCTCGCCGCCGCTCACCGGCCGGCCCCGTCGTCCGCCGGCGCCGCAAGCGGTGCGGCGTCGCCGCCCTCTTCCCGCTGCAGGCGAACTTCCAACAGAGCGCATTCCAGCATGGCCCGGGCCATGTATTTCTTGACGGTTCGCTCGGACACCCCCAGCGCCGCGCCGATCGCCTTGTAACCCTGGCCGTGCAGCTGGGCCATCAGAAAGGCGCGCGCCACCTTCTCCGGCAGCCGCCGCAGCATGGCGTCCACCCGATACAGGGTCTCGATCACCGCCACCCGGTCCTCGGCGGACGGCGCCAGCGGCTCCGGCTGTTCCGCCAGCGCCGCCAGCCACGCCTGCTCGATCTCCCGGCGCCGCCACAGATCCACGCACATCCCCCGGGCCATGCGGCTCAGGTAGGCGCGGGCGCCCGCCGGGCTGTCGAAGCGGCGCGGCCGCGCCAGCAGTCGCAGAAAGGCGTCCTGGGCCAGATCGGCGGCGGTCTCCGAGCAGCCCAGGCGGCGCCGCAGCAAGCGCTGCAGCCAGCCATGATGGTCGGTGTACAGATCAGCGATGGACTCGGTGGTGTCCATGAAAGGGATTCCAACGGCAAGCGGGGCAAGGCGCCCTGAATGTGAATTGTTCTCATTCTCTAATCACCGGCGGCCCGGGTCAATCGCCGGTGGCGCCCCGTGACGTGGCCGACACCCGGTGGGGTGCTATGCTCGCGGGGTTTTCCCATTCATTCCGGCCGGGAGCCACCATGATCATCGTTCACCACCTGGAACATTCGCGCTCGCAGCGCATTCTCTGGCTGCTCGAGGAATTGGAACTGCCCTACGAGATCGAACACTACAAGCGGGACCCGAACACCAGCCTGGCGCCGGAAAGCCTGCGGCGGGTGCACCGGCTCGGCAAGGCACCGGTGATCAGCGACGGCGCCGTGGTGATGGCCGAGTCCGGCGCCATCATCGAATATCTGGTGGAGCGCTACGGCGACGGCCGCCTGAAGCCGGCCACCGACACGCCGCAATGGCTGGACTACATCTATTGGATGCATTTCGCCGAAGGGTCGCTGATGCCGCTGATGGTGATGAAGCTGGTGTTCGGCCGGGTCGCCCACGCGCCCATGCCGTTTTTCGCCAAACCCATCGCCCGCAAAATCAGCGGCAAGATGAACAGCCAGTTCCTGCAGCCGCGCATTCAGGATCAGTTGGAACTGGTGGAGGACCATCTGGCCCGCCACACCTGGTTCGCCGGCGACCGGATGAGCGCCGCGGACGTGCAGATGAGCTTTCCGCTGCAGGCCGCCGCCAGCCGCGCCAATCTGGACAACCTGCCGCACATCCGCGATTTCATCCAGCGGGTGGAGGCGCTGCCGGCCTACCAGCGCGCCATCGAGCGGGGCGGCCCGCTGCAATTATTGGGGGGCTGAGTCCGCGCCGACCGGGGGCCGCGCCAGGCGGCGCCCGGTCAATGCAATTTGTGACACAGGTCAAAAACTGATCGGCCATTTCTGACGTCGCCCCCCGCCCCCGTTTATGCTCGATTCCAGGTCGGGCGCCCCGGTTCTGAATAATTACAAAGCACAAACAGTAACTCACTGTTTTAAGGCGATTTACCGGCCTAAGCTGCTGTGAGTCCACTATTTGGATGGGATGAAGTCGGCTTTTCGACCGATGCGGGGAACTATGATCCTACTCTACTTCTTGATCGCTCTGGCTCTGGGGTTCGTGATTTCCGAAGGCGTGCAACGTTATCTGGCCCGCCGCCGGGGCTCGTGACGGCCGCGTGACGCCGGTTAAACTCTGTTAAAGCCGTGAACCACGTCACGGGGTGTTGTCTATACTGACACTGCCCAATCAGGACAGACTGATTCGTTGTCAGGGAGACACACCATGAAAAAAGCACTCTATACCCTTGGTCTTGCCGGCACTCTCGCCCTGGCCGCCTGCCAGAGCCAGCCGATGGACCCGAAAGCCAGCAGCACCGTTTATCAGGGCGTGCTGCCCTGCGCGGACTGCGCCGGCATCAAGACCACCCTCACTCTGTACCGCGATCAGGACGGCAAGGCGTCCCGCTATGAGCTGGACCAGGCCTATCTGGGCAAGGGCCGCGAGAAGGACGGCAACAGCGACAGAGGCAACTGGGCGGTGCAACGCACCGACATGGACGGCCGCGATTACCCGGTGTTCGTATTGAACCCGGACCAGCCGGACGACCAGATGCGGTTTCTGCAGAACGCCACCAACGCGGTGGAGTTGCTCAACGCCGAGGGCAAGCGCATCAACTCCGAGTTCAATTACACGCTGATGCAGCAGTAATTCCCTCCTGATTCGTGCTGCCCCGAAAGCGGTCACCGACCGCTTTCGGGCCTGCTTCTCATCCCTTCCCTGCCCTCCTTGGGTGCAAATAGGAATGACTTGCATTCAAAGTTGCAAGTGCTAGACTCCCGGCACTCTGGCGGCACCGTCCTGTTACGACCATCCCCGATGGTGACGGCCGCCCGTCACCAGGAGTCCGGACATGACCTCTTTCCTGCAATTTCAACTCCCCGATTGGTTCGTCGCCGGCGGCGCGGCCATGTGGGTTCTCGCTCTGATGTCAGTGGTGGGCCTCGCCACCCTGATCGCCAAGATTCTGCAATTCGCGCGCCTGCGCCCGGTTTCCAGCAAGAAGGCGGACGCCCTGCTGGACAGCCTGGAGCGCGGCCGCGCCCCGGAGGAAGACACCCCGGGTAACGCCCCCATCGACCGGGTGATTCTGACCGCCTGGCAAAACCGCGGCATGACCCCGGCCAGTTGGGAAGAAGACAGCCTGCGTCGCGGCCGCGAGGCCCTGGAAGAGATGCGCGGCGGTCTGCGTGCCCTGGAAGTGATCAGCGCCCTGGCCCCGCTGGTGGGTCTGCTGGGCACCGTCTTCGGTATGATCGGCGCCTTCCAGGCGCTGGAATCCGCCGGCTCCCAGGTGGACCCGTCGATTCTGTCCGGCGGCATCTGGGAAGCCCTGATCACCACCGCCGCCGGTCTCACCGTGGCGATTCCCGCTCTGGCCGCCTTCCATTGGGCGGACCGCACCATCGAGCTGTGCCGGGAAAAACTGCAGGACCGTCTGGCCCGCCTGAAGGTACAGATCCGCGGCGCCGGCGACAGCGCGCCGGCGACCCGTCATCAGGCCGCCGACGAAGCGCCGCGCCACCGGGCGGTGGCCGGCTGACACCATGCACCTGGAACCGGAACGTCACCGTTCACCGAGCATCAGCCTGACGCCCCTGATCGATGTGGTGTTCATCCTGCTGGTGTTCTTCATGCTCGCCAGCCGCTTCGGCGACTGGAAGGACCTGCCGGTGAACGTGCTGCCCGCCGAGGAAAGCGCCGACCGCCAGGACAAGGATTGGCTGACCCTGACCGTGGAAGCCGACGGCCGGGTGGCGATCGGCGAAAACCGCTACGCCGTCGATGAGCTGGCCGACCACCTGGACAGCGGCCGCACCGTGCTGATCACCGGTGAGCCGGAGGCGCCGCTGCAGGCGGCCCTGGCCACCCTGGACGCGGTGCGCGCCGCCGGCGTCAAGGACGTGCAGCTGGAGTTGATGCCATGAATCTGGAATCGCCGGACAGCGGCCGCCGCCCACCTCTGGAGCCGGTGCTGCCGCTGATCAACGTGGTGTTCCTGCTGCTGATCTTCTTCATGGTGGCCGGCCAACTGGCGCCGCGCCCGGAAGGCGACGCCACCGCCCCGGACAGCGCCAGTGCCGGCACCGAGGAAGACCTGGAACAGCTGATGCTGGTGCTGGACACCGACGGCCGCCTGCTGCACGACGGCCAGCCGGTGGAGGCCAGCCAGGTCGCCGACCTGGTGCGCGACTATCAGGCGCAAGGCGACCGCCGGCGCGCCGAGGAAGCGCTGATTCGTCAGCAAACCGAAGCCGCCGAACAGCAGGACCCGGTGCGGCTGCTGGCCGACGCCGGCACGCCCCTGAAAACACTGCGCGAAAGTCTCGACCTGCTGCGCGATGCCGGCGTCGAGGAAGTCCGTCTGGTTACCCGGAGTGAGAGCGCCCCGTGAGTCGTAAACCGCGCCTGATTCTTGCCTGGACCCTGGCTCTGCTGGCCCATGGCGCCTTTTTGGTGGGCATCGAAAGCCTGACCCTGGCCGGCGGCCGTCCGGCCAAGCCCGGTGTGGAGCAGGCGGTGACCCTGAGCCTGGCTCAGAAGCCCACCACCGACACCGTCAGCACCGCGCCGCAGCCGGCCCCGGAGCCCAAGCCGGAACCCAAACCCGAGCCGAAACCGGAGCCCAAACCGAAGCCCAAGCCCAAGCCGGAACCGAAGCCCGCGCCCACGCCGCACCCCAACCCGAAGCCCAAGCCCAAGCCCGAGCCGAAGCCGGAACCCGTGCCGGAGCCCGAACCCCAACCGGAGCCCCAGCCGGAGCCGGCCCCCACGCCGCAGCCGGCGGCGCCGGCGGACCAGGTGGATGAGCAAACCCGCACCGCCTCCGGGCAACAACAGCCCCAGGGCCAGAAGGGCCGCGCCGGGGATCCGGGCAAGGGCGTGCACCGCAGCGGCGACCACGACAACCTGCTCAACCGCTACCTGGCGAAAGTTCGTGACACCATCGAATACAACAAGGAATACCCGGCGCGGGCGCGCATGCGCCGGCAGCAGGGCGTGGTGGAAGTGAGCTTCCAGCTCAACGGCGATGGCCGGGCCCTGGACGTGACCCTGAAGAACAGTTCGGACAGCCGCATTCTCGATCAGCAGTCCCTGGAACTGGTGCGCCGGCTGCGCTTCCCCGAGCCGCCGCCGGAACTGGCCGGCGAGCCGATCTCGGTGACCGTGCCGATTCATTACACGCTTTAGCGCCCTCACGGGCGCGATACAGGATGCAGGATTCAGGGTGAAGGGTCAGGCCCCCGGTATCCTGTAACCTGTATCCTGAACCCTGTATCGCGGTTTTACCGCCCGTTCTCTCGCAACGCCGTCAGCAGCTTCTCGTGCACACCGCCGAAACCGCCGTTGCTCATCACCACCACATGCAGCGGCCCGGATTCGGCGGCCACCGTGGCCACCAGTTCCCCCAGATCCCGCGACACCGAGGCCGGCACCGGCGAGTCCGCCACCACCGGATCCAGGGACCAGTCCAACCCCGGCGGCTGGTACCAGATCACCCGGTCGGCGTCGGCGGTGCTGGCCGCCAGGGCATCCCGGTGGCGCCCCAGACGCATGGTGTTGGAACGCGGCTCGATCACCGCCAGCACCCGCTCCTTGCCGACCTTACGGCGCAGGCCTTCCAGGGTGGTGGCAATGGCGGTGGGATGGTGGGCGAAATCGTCGTAGACGCGCACGCCCGCGACCTCGCCGCGCAGCTCCATGCGCCGCTTCACGCCCTGGAATTCGCACAGGGCGGCGGCGCCGTCCGCCAGGGTCACGCCCACGTGGCGGGCGGCCAACAGCGCCGCCATGGCGTTGTTGACGTTATGGCGGCCGGTCAGGTCCCACTCCACCCGGCCCGCTTCGCGGCCGTTGTCCAGCACGATGAAGGCGCCGCCGTCGGCGCGCTCCAGCCGATAGCCCGGCGCGCCGCCCTCGGCGAAGCGCTCCACCTCGCTCCAGCAGCCCTTCTCCAGGGTCGCTTCCAGGGCCGCCTCGCCGGCCGGCAGGATAATCCGCCCCTGGGACGGGATGGTACGGATCAGATGGTGAAACTGCGTCTGGATGGCGCCCAGATCGGCGAAGATATCCGCGTGATCGAACTCCAGATTATTGAGGATGGCGGTGCGCGGCCGGTAGTGGACGAACTTGCTGCGCTTATCGAAAAAAGCGGTGTCGTACTCGTCCGCCTCCACCACGAAGAACGGGGTCTCGCCGAGCCGGGCGGACACCCCGAAGTTGCCGGGCACGCCGCCGATCAGATAGCCCGGCGCCAGCCCGGCGTGCTCCAGAATCCAGGCCAGCATGGAACTGGTGGTGGTCTTGCCATGGGTGCCCGCCACCGCCAGCACCCAGCGCCCGGGCAGCACGATCTCGGCGAGCATTTGCGCGCCGGAGGTGTACGGCAGCCCCTGGTCGAGCAGGTATTCCACCGCCGGATTGCCCCGGCTCAGCGCATTGCCCACCACCACCAGATCCGGCGCCGGATCGAGCTGGGCCGGATGGTAGCCTTCGATCAGTTCGATGCCGGCGGCGGCCAGCTGATCGCTCATCGGCGGATAGACGTTCTGGTCCGAACCGGTCACCCGATGGCCCTTGGCCCGCGCCAGCAACGCCAGCGAGCCCATGAAGGTGCCGCAGATACCGAGAATATGGATGTGCATGAAAACCTCGATGACAAAAGCCGTTACAGGATACAGGATGCAGGATGCAACGCGAGCAAGGAGGCGGCGGTTGGAGCGGCCGTGCCCGCGGCCGGGCGCGGCAGGCGCTGTATCCTGAATCCTGTATCTTGTATCGCTCTTTTTGTTCGAGGAGACATCATGCTGACCATCACCAGCCCCGAGGAACTGAACGCCTGGGTGGGCAAGGAACTGGGCGTCACCGAGTGGATGACGGTGAGCCAGGCGCGCATCGATCAGTTCGCCGAGGCCACCGGGGATTTCCAGTGGATCCATGTGGACCGGGAACGGGCCAAACGGGAGTCGCCGTTCGGCGGCACCATCGCCCACGGCCACCTGACCCTGTCGTTGATTCCCATGTTCAAGGATCAGATCTACACCATCGAAGGCGCCAAGGCGGGCATCAACTACGGCCTCAACAGCTGCCGCTTTCTGGCTCCGGTGCCCGCCGACGCCCGCGTGCGCGGCCGCTTCGTGATGAAATCCGTGCAACAAAAAGGCGAAGGCCGCTACCTGCTGTGCAACGAGATCACCATCGAACTGGAGGGCAGCGAGAAACCGGCGTGCATCGCGGAAAGTCTGGGGATGGTTTTGTTTTAAAGGCGAGTGGAAAGTGACAAGTTAAAAGTTGAAAGGCGCGGGCAGGGCCTTGCCGAACCGGCAGGCCGTGCCCGCGTTTTAACTTTCAACTTTTAACTGGTTAGTGGCTGATCATCCAGGGCCGCGCCGAGGGAAACATCTTCTTGCCGTCGGCGGTATAGAACACCTTCGGTTTGGCCTTGGCGTGGTGGCAGCAGCCCTGTTCCTTTTCCGAGTGCAGGTTACCCCGGCGCGGTTCGTGGGCGGCCCGTTCGTTGCGCTCGAAGGCGGCACGCCGTTGCGGGGCCATCTCCAGCACCGTGGGCGCCATCAGAATCACCCGGGCGCACAGGGTCTCGCAGGTGGGGCAGGCGCGGGCCTCGCCCGCGTCCGCCACCTCCACCAGTTGATGAAACAGGCCGTGCTCGGCGCACTTGTAGTCGTACAGCGGCATGTCCGCGCCCTCCCCTATTTATCCTTCGCCAGCGGCACGTCGGTGCTGCCCGCCACGCTGTGCTGCGGTCCGTCCACGCCCGGCTTGAGGTCGAAGTCGAAGATGTCCGTGGGCAGCCACAGGGTGGCGCAGGCATTGGGCACGTCCACCACGCCGCTGATGTGGCCCTGCACCGGGGCACAGCCGAGCAGCGAGTAGGCCTGGGCGCCGCTGTAGCCGAATTTCTTCAGGTATTCGATGGCGTTGAGGCAGGCCTGCCGATAGGCGATGTGCACGTCCAGGTAGTGCTGCTTGCCCTGCTCGTCCACGGAGATGCCTTCGAAGATCAGATAGTCGTCGTACTTGGGCGCCATGGGGCTGGGTTTGAAGATCGGGTTCTTGATCGCGTACTTCTCCATGCCGCCCTTGATCAGGCTGACGCGCAGATGGATCCAGCCGGCCATTTCGATGGCGCCGCAGAAGGTGATCTCGCCGTCGCCCTGGCTGAAATGCAGGTCGCCCACGGACAGGCCGGCGTCCTTCACATACACCGGGAAATAGACCTGGGAGCCCCGCGACAGGTCCTTGATGTCGCAGTTGCCGCCGTGTTCCCGGGGCGGCACCGTGCGCGCGCCCTCGGCGGCGGCGGCGTCCTTCTCGCTGCCCTTGAGTTTGCCCATGTGGGCGGTGTCCGCATAGGGCAGATTGACCAGGCCGGGCACCCGGTCCGGGTCGGTGTCGTAAAGGTCTTTTTCCCGGTCGTTCCATTCCTTGAGCATTTCCTTGGACGGCAGGCAGCCGATCAGCCCCGGGTGAATCAGGCCGGCGAATTCCACGCCCGGGATGTGGCGGGACTTGGTGAACATGCCGTTGAAATCCCAGATGGTTTTCTGGGCTTCCGGGAAGTGTTCGGTGAGAAAACCGCCGCCGTTTTGTTTCGAGAAAAAGCCGTTGAAGCCCCATTGGCTTTCGTCGAAGGCGCCGATGTCGAGGATGTCCACCACCAGCAGGTCGCCGGGTTCAGCGCCTTCCACGCCCACCGGGCCGGTGAGGAAGTGCACCTGGGTCAGGTCCACGTCGCGGACGTCCTCGGCGTTGTCGTTGTTTTCGATCTGGCCGCCGGTCCAGTCGTGGCATTCGAGGATAAAGTCGTCGCCGGGTTTGACCATGGCCGCCATGGGGATGTCGGGGTGCCAGCGGTTATGGACGCCTTCGTTGTCGTAGGGGGATTTGTTGAGATCGATCTTGATGATGGTGTCAGCCATGGTGCCTCCGGTTGGCGAGCCTGTTTTGGTTCAGGGTAGGGGTGGGGGGTGGTTTTCGGCATTCGTGAAAGGGCCGAGGGGGGTACGTTGGATGACGTATTGACTGGGGTGTGGCCGTCGAAGGTGAGCAAATGACGCACTGATCCGGGAACGCGGATCTGCGTGGGCCCCTTCCGGGATCGCTCAAGCCATCCATGGGCGCTCCCGTTTTTGGCATCCCTGCCAAAAAGGGTCCCGGAAGGGGCCCACACAGCTCCGCTCCGAGGTAGCGGAACCGCGCCGGGGTGCTTTGAGGGTCGGGTTATTCGGGGGTGATGTGGAGGTGGTTTTGGTGGAGGGCGGCGTGGAAGTGGGTGGCGTGGGGGTGGTTGAGGAGGGCGCGGGCGAGGGGTGGGTGGAGGTGGGTGCGCAGGCGGCGGGTGAGGTGGCGGGCGCCGTAGTGGGGGTCGTGGTGTTGGCGGAGCCAGGCGCGGGCGGTGTTGTCGAGGGTGAGGGTGAGGTCGCGGCGGGCCAGGCGTTGCTGGAGTTTGTGCAGTTCGATGTCGAGGAGGGCGTCGAGGCGGTCCTCGCCGAGGGGTTGGAAGTGGTGGATGGCGTCGATGCGGTTAAGAAATTCCGGGTCGAAGCGGGCGCGCAGGGCCCGGTCCAGGTGGTGCTGTTCGCGTTTCGCCGAAGTGCCGAGCCAGCGGCGCCAGCCCTGGTCCCGGCGGCGTCGGCGGGCCTCGGCGTCGGCGGCGCCGGTATTGCTGGTCATCAGAATGAGGCTGTTGCGGAAGTCCAGCTCGCGGGTGCCGCCGGAGAGCGGCAGGTGCCCCCGTTCCAGGACGTTGAGCAGGGTGCGCAGGACGGCGGTGTCGGCCTTTTCCAGTTCGTCGAAGAGCACGATGCCGGGTTTGCTGAAGCTGCCCTGGATGGCGTCCACGTCGAACAGGGTGTGGCCTTCCTTGCTGCCCACGTAGCCCGGCGGCGCGCCGGTGAGGGCGGCGGCGTAGTGTTCCTGGGCCAGGGTGTTCATATCGATGCGGCAGAGCGCATCGGGCTGGCCGTGAATCGCTTCGGCGAGCAGGCGGGCGGTTTCCGTTTTGCCGACCCCGGTGGGGCCCACGAACAGGTGCACGGCCAGGGGCCGATGCGGGTCGGCCAGGTCCGCCTTGAGCACCTGCAGGGTGTCTTCCAGGGCGTCGAGCACCGGGTCCTGGCCCACCAGCCGGCTACGCAGCAGCGCCATGACCCGCTCCGGTTCGAACACGAAGCGGCTCGCCCGAGGCGGTCCATTGACGTGGCGCTGGCGTTCCAGTTGTTCCCGGTTCTCCGCCAGCCGGTCGTTGATAAACGGCATGGTGTTGGAAAAACCCTCAGGCGGTTTTTTCCTTGCCCTCCACCGGCAATTCGCCCACCGGGCAGTCGGCCACGCCCACCGTGGTGCGGGTCATGGCCTCCACGTTCTGTTGCGCTTTCTGCGCATCCATCACCCAGGTGCGATAGAACTCGAAGGGGCAGTCGGCGATGCCCTTGTCGCCGTCGCCGGAGGCGTGCACGCCGGAGTAGCCCCGGTGCAGCAGCTTGAACAGATGGTTCTGGGACTGGTCGTTGGCTCGGGCGTCACGAATCTGGCTGACGGAAAGCTGGGCGTATTGAATGCCCATTTCCTCCTCGCCGCATTCGCCCAGGGTGCGGCCGTCGAAGCCGATGATCGCCGAGTGGCCGAAGTACGAATAAACGCCGTCGAAGCCGGTGGCGTTGGCCACCGCCACATAGCAGTTGTTGGCCCAGGCCATGCTCTTGGCCATCATCACCTGCTGGTCCTTGGCCGGGTACATATAGCCCTGGCAGCGCACGATCAGTTCCGCGCCCTTCATGGCGCAGTCCCGCCAGATCTCCGGGTAGTTGCCGTCGTCACAGATGATCAGGCTGATCTTCATGCCCTTGGGACCTTCGGTGACGTAGGTGGTGTCGCCGGGGTACCAGCCTTCGATGGGGCACCAGGGAATGCACTTGCGGTATTTCTGCACCACCTCGCCGTGATTGTTGATCAGCACCAGGGTGTTGTAGGGCGCTTTTTTCGGGTGCTCTTCATGGCGCTCGCCGGTCAGGGAAAACACCCCCCAGGTATCGGCCTCGCGGCAGGCGGCGGAAAAAATGGCGGTTTCGTCGCCGGGCACGGTGGCGGCGGTGTCCATCATTTCGTCCGGGTCGTACATGATGCCCATGGTGCTGTATTCGGGAAAGATCACCAGGTCCATGCCCGGCAGGCCCTGCTTCATGCCTTTGATCATGTCGGCGATGGCACGGGCGTTGTCGAGCACCTCGGCGCGGCTGTGCAGGCGCGGCATCTTGTAGTTGACCACGGCCACGCCGACCGTGTCCGGGCTGCTGGAAATGTCTCCGTGTCGCATGGGATTCGCTCCTTGGCGGTTCGCTTGAAGGAAGTGTTAAACGGACAGGTAGCCCGCGATCTTGTCCTGGTCGGCGCCCTCGCCCGCTTCCTCGTGGACGATGTCGCCTTTCTCGATCACCAGGATGCGGTCGGCGATATCCATCACGAAACTGAGCACCTGCTCGGACACCACGATGGACAGACCCCGTTGATCGCGAATGCGTTTCAGGGTGCGCGCCATGTCCTGAATGATGGACGGCTGGATGCCTTCGGTGGGCTCGTCCAGCAGCAGCACCTTGGGGCGGGTGGCCAGCGCCCGGGCGATGGCCAGCTGCTGCTGCTGGCCGCCGGACAGGTTGCCGCCGCGCCGGTGCTGCATTTCCTCGAGCACCGGGAACAGCTCGTAGAGATCCGCCGGCACTTTTTTCTCGCCCACCGCGGCCAGGCCGGTTTCGATGTTTTCGCGCACCGTCAGGGTGGGAAAGATCATCCGGCCCTGGGGCACGAAGCCCAGGCCGGCGCGCACCCGCTGGTGGCTCTTCATCGACGTCAGGTCGGTATCGTTCAGCGTCACCCGGCCGGCCCGGGTGGGCGTCATGCCGATCAGGGATTTCATCAGCGTGGTCTTGCCCATGCCGTTGCGACCCACCACGGCGACGATCTCGTTCTCGCCGATGCCCAGGTTGAGATCGCGGATGATGGTGCTTTGCCCGTAGGCAACGGAATGATGGTCGACGGTAAGCATGCGCTCCTCCCGGGGCATCAGTGGCCCAGATAAACTTCGATGACCCTGGGGTCGTTCTTGACGTGGTCGATGGAACCCTCCGACAGCACCTTGCCCTGGTGCATCACCGTCACCCGGTCGGCGATGTCGCCGACGAACTGCATGTCGTGTTCGATCACCAGCACGGTGTGGTCGCGGGTGATCACGCGCAGCAGCTCGGCGGTTTTCTTGCGCTCCGCGACCGACATGCCGGCCACCGGCTCGTCCAGCATCAACAGCGCCGGCTTCTGGATCAGCAGCATGCCGATCTCCAGCCACTGCTTCTGGCCGTGGCTGAGCAGCCCCGCCGGCTGCGTAAGCAGGTCCTGCAGAAAGATGGTGTTCGCCACGCTTTCCACCGCCTCGACAACCGCGGCGTCGCGCTTGAAGGCCAGCGACCCCATCACCGTGTGCCCCATCGGATAGGACACTTCCAGATTCTCGAACACGGTCAGATCCTCGAACACCGACGGGTTCTGGAACTTGCGCCCCACCCCGGCGTGCACGATCTGGTGCTCCTTCATCTTCGTCAGCTCCTTGCCGCGAAAGCGGATGGAGCCGGCGGTGGCGCGGGTCTTGCCGCAGATCAGGTCCAGCACGGTGGTCTTGCCGGCGCCGTTGGGGCCGATGATCACGCGGATCTCCTGGGGCTCCAGGTAGAACGACAGATCGTCCACCGCCTTGAAGCCGTCGAAGGACACGGTCAGCCCCTCCACCGCGAGCAGGAAGTCGTCGTTGTTCATCAGGGTTTCTCCACACTCAGGTGATCGGACAGCGACTCGTCCTCACGGCGGGCCGGTTCGCCCTTGGCCGGTTTGCCAGCGGACTTGCGGGTGAACAGGCGGTCTTCCAGGGGCATCACATAGCGGCGGTAAAGACCGGCCAGACCATTGGGAAACGCCAGCACCACGCCGATGAACAGGGCGCCCATGGCATACGGCCACAGCTCCGGGAAGGATTCGGAGAAACCGCTCTTGGCGGCGTTCACCAGCAGCGCGCCGTAGACCCCGCCGAGCAGCGAGTAGCGGCCGCCCAGCGCGCAGAACACCACCATCTCGATGGACGGCACGATGCCCACGAACGACGGCGACATGAAGCCCACCTGCAGAGTGAACAGGGCGCCGCCGACGCCGGCGAACATGGCCGCCAGGCAGAAGATGAAGATCTTGAACGCGGCCACGTCGTAGCCGGAAAAGCGCACCCGGTTTTCCTGGTCGCGCATGGCCACCAGAATGCGGCCGAACTTGCTGTTCTGCACCCAGCGCGCCACGAACAGGCACACGAACAGGGTGCCCACGCCGACGAAGTACAGGGTGGTTTTGGCGGCGTCGGTGCGGATGCTCCAGCCCATCAGCGTCTGCAGATCGGTGATGCCGTTGACGCCGCCGGTGTAGCCCTGCTGCCCGATGATCAGAATGGTCAGGATCGAGGCGATGGCCTGGGTGATGATGGCGAAGTACACCCCGCTGACCCGGCGCTTGAACATGGCCACGCCGATAATGAACGCCAGCAGGCCGGGCACCAGCAGCACCGCGATCAGGGTGAACGAGAAGCTGTGGAAGGGTTCCCAGAACCAGGGCAGTTCGGTGACCTGGTTCCAGTCCATGAAGTCGGGAATACCCGGCGTGGACTGGTGGGCGGTGGCCTCCGGGGTGGATGCTTCCAGCTTCAGGAACATGGCCATGCAATAGCCGCCCAGACCGAAGAACACGCCCTGCCCGAGACTGAGAATGCCGGCCTTGCCCCAGCACATCACCAGGCCGATGGCGACAAAGGCATAGGTGAGGTATTTGCCCACCATGTTGAGACGGAACGGGTCCAGGGCCAGCGGCAGGATCACTACCAGCAGCAGGGCCAGCGCCAGATAGTAGAGCCCTTCCCGGGACTTCAGCCAATTAAGCGGAGAGGAGGATTTCACGGCGGACTCCTAGCGACGGATCTTGAGGGCCATCAGCCCCTCGGGACGCAACATCAGAATGATCACCACGGTGAGCAGCGTCAGCACCTTGGCCATGGATCCGCTCAGGAAGAACTCCATGGTGGACTGGGCCTGGGAAATGCTGAACGCGGACACGATGGTGCCGATCAGGCTCTGGGCGCCGCCGAACACCACCACCAGGAAGGTGTCGACGATGTAGGCCTGGCCGGAAGACGGCCCGGTGGAGCCGATCATCGTGAAGGCGCTGCCGGCCACCCCGGCGATGCCGCAGCCGAGCGCGAAGGTGGCGCGGTCGACGCCGGCGGTGTTGATGCCCACCGCCTCGGCCATGGGCCGGTTCTGAACCACGGCGCGCACCTTGCGGCCCCAGCCGGAGCGGAACATGAGCAGGTACACGGCCAGAGCAATGGACAGGGCGATGACCATCACGAACAGCCCGTTCACCGGCAGCTGCACTAGGTCGGTGACCTGGAACGCGCCCATCATCCAATCCGGCAGGTTCACGCCCACTTCGCGGGCACCGAAAATACTGCGGTAGGCCTGCTGCATGATGAGGCTGAGCCCCCAGGTGGCCAGCAGGGTGTCCAGCGGTCGCCGATAAAGGTGGCGCACCATGGCCCACTCCACGAACGCCCCCAGGGCGCCGGACAACAAGAACGCCAGCACCATGGCGACAAAAAAGTAGCCGGCGAAAAAGCCGGGCATATAGGTCTGGAAGAGCTGGGAGGTGAGATAGGTGGTGTAGGCGCCGAGGATCATGAACTCCCCGTGGGCCATATTGATCACCCCCATCTGTCCGAAAATGATGGCCAGCCCCATGGCCATCAGCACGAACACGGAAAACAGGGACAGACCGGCGAAGCCCTGCATGGCGAAGATGGACAGCAATTCCGTGGAAGAATAATCAGCGAACATGGCAAGACTCCCCTGCGGTCGGGAAAAAGCCCGACGCCCTGGTTGGCGGGCGCCGGGTACGGACGGTTACTGATAGCCCTCGGGGAACGGATCGGGCTCCATCAATTCCTTGGTCTCATAGACCACTTCGTACTGACCATTGGATTGCGCCCGGCCGATGCGGGTCTTCGACCACAGGTGGTGGTTTTCGTGGATGCGCACGTAGCCTTCCGGGGCTTTCTTGAACTCGATACCCGGTGACGCTTCGCGGATCTTGTCGATGTCGAACGAGCCGGCTTTTTCCACCGCCATCTTCCACAACCAGGGACCCAGATAGGCGGCCTGGGTGACGTCGCCGATCACCATGTCGTCGCCGTAGGCGTCCTTGAAGGCGGCCACGAATTCCTCGTTGTTGGCGTTGTCCAGGCTCTGGAAGTACTTCATGGAGGCGTAGATGCCGTTCACGTTCTCACCGCCGATGCCGCGGATTTCATCCTCGGTCACGGAGATGGTGAGCAGCAGCGGGCTCTCGTCGGTGAAGTCCACGCCGGCGGCTTTCATCTGCTTGTAGAACGCCACGTTGGAACCGCCCACCACGGAGGCGAAGATCACATCCGGCTTGCGCAGCTTGATCTTGTTGATCACCGAGTTGAACTGGGTGTGGCCGAGCGGGTAGTACTCCTCGCCCACCACTTTCAGGCCTTTCTTCTCGATGTGCTTGCGGGCGATCTTGTTGGAGGTACGCGGCCAGATGTAATCGGAGCCGAGCAGGTAGAAGGTCTTGGCGCCCTTCTCCTTCACCGCCCAGTCGATGCCGGCGAGAATCTGCTGGGTGGCTTCCTGGCCGGTGTAGATCACGTTGGGCGACTGCTCCAGACCCTCGTAGAAGGTGGGGTAATAAAGCATGCCGTTGAACTGTTCCATCACCGGCAGCACCGCCTTGCGGGAGGCCGAGGTCCAGCAGCCGAAGATCGCCGCCACCTTGTCCTGGCGCAGCAGCTTGCGGGTTTTCTCGGCGAAGGTGGGCCAGTCGCTGGCGCCGTCTTCCTGCACGAATTCGATCTGGCGCCCCAGCACGCCGCCGCTTTCGTTGATCTGTTTGATGGCCAGTTTTTCCGCCTGCACCGAACCGATCTCGCTGATCGCCATGGTGCCGGTGATGGAATGCAGGATGCCGACCTTGACGGTGTCGTCGGTGACCGCCAGGTCGGTGGTGTTGACCTCGGCGGTGGGCGGCCCGGCGGCGAACGTCGGCGACGCCAGTGCGACCAGTGCCGGCAGCGCGGCCAGCCCCGCCAGCAGGCGGCGCGCACGCCCCGGTGTGCGATGGTTCCGTTGTTTCATGGTGTTCCCCTCGTCAGCGTATGGATGGGCTGCATGTGTTATCGCCAACGAGTATGGAAAGCGGCCCCCGGCGCGCCCATTCGCCGAATACGTCATGGGCCTACGTCATTTGACGCATTCCGGGGCCCCACCGGCCCCTCTAAGCTCGCGTACACGGGTCGGGGGGCCCGCCCATAATGATTCAGGCACGATTCGTGCTTCGCGTTCACAGGGCCTGTTCACACTACTTGCATTACGCCTGTTGTGGCTAAAAACCCACCCATCAAGGCACGAGGAGAGAAGTTTGGTGGCGCCAAATGAACGACGAGTAACGCGGAGGGGTGGGTGTTTAGCCACAACCCGAAGGGCTGGCGCCCTTTTGGCCTCCAGCGTCGTTGTCGGTCGCTTATTTGGAATGACCAAACCGCGCTCCCTCCGCCTGGCTGGAGACCAAAATGACACTCAGCAGGTGTAATGCAAGTAGTGTGAACAGGCCCTAGGATGCTTTTGCGGACAACGGAATCCATGGCCATTCAGCAGCGCATCTTCCGGGTGCGGCGCAATTACAACCAATGGGTCGCCAACCAGACCCTGGAAGACTTCGCGCTGCGTTTTACCGGCAAGGCGGCGCGGCGCTGGTCCGCCGGCCGGGTGGCGGCCACCGCCCTGGGGGCGATTTCGTTTCTGGCGCTGGAGGCCATCGGCGGCGCCGCCACCCTCAATTACGGCTTCACCAACGCGGTCTGGGCGATCGCCGCGGTGATGACGGTGCTGTTTCTGCTCGGCCTGCCGGTGAGCTATTACGCCGCCCGCGACGGGGTCGACATCGACCTGCTCACCCGCGGCGCCGGCTTCGGTTATCTGGGCTCGACCCTGACCTCGCTGATCTACGCCTCCTTCACCTTTATCTTCTTCGCCCTGGAAGCGGCGATCATGGCGCTGGCCCTGGAGGTGATGTTCGGTCTGCCGCTGAGCCTGGGCTATGTGGTCAGTTCCCTGGTGGCCATCCCTCTGGTCACCCACGGCATCACCTACATCAGCCGGTTCCAGGTGTGGACCCAGCCGCTCTGGCTGCTGCTGCAGCTGGCGCCGTTCGTGTTCATCCTGTTCCAGGACCCGGTGTCGCTGGAACGCTGGGCCGGCTTCCCGGGCCTGGACACCGGCGCCGGCGGCTTCAATCTGCTGATGTTCGGGGCCGCCGCCACGGTGCTGTTCTCCCTGGTGGCGCAGATCGGCGAGCAGGTGGATTTTCTGCGCTTCATGCCGGAGCCCACCCCGGGGCGCCGCCGCCGCTGGTGGCTGGCGATGCTGGCCGGCGGCCCGGGCTGGGTGGTGATGGGCGCGCTCAAGGCGCTGTTCGGCTCGTTCCTGGCGGTGCTCGCGTTCTCCCACGGCCTGCCGCAAAGCCAGGCCCAGGAGCCCATGTACATGTACCTGGTGGCGTTCAGCCACATCACCGCCCACCCGGCCACCCTGCTGGCTCTGGCCGGCATCTTCGTGGTGCTGTCCCAGCTCAAGATCAATGTCACCAACGCCTACGCCGGCTCCATCGCCTGGTCGAACTTTTTCTCCCGGCTTACCCACAGCCACCCGGGCCGGGTGGTGTGGCTGGTGTTCAATGTGGTGATCGCCCTGGTGCTGATGGAGATCGGCATCTACCGGGCGTTCGAATCGATTCTCGGCAGCTACGCGCTGGTGGCGGTGGCCTGGATGGGCGCCCTGGTGGCGGACCTGGTGATCAACAAGCCCCTGGGGCTGAGCCCCAAACACATCGAATTCAAGCGCGCCTATCTCTATGACCTCAACCCGGTGGGGTTCGGCGCCATGCTGCTGGCCACCGCCGTGGGGCTGCTGGCCCGTGCCGGCCTGTGGGGCGACACCGCCAGCGCCCTGGCGTCGTTCCTGGCGCTGCTTACCGCCTTCGTCACCGCGCCACTGATCGCCCTGCTCACCGGCGGCCGCTACTACATCGCCCGCCGCCCGGAACCGGCCACCGCGGTGCGCGGCCAGCCCTGCTGCATCTGCGAGCACCGTTTCGACGAGGAGGACATGGCGTTCTGCCCGGCCTATAACGGCCCGATCTGCTCGCTGTGCTGCTCCCTGGACGCGCGCTGCAACGACGCCTGCAAACACCACGCCCGTTTCCAGGAGCAGCTGATCGACTGGCTCGGCGGCGTGCTGCCCGAGCGCATGCTGCAGCAGCTGCGCTCGCGGCTGGGCCATTTTCTCGGCCTGCTGACGCTGGTGTCGCTGGTGATGGCCGGGCTGCTCACCCTGGTCTATTACCAGGTGCCGGTGGAGAGCGAGGCGGTGCGCCAGTTGATGGCCACCACCCTGGCCAAGGTGTTCGCCATTCTGTTGATCATCAGCGGTGTGGTGGCCTGGCTGTTCGTGCTGGCCCATGAGAGCCGGGTGGTGGCCCAGGAAGAGTCCCAACGGCAGACCCGCATGCTCACCGCCGAAATCAAGGCCCACGAAAAAACCGACCGCGCGCTGCAGAAAGCCAAGGAACTGGCGGAGGCCGCCAACCAGGCCAAGAGCCGCTACCTCACCGGCCTCAGCCACGAGCTGCGCTCGCCGCTCAATGCCGCCTTCGGCTACGCCCAGCTGCTGGAGCACGACCCGGACATCCCCGCCAACCGGCGCGAGGCGGTGGCCGCCATCCGCCGCAGCACCGGGCATCTGTCGGATCTGATCGAGGGCCTGCTGGAGATTTCCAAGATCGAGGCCGGCCGCCTGGAGCTGTACCGCAACCGGGTGCGGCTGCGCTCGCTGATCGACGAGCTGGTGACCATGTTCCGGCTGCAGGCCCAGGACAAAGGTATCGAGTTTGAATTCCAGAGCCAGGGGCGGCTGCCGGACTGGGTCACCACCGACGAAAAGCGGCTGCGCCAGATCCTGATCAATCTGCTCTCCAACGCCATCAAATTCACCCGCCAGGGGCGGGTCACCCTGCACGTGCGCTACCGCAACCAGGTGGCCGAATTCACCATCCGCGACACCGGCGTGGGCATCGCCGAGGAGGACCTGCAGCGCATCTTCCGGCCCTTCGAGCGGGTCCGTAAGCCGGGCGTGCCGGCGGTGCACGGCACCGGGCTGGGGCTGACCATCACCAAGCTGCTGGTGGACATCATGGGCGGCGATCTGCAGGTGACCAGCGCGCCGGGACGCGGCAGTGAATTCCGCCTGTGGGTGATGCTCTCCAGAGTGGCCGGCTCCGGCCAGCCCGCCGAGCCGGACGACCCGCGCCCGGTGGTGGGCTACCACGGCGCCGCCCGCGGCCTGCTGGTGATCGACGACGACGCCTCCCATCGCGGGCTGGTCAGCGATCTGCTGACACCGCTGGGCTTCCTGGTGAGTGAGGCCCCGGACGGCGCCACCGGCCTGGCGCTGGCGGCGCAGAACCCGCCGGACCTGGTGCTGCTGGACATCAGCATGCCCGGCCTGGACGGCTGGCGCACCGCGCGCCGGCTGCGCGCCCAGGGCTACCGGGGGCCGCTGGTGATGCTGTCCGCCAACGCCCGCGATCACGATCATCAGGGCGCCGACGGCGTGCACGACGATTACCTGGTGAAGCCCTTCAAACTGAGCAGCTTGCTGGACAGCCTGGCCCGTCACCTGAACCTGAGCTGGCGCCACCCGGACGACCCGCCGCCCCCGCCGACCCGCATCCCCACCCGCACCCTGCTCGACGAAAGCCTGCGCGACGAACTGCTGGCGCTGGCGGAAATCGGCCATCTGGCCGGATTGCGCGACGCCCTGACCCGCGCCGAGCAGCAGCGCCGGCTCGGGGATGCCGACGCCGGCGTCCTCAAGGCCGCCCTGGAGCGGTTCGATTTTCAAGCCCTGATGCGTTTACTGGAGCCCCACTCATGAACCAAGCGGCGCGAAAGGACGTGATCCTGGTGGTGGACGATTCCCCGGATTCCCTGGGCATGATCCACCATGCCCTGGACCGGGCCGGCCTCACCGCCCTGGTGGCCCTGGAAGGGGAGCAGGCCCTGGGCATCGCCGAAAAGATGGTGCCCGACCTGGTGCTGCTGGATGCCCTGATGCCCAACATGGACGGTTTCGAAACCTGCCGACGCCTGAAGCGCCACCCGGAGCTGGCGGCGGTGCCGGTGATCTTCATGACCGGACTCACCGACGCCGAGGATGTGGTGCGCGGCCTGGAGGCCGGCGGCGTGGACTACGTGACCAAGCCGGTGCGCCCGGACGAACTGATCGCCCGCATCCGCGTGCACCTGAACAACGCGCGCATCACCCGCGGCGCCCACACCGCCCTGGACCGGCTCGGCCAGGCCGCCTTCGCCACCGACAGCGACGGCCGCTGGCGCTGGGCCACCCCCGGCGCCGAGGAGCGCCTGGCCCTGCACGGCGCCGACCGGGAACCCCGGCTGGCCGCCCTCGCCACCCGGGTGCGCCGCTGGCTCGACCACCAGCCGGCCCCCGGCGACCAGTCCGCTCTGGACCTGGACCCGGCCGGTCCCGGCGACGGCGCCGAACTGCGCCTGCGCTACCTGGGCGACACCGCCGCCGGCGAGTGCTTGTTCCGGCTGCTGCAACGGGACGGCGAGGAAGAAAGCGAACTGCTGCGTCGGCAGCTGCACCTGACCCGTCGGGAAGCCCAGGTGCTGTTGTGGATCGCCCAGGGCAAGACCAACCGGGAGATCGGCCAGATTCTGTCGCTGAGCCCACGCACCGTGAACAAGCACCTGGAGCAGGTGTTCCGCAAGCTGGGGGTGGAGAACCGCACGGCGGCGGCGGGCATGGCGCTGCGCTGCCTGACCAGCGGATGAGGGGGACCAACGGCCAGTTGAAAGTTAAAAGTTAAAAGTTGAAAGGTCGTGACGGATCGGCCCGGCCGCGGCCTTCGGCCGATCAGTGTTGGCTTGCGACTTGAAGCTTGTGGCTGGCCGCTCGCCGCCCTTCCACGCGGGCACGGCCTTCCAGCCGCCAGGGCCCACCCCGCGTTTTAACTTTTAACTTTTAACTTTCAACTGATCTCAACCCGCCGCCAACGCCTCCGGCATGGCCATCCCGATCACCAGGAAAGTGAGAATGAACAACCCGAACGCCAGCGCCAGCCCCAGCAGCGGGCCCACCGCGAAGGCGCGGTGGAAGATGAAGCTCTGCACCGCCAGCTGCCAGCTGATCAGCAGCAGATAGAGGCCGTTGATGAACCCGGGGGTGCCCCCGGCGGCGTGGCCGAGCAGCAGCAGCGGCAACGACACCAGGGTCAGGGCGATGTCCACGCCCACCAGCGCCAGGGCGGTCTGCAGCCAGCGCTGGCCCAGGCCCTTGAACGTAAGGATCGCCGCGCTGGCCGCCAGCACCAACCCCAGGGCGATCAGCTGGGCGCCCACCATCTGCGCCAGGGTGAGGCCGGTCTGCAAGGTGGCGGCCAGCAACTGCAGCACCATCCACAGCGCCAGCAGTATGCCCAGCAGCGGCGGGATAGGGGGCATGTCCTCCGGGCCACGGCGGAACAGGCACAGGCCGGCATAGAGTTTCAACAAAGCGTTCATGGTCTCGGGCGTCCAGGGCTGGCGTCGGCGGCGTATTGTTTCAAAGGCCGGCGCGGGACTCCACTTTTGCCGGCGCGGGCATGTAACTGTGTTCTCCCTGAGCTAGAATGCGCGCCTGAATCCCCGCAGGAGCCCCCCATGGCGCGCAAAAACGCTTTCTACGCCCAGTCCGGTGGTGTCACCGCCGTCATCAACGCCTCCGCCGCCGGCGTCATCGAAGCCGCCCGCGAACACAAGGCCGTCATCGGCAAGGTGTACGCCGGCCGCAACGGCATCATCGGCGCCCTCACCGAGGACCTGATCGACACCTCCAAGGAAAGCAAAAGCGCCATCGCCGCGCTCAAGCACACCCCCGGCGGCGCCTTCGGCTCCTGCCGCTACAAGCTCAAGGACCTGGAGACCTCGCGGCGCGAGTACGAGCGCCTGATCGAGGTGTTCAAGGCCCACGACATCGGCTACTTCTTCTATAACGGCGGCGGCGACTCCGCCGACACCTGCCTGAAGATCTCCCAGCTGTCCAAGACCATGGGCTACCCATTGCAGGCCATCCACGTGCCCAAGACCGTGGACAACGACCTGCCGATCACCGACGTCAGCCCGGGCTTCGGCTCGGTGGCCAAGTACACCGCGGTGAGCTGCCGGGAAGCGGCCCTGGACGTGGCCAGCATGTGCGCCACCTCCACCAAGGTGTTCGTGATGGAAGTGATGGGCCGCCACGCCGGCTGGATCGCCGCCGCCGCCGGCCTGGCCAAGGACACGCCCGACGACGCGCCCCACGTGATCCTGTTTCCGGAAATCGCCTTCGACCAGAAAGCCTTCCTCAAGAAGGTGGACGACACGGTCAAGAAGGTGGGCTACTGCGTGATCGTGGTGTCCGAGGGCGCGCGCACCGCCGACGGCACCTTCCTGGCCGACGCCGGCTCCACCGACGCCTTCGGCCACAAACAACTGGGCGGCGTGGCGCCGGTGCTGGCGCAGATGGTCAAGAACGAGCTGGGCTACAAATACCACTGGGCGGTGAGCGACTACCTGCAGCGCGCGGCGCGCCATATCGCCTCCGCCACCGACGTGGAGCAGGCCTACGCGGTGGGCCGCGCGGCGGTGGAATTCGCGGTGGCCGGCAAGAACGCGGTGATGCCCACCATCGAGCGCAAGAAAACCAAGAAGTACGGCTGGACCATCGGCGAGGCGCCGCTCAAGAAAGTGGCCAACGTCGAGAAAAAGATGCCGCGCAAATTCATCAGCAAGGACGGCTTCGGCATCACCCCCGCCGGCCGCGCCTACCTGGAGCCGCTGATCGGCGGCGAATCCTACCCGCCCTACAAGAACGGCCTGCCGCAGTTCGCCGAGCTCAAACTGACGCCGGTGGCGAAGAAGCTCAACGACGTCTTCGAGGTGTAAGCTGCCGGATTTTTCCCCGCTGGCGTGGACGCTGATCCTGGCGTCCACGTACATCACCGGCATCTCCAAAGGCGGGTTCGCCGGCGGCTTCGGCTCGCTGTCGGTGCCGCTGATGGCCCTGGCCATCGGCCCCATGCAGGCCGCCGGGCTGCTGCTGCCCCTGCTGATCGTCATGGACCTGCTGAGCCTGCGCGCCTGGTGGGGCCAGCACGACGCCGGCGAGGTGAAGCGGCTGGTGCCCGCCGCCGCCGTGGGCATCGTGATCGGCACCCTGACCGTGGGCAGCCTGGACGAGGACAAGGTGCGGCTGATGCTGGGGGTGATCTCCCTCGCCTTCGCTGCCTACATGGTGTTCAAGCCCTCGGTGCATCGCCGCCCCGGCCGGCTGTGGGCGGCGCTGTGCGGCGGCGGCGCCGGCTTCACCAGCACCATCGCCCACGCCGGCGGGCCACCCATGAACCTCTATCTGCTGCCCCGTCAGCTACCCAAGGCCACCTTTATCGCCACCAGCGTGGTGAGCTTCGCCTTTATCAATGCCCTCAAGATCGGTCCTTTTATCTGGCTGGGCGAGCTGACCGCCCACAGCCTGGCCGCCTCCGCCCTGCTGATCCCGGTGGCCTGGTTCGGCGTGCGCAGCGGTGTCTGGCTGCAGGCGCGGGTCAACGAGAAGGCGTTCTTCCGCCTGATCATCGTGTGCATGGCGCTGATCGGCGCGCAGCTGATCTGGCGCGGCCTGCATGGATAATGCAAACTATTCTCATTATAGGTATAGTCGCAGCCATCAAATCCGCCTGAATAACGCAATTGGGGATCAGCATGCGACCGACCGCCTTCCGGCTTTCCGCCCTCACCCTCGCCGTGCTCGCCGCCACGGCCCAGGCCCAGACCAGCGCGCAGAACGACGACGGCAGCTACGACCTGGACGCGGTCCAGGTGCAGTCCAGCGCCGACGCTTCCAAGGAAGGCCTGAGCGAGGTACTCGCCGGCGGCCAGGTGGCCGAGGGCGGCAAGGTCGGCATCCTGGGCACCCAGGACGTGATGGACACCCCCTACAGCTACACCACCTACACCGAGCAACTGATCGAGGACCAGCAGGCCGCCAGTGTCGGCGACATCCTGCTCAACGACCCGGCGGTGCGGGTGGCGCGGGGCTTCGGCAACTACCAGCAGGTCTATCTGGTGCGCGGCCTGCCGGTGTACTCCGACGACATCACCTATAACGGCCTTTATGGCCTGCTGCCACGCCAGTACCTGGCCTCCGAGTTCATCGAGCGGGTGCAGGTGTTCCGCGGTGCCAACACCTTCCTGAAAGGTGCCGCCCCCGGCGGCAGCGGTCTGGGCGGCGCGGTCAATATCGTGCCCAAGCGCGCCCCCAACCGGGACCTGAACCAGATCACCCTGGACACCCGCAGCGGTGGCCAGACCGGCCTGGCGGCGGACTTCGCCGGACGCTCCGAGGACGGCCGTTTCGGCGCGCGCGTCAATGTGGCCCGCCGCGACGGCGACACCGCCGTGGACGGCGAGGAAGCGGAGCTGTCCATGGCCCATATCGGCCTGGACTTCCGCGAGGACGTGTTCCGCCTGTCCGCCGACCTGGGCTTCCAGAAGCACCGCATCGACGGCGGCCAGCCCAACATCACCTACGCCGCCGGCGTGCCCATCGGCGATGCCCCGGACGCGGACGAGTCCATCGGCCAGTCCTGGACCTACTCGGATTCCAACGATGTGTTCGGCACTCTGCGCGCTGAATACGACTTCGCCGACAACATCACCGGCTGGCTGGCGGTGGGCGCTCGGCGGGGCGAGGAGAATTCGAGCTTCGCCAATCCCGATGTCAGCAATACCGCCGGCGATTACACCGCCAATCGCTTCGATACCGCTCGCGAGGACCACGTGCTGACCGGTGAAACCGGAGTTCGGTTCACCTTCGACACCGGCGGTATCGGCCACCGCGTCACGGTGTCGGGTTCCAGCTATGAACTGAAATCCGATAATGCCTATGGGCTGTCTTCCGGTGGGGTTGCCGGCAATATCTACAACCCGGTGGCGGTACCCCGCCCGGCCAATACCTTCTTCGGCGGTGATCTGGATAATCCCGAGCTGACCGCCCGCACCCGGTTCGACAGCGTGGCGATCGCCGATCAACTGTCGATGTTCGATGAACGCCTTCTGATTACCCTCGGGGGACGTTATCAGCAAATCAAAACCGACGATTATGACTACAACACCGGTGTCCGGAATGCCGCCACCAGCTATGACGAAAGCGATATCAGCCCCACTGTCGGCGTGCTCTACAAACTGACGCCTTCGCTGTCCGCCTATGCCAGTTACATTGAAGGCATGCAGAAGGGGGACCGCGTCGGGCAGAACATCGGCGCGGTGAATCCCGGAGAATCGCTGGATCCGTATTCCACGGAACAAGGCGAAGTGGGCTTGAAGTACAACGGTGGTGACGTTGGCGGGAGCGTGACCGTATTCCGCAGCCGCAAGCCGCAGGCCGGGCTCAACCAGAACAACGTCTACGAAATTCTCTACGACCAGGAAAACACCGGCCTGGAACTGATGGCCTACGGCAATCTGACCCGCGATCTGACCGTGCTGGGCGGCGTCAGCCTGCTGGACGCGGACGCCGACGGCAACGACGCCATCGGCGCCCCGGACACCCAGGCCAACCTGAACCTGGAATACCGGCTGCCGCAGCTGCCGGATCTGGCGGTGGACGGCCGGGTGATCTACACCAGCTCCCAGTACGCCGACGAAGCCAATACCCAGAAAGTGGACGGCTGGACCCGGCTGGACCTGGGCGGCCGCTACCTGATCGCGCTGAGCGACAGCCAGTTTCTGACCCTGCGTGCCCGGGTGGAGAACGTCACCGGCGAGGACTACTGGGCCTCCGTGGGCGGCTTCCCCGGCGCCGGCTACCTGACCGTGGGCGCGCCGCGCACCTACATGCTGTCCGCCACCCTGGATTTCTGAACCGACCACCCAGCGCCCCGGTTCGCCGGGGCGCCCAGGCAGTCTTCCCATGCGACAACCGATGCCACACCGCACCTTGCGAACCTGGTCCGCGATCCACAAATGGACCAGCCTGATCTGCACCGCCTTCATGCTGATGCTGTGCCTCACCGGCCTGCCGTTGATCTTCCACGATGAGATCGAGGCGGCCTTCGACACGGATCAGTGGCAGCCGGCCCACCCGGACGGCCCGCTGCTGTCCCTGGACCGCATGCTGGAGGTGGCCCTGGCCAACCGGCCCGGCGAAGTGCCGCTGTTCATGAGCTTCGACACCGACCGGCCGGTGGTCAACGTGACCACCGGGCCGACCCCGGACGCCCCCGGCGGCGAAATGCACTTCGCCTCCTTCGACCGCACCAGCGGCGAGCCGGTGCCCGGCCACCAGGACGGCGTCATGGAGTTTCTGCTGCAGCTGCACACGGACATGTTCCTGGGCCTGCCGGGCATGCTGTTCCTCGGTTTCATGGGGCTGCTGCTGATCGCCGCCATCGTTTCCGGGGTGGTGCTGTACGCGCCTTTCATGCGCAAGCTGGAATTCGGCACCCTGCGGGTGAAGCGCTCGCGGCGCCTGAAATGGCTGGATTATCACAACCTGCTCGGCATCGTCACCGTGGCCTGGCTCACCGTGGTCGGCCTGACGGGCGTGGTGAACACCCTGGCCACGCCGATTCTGGACACCTGGAAGAACCAGTCCCTGGCGGACCTGACCGCCGGCTACCAGGGCAGCGCGGTGCCCACCCCGGCGGAAATGGCGTCCCTGGACGCCGCCGTGGCGCGGGCCGAGCAAGCGGCACCGGACCGGACCCTGCAGTTCGTGGCCTTCCCCGGCGGCGGCTGGTCCACGGACTTTCACTACGCGGTGTTTCTGCACGGCAACACGCCGGTGACCTCGCACATCGTCACCCCGGCCCTGGTGGACGCGCGCACCGGCCAGTTCGCCGCCCTGCGCGAGATGCCCTGGTACAACAAAACCCTGGCCCTGTCCGGGCCTTTGCATTTCGGGGATTACGGCGGCCTGCCGTTGAAGATTCTGTGGGCGGTGCTGGATGTGATCACCATCGTGGTGCTGATCAGCGGGCTGTACCTGTGGCTGGCCCGGCGCCAGCCGGCGGCGCGCACGGCCGGCGCGCCGGCCACGCCCCACGCCGGGGGTAGCCCATGAACGGCGCGCCCCGCTCTTCCCAGGGCCTGCGCGGCATCTTCGCGGTGCCGCTGCTGATCGCGCTGGCCAGCCTGATCGGCCTGGTGGCGGCGCTGCTCGGCGACGGCGCGATGGACGCGCTGTCCTGGCTGGGGCTGGGCATTCCGGTGGCGGCGGTGGCCTGGGCCATGCGCACCCGGCGTCGCTGACGCCCCATCGCGGTCGAACCACCGCGACTACGGGAGGCGCCGGCGTATGTCGGCGGCCAGGTGACGGGCGCGGCGGGCCTGTTGTTCGGCCAGCCGCACGCAGTCGCCCAGATAGTGCTCCGGCGCCAGAGCGGCCTCCAAGCCGGCCGGATCCAGAACGGCCCGCACCCGGGTATCGCCGGCCAGCACCTCATGAAAGGGGCGCCCGCTTTGGCCGGCGGTAAGCGCCGCCTCGTGCACCAGATCGTGGGCCCGCTGGCGCCCCAGCCCACCCCGGGCCAGCGCCATCATCAAATTCTCGCCATTGATCAGACCCTCGCTGAGCGCCAGATTGGCGCGCATGGCCTCGGGCTCAATGCGCAGGCCGGTGATCAGCGCTTCAAAGGCGGCCAGCATCTCCAGGGCCAGTGGGCAGGCGGTGTCCACCGCCGCATAGAGCATCTGGCTGGAGGCGGCGTCGCCCTCATGGCTGATCTGGCCGGCGTCCAGGGCCAGCCCCAGCTGGGCGCGCAGCCGCGCGGCCAGAGCGATCACCTGCACCGAGAGCTTGGGGTTCACCTTCTGCGGCATGGTGCTGCTGCCCACCACCGCCTCGCCCAGGTCCTCGTGCACCTCGCCGATCTCCTCGCCCATCAGCGTGAACAGTTCCTGGGCGATCTTGGCGCAGGTGCTGGCCAGCAGCCCGAGCAGCAGCACGTATTCCACCATATGGTCGTAGACCGCGCGGCTGGGCACCTGGAAGCAGCCCAGGTCCAGTCTGTTCGCCAGCGCCCGTTGCAGCGCCTCGCCCCGGCCATCGAACGAATGCCAGCCGCCCACCGCGCCGCCGAACACCAACGTGAACACCCGCGGCTCGGCTTCCCGAAAGCGGGTTTCGTGGCGCAACAGTTCGTCGATCCAGGCGGCCACCTTGAAGCCGAAGGTGATCGGCAGGGCGTGGCGGCGCTGGGTGCGGCCGGCCATTACCACGGTGGCGCCGCGCTCGGCGTGGCCGGCCAGCGCGTCCAGGCTGGCCGCCAGCCGTGCCAACAGATCGCGATGGGCGTCGCGCAGCAGCAGCACCTCGGCGGTCTGCATCACGTTCTGGGTGGTGGCGCCCCAGTGCACATAGCCACCGGCGTCGCCCTCGCAGGCCGCCGCCAGAAACTTCACCAGCGACACGATCGGCGCCTTGGTGGCCGCCATATCGTCCAGCAACGCCCGCTGGTCGAGTCGCTCCAGGTGGCCCTGGCGGGCGATTTCCACGGCGGCGTACACCGGGATCATGCCCAGCTCCGCCTGGCTGCGGGCCAGCGCCACTTCGATGTCCAGCCAGGCCTGGATTTTTCTCGGGGTACTGAACAGCGCCTCCGGGTTCACGGCTCGGACCGCAACAGAAAGTCCGCGAGAAGCGCGTTGTAGGCGGCGCTGTCCTCGATGTAGGGCGCGTGCCCCAGCCCCTCCAGTACCCGATGGCGCACGTCCGCAATGCCGTCCAGCAACGGCCGCGCCTTGGCCAGCGGCGCCACCCTGTCGCGGTCGGCGGTGAGCACCAGGGTGGGCGCCTGGATACGAGGCAGCTCCGCTTGCAGGTTGGCGCTCTGAATCGCCAGGGCGGCGGCGGCCATCCCCTCGGCGCGGGCGGCGGCGGCGATACGCGCCACCTCGGCGACCACCATCGGGTCGGTGCCTTCCGGCAGCATGCCACGGGCGCGCCGCGCGCCGTACTCCGCCGGCGGCAGTTCGCTCAGCTCGCGCAGGCGCCGCCGGTAGCGTTCATCGGCGGCGTCCGCGCCGCTCAGGCCGTGCCCGGGGTGGGTGCAGGACAGCACCAGCCGGCGAACCCGCTCCGGTGCCCGCACGGCCACGGCCATGGCCACCAGCCCGCCCATGGAATGGCCGACCAGATGCACCGGCCCGGTCGTCACCCGCTCGATGAAGGCCAGAGCGGCGGCGGCCAGGTTGTCCAGCTGGTCGCCGCCCGGGTCGGAGTCGCCGTAGCCGGGGGCGTCCCAGGCCCACATCTCCAGTGAACCGGCCAGCCCGTCCAGCTGCCGAAGCCAGCTCTCCGCGTTGCCGTTGAGACCGTGGAAGAACACCACCGGCGGGCCGTCGCCCTTGTGCAGGTAACTGAGCGTGCCGTGGCTCAGGCGGATCCTTTGTCGTTCCTGTTTCATAACCTTCCCTTGGCGCGGTTCAGAACGGTGAGGCTTCGCCGTCGGTGCCGGAACCGCGCAGCAGTTCCTGGTTGCGCTGGCGCTGCTCCCGTTGCCGGGGCGTTTCATCGGCGGGCGGCGTCTTGGCGCGGGGCTTGAGCGGGAACAGCGGCTCCTCCGCCTTGCCGGCCAGCAAATAGTTGGCGCCGGGTTCGCTCATCTTGCTGCCGCTGTGGCCAATGCCGTACACGGTGCGCAGCTCCCAGTTGAACGGCACGCCGAGTTTCGCGGCCATGGCCTGGTTGGCGGCGAAGAAGTTCTTGCCCTTGGCCAGACGGTGGGCGCCCTGGGCCTCGGCGATGTCGAGCTTGCTGAGCAGCCGGTGGGAAGGATCGTTGTCCTCCTCGCCGAGCATGATCACCAGATGGTGGGCATAGGCCGGCGCCAGATCCTCCGGCGCCAGGCCGGTGTTCTTCAGCCCGTAGCGCAGCGGCAGGCTCCAGTCCGGGAAGGTGTAGGTGCCGGAGTTGGCGGCCACCGCCGTGCCTATATGGGCCTGCGGGTAGAGCATCACCATGCGCGCCACGAACTGGGCGCCGCTGCCGTGGCCCCAGATGTCGTAGGTGGTGGCGTTCAGGCCGAGCCGGTCGCACAGGCTTTCAAAGGCCCGGTTGACGGCGGCGAAGGAGGTCTCCTCCACCGGATTGCGGTGGCCTTTGCTGGCGTCGATGGACGACGAATCGCGGCTCACCCAGTTGCCGGTCTGGTAACCCCAGCCAGTGGGAAACGCCTTCTGGGTGACTTCCGGCGCCACCACCAGCACGTTGTACTTTTTCGCGTAGGGGCCCCAGTAGTCCCGGTAATTGTCGGCGTCGCGGCGGCCGCCGTGCATCACCAGCACCACCGGCGTATTGGGCGTGACCTGGTCCGGGCGCGCGTACCAGAGACGCATGTCCAGGGGCTTGTCCTCGGTGCCGGCGGCCACCGTCAGGGTGCCGTAGCGTTCGAAGGTGGCCGGTTGCACCGCCTCGTCGGTGGTGCTTTCGGTGTACGCCTCCGGAGGCGTGGGGGTGGCCTGGCAGGCGGCCAGCAGGGCCAGCAGCCCGGCCATCGGTATCAGCCTTGCGTTCATGGCGCGGCGTCCTCTTTGTTGTTGTGGTCGGGGCAAAAATCCAGGGGGCCGGACGGCGGGGTGTCCGCCTTCCAGCATTTCACCAGGGTGCCGTCCAGGGTCTCGGTGGCCGGCACCTGCTGGCGGCAACGTTGATCGGCCAGCGGGCAGCGCGGGTGGAACGGGCAGCCGGACGGCCGGTTCATGGGGTTGGGAAAGTCGCCGGCCAGATCCGGCGCCGGCACGCCCAGGGCCGGCTCGATGCTCAGCGCCGAATCCAGCAGCGCCCGCGTATAGGGGTGTTTGGGGCGGTTCAGCACTTGCTCCCCGGGGCCACACTCGACGATCTCGCCCAGGTACATCACCGCCACCCGGTCGGCCAGATGGCGCACCACGGACAGGTCGTGGGTGACGAACAGATAGGTCAGATCCAGCTCGTCGCGCAGGTCCAGCAGCAGGTTGAGAATCTGCGCCTGCACCGACACATCCAGCGCCGAGGTGGGCTCGTCGCAGATCACGATCTCCGGATCCAGAATCAGCGCCCGGGCGATGGCCGCGCGCTGGCGCTGCCCGCCGGAGAGCTGATCCGGAAAGCTGTTGAACACGCGGCTCGGCAGGCCCACGTATTCCATCATGCGGTGTACCCTGGCGCGCTGTTCTCGGGCATCGCCGAGACGGTTGATCACCAGCGGCCGGCGGATAATGTCGCCGATGGTCTGGCGCGGATTCAACGAGGAGTACGGGTCCTGGAAAATCGGCTGGATCAGCCGGGCGCGCTGCCGCGCCGGCTGCTCGCCCAGGGGCCGGCCGGCCAGGGTGACGGTGCCGGCGTCCGGGGTCTGCAGGCCCATGATGGTGCGCGTCAGGGTGGTCTTGCCGCAGCCGGACTCGCCCACCAGCGCCAGCACCTCGCCCTTGCGGATATCCAGGCTTACCCGGTCCAGGGCGCGCAGCGGTTTGCGTTTGCCGAACAGCCCGCGCCGCACGGAGAAGGTGCAGCTGGCATCGTCCACCCGCAGTACGCTGTCGCCGCCGCGCCGGATTGCCGGGCCGGCGCCGGTGTCGCCGCCGGCGAAGCCCAGGCCACGGGTTTCTTCCGGGTCGTGGCACACGAAGCCGCGCGCCGCCGCGTCGCCCTGCCCCGCCGCCACCGGCCGGCGCGGCGGAGCCTCCTGGTGGCAGCGGGGCACCGCCCGTGGGCAGCGCGCGGCGAACGCGCAGCCGCGAATCTCGCCGGTCATCGACGGTACGATACCGGGGATCGAGCCGAGCCGGCGGGCGGACGCTTCCCGGTAACCGGGCACGCATTCCAGCAGCCCCTGGGTGTAGGGGTGGCGCGGCGCGCTCAGCACCGCCTCGGTGGTGCCGGTTTCGACGATGTCACCGGCGTACATCACCGCGATGCGGTCGGCGGCCCGCGACACCACGCCCAGGTCATGGGTGATCAGGATCATGGCCATGCCCAGCTCCCGCTGCAGCTCGCTCAGCAGGTGCAGGATCTGCGCCTGGATGGTCACGTCCAGGGCGGTGGTGGGTTCGTCGGCGATCAGCAGTTCCGGCTCGTTCATCAGCGCCATGGCGATCATCACCCGCTGGCGCTGGCCGCCGGACATCTCGTGGGGGTACTGCTTGAGGCGGCTGGCCGGGTCCGGCAGGCCCACCTTTTCCAGCAGTTCGATGGCGCGGCGGCGGGCGGCGGCGACCGAGGTCCCGCCGTGAATGGTGATGGTCTCGATCAGTTGCCGGCCGATGGTGTAGACCGGATTGAGGCTGGTCATCGGCTCTTGGAAGATCATGCCGATGCGGCGCCCGCGCACCCGCCCGGCCAGCGCCTTCTCGCCCATCGCGGTCAGGTCGTCGTCGCCGAAGCGGATGGCGGCGGCCTGGCGCCGCGCCGCCGGCGGCAGCAGGTTCATCAGCGCCAGGGCGGTCATCGATTTGCCGGAGCCGGACTCGCCGACGATGCCCAGGGTCTCGCCCCTGCGCAGGTCCAGGCTGACGCCGCGCACCGCCCGCAGGGCGCTGCTGTCGGTGGGCAGGGTTACCGAGAGGTCGCGGATCTCAAGCAGGGATTCCGTGCTCATGTCAGCTTCTCCGGTTGGTCACGGTGACGTCGCGCACGCCGTCGCCGAGCAGGTTGATGGCGATCACCAGCACGAACAGCGCGATGCCGGGCAGAATCACCAGCCACGGCTGGAAGAACATGGCGGTCTTGCCCTCGGCGATCATCAGGCCCCAGGACGGAATCGGCGACGGCACGCCCAGGCCGAGGAACGACAGGGTGGCTTCGTTGAGGATCGCCACCGCCACTTCCAGGGTGAAGATCACCATGATCTGGTTGACCAGGTTGGGCAGGATTTCCTTCACCGCGATCTGCCATCTGCTGGCGCCCATGGCGCCGGCGGCGGCCACGAAATCCAGCTCGCGAATGCGCAGGGTGGCGGCCCGGGTGACCACCAGATAGAACACCCAGTGGGTGGCGCCGATCACGAAGATCACCACCGTGATCGACTGGCCGATCACGAACACCAGGGCCATGATCAGCAACAAGCTGGGCACCGCCAGCTGGCAGGTGACCAGGAAGTTGACCGCCTGATCCAGCCAGCCACCGAAGTAGCCGGCGATGATGCCCAGGGTGACGCCGATCAGCGCGCCGATGGTGGCGGCGCCCAGGCCGATCATCATCGAGATGCGCGCGCCGTAAATGATCCGGCTCAGGTAATCGCGCCCCAGATGGTCGGTGCCGAGTACATGCTGCCATTGGCCGCCGTCGGCCCAGGCCGGCGGCAGCAGCCGCAGGGACAGGTTCTGCAGGTAGGGATCATGGGGCGCCAACCACGGCGCCAGCAGCGCGAACACGCCCATCACCAGCAGCATGCCCAGCCCCAGTTGCAGCCCCAGATGATGGCGGGCGCGCTTGAGCGCGGCCTGGCCCGGCGTCAGCCCCAGGGCCTCCTGTTGCGGCGACGGCGCCGCCAGATCGGTTTGGTCCACGGTTTCTTTGAGTGTCATGGTTCAGCCCATCCGGATGCGTGGGTCGAGCCAGGCGTTGATCAGGTCCGCCGCCAGCGTCAACAGCACGAAGGTCAGCACGAACAGCAGGATCAAGGACTGCACGGTGGGAATGTCGGAATTGAAGATCGATTCCACCGCCAGCCGGCCCAGCCCGTTCATGCTGAACACCGATTCGGTGACGATGGAGCCACCCAGCTTGTTGCCGAGCTGCACCGCCAGCACGCTGACAATGGGCAGCAGGGCGTTGCGCAGCGCCTGCCGCACGATCAGCCGGTAACCGGTAAACCCCTTGGCACGGGCGGTGCGGATATAGTCCGAGCCCATCACATCCAGCAGCCCGGTGCGGGTCAGGCGCATCACCGCCGGCACCGAACTGGCGCCCAGCACCAGCGCCGGCAGCACGTAATGCCGCCAGCTGGAATCGCCGGAGACCGGAAAGATCGGAAAGGTCACCGCGAACAGAATGATCAGCATCAGGCCCAGCCAGAAATTGGGAATCGCCTGGGCCGACACCGCCGTGGACAAGGCGAAGCGGTCCACCCAGCTGTTCGGCCGCAGGGCGGCGCTGATGCCCAGCGGCAAGGCGATCAGAATGGTCACCGCCAGCGCCGAGAACGCCAGCAGCAGGGTCACCTTGGCGTGCTCGCGGATCAGCGCCACCACCGGCTGTTTCCAGAAATAGCTCTGCCCGAAGTCGCCCTGCAGCACGCCACCCAGCCAGTCCACGTACTGCACCGTGATCGGCCGGTCGAAGCCGTACTGCACGCGGATCGCTTCCACCATTTCCTGGGGCGCGTCCTCGCCGGCGATGGTCTGCGCCGGGTCGGTGGCGAAGTAGAACAGCGCGAAGGTGCCGAACGATACGGTGAGGGCCACCAGCAGCGCCAGCAACGCCCGGCGCATTACATAATTCAGCATGGTCATGGCCTCCAGGTGGCTTGCCAGAGCCGCGGCACGCCGTCGTCCGGCACCGGCAGCGAGAGCGCCGGGGTGAGCAGATAATTCTGGCTGTAGGAGAACAGCGGCACCCAGTACGCCTGCTCGGCGATGCGGTCCAGGGCCTGGCGGTACAAGCGGCGGCGCTGCTCGGGATCGATGGTGCGCTCCGCCGCCAGCACGGTGCGCGACAGCGCCGCGTCGCCGGAATAGTTGCGCGAGGAGTTGGCGGCGAAATGCACGCCGGTGGAGGCCGACGCATCCGGCGTGCCGCCGCTGCCGTAGGACGCGAAGAAGGCTTCCATGCGATGCTCGTTGCGCACCTTGGAGAACACGTTCAGCTTGACGAAGCGCAGGTCCACGTCGAGTCCCACCGCTTCCAGATTATTGACGATGGCCTCGGCGATGATCTTTTCCCGATAGGCCCACAGCTTGAAGGAAAAACCGTTCGGATAGCCGGCCTCCGCCAGCAATCGTTTGGCCTTTTCCGGGTCGTAGGGGTAACGGGGGCCGTCCGAGTCACAACCGAACTGGCGCGGATGGCAGGCATAGGGAATGGCGCGGGCGCTGCCACGCACCAGATAGCGGGTGATCGCTTCCCGATCGATGGCGTGGTTGATCGCCTGGCGCACTTTCAGATCGGTCATCGGCGAGTCCGGGCCGGAATAGCCGGCGGCGTCCAGGGTCAGATAGCCGATGCGGATATCGTTGCCTTCCAGTCGCGCCACGCCGGGCAGCGCACTGACGTTGTCGGCCACATCCGGCGGCACGTCCATCATCAGGTCGATGCCGCCGCTGAGCAGCTCCGCCTGCTGGGTGCCCTCGTCCGGAATCACCCGGAACACCATGTTGCGGATCGCCGGGTCGGCCTTGGGGCTGTCCGCGTAGTAATCCTCGAACCGTTCCAGCACGATCTCCCGGCCGGCGCTGAAACGGGTCACCCGATAGGGGCCGATGCCGTTCAGCGGGCGGCCGTCATCGTGGTCCTCATCGTAGGTGCCACCTTTGCGCAGCGGAATGCTGATGGCCAGGTCGCGCAGCGCCATGGGATACGGCATGTTCAAGGTGAAGCGCACCGACAGCGGCCCGGTCTTCTCGACCCGCTCCAGCCAGCCGCGAATCACCGCGCCGCGACTGGTATCGGAATCCTCGTTGAGCACCCACTGAAAGGTATAGACCACATCGTCGGCGGTGAGCGGGCTGCCGTCGTGGAAGCGGATGCCCTCGCGCAGCGTCACGTCCAGCCGGGTGTCGTCCACCCATTCATAGGACGCGGCGGCCAGCGGCTCGAATTCCAGGGTGTCCGGGTCCACGTAGAACAGGCCGTCGTCGGTGAGCCGCGACAGAATCAGACCTTCCCGCTGGATCGAGTAGAGCCGGTCCACCGTGGTCAGCGCCTTGGAAAACGCCACCACCAGGGTATCGTCGTCGGGTCCCGCCGCCGCCGTGGCCGGCCACAGGGCCGCCGCCAGCGCGCTGATCAGGAAGGTGACCACCCGGACCGGGCAGCGAATCGCCATCTTTCCTCCCGTTTATCGTTATTCGAAACGTTATGGAACGCTGATCGGCAGTCTAGGCGGGGACGTTATATCTTAAAATTGAATATATCGTATATTTCTATGCGTTTTGTGCATCTATTGTCCGGCCGCTTATCCGGTCATGGTGGCATGGCGCCCCAGCGAGGCTTTCACCTGTTCGCGCAGGCAACGCACCAGATCGGTGGTGGCCGGGGTTTCCTCGAAACCGGGCGGAAACAGCAGCACGAACTCCAACCTGTAGGCCGGCCGCAAGGGCCGCAGAGTAAACCGCGCCGGGTCCACCGCCAGAGCCGCCAGCCGGTCGATGATGGTCACGCCCAGCCCTTCCACCACCATCTGGCAGGCCAGCGAGGTGGAGGTGGTTTCGATCTTGCAGCGCAGCTCCACCCCGGCTTTCTGGAAAATTTCCTCCATCTGAAAACGGGGCCGCAGGCCCGGTGCCAGGGCGATGATGTCGTGGCGCGCCAGCTGCGCCGGCGTCACCGACCGGGCGTTTTCCAGCGGATGCCCCTTGGGCACCATCACCATGGCGTCGGTATCGAAAAACGGACGCTGAATCACCGAAGGGTGATTGCAGGGCCGGGTCAGCGCCACGGCGATGTCGTAGTGGCGCCCGGCCACCCACTGTTCGATATCACGGTGGCCGCGCACGTCCACGCTGAAACGCTGCTCCGGATGCTCACGCACGAAACGCGCCAGCGCCGGCGACACCAGGCTGTTGGCCAGGCGCGCCAGCGCCACGATGCGCAGGGTGCGCTGGCCGCCCTCCTTGATTTCCTGAACGATGCGCGGCAGATCCTCCAGATTGGCGAGAATCTTTTCCGCCTCCTGATAGAACTTCTTGCCCTCCGGGGTCAGCACCAGACGGCGCTTTTCGCGCTTGAACAGCTTCAGCTTGAGCTCGTCTTCCAGGGTGGAGATCAGGCGGCTGGTGGCCGGCTGGCTCAGGTTCATCACCGAGGCGGCGGACACCAGGGAGCCGTGAATCACCACCGCGCGAAAGCACTTCAACTTCTTGATGTTCATGGCGCCGCCAACCCCTCAGATGCAGAAAACGCATATATTCATAGGATGTTTTCAATTTACATAAGTATCAACGGTGACGGATAAAGTAAACCTGATCGCGCCGGCCAGCGGCGCTCCACTATCGACAAAGCGCGTCTTCACAAGCACGCCGCACGATAAAACAACAATATCCGGAGGAAGCATGGGATCCCCGAAATCGCTCCTGGCGATCACCGTATCCAGTCTGATCGCCGCCCCCGCCCTGGCGGCGGAATTCGAGGTGGGCGGCCAGGTCAACCGCGCCGTGATGTTCGTCGAGGACGGCTACGCCCCCGACTATCTGGGCGTGGGCTCCAGCACCGAGTTCTATCACGTGGACAACCGCAACAGCCCGACCCGGGTGCACATCGGCGGCACCCAGCGGCTGATGGAAGGCTGGACCGGCGGCGCCCTGGTGGAAGTGGGCATCCTCTCCAACCCGTCCAACGACGTGAACCCGGAAGAGAAATCCATCGACGGGGACTTCGATCAGCGCATCACCGATGCCTTTATCGATTCGCCCTACGGCAAGATCACCGTGGGCCACGGCGAAGGCGCCGCCTACAACACCGGCCGCCTGGACTACTCCGGCACCGGCGTGATCAGCTTCCGTAACCCGTCGCTGATCGGCGGCGGGCTCAGCTACGCGCTCAAGGATTCCTCGTTCAAGCGCAAATTCGACGCCAACGGCAACTTCACCGGCACCGAGGCGTTCGACCTGCAGGAAGGCGACAACAACCGCACCTCCATCAGTGGCAGTATCCGCGACTACAACTTCGAAGGCCGCCACGACCGTATCCGCTACGACAGCCCGCGCATCGGGCCGGTGACCCTGTCCGCCAGCACCGGCCACGGCAGCGACTCGGACAACTATGAAACGATTACCCAGTTCGGCATGAAGTCCGGTCTGCGCGTGCCCGGCGGTCGCATGCTGGTGGGCCTGGGCTATTCCATCGCCACCCGCAAAGGGGAAACCCCGGATCAGCGCTTCGACCCGGAAGCGGACCCGGACGTCACCACCTACGGCGGCTCAATCTCCTATTTTCACAGCAACACCGGTTTCAACATCACCCTGGCGGCGGTGAACTACGAGGCGGAGCTGACCACCGACGAGCGCACCGGCACCTTCTCGTCCACCCGTTCCGAGCTGGGCCAGTTCCGCTATATCAAACTGGGTTACCGCCCCAGCCGGCACCATGCGTTCGATATCCACTACGGGGAGACCCGGGATCGCAACAAGGACGATGAGAAGGGTTCGGTGGTGGGCGCCGGCTATGTGTGGAGCCCGACGGAAATGTTCGATATCTACGCCGGCGCCAAGATTCACAGCTTCGAGCGCGGCGAATGGTGCACCTCCTCCGGCCGCACCTGCTACAACCCCGAGTACGAGGACATCACCATCGTCACCACCGGCGGCCGCGTGAAGTTCTGATCCCGCTGATTCCCCCCCTCGCTCTCCCGAGCAACGGTGACACGGACGTCATCGGATTTTTCTTTCTTGCTCTGCCCTCCCGTCGGGGCGCCTGGGTTTGCGCCCGCCGGCGCGGCGGGTCATCCTTGGCGCCCGAATCGAGACAGCCAATCAGTGGAGAGAGTGCATGCGCAGTGTTTGTGTGTATTGCGGGTCCAGCCCCGGGCGCCGGGCGGTTTACGCCGAGGCCGCCCAGGCGCTGGCCGGGGAAATGGTGAAGCGGGATCTGGGGCTGGTCTACGGCGGCGCCAGCGTCGGCATCATGGGCGTGGTGGCGGACGCGGTGCTGGACGCCGGCGGGCGCGCCACCGGGGTGATTCCCGAGGCGCTGCGCGATAAGGAGCTCGCCCACCCCGGGCTCACCGAACTGCACGTCACCGCCTCCATGCACGAGCGCAAGACCCGAATGGCCGCTCTCGCCGATGGCTTTATCGCCATGCCCGGCGGCGTCGGCACCCTGGAGGAGCTGTTCGAGATCTGGACCTGGGGGCAGCTGGGCTGGCACGAGAATCCCTGCGCGCTGCTCAATGTGGACGGCTACTACGACGGCCTGACTACCTTCCTGGATCACGCCACCGGGGAAGCGTTTCTGCGCCCGGCCCACCGCGACATGCTGATCGTGGAGTCGGACCCGGCGCGGCTGCTGGACCGCATGGCGGCGTATCAGAAGCCGGAGGCGAAGACCTGGGTCAAGAAAGCGGATTTGTGAGGAGAGCAGTTGAAAGTTGAAAGGTCGCACCCGAAGCGCCTTACCACGGGTTTGATCTTATTGAAACGCGGGCAGGGCCTTGCCGCACGCTCGGACCCGACCCGCGTTTTAACTTTTAACCTGTAACTTTCAACTTCGAACTCTCAATGCTCTTTCTTCCGGGCATGCTCCAGCAAATCGTCCACGTATTCCTGCTCTTCGTGCAGATCATCGGCCTCGTCCCGGTGCGCCGGCAGCACCTGGTTGAGGAACACCGCCACCAGGCCGCACAGGCTGATGCCCTGCAGGGTGAATTCGCCGTTGCCCACCACCATGCCGCCGATACCGAAGATCAGGGTGACCGCCACGATCACCAGGTTGCGCTGCTGGTGCAGGTCCACCCGGGCCTTGATCAGGGTGTTCATGCCGACGCTGGCGATGGAGCCGAACATCAGGATCAGGATGCCGCCCATCACCGGCGTGGGGATGCTCTGCAGCAGCTGACCGAATTTGCCGATAAAGGCCAGGGCGATGGCGAAGATCGCGGTCCAGGTCATCACCACCGGGTTGAACACCTTGGTCAGCATCACCGCGCCGGTGACCTCGGAATAGGTGGTGTTGGGCGGGCCGCCGAACAGCGCCGCCGCCATGCTGGCGATGCCGTCGCCGGTGAGGGTGCGGTGCAGGCCAGGCTTCTTGATGTAGTCCTTGCCGGTGACGTTACTGATCGCCAGCACGTCGCCCACGTGCTCGATGGCCGGCGCCAGCGCCACCGGGATCATGAACAGGATCGCCGGCAGGTGGAAACTGGGGGTGACGAACTCGGGCACCGCCAGCCAGCCGGCCTGCTCGACGGTGGTGAAATCCACCATGCCCAGCAGCAGCGCCGCCAGGTAGCCGGCAAGCACGCCACAGAGGATCGGCAGCAGCCGGAACAGGCCATGGGCCAGGGTCGCCACCAGGGCGGTGGTGGCCAGCGCCACGAACGACACCAGCAGGGCTTCGCCATAGGGGAACAGGCGCTCGGCGCCGTTGCCGGTCATGCCCATGGCGAAATTCACCGCGGTGGGCGCCAGGCTCAGCCCGATCACCATGATGATCGGGCCGGTGACCACCGGCGGCATCAGCCGGTGCAGAAAGCCAGGGCCACGCCATTTCACCAAGGCGCCCAGCAGCACATAGACCAGCGCCGTGCACATCAGCGCGCCCATGGTGGCGGCCACGCCCCATTGGTCGATGCCGTGGCTGATGGGCGCCACGAACACGAACGACGAGGCCAGGAACACCGGCACCGAGCGGCCGGTGATCCACTGGAACAACAGCGTGCCCAGGCCGGCGGTGAACAGCGCCACGCTCGGGTCCAGGCCGGTGAGCAGCGGCATCAGCACCATGGCGCCGAACGCCACGAACAGCATCTGCGCGCCGATCAGGATGATCTTCCAGTTCCAGAATCCCGGTGAATCGCTCATTGCCCGCTTCCCCCGTTGGTTGTGCTTACTTGTGCGCTTATTTGGTGCCGAAGATCTTATCGCCGGCGTCGCCCAGGCCGGGCACGATGTAGCCGTCCTCGTTGAGGCCCTGATCGACACCGGCGGTGTAGATGGTCACGTCCGGATGTTCCTGCTCCACCCGGCGCACGCCCTCCGGGGCGGCCACCAGCACCAATGCGCGGATTTGCTTACAGCCCGCTTTCTTGAGCATCTCGATGGTGGCCAGCATGGAGCCGCCGGTGGCCAGCATCGGGTCCACCACCAGGGCGAGACGCTCATTGAGGCCGTGGGCCAGCTTCTCGAAGTAGGCCACCGGCTGCAGGGTTTCCTCGTTACGATAGACCCCCACCACGCTGACCCGGGCGCTGGGGATCAGCTCCAGCACGCCGTCCAGCATGCCGATACCAGCGCGCAGAATCGGCACCACGGTGACCTTCTTGCCTTTGATCCGCTGGGCCGGGGCCGGGCCCGCCCAGGTCTGCACCTGGTAGTCTTCCAGGGCCAGATCGCTGGTCGCCTCGTAGGTCAGCAGCGCCGCCAGCTCGGCGGTGACCTGCCGGAAGCTGCGGGTGCTCAGGCTCTGCTGGCGCAGGATACCCAGCTTGTGTTTGACCAGGGGATGGGTGATTTCATGGACGGGCATGGGCGGCGACTCCTCGGCGGTGCGGTTCACGTACACATCAAAGCCGGGATTGTACCGGCCCGGCGCCGTCTTCTCACGGGTCCCTGCCACTTTCGTGCCAGCCGGCGGTCGCCGATTAGCCACGCGGGCCGCGCCATTGCTATAATCCGCGCCCATTCAACGGGGCACCGCCGCGGTCCCCTGCCCGCTGACCCATCCGCTGAAGGACAGACCATGGATTTTGCAAAGGTACCCGCCGGAAAAGACGTTCCCGAAGACATCTACGTGGCCATCGAGATCCCGGCCAACGCCGATCCCATCAAGTATGAGATCGACAAGGACAGCAATGCCATTTTCGTGGACCGGTTCATGGCCACCCCCATGTTCTACCCGGCCAACTACGGCTACATTCCCAACACCCTGTCCGAGGACGGCGATCCGCTGGACGTGCTGGTGGTCACCCCATACCCGGTGGTGCCCGGTTCCGTGATCCGCTGCCGCCCGGTGGGCATCCTCAACATGACCGACGAAGCCGGTAAGGACGCCAAGCTGGTGGCGGTGCCCCATACCAAGCTGAGCAAGCTGTACGACCACGTCCAGGAAGTCACCGATCTGCCCGAGCTGCTGCTGGCCCAGATCAAGCACTTCTTCGAGAACTACAAGGACCTGGAAGCCGGCAAATGGGTGCAGGTGGACGGCTGGGACAACGCCGACGCCGCCAAGAAAGAGATCCTCAAGTCCGTGGCAGCCTACGAAAAACAGTAAGCGCCACCGTCGCGCGGACTGTCCACCAACAATGGACTTTCCGCCGACAACATGGAAAGGCCGGGCCCCGCCCGGCCTTTTTCGTTTCGCGTCCACGGTTTTGACCCAGGGCAATTCTTTTTGCCGGTGGCCGGGGCACCCTGTCCCCATCGCAATCAGGACCACTTTCAGCATCAAACAGGGGACAGCAAAAATGGCATTTTCACGGCGCACTTTTTCCAGAAACGCTCTCGCAAAAGCGATGACGCTGGCAATGATGGGCTCCCTGCTGGGCGCCTCCGGCGTGGCGGCGGCCCATGAAGCCGGCAGCTTTATCGTGCGCGCCGGCGCCGCCACCGTGGACCCGCGCGAGGACAGCGGCGCGCTGGAATTCGACGGCGTGGCCGCCGCCGGCACCGGCGCCACCCTGGACAGCAACACCCAGCTCGGCCTGACCTTCAGCTACATGCTCTCCGACCGGCTCGGCGTGGAGCTGGTGGGCGCCACCCCGTTCGAACACGAAGTGGGCGTCAAGGGTCTGGGCGCCGGCCTGGACGGCAAACTGGCGGACATCAAACACCTGCCGCCCACGGTGCTGCTGCAGTACTACCCCCTGGACCCGGCGTCCGCCGTGCAGCCCTATGTGGGCGCCGGCATCAACTACACCACCTTCTTCGAGGAAGATCTGACCGACACCCGCAAGGCTCAGGGCTTCAGCGATCTGGAACTGGATGATTCCTGGGGCCTGGCCCTGGAGGCCGGCGTCGACTACATGCTCACCGACAAGCTGCTGGTGAACGCTTCGGTCTGGTACATGGACATCGAAACCGACGCCACCGTGAAGGGCCCCAGCGCCCTGGGCATCAGCGAAACCAAGGTAAACGTGGACGTGGATCCCTGGGTGTACATGGTGGGCCTGGGCTACAGGTTCTGAGCCGGGTGCCGCGGTCTGAGGTAGTCCATCACCGCAGGTCCGGCAGTCTGCCCGGTCGCCGCCCCTTTCAATCCACGGCCTCGTCGTATTTCAAGCGATCGATCACCAGCCGGAAGGCGGAACTGATGTTGCGCCTTCCGGAGTAGCACAGATAATAACCGTCGAACGGCGGGCACCAGTCCGCCAGCACCCGGCGCAGCGTGCCGGCTTCCACATCCTCGATGACCTCCGGCTCGGTGACGAAGGCGATGCCGTGGCCGGCCTTGGCCGCCTCCACGCAGATGTCGCTTTCGCTGAACACGAAGGGCCCGGCCACTTTCTTCTCCAGCGTTTCCCCGTTTCTTTCAAACTCCCAATCGTAGGTTGGCGCATTGGCGTGAAACCGCAGGCCCAGGCAAGCATGGTGGTCCAAATCGTCCGGGTGCTCCGGCACGCCATGGCGCTGAAAATAGCCAAGTGTGGCCACCGCCGCCATGCGGATCGGCGGGCTCACCTTCACCGCCACCATGTCCGGGCTGATGAACTCGCGGAGCCGGATGCCGGCATCGAAACGGTCCTCGGCAAGATCGGTCAGGCGGCTCTCCAGGTTCAGCTCGATCTGGATCTCCGGGTAATCGCGGATGATGGCGGACAGCTTCGGCCACAGCACGCTGCGCAGCACCGGTTTACTGGCGGCGATCCGCACCAGCCCCTTCGGCGCGTCACCCAGCAAACGCAGCTCCTCGATCCTGGAACGGATCATGCCGAGCCCCGGTCGCAGGGCGGCGAGCAGCTTCTCGCCGGCGTCCGTGGTCGACACCCGCCGCGAGGTCCGGTTCAGCAGTTTGATGCCCACCTGGCCTTCCAGCCGCCGCACGGCGTGGCTGACGGCGGACTGCGACAGATCCAGATGCGCCGCCGCCCGGGTAAAACTTTTCTCTTCCGCGACCACCATGAACAGGGCCAGGTCGCTCAATTCCTCACGCATCGGGCTCATCTCCGCGCTCGCCTCGCCGGCCCGGCGGACGGCTTATTAATGACCGGAACAGAAGAATAACCTCTTCTTCCAGAATTTTACCGGATCATCCTCCGCCATTCATGCAAGCCATTCATGATTCCAATGAGCGCAACCGGATTGTTGGCGATGCACCGGCGCCCTATCTTGGGCAAGAGCCATCGCACAACGTTTGGAAAGAGCGAAATCATGATTAAAGACAAAGTCATCGTCATCACCGGTGCCTCCTCCGGCATCGGCGAAGCCAGCGCCAAACTGCTGGCGAAAAAAGGCGCCAAGGTAGTGCTCGGCGCCCGCCGGGAGGAAAGCCTCGAACGCATCACCGACGAGATCAAACAGGCCGGCGGCCAAGCCGCCTACCAGGTGCTGGACGTGGTGCGCCCGGAAGACAACGAGCGCATCGTGCAACGGGCCAAGGACACCTTCGGCGGTGTCGACGCCATCTTCCTCAATGCCGGCCTGATGCCCACCTCACCGGTGTCGGCCATGAAGACAGACGAATGGCACCGCATGGTGGACGTGAACATCAAAGGGGTGCTCAACGGCGTGGCCGCGGTGATGCCCACCTTCACCGAGCAGAAATCCGGGCACGTGCTGGCGGTGTCGTCCGTGGCCGGCCTGAAAAACTATCCCGGCGCCTCCGTCTACGGCGGCACCAAATGGTTCGTGCGCAACTTCATGGAAGTGCTGCGCATGGAGTCGGCCATGGAAGAGACCAACATTCGCACCGCCACTCTGTACCCGGCGGCGATCAATACCGAGCTGCTCAGCACCATCACCGACGCGCGGGCCCGCGAACAAATGAAAGGCCTGTATCAGCAGTACGGCATTGCGCCGGAGCGGGTCGCCGAGGTGGTGGCCTTCGCCCTGGATCTGCCGGACGATACCACCGTCAATGAGTTCACCGTGGGCCCGGCCAACCAACCCTGGTAACCCCACGGGCAACCCTTAAAAGCGTTCAGGAGAACAGCCATGATTCTCAACAGAAACGGTTCCCGCGAGTCCGTGGCCGGCCCGGCGGAATGCTTCACCGGCCGCGTGCGCATCGACCCGATTCACGGCGAGGCGCGGGAGCCTTCCCGCCTCACCGCCGCCCGGGTCACCTTCGAGCCCGGGGCGCGCAGCCACTGGCACACCCATCCGCTGGGTCAGCTGCTGATCGTGACCTCCGGCAAGGGCTGGACCCAGTGTGAAGGCGAAGAACGGGTGGAAGTGGGCGCCGGCGATACCATCTGGTGCCCGCCCGGCCACAAGCACTGGCACGGTGCCACCAGCAGCACCGCCATGAGCCACATCGCCGTGCAGGAGATGCTGGACGGCCGCAACGTGGACTGGCTGGAGCCGGTCACCGACGACCAGTACCTCGGCGGCTGATCGCCACCGTCAGGCCTCGCCGGGGCCCTCCCCGCCCCGGTAGGCCTTGGGCGTGCGACCGCTCCAGCGCTTGAAGGCGCGGGAGAAGTTGGCCACGTCGTTGTAGCCGAGCGCATAGGCCACTTCGCTGATGCGCAAGGTACCGTCGCCCAGCAGCTTGCGGGCGCGGCGGTAGCGGGCTTCGTCCTGAAGCTGGCGATAGGTCAGGCCGGCCTGCTGCAGATGCCGCTTCAGAGTACGGGGCGACACCGCCAGCCGTTCGGCCATGTCGGCCAGGTCCGGCGGCGCGCTGTCCCCATCACGCAGGGCGGCGCGCACCCGCTCCGGCAGCGGCCCTTCCTGATTGGCGCGCCAGCGCCGGAATTCCAGTTCACACTGCTCCCGGGCCAGGGCTTCCGCCTGCGGGTCCGCCAGCCGTGGCCGCGCCGTCAGCAGCGCGTCGGACAGGATCAGCGCATCGCGGGGCTGGTCGTAGCGCACCGGCACCGGCAACGCCCGTCGCAGGGCTTCCGCGTGGGCCGGCGGCGGTCCCTGAAAATGCACCTCGGCGCCGTCCGGCGACGCTTCCATCAACTGCTCGAGCATATAGACGAAGCCGATCACCATGGCCTCGATCACGAAGCTGCGTACCGGGCCGGGGCCGAAATCGGTGCGAAAGCTCAACGCCTGCCGCTGCCGTTCCAGGGGTTCGCGCTCCACCACCAGAAAGGGCGCGCGCAGGCCCAGGTAGCGGCGCGCCGCTTCCAGACCATCGTCGATGGTGGGGCTGGAGAGGGCCAGCAGGCCCACCGGGCCATGCAAGGTAATGCGCATGGCCCGGGCATAGCGGAACCCCAGACCGGCCTCCCCGACCAGGGCCAGGCCGATCTCGGCGGCCAGGTTGGCACGCTCCATGGGCAGCCGGAATTCCGGGTCCAGCAGCTGCTCGCGGCCAGTGCCCAGGCGGCGCAGCAGCGGTGCCGGGTCATGGCCCAGCTCGCGCAGCACGTCGCACAGCAACACCACATAGATACCCGGTATGCCGGGGGTGAACCAGGCACGGCCCGAAGTCACCACAGGTTGGCCCTCCACAACAAGACCGCAAAGGCTCGACTGGACCATAGTTGTGAGCATCAATCAATGACACCCGAAACCGGAGTCACCGATGACACTGCTTTCCCGTTCACGCCGCGCGGTGGCGCGGCTGCCGATCCGCCCCCGGCGGATGAACTTCAAATTCCAGGGCTTCGAGCAAAGCCGTTACTGGTTCGACAACGATCCGGTGCTGACCCACTTCATGAATGTGCTGTCGGTGACCTTCCCGGACGGCGAGCGCTTTTTCGTGGACGCGGTGCGCGCCTTCCGCGACCGGGTGGACGACCCGCAGCGGCAGAAGGACATCTCCGGCTTTATCGGCCAGGAGGCCATGCATTCCCTGGAACACAAAGCCTTCAACGATCTGGTGGCGGGCCATGGCGCCGGCTACGACGCGCTGGTCAATGAGGCCCTGGGCGTGGCGCAGCGCCTGCTGGCCGGAGCCCGCAAACATCTGAGCGCCGAGCGCCAGCTGGCGGCCACCGCCGGCCTGGAACACATCACCGCGATCCTCGCCGACACCATTCTGCGGCGCGCCGACATGGTGGAGAAAATGGACCCGTCGGTGCGGCCCTTGTGGGTGTGGCACGCCATCGAGGAAACCGAGCACAAGGCGGTGGCCTTCGACCTCTACCAGGACGTGGACGGCGACTACTGGCGCCGGCAGCGGGCGTTCTTCTACGGCACCGCTTACCTGGTGGCGTTCAGCACCTATTTCACCTGGCGCTTTCTGCGCGAGGACGGCGTGCACCGCCGCCCGCTCACCCTCGGTAAGGGGCTGTGGAAGATGTTCGGCTACAAAGGCGTGGTCAGCCAGGCGATCCCGGCCTGGTTCCAGTACCTGCGGCCGGGCTTCCACCCCTGGCAGGATGACAACACTCATCTGTTGGAACGCTGGCGCGCCACCCTGCCGGAACCGGCGGTGTCCGCCGCCGCCTGATCCCGCCGGCCACCGCCACCGGTCATGCCCGGCGCCGGCGTGGGGCTCCGCCGCGCCGGCAAGTTCCGTTACACTCTGCCTCGCACAGCACGCGAGGCAGACTATGACATCCGACCGCAAGGACCGCCTGTTCACCGAACAGGACCGGGCGATCGCCGACTTCGACTTCGGCGAACGCACCGCCGAGGTGTTCGACGACATGCTCGACCGCAGCATTCCCCAGTACCGGGAACTGCAACGCATGATCGGCGAACTGGCGGCGCAGTTCGCCACCGCCGGCTCCCGGGTTTACGACCTGGGCTGCTCCACCGGCATCACCCTCAACAGCCTGCACCGGGCGGTGGACCCGGCCGCGGAGCTGGTCGGGGTGGACTATTCCGAGGCCATGCTGGACAAGGCCCGCGCCAACCTGGCGGAGCTGCCGGCGGGCCGCCTGCGGCTGTGCGCCGGCGACCTCAACGACGGCGTGGCCATCGAGAACGCCTCGGTGGTGGTGCTCAATCTCACTCTGCAGTTCGTGCGGCCGATCAATCGCGAGGGGTTGCTGCGCACCCTGGTGGAGGGGCTGCGCCCGGGCGGCGCACTGATCCTGGTGGAGAAGGTGCTGGGCAGCGATGCGCTGCTGAACCGCCAGTGGATCAAGCTCTATTACGACATGAAAAAGCGCAACGGCTATTCGGAGACGGAGATCGCCCGCAAGCGGGAGGCGCTGGAAAACGTGCTGATTCCGTATCGGCCGGACGAGAACCTGCGCATGCTGTCCAGGGCCGGCCTGGACAGCGTGGACATGTTCTTCAAGTGGTACAACTTCGCCGGCTTCATCGGGGTGAAAGGGTAGGTTTACCCCTCCTGGAGGAGTTTTCTCAGGTCCACCAGGGCGGCGTTGGCGCGGGACAGGTAGTTGGCCATCACCAGGGAATGGTTGGCGAACAGACCGAAGCCGGACCCATTCAGAATCACCGGGCTCCACAGGGTCTGCTGGGTGGCCTCCAGCTCCCGCACCATCTGCCGGAAGCTGACCGTGGCGTTCTTGCGCCGCAGCACGTCGGCGAAGTCCACTTCCACCGCGCGCATCAGCTGCGCCAGGGCCCAGGACGCGCCGCGCGCCTCGTAGAAGACGTTGTCGATTTCCATCCACGGGGTCTGCACGTAGGTCTCGCGCTCATCCAGCTGCCCCACCGGCGTGTCCTCATCGGTGTTCAGCTGGCTGCGGCCCACGCTCTGGCTGAGGCTCAGACTCAGCGACCCGAGCCGGTTCTGCACTTCATTGAGCCAGTAATTCAGGTTGTCCGCGCGGGTATAGAAATGGGCGCTGCCGTCATCCCGGCGCAGCGCTTCCAGGTAGTTTTGCAGCGCCCGGATGCCGCGCCGGTATTCGTTCTCCGTGGCCGGCATGGCCCAGCTTTCCGAATCGAAGTTGAACTGCGGTTCGGCCACCGCCAGGAAACGGTCCTCCTGGCTCTGCGACTGGGAGCGGCTCATGTCGCGGCGCATCACACGGGTCACGTCGCGCAGCTGCACCAGCACGCCGTATTCCCAGCTCGGCATATTGTCCAGCCACAGCCGGTGCGGCAGCATGTCGTTGCTCAGGTAGCCGCCGGGCTTGTCCAGCAGGGTGCTGGCCACATGGATCACTTCGCGGGTGACGGTCTCGCCGGCCACCGCGCCGTCGGCCCGGCTCACCGGCTCCAGGTCCGGCTCCAGGCTCCAGTACCAGCCCAGCAGCGCGTCCACCAGCAGCAGGATCAGCAGCAGGCCCAGCAGGCCCTTCCAGATGCGGTTGTTTTTCGGGTCGAGCAGCCGGTCGCCGACTTTCTGTCCGAATTTATCTTCCTTCATGGGCCCTTCCCCGTTGCCATCGCCGCCGTGTCACGGCGGTCACTTCATCGCGGTCACTATACCCCTCACCGGCCGGCGCCGCGCGGCGCTATCCACCTCGTCCGCGCGGCGGCGCCGTCAACCGCGCGGCAGTGTCATCACCGCCGCCGCCGGGCGGTCCTCGTCGCGCAGCCGGAAACGAAGCGCCCCACCATAGATGCTGAGGATGCGATCGACAATGGACAGCCCCAGGCCGGCACCGGGCACATCCTGACGGCCGCGGCTGAAACGCCCCGTGAAGCGGCGCTGTTGCTCGCCGGTGAGCCCCGGCCCGCCATCGCTGACCTCCACCCGGGCCTGACCCTCGGCCTCGGCGATGCGCACGCCCACGGCGGCGCCCTCCGGGGAATAGCGGCAGGCGTTGTCGAGCAGGTTACGGATCAGCATGTCGGCCACTTCGGCGGGCATCGCCACCCACAGATGGGGCGGCCCTTCCAGCGCCACGGTCTGGCGCCGCTGTTCGGCCAGCGGCGCGATCAGGGTGATGCAGTCCCGGGCCACCGCCACCAGGTCGCAGCGGTCACCGGCGGCGGCCCGCTGCGGGTCCAGCCGCGACAGCTGCATCAGTTGTTCCACGGTGCGACCGGCCCGGTCCACCGCCCGAGTCAATTGGCTCAGCGACGCCGCCACCTCCTGGGGGTCGTCGAGCTGGGCCGCGTTGTCCGCATGCAGGCGCAGCGCCATCAGCAGGGTACGCAGTTCGTGGGCGGCGTCGGCGGTAAAGCGCTTCTCCCGCTCCAGGGTGCCCACCAGTCGCGCCAGCAGGGTGTTGATGGCTTCGGTGAGCGGCGCCAGCTCGCGCACCGGCCGGTGCCGCAGCGGCGTCAGATTGTTGGCGTCGCGCACCGAGACCGAACGCGCCAGCCGGGTCAGCGGACGCAGCCCCCAGCGCACCGCCAGCCACACCAGCAGCAGAATCACCGGCACGCTGAGCAGATAGGGCGCCAGCACCGTGGCGGCGGTGTTGGCCACCAGCGAGCGGCGCGCCCGGTCGCTTTCCGCCACGATCACCCAGCGCGCGCCGGCCAGCGGCAGCGCGTAGGTGTGCCAACCCTCCGCCTCCAGATAGCGCCCGCCCCGTTGCGGATCGGTGAGGGGTATCAACGGCTCGCGCGGCGCCCCGTCACTGGCCAGCACCAGCTCGCCCCGCCGCCACAACTGGTAGACAAAATAGCGCTGATAGCGCTGCTCGGAGGGTTCCAGCCTGGCCACCCGTGGGGCCGGCGCGTCGTCGCCCCAGAACGCCGCCATCAGCCGGGTGCTCTGCACCAGCTCCGCGTCGTACTGCTCGTCCAGTTCGTGATAAAGCGTATGGTAGGTGCCCCAGCCCAGCAGCACCCCGCCACCCAGGATCACCGAGACCAGGGCGGCCATCAGAAAACGTCGGATCGAGAACATCAATGGCCCTCGGGCGGCGCCAGGATGTAGCCCACCCCGCGCACGGTCTTGATCAGGTCGCCGCCCAGTTTGCGGCGCAGGTGATGGATGTGGACTTCCAGGGCGTTGCTCTCCACTTCCTCGCTCCAACCGTACAGGGCCTGCTCCAGATGATCGCGGGTGAGCACCCGCCCGGCGCCGCGCGCCAGTTCCACCAGCAACGCCATCTCACGGCGCGGCAGACGCACCGGCTCACCGTCCCGGGTCACCGTCATGGCGTCCGGGTCGATCACCAGGTCCTCCACGCTCAGCAACGCCCGCGCCGGCTCCACGCCCCGGCGCAACCGGGCCCGCAGCCGGGCGCGCAACTCGTCCACGGAAAACGGCTTGATCAGGTAGTCGTCAGCGCCGGCGTCCAGACCATGGATGCGGTCGTCCAGCCGATCCCGGGCGCTGATCACGATCACCGGCACCGGGTGGCGCCGGCGCCGCAGGGCGCGCAGCACTTCCAGGCCGTCCATGCCGGGCAGCCCCAGGTCCAGCAGCACGGCGTCGAAGCGGCCGTCTTCCACCGCCGCCTGGGCCAGGTCGCCACGGGCCACGTGGTCCACCGCGTAACCGTCATGGCGCAGGGCCCGCACCAGGCCGTCCGCCAGCATCTCGTCGTCTTCCACCAGCAGAATCCGCATCGGCTTGCTCTCCCCGGCACCCTCCTTTTCCCGGCACCTTGTCACTATAAAAGTCCCGCCGGCTTTTGCACCACCTTCGGGTTGCGGGGACAATAGGCGATCGGGGCTTAACGGATTCTTAAAGCCGGGGCGGCAGGCTGCCCGGAACCTCCCGGGCCGGGAGGTATCCAATAGCGCAAACCGGTGGGAGAAAGGAATGACGTTCTTCAAGGGGGGGCGGGCGCGCCGCTTGCCAGGGATCGTGCTGACGACGCTGCTCGGGCTGCTGATCATGGCCGGACCGGCCGGGGCCTTGTCGCTGAGCGACGGCGGGTTGTCCGGGTTCGGCGACGACGGCGATGCGCTGCCGTCGGTGGACGAGGCGATCCAGGTGGTCACCGACGCGGACTGGGACCGCCAGCGGCTGCTGGTCAGCTTCATGCTCTACGACCACGTCTACCTGTACCGGCACAAGCTGGACTTCACCCTGCGCGACGCCAACGGCAACCTGCTGGCCGATTTCGACGACCTGGCACTGCCCCCGGCGGAGGACAAGACCGACGAGATCTACGGCGACACCCAGGTCTATTACGGCCAGCTGGACGTCACCCTGCCGCTGGACAGCGTGCCCCTGGCGGACACCGAACTGGAGGTGAAGTACCAGGGCTGCATCGAGGACCGGCTGTGCTACCCGCCGGAAATCCGCACCTACGCCTTCAGCGCGCCGACCCCCGGCGGTGACGACGGCGCCACCTCCGCGCCCGCCGCCCGACCGGCGCCCGCCGCCGGGGACCAGGACGGCTTTTTCGCCACCCTGTTCTCCGAGGACGCCAACGCCTTCAATCAATGGATGAACGGGCGCGGTCTGGGTCTGATCGTGGCGTTGTTCTTCGCCGGCGGCATCCTGCTCGCCTTCACCCCCTGCGTGTTTCCCATGGTGCCGATTCTGTCCGGCATCATCGCCGGGCGCGGTACCGCCAGCGGCGGCGCCGCCGGGGCCCGGCGCGGCTTCGTGCTGAGCGTCGCCTACGTGCTCGGCGTGGCCGTGCCCTACACCCTGGCGGGCCTGCTGGTGGCGGTGTTCGGCGCCGGCCTCAATCTGCAGTTTCTGCTGCAGCAGCCGGCGGCGATCCTCACCAGCGTGGTGATTTTCGTGCTGCTGGCGCTGTCCATGTTCGGTCTCTATGAGCTGCAACTGCCCGCCGCCCTGCGCGATCGCCTCAACCGGGCCGGCCCGGACGGCGGCGGGGGCGTGCCCGGCGCGGTGCTGCTGGGGGTGATTTCCGCCCTGGTGGTGTCCCCCTGCGTGACGCCGATCCTGGCCGGCGCCCTGCTCTACGTGGCCGGCACCGGCGACGCCCTCACCGGCGCCGCGTCCCTGTTCGCCCTGGCGCTGGGCATGGGCGTGCCGCTGATCATCTTCGGCACCGGCGGCGGCCATCTGCTGCCCCGCGCCGGGCTGTGGATGGAAGAGATCAAACGCTTCTTCGGCGTGGTGATGCTGGGCGTGGCCATCTGGCTGCTGGACCGCATTGTCGGCGACACCCTGACCCTGAGCCTGTACGGCTTGCTGCTGCTGGTCTACGGCGTGCTGCTCGGCGCCCTGGAGCCGGTGGCCGAGGGCGGCAGCCGGCTGAAACGCGCGCTGGCCCTGGTGCTGGCGCTGTACGGCACGCTGATGCTGCTCGGCGCCGCCGCCGGCGGCGACGACCCCTGGCAGCCGCTGGCACCGCTCACCGCGCCGGCCGCCGTGGCCACCGTCCCGGCCAACGGCGAGACGGCG
>JAKUPL010000020.1 GCA_022449455.1 Alcanivorax sp. | reverse complement strand
TCATGTGTCGCTCCTCAATGCGATCAGTGTAAAAGTCTCTACTCAAAACCTCGATTACTTTTCGGGGGGATTACAATAGCTTGCGGGTAAGGGAGCGCCCAGATGTTACGTCTATGGGTAAGAAGGTGCTAGAAGACTGCGGTAAACTAAAGGCAATACGAGATCATATCTGCGATTGGGTCTTATTGGAGGGCGAAGTTTGTGATGAGCGGGAATTCTCAGAGACGTTAGTGGAGGTGCTTGAAAAACTGAGAGAGTTAAAATCTAGGCCGCCGGAGATAAATAGTTGGAATGATTCGTGGTTTGAGGCGCACTCGATATTTGTTTACGAAACGTTCCTATATATAGTTGCCGCCTTAATAAGATCCGGAGCTTATGGTGTCTTGCATGAGGTTTTTGCTTCTCATTACCTGAGACCATCTTCAGATAACCACGGAGGGGGAAATTTTGAAAGATTTGACTGTTTCTACGGGTATTCAGAGACACTACAAGTATTAGCCCCAGAAGGGCGAAAGCTGCATGCGCCAGCCGCTGAATTGGTGAAGCGTCAAGCGGATCGTGAGGATATTCCCTTTGCAGACATTATGCAGGCAGAGCTGATGGTTCTCTTGATGTCCTTTATCACAATAGAAACTCGTTGGTATCCACAGACCTTACATTATTCTTCTTACAGCAAAGGGTATCCTTTTTTTATTCGAGCAGCACAGCATAAAAACTTTATCAAACTTTCTATCGTAACCGGCATAACTTCTGCTGATGAGCTAAGAGAAAAAGTTAAAGAAGGCCATCAGCGACTGGGAACGGATAGGTGGTATAACTTTCATTTTGAAAGAAATTTTTGGTCATCCATGAACATGGATCAACTGGATACACTTAAATGAGCTAACAAGGCGTTACACCGGACGAGCCGATGAAAGCGGCGTTATGGGTTCCAGGGATTTCGTGATGGAGCAATTAGACAGAGCTGAAAGATATCTGCAGCGGGTCCGAGATATCTACCGTGGGGTAATATCGTCGCATGACAAGTATCTCTACGAAGATGATTTGATCTCCTTTTTTATGCACTGCTACCACATTCGGGACTGGATACTCCATCTAAACAATGTGGGCATTAGCGCGAAGCGGTTAGATGAATTTATCAATAGCAATGAAGCTCTGAGGATCTGCGCTGATCTATGTAATGGCTCCAAGCACTGCAAGCTAACTCGAGCTACTAGAAGTGGTAAGCAGCCCCATGTAGCAATGAAAGAGTACAGATCGTCTCTTTGGCTTACAGGAGATGGTGGCGGTGAGATATTAAAGGGAAAGTATACGGTTTTGACTGCTTCTGGAGCCGTAGATGCTCTTGAGCTTGCTGAGCAGTCTATGCAATTGTGGAGGGGGTTTGTCCAGACTATGGCGCAGCAAACTCCATAACAAATACGTCAACGGGATTGTGTAGTTCCCCCGCTTTAGTGGACACCTTCTCCTAACAATAGGAGGTCGGTAATGCCGAGATATAAGCATCCGAATGGAAGCAATGAGGGCTAGGTCTTACCTTTGCATACCCCGCCGGCGTGAGAAGCCCCGGCGTAAGCCGGGGCCAGCCGCTCACTGAAGGTGCTCCCGAACAATCGAAAGCCGCCCATCTTCGAAGGGGTATCAATGGTGAACCCTGCCTGTTCCAGCCAGGTACCTTTGAGAAGAAGGAAAGGGATAATCGGATTGCCGCTACATGGCTTGCTCTTCAGGGTGTAGTCCCGGTGACCTTTGCGGACTTTAAGTTTGCGCTGTTTCATGGTCTTGCTCCTGTTGTGCAATTTCTAGGTTGCGTAAATAGGGCGGTCGGGAGGCTAGAAACAGCAACAGGTACTGCTCCGACTATTTCCTGCAAGCAGGTGTTGTATTCGCCGGACCTCCCGGCCATTACGTCCCGGATTTCGGGCACAAAAAAGCCGCAATGCTTCCGGGGTGCGGCTTTGCCCGCCTGTTGGAGTTTCTAGGCTCCTGAATCCAGTGTACCTTCGTGTAATGTACTGTCAATATGGCCAGTGCGAATGGTTGCGTTGAGGAGGTCGCGTGAGTGACATCGTCATTTTCGAGGAGGGCGCCGGGCCGGTGGAGGTTCGCCTGGAGGGTGAGACCCTGTGGGCGACGCAAGGCCAGATGGCCGAGCTTTTTGATACCTCCACGGACAACATCGGCCTGCACCTTAAGAACATCTACGCGGATGCCGAATTGGACGAGGCGGCAACCACCGAGGATTTCTCGGTAGTTCGTCAGGAGGGCAAGCGCCAAGTCCGGCGGCGGCTCAAGCACTACAACCTGGATGCGGTGATATCCGTCGGCTACCGGGTCAGTTCCCGGCGCGCCACGCGTTTCCGCCAATGGGCCACCCGCGTCCTCCGCGAACATCTGACGCAGGGCTACAGCCTCAACCAGCACCGCCTGGCCCGGCAGGGCCTGGCCGAGCTGGAGCAGGCCGTGGAGCTGCTCGGCCAGACCCTGACCCGACAAGAGCTGGTCTCCGACATCGGTCAGGAGGTGGTCGGTCTGATCCTCGGCTATGCGCGTACCTGGCGTTTGCTCCAGGATTACGACGAAGGCGCGCTGGGCGTGCCTCCTGGGGCCCGCCCAGCCCGCGGCGTGCTGGGCGTGGATGAAGCGCGCCGTGCCCTGGATGCGCTGGCCGGCGAATTGCGTGATAGGGGAGAGGCCAGCGACCTTTTCGCCCGGGACCGGGATGACGGTCTGGCCGCTATCCTGGGGAACCTGGAACAAAGCATGTTCGGCGAGCCCCTCTACGGCACCCGCGAGGAACGCGCCGCGCATCTGCTGTATTTCGTGATCAAGAACCACCCCTTCTCGGACGGCAACAAGCGTTCCGGCGCCTTCTTGTTTCTGCTCTACCTGCGCCAGGAAGGCATGCGCCTGACCTTGAACGAGCAAGGCCTGACCGCCCTGACGCTGCTGATCGCCGAAAGCGATCCTAAGGCGAAGGATCTGATGGCCCGGCTCGTGATGAACCTGATCGCGGACGATAATAGCGCGTAGCAGCCTTCGGTATCATTCTGCCCGCCGTCCAGATGGGGTGGGCATTAAATTTCAATCGGGTTGAGTGATGAATGTTGAAGTTGTAGAGAAAGCGGATCATCCGAAGCTGATGGAGATCTGGGAGGCATCGGTGAGAGCCACCCATGACTTTTTGGCTGAAGACGACCTGCAGGAATTAAAGCCGCTGATTCTGGAGCAGTACTTTGACGCTGTTGATTTGAGGTGTGCTAAGGACGGGGATGGCGAGATCCAGGGCTTCTGCGGCGTACATGACGGCAATATCGAGATGCTGTTTATCTCGCCCGATGCACGGGGCAAAGGCATTGGGGCGATGTTGGCGGCACATGCCATTAATGAGCAGGGCGCGTCAAAGGTGGACGTGAATGAGCAGAATGGCCAGGCGCTGGGTTTCTACCGGCATATAGGTTTTAAAGTCACGGGGCGTTCCCCGCTCGACGGGCAGGGTAAGCCCTACCCGCTGTTGCATATGGCGCTGTAAAAGGCTTTCGCGGCGCTTCAGTCGATCTGAACGGTATTCAAAAAACGCCTTGGGCCTGCCCGGCTCAGCGCGCATCAACCATAAAAACCCCTTTCCCCGGCGACGGCGGCCCCGTTGGATTGTTGAACGCCTCCGGCAGTGCATCGAGCGGTTGGTTGCCGCTGACGATGGTGGGGGTGTCCGGATCGGCGAACACCCGGGCCAGGTACGCCAGCTGTTCAGCGTTTTCCTGGAACAGCACCCAGCGGTAGCGGATGCCGGCCCGGTGTGCCGCCAGGCGTTTCTTGAGGTAGATGCCGCCGCTGGTGGCGAGACCGCGAACCACGCCCTTCTCGGTGGCCAGGCTGAGCACCGGATTGGTGGTGTTGACGTAGGCGCGGCCGGGGGTGTCGCGGCGGCGCAGGAGGTCCAGCAGCGGGTTTTGCCGGTGGTTATCGCCGGGGGCGGCGAAGTTGAGAATGATGTCCGCGTCGATGGCGGCCATGGCCGCCGGGTCCCGGTAGTCCACGGTCTGGTCGGCGCCCAGGCGCCGTACCCAGTCCTGGTTTCGTTCGGAGGCCACGGCGGTGATTTGCGCACCCCAGCGCCGGGCCAGCACCAGGGCGATGGAGCCCACACCGCCGCTGGCGCCGTTGATGCAGAGTTGCTTGCCCCGGGCGTTGTCGGCGGAGAGGCCGGCGGCGGCCAGGGATTGCAGGGCGGTGAGCCCGGCGTAACCCAGGCCGGCGGCGGTGGCGTCGCTGAGGCTGTCGTCGATGGGCGCCACGCATTTTCGTGGCAGATTAAAGACCGCCGCATAGGTGCCGCCGGTGCGCGGCGAGGCCGCCACCAGCACGCGCTGCCCGGGCCGCAGGTCGGTGACGCCCTTGCCGACGTCGGCCACCCGGGCCACCGCATCCCGCCCCGGGATCAGCGGCACTTGCCGCTTGGTGTTGAGCAGCGGGGCGCCATAGCCCTTGGCCACCAGCGGGTCGATGGGGTTGATGGAGGTGCCGATCAGTTCCAGCCGCACCTGATTTTTGCCGGGCGCCGGCGGCGCCGGGAGATCCGCCGGGCGCAGGGTGCCGGTGTTCAGATCGACGATGGTGAATGCCTTCATCTTTTCTCCTATGCCGGCCCGCTCAGGCCCCGTCTTTAACAGTATGGCGTTGCTTGCCCAGGTCCAGCACCTGGTCGCGGCTGGTGATGGTGGATTCCACCACATCCCCGGCCTGAAGGTATTGGCGCCGGCGCTTTTGTGACTTGATAAAAAGCTGCCATTTTTTCGACTCGGGCAGCAAGGCGGCCACCTTGGTCACCGCCGGGCTGGGCAGGCCCAGGGCGCAGCCGGCGGGCGTGCCCGTCATCAGCACGTCGCCGGGGGCGAAGTCGTGAATCAGGGAATACTCGGTGAGGGTCTCGGCGGGTTTGAACACCAGGTTGGCGGTGCTGTCCTGCTGCCGGGTTTCGCCGTTCACCGTCAGGTGCAGCTGCATCTCGTCCAGATAATGCATCTCGCTTTTATCCAGCAGGCACAGCACCGGGCCCAGCGGGCAGAAGGTGCGGTAGCTCTTGCCCTTGTGGAACTGCATCTGCGGGATCTGAACGTCCCGGGCGGAGACGTCGTTGCCGATGCAAATGCCCGCCACGAATTCGTGCAGGTTGGCGGCGGTGACCTCCACCGGCCCGTCCGTTTGCTTGCCCAGCACCAGGGTCAGCTCCACCTCGTAATCCAGCAGCTGCACATGGGCCGGCTTGACGATTTCGCCGCCGGGGGCGGTGATCGACGCCGCGGATTTGGTGAAGAACATGTTGAAGCTTTTGTCGTCCGGGTTCATGCCGGAGTCGATCATGTGCTGGCGGTAATTGGCGCCCTGGCAGAGCACCTTGGCCTCGCCGGTGATGGGTGACAAAAGCGCCGCGTTCTCCAGCGCCAGCTCGTCGCCGTCGCCGGCGGCCGTCCGGATCGCTTCATGGCCCTGCTCGATCAGCGCGGCGGTGGTGGTGCAGGGCAGGTCCAGGGTTGTGATCCGCGTGCCTTCCAGCAGGCCCCAGCGGGGCTGGTTCCGGTGATGAAAGCGGACGATGTGAAGCGCCATGTTTTTTCTCCAGTCAGCCAAACAGTTTGGCGAGGGTGATCAGTTTTTTCACCGACAGGTCCGGGCTGCGGCGCAGGTTGCGCGTCAGTGCTCGCAGTGCCGTCGGCGTCAGTTTGGGTTTGGTGAAGCTGGCCGGCATCGGCTGGCCCCACTGGGACATGGCTTCCCGGCTCACCGGGTGCACGCCCATGGGACGCTCGGCGGTGAACACATCGCCATCGCAATAGTGCTCATGCTTGGCCGCCCAGGGGTCTTCCCAGTAATCGAAAATCTGGCTGCCGAGAACGTGCCGGCCAATGCCCCAGGCGTGCTTCCAGCCGGCTGCCTTGAGCACCCGCTGGCCCATGCCCACCGCGTCGGTGTCGATCACTTCGTAGGCACTGTGGCTGTACAGCGGCATGAAGCCCTGGGCCATGGCCAGCGTATGGTGATCCGCCGGGGTGTCGCCCAGATCCAGGCGCAGGAACACCACCGCCGGTGAACCGTCCGGCAGTACCTGCACATCGCTGGGAATCAGCCCCAGGTGTTGGGTGTACCATCCGCAGGTGGCCTGGAAATCCGCCACTTCCAACACCACATGGCCCAGCCGCGTCACCTCCGGCGGGGCCACCGGCGGGCGCTGGGTGCCGTTCACCCGGGGCTGTTGTTCCGGGAAATTGATCGGCAGCGCGTCCCGGTGGGGCAGGGGTTCCGCCGGCGTTTGCCCGTGGATCGCCTCCACGGTGAAGCCGGACGGGTCGGTGAGCCGCACCCGCTCGCCGCCGCCCGGGTATTCCACCGGCTCAATCGCCGACGCGCCGGGCAGCCGGCCCAGCCGGTCCAGGTCCTCGCGGGTCGCCACCTCGAACCCGATGCCGATAAAGCCCGCGTCGTCCCCCTTGGCCACCCGATAGCAGAACGGCTCCGGGCCGGTGCCACGGAGGTAAAGCGCTTCCGCAGAGCGCGCCACCGTGTGCAGGCCAAAGTCATTGAGGAAGCGCTCGGCCTTCTCCAGGTCGGGGCGTTCGAACAGCAGGTAGGCCAGTTTGCGGGCCTTTACCGTGGGCGCCGGATGCCGGGCCGGTTGCGGAGTGGTCAGTTGGGCCATGGCGCTTACCTCGTCCAGGTTTGTTTCGGCGTGGGCGTGCGTTTGGCGCGCAGGGTCTGGCGCGCGGCGGCCACCGCATTGTGAATGCCCGAGGCCAGCAGCTTGCCGGCGTCCGCCCGTTCCGCCTGCAGCCGGGCGGCGCGCTCCTTGGGCGCCTGCTCCGGCAGGATGCGCGGGAAGGCGGCGCCACGAAGCGGCCCGCCCGGGACCGATTCGTGCTTGTAATGAATCGGCATCCGCTTGCTCGACGGCGCGTAGACCACGTCGTCGCCGGTCCAGCGCAGCGCCAGCGCGCGCCGGCGGCGGGTGCGTGAGGCATTGCCGTAGGAGCCGTGAAGGGTCAGCGGATGGAACGCCAGAATGTCCCCGGGCTCCATGTCCCAGTCCACCAGATCGTACTGGTCCGGGTTGGCGTTGATGTCGGGGATGTCTTCCATGTCCTCGTCGATGATGCTGGCCACATAGTCCGGCGAGATGGCTTTAAAGCGCTGCGGCCAGCGATGCGAGCCGCGCACGTAGAGCAGGCCGCTGTTGTCCCGGTTCACCGGGTCGCAGGGAATCCAGAACGAACAGACCTGCTCGCCACGAATCGGCCAGAAGCTCAGATCCTGGTGCCAGGGCGTGGGCGCGTCGGTGCCCGGTTCCTTGACGAACATCTGGTCGTAGAAAAAGCGCACCTCCTCGGAACCCATCAATTGCCGGGCCAGGTGCGCGCAGGGGCTGTAATAGATCAGGTCCCGCAGGATATCGATGCGCTTCCACAGGAAGATGTCCATCTGATAGCCCTCCACCTTGCGCGACATGAATCGGCCCAGCAGCGAGCTTTCCTGGCGGGCCTGCTCGATGCCGGCCTCCACCATGGCCATCCAGTTCGGCTCGAGAACCTGCTTGAGCATGATGACGCCATCCTCCTGAAACGCGCGGATCTCCTCCGCCGTCAGGTCGCGTTGGGGCTGGGCCGCGAAGGTCATGAGGCACCTCTTCCGTTGTTGTCATTGATGGCCGGCGGCTTGCCGGCTCGAATAATTGAGATTAGATTCAATATTGAAATAGATGTCAATAAAAGATACAAAGACCGCTTCCAGGGTGGATCACCGGCCGCGGGGCCGGGCCGCCCGTCTTTTTGCGAATGGGTGAGATGGCGATGACGAACAACAAAGAGGCTCTGCCCCGGAGCACCGACGTGCTGGTGATTGGCTATGGGCCGGTGGGCGCCGCGCTGTGCGCGCTGCTGGGCCGTTACGGGGTGACCACCCTGGTGGTGGACAAAGTGGCGGAGGTGTTGCTTTCGCCCCGAGCCATCGCCCTGGACAACGAGGCCCTGCGCATCCTGCAAATGGCCGGGCTGGGCGAAGACGCCTTCGAGCGCATCGCCATCCCCGAAGTGAAGATGCACTGCCCCTACCTGGGCGAGTTCGGCCGCGCCAACACCGCCGGCACCCTGGACGGCCACCCCAAGCTGGTGACCTTCTACCAGCCGGACCTGGAGCGCGCCCTGCGCCGGCAGGTGGCCGCCTATCCCGAGGTGACCTTCCGCGACGGCTATGAGCTGGTGGACCTGAGCCAGTCCGACAGCGGCGTGACCGCCCATTTGAAAGACCGCGACGGCCACCGCCACGAAGTCAGCGCCCGCTATCTGGTGGGCGCGGACGGCGCCAGCTCCACCGTGCGCGGCCTGATCGGCCAGGCCTTCCAGGGCGAGACCTACCCGGAGGACTGGCTGATCGTCGACGCCAAGGCCCGCGAGGGCAAAGCCATCGACCACGTGGAATTTCTCTGCGACACCCGGCGGCCCACCCCGCACATGCCCGCCCCCGGCGGCCGCGAACGCTGGGAATTCATGCTCCAGCCCGGCGAAACCCACGAAGAGATGGAGCGCCCGGAAAAAGTCGCCGAACTGCTGGCCCCCTGGATCGCCCCGGAAGACCTGGTGGTGGAGCGCAAGGCGGTGTACCGCTTTCACGCCCGCTGCTGCGGCGCCTTCCAGCAGGGCCGGGTGTTTCTTGCCGGCGACGCCGCCCACATCACGCCGCCCTTCGTCGGCCAGGGCCTGGTGGCCGGCCTGCGGGACGTGGCCAACCTGGGCTGGAAACTGGCCTGGGTGGTCAAAGGCCGGGCCGCCCCGGCCTTGCTCGACAGCTACGACCAGGAACGCCGCCCCCACGCCAAGAAGATGATCGGTCTGGCCAAGCTCATGGGCAGCCTGGTCATGCCTCGCAGCCGCTTCAAGGCCATCACCGTGCACGGCGCCATGCGCCTGGGCCGCCTGGTGCCGCCCCTGCGCCGCCAGCTCGAGGAGCTGGAAATCAAACCCGCCAACCGCTGCACCGACGGCTTCCTGATCCCGGGCCGCCCCCGCAAGGGCATCACCCGCGGCGCGCAACTGGCCCAGGGCCTGGTCCGCCACGACGGCCACATCCGCCCTAGCGACGACGTGCTCGGCGACCACCTCACCCTGATCGGCTTCGGCGTCGACCCCCGCGAAGCCCTGGACGACGCCACCCGCGCCCGCTGGCAAGCCCACGGCGGCGCCTTCCTGCAGATCGGCCTGCGCGGCCAGCACCCCGCCACCGGTACCCCCTTCGCCGAGGACCTCTCCGGCTGTCTGGCCAACGGCCCCTCCCGGGGCACCCTGGTAGTGTGCCGCCCGGACCGCGTCATCCTCCACGACGGCCCCGCCCGCGACGCGGAACGCATCGTCGAAGCGTGCTTATCGGCGCTCACCGCTGCCTAAAGTACTTATGATGAAGGACTCTCAATATTGAGCTTTTCCCAGTATCATGGCGCCACCCAAGCCCACGGTTGGAACGGTCTCATGGCAAAAAAAGCGACGCCCGGCACCGGTAAAGCCCCGGCCAACACCCTCACCCGGGGCCACAAAAAGAAAGCCCGCACTCGGCGGCAACTGCTCGACGCCGCCCTGCGCATCTACGCCCACGCCGGCGTCGGCGGCCTGGCCCTCAACACCCTCGCCGACGAAGCCGGCGTCTCCAACGGCACCATCTATAACTACTTCCGCTCCCGCGAAGAAGTGCTCGAAGCCGTCGGCCTGGAACTCGCCGTCCAACTCTCCGAACAGATCCTCACCGTCAGTGAAGCCGTCGACAGCGGCGCCGAACGCCTCAGCATCGCCGTGCGCACCTTCATGAACAAAGCCCGCACCGACCCCGACTGGACCCGCGCCCTCATCACCGTGGTCCGCTACGCCGAAGGCATGCGCTCCACCCTAGCCACCTACCTCCGCGCCGACCTGCAAGCCGGAAGCCGCCAAGGCGACTTCCACTACGCCCACGAAGAAATGGCCATGAGCATGGTCATCTCCGGCACCCTGGGCGCCATGAACCTGCTCGTGGAAGACGGCGAAGTGGAACACGCCGACCGCATTGCGGCGGAGATGGTGCTGCAGGCGCTGGGGGTGCCGCCGGAGGAGGCTAAGCGGATTGCTGGGTTGGCGTTGCCTGAGGAGGGTGGGTAGCTTGACTCGCCGCAGCGGGGCTGACCTGGGATTTATCTGATTTGGCTAATTAGTAAGGGCTTACTTAAAAGGCCGTTGGTGCTTGGGCGTTGGCGGCCTTTTTGTTTCTGGGGATAGAGGATTGGCCGAGATGCCGGGAAGGTGGTGGTTTGAGGCGTTTGTCAGTGGGTGGGTTTTCTGCTTTTATTTTGCGTTAGAGAAAATCAAGAAGAGTAATATCGCGCTGGTGCTTCCATTGGATGTTTGCGCCGTCGCCCTAATACCTGTTATGCGAGGCACAAATGATACCTGAGCGGGTCTCTATTCCCAATCATTCAGCCGCCCTGTTCGGTAGGGCAAAAAAATCTTCGACGCGAGGAGCGGGCGTCTCGACATGTATTCTTGCTGTCTCCGCTGCCGAAGCGTTCACACACGATTTAACAGAGTGGTATAAATTTTGTGCCGACCACAAATCAGAGTGTGCCAATAACAAAGTTAAAGGATTTCTTTCCCCCGATAGATTTGCTTCCTGTTTTTCGATTCTTCATAAATATACCAGTTCAGAGAACTCTATTCTTGAAAAAATAAATGAAATTGAATCAAAAAGAGAAAGGGGGTCCCTCTTGAATAAGTATCTAGAGCTTCATGCCATGTGTAAAAAAGGAGAAAAGGCAGACAAAGGAGCGAATCCGTATCAGGACTTTTCTTTGCTTATAAAAATCAGAAATGATATTGTGCATACAAAAGGAGAGAGGATTTTTATCTCTAGTGCGGCCTCCGGCATAGATGGTTATCCGTGGTTTATAGAAGTTCTTTCTAAGAAAAATATAATTCCAAAAAACAAAAAATTATTAAGTTGGCTTAATCTTATAGAAAACAAAAGCTTTTCGGAATGGAGTCTCAAAACAGTCGAAGAAATTATCGAAAACGCAGTCAGTATGTTGCCGAAAACAGAAATTTCGGAACTTTTTAAAAGTGAAGCTTGGTTGCATAAAAACGCATAATAATTCAATCCATCCGGTGCCTTCGGCGCGGCTGATTTAAAACGTTATGTGGTTATCAGGCTAGAGGAGGAACCCTAGAGTATTTAGGGCAGTACGCACTGCGGAGCAGAGCCTTGGCGGCATCCAATCAATGTTCACTACAAAACTGAGAGAGGTAACTGCCATGGTAAAACAACTGCAAAGTAAAGCTGGGTCCGCTATTGGGCCCACCCTGGTCATCCTCGGATGGCTTGCATTCTTTAGTTCGTTCTTTGTTGTAAACCCAACGCTGATAATCGCGCTACAGAGTGTCGCCAGGGTTCTGCCCTAAATGCTTTAGTGTTCCAGTCGGAGACCAGGTTTTGGTCACATGAAAAAGGCCATCAAGCATCGCCGCCTGAAAAGGGGGCGGCTGGACCTCAAATGTCCTGCGGTTTTTCGGCCGCTTATCGCAGCGTTAAATATAAAATGAAGTTCTGAACATGAAGCTAAAGAAACTACTGAATTACAATTTTATAATAGAATTCAGGTCCCATCTGGAAACTGATTTCGAAGACAAGTTATTTGTTAGTGCATTAAGAAATTTTTGCTCGTATACCAACCCATTGAGGTTCAATAACTTCGCCTTCGCAATGCGCGAGCTTCTGAGACATGTGTTAAATCGGAAGGCCCCAGATGCAAAGGTAAGTGAATGCATATGGTTTAGTCCGAAACTCGATGATCCTGAGAAAGCGAGCCGGGGTCAAAAGCTGAAATATTGTATGCAGGCTGGGCTTCAGGACCATCTTCTCTCACAAGATGTCAGAGATGATATTAAAGAATATATTGCACAGTACCAAGATCATATTGAAACGTTCAACTCTTTCACGCATGTTGGAGAAGCAACCTTTGGAATTAGTCCCCAAAAGGCGTACAAAAAACTAAAGGAGATTATTGTTACCTTCAATCAGGCCATGGAGGTAATTCAGTCTGGAAAGGAGGAAGTGTTGTCATTTGTTCCGGACAAACTTGCTGATTATGTAGAGAAAGAGCTGCTAGAAGAAATTCCGCAGTCTCTTGATGAGCTTTCTACGCACACTTTTATTGATAGCGTTGAATTTGACGACTTTCAGGTGACCGATATTGATGAGTCTTTTATATATATCCGTGGGAAAAGCACTGTGCACGTCGTTCTCCAATATGGCTCTTCATCTGATCGACGCAAAGGCGAAGGGGCAACAATTGGCGATAGCTTTCCTGTCTATTTTCAATGCAAAGCAAAAGCCAACAAGCCTAAAGGAGCTTTTGTAATAAGGGGGGAGTATTGAAGTTTCAACTGAGTCATGGTGGCAATAAAATTTAACAATGCCGTCATGAGACGAGCACATGATGGCGTGTGTTAGGACTTAATAATTTACATTGTTCAGTGGAGGAATAGATGTTTGCAAGCATTCAATCCCATCAGTTCCGTGAATTTGATTGCCGCATAAAGGCTGATCCAATTTTTTCTTATAAAAATATATTGGTTTATGAGCTGGTGGACTCATCATTTCCAAACGAGATAAAAAAAATAGTGAATGGGAGCCATGCAGGTACGTTTCGGCATGTCGCTCTCGACACCGAAGGCAATTGTTATCTTTTTGATTTCCCAAATAAAGAAATTGCATTCTGCGTTGGCAAGTGCTCATACGTTGGGGATTGACGCTACCCTAAAATCGCTGTTGCCGCCGCTTCCGGGGCTGGGGCAGCCTCCCGCCGTTTGGCGGCTCCAAGTCCGGCTCAAAGTCGGGTATTCGGGAAAAGGAAGCCTGAATGGAATTTCCAAAGAGAGATCATATCGCATGCAAGGTGTCTTCCACTACGCCCACAAAGAAATCATGAGCATGGTCATCTCCGCCAACCGCCGGCGCTATGAACCTGCTCGTGGAAGACGACAAGGTGGATACGTAAGCTCCCCCGTCAAGTAGACACTGCAAAAGTAGAACTTTGGGCTTGATGTAAGGCCTCGGCGGGTGTGAGCCCGCCCAGGCTGTCGTGATCGCGTTCTTCGTTGTATTCCAGCATCCAGGCCCAGCTGATTTCCCGGACCTCCTCCAAATCGCGGAACAACCAGGTATCCAGCACCTCTTGCCGGTAACTGCGGTTGAAGCGCTCGATATACGCATTCTGGTTCGGCTTGCCCGGCTCGATGTAATCCACGAGCAGCCCGTTGTATTGACACCAGTCGGTGAACGCATCACCCAGGAACTCCGGACCGTTATCGGTTCTCAGGACGTCCGGCAGCCCCCGTTCTGCTTTGAGCTGCTCGAACACGCGGACCAGCCGCCGGCTGGGCAGAGACGTGTCGATTTCAATCGCGAGGGCCTCCCGGTTGAAGTCGTCCAGCACGTTGAACGTGCGGAACCGTAGCCCGTTGTACAGGCCGTCGCTCATGAAATCCGCCGACCAGACTTGGTTCGGTTGGGTGGGGACGAACAGCGGAAGCGGATCGCGCGGTGGAAGCCGCTTCTTCGTTCGCCGCCGCCGGTTCAGGCCCAGCCGGCAATACACGCGGTAAACCCGTTTGTGATTCCACCGGTGGCCCTGCCGTCGAAGCCGTCGAAACAGCTTCCAGAACCCCAGGCCTGGCTTCGATTCCGCCAGTTCCGAAAGCGCGTCAATCACGGTTTGATCGCGCTCGCGCCAGTCCGTTACCGGTTTGTACCAAGCCGCCCGGGACAGGCCGGTACACCGGCAGGCGGCTCGCACCGAGAGCCGGTGTTCTTCAGTCAGATAACGCACCGCTTCGCGCTTCTCGGGCGGTCTTAGAGCTTTTTTTCGATCAGATCCTTCATGGCGCTGTTTTCCAGTGCCATGTCGGCGTACAGCCGCTTCAGCTTGGCGTTCTCCGCCTCCAGTTCCTTGAGGCGCTTCAACTCCGAGGCGCCCAAGCCACCGTACTTCGATCTCCACTGGTAGTAGCAGGCCGAGCTGATGCCGTGCTTGCGGCACACCTCTTTCACCGGCAAGCCCGCTTCCGCCTCGTTCAGGATCGACACGATCTGAGTTTCCGTGAATCGAGATTTCTTAATGGGACCTCCCCTCATTGGCTCATTGTGCCAAATTTCTACTTCGGAGTGGTCTACCTAGCGGGGGAGCTTACGGATACATCGACCGTATCGCTGCGGAGGTGGTGCTGTAGGCGCTGGCTGTGCCGCCTGAGAATGCTCTAAAGGATTGCTGGGTTTGGAGGTGGCTGGCCTTGGCTTGGCAGGTTAGTATGACGGAGTAGCCATTTTGGGTTGGTGCTTTCAGAGCCTTTTGTTTAGAAGGCATTGTTTAACGCTCCTGGCTAGCTTTCTAGATAAAGTCTGAAGACAGGTTGGTTAGCGCTTGTTCAATGAGTTGAACTGCCCGTTCTAAATCGTCGTCCGAAGTTCCAAACCCTAGGCTAAAACGAATAACAGAATCTGCCTGCTCTGCGGCTAGTCCGATCGTTCTCAAAACATGAGATGGCTCGGGAATGCCCGAAGTGCAAGCAGATCCCGTTGAGGCGGCCAGGTGTGGCTGCAGCGATCCTAATATGTCTTGTGCGTTGAAGCCTGGAAACCCAACAGATATATTTCCTGCATGGCGTTTGTCACGATCAGGTCCGTAGAATTGTGTCGGCCAGGGTAATACTGTCAGCATGTCGAGAAATCTATCAGTACGGGCACGGAGCATGGAGCGCTTTTTAGAAGCTTCAGCCGAGCCCATAAACTTGGCTGCCGCTCCCATGCCGACACATAGCGGTGTGGGCAATGTGCCTGATCGAAGACCATTTTGTTGACCGCCTCCGTAGATCTGCGGCTCAATTTGCTCTTGAAGATCACGGCGAATGTAGAGTGCGCCAATTCCCTTGGGGCCGTACATTTTGTGTGCTGACAGGCTTGCCATGTCTGTGTGGAACGCCAGATTTTTTACGCTCATGGCCGTGGGGGCTTGAGCTGCATCGCAATGAAAAACGGCGCCGCATTTTCTGATGGCTTCTGAAAGTACTTTTATATCCTGTATGGTGCCTATCTCGTTATTGACCGCCATTATAGAAACGAGAAGTACATCCTCGTCGAGTAAGCGCTCTAGCTCCTCGAGTATAATATACCCATCCTGATCCACGGGAACTAGGTCAACCTTATTTCCATATTGATCGGCAAGGATGCGTCCAGTAGACAGAACACATTTGTGCTCTATGGCACTCAGTAACACCCGTCTTCGTGATGACCCCGTTAGAGCTGCTCGCCTAGCTAGACCGAGAAGCGCAAGATTGTTGGCTTCTGTGGCGCCAGAAGTGAAGATCACCTCATCACTATCAGCGCCGATAAGATCGGCGACTTGTTGCGATGCCGTATCGATAGCGGCCGATGACTGCCATCCAGAGGCATGCTCAGATGAATGCGGATTGCCGAAGGTTTCAGAGAAAAAAGGCAGCATTTCCTGGAGAACACGATCGTCGACCGGTGTCGAAGCTTGATGGTCTAGGTACAAAGTCTTCATTTTCTGTTTAATATCAATACTTTGTGCACAAATTGGCTCCCTTTACGCTTTGGCCGCATTCTTGAGCGCTTCCTGGACGAAGCCTCCAGGTGGCGATTGACGATAGCATGATCGCTCCATTAGAGTCACCTGGACGAACCGTCCAGGAGAAAGAAATCATGGCGCGCGGGCCGCTCTACCAACAAGACTACAAACCTCAATTTTCAGGCCATGAGACCTTTCCGTTACGGTACGGATGGCTAAAGAAGTGCTACGACCGCGTGTCTGAAACCGAGCAGGAACCGGACAATAAGTCTCTGTGTTGGGGAGAAGATGCCATTGCGCGCTTTGGTGTGGGTAAGAATATGGTGTCATCTATGCGCCATTGGGGCACTGTCGCGGGCATTATTGAGGAGCCGTCAGGCACTAATCAGGTTAAGACCACGCCGCTCGGCCAACTGTTATTCGGAGACCATGGCGTTGATCCTTTTCTGGAATACCCAAATTCGTTATGGCTGATTCACTGGAAGTTGGCAACTGAATGGAAGAAAAAGACGACGTGGTATTGGGCGTTTAGTTATTATTCGGCGGTAACATTTGAACGAGACAAATTCATTAAGCGATTACAGCACGATTGGCCGAATGCCGCTCAGACGACGGTTAAGAATGATGTGGCTTGTTTTGTCCGTACATATGCCGCCCAACCATCCTCCGCAAAAGCCGGGCGAGACGACTCTCTTGAATGCCCCCTTACCGAACTCGGGTTGATCAAGCCCGTATCAAAACGTGATGAATTCAGGTTTGTTCGCGGCCAAAAGACCACATTAGGTGACGGCACGTTCGTCTATGCCTTGATTGAGTTTTGGAAGGAGTTCTCGCCCGCATCCTCAACACTCTCTTTTGAAGCGATCGCGCATGAGCCGGGCTCGCCAGGACGCGTGTTCTTGCTTGATGAGAATGATGTTGCTGATAGGTTATCCCATATAGATAGCGTGACAAATAATGCACTGCGATGGTCAGAGACCGCTGGATTAAAGCAGGTTGTACGCAGCCCTGAGTTTGATTTCGGCAGTGCATTAGAATTTGTTCAAAAGGACTTTGAGCGTTCAAATGAAAGAGAGGCGGCATAGTGGCGTTAGTTGATCAAGTTACGATAGCCCGACGTTTTCAGAAATCCATTCGCATCGATACGGATTTGGGCGATAAAAACGCCCTTGATGGATTCATATGTCCGCAATCTTCCGCCGACATTCTCATGTCCATGGCCCGGCATGTCTCGGAAACCGGGCAAGGCGCGTTTACATGGACTGGCCCTTACGGAAGCGGTAAGTCTAGTTTGGCAATCGCATTAAGTGCATTGCTCAACGGTAATCAGGAGTTACAGAAAGAGGCGGCAAAAGTCTTTGGGCGTAAGCTCACCAATGCCATGTGGGAGGCGCTGCCGACGGGTTCAAAAGGTTGGCGTATTCTACCCGTTGTAGGTCGTAGAGAGAGCCCCGTCGAAGTATTAGGAGAAGCCCTAAAAGAAGTAGGGTACGTAACCCGTCGCCCGAAGGGTGGTTGGACCGAAGAGTATGTCGTCAACGGCTTGATGGAGGTTGCGACAAGCAGGCCTAAGATGCACGGCGGCTTAATCCTGTTTGTCGATGAGATGGGGAAATTCCTTGAAGCGGCCGCGCAGGATGGTTCGGATGTTTATATCTTCCAGCAACTCGCGGAGGCCGCCTCCCGAAGCAATGGCCGTTTTTTGTTCGTCGGTGTTTTGCACCAAGCCTTTGACGAATACGCACATCGCCTTTCACACGAGCTTCGTGACGAATGGGCAAAAATTCAGGGGCGCTTTGTTGACTTGCCTGTCAATACAATCGGCGAAGAGCAGATAGACCTGATATCTCGTGCGATTGAATGTAATGAGGTGGGTTCTCGCTCCAAGGATCAATCCAAAGCTGTTGCCAAGATAGCTCGAAAGGACCGCAGCCAGGACGCCGACCGCCTAGCGGAGATGCTAAAAAATTGTTGGCCGTTGCATCCGGTTGTTGCCTGTCTACTCGGACCGATTTCCCGTCGCCGGTTTGGCCAAAACCAGCGAAGCATTTTTGGCTTTCTCAATTCGGCGGAACCGCATGGCTTTCAGGATTACTTGCGCTCGGCGAATGAGGAAGACCTCTATACACCCTCGAAACTTTGGGATTACTTGCGCGCCAATCTGGAGCCTTCCATTCTCGCTTCGCCAGATGGTCACCGTTGGGCGCTCGCCGCAGAGGCACTTGAGCGCTGTGAGGCTTTGGGGGGTGATGGATTTCTAGTTGATCTTCTAAAAACGATAGCCGTGGTTGATCTCTTTAAAGAGCGCTCCGGTCTCGTTCCAAGTTTTGGACTTATCCAGACATGCTTTCCCGATGTCAGTGCGAAGGATCTAAAAGCAGCACTGGAGAGGCTGGATAAATGGTCTCTGACTATTTTCAAGAAGTTCCAGGATGCACACGCCATTTTTGCCGGTAGTGACTTCAATATTGATGAAGCCGTAGGCGTGGCGCTTGAGGAAATTGATGAGCTTGATTTTGACGCACTCAAATCATTGGCAGGGTTGCAGCCCGTTTTGGCTAAACGCCACTACCATGAAACCGGCGCTATGCGGTGGTTCGATGTAAATATCACGCCAGCCAAAGATGTGATGGATGTAGCGACTCGATTTCAACCCAATAATGGTGTCATTGGCGAATTCCTGCTTGTGGTGCCGACAGAGGGTGAAGAGGAAGAGTACGTTAAGACACTTTGCCGGGACGCAGCCAAGTTGAGCGATCAGTGGGATATCGTGGCAGGCTATTCGCCGCGGGCCTGGTCGGTCGTAATGTTGGCACGCGAGTTATTGGCACTCGATAAAGTGAATAATGATCATCCGGAGTTGGCGGGTGATCCTGTTGCGCGGCGTGAGGTCACAGCAAGACTTGCAGATTTGCAGGCACAATTGGAAACCGAGCTTACGAAGTCCCTCGATAAAGCCGAATGGTGCCGTAAACACCATTCTACAAGGCACTACCGTCAGGCTGATCTGAATGCCCTAGCCTCCGACCTTGCAGAAAGGCGCTACGATCAATGTCCAAAACTTCACAATGAACTTCTGAACAGGCAAAAGCCTTCCGGTAGCGCTATAGCGGGACAAAACGCTCTTTTAAACCATATGATCACGAGAGAGGGCGAGGTACGTTTGGGCATCGAGGGCTACCCGGCAGAAGGCGGTCTTTATGCCTCATTACTGGAAGCCACAGGGTTATATTCAGAAACAAAGGATGGTTGGCGCTTCTTGGCGCCTTCTGACGGTGGGACTGATAAATATAGGCTCTTTCCTGCCTGGAATGCAGCTATTGAGTATATAAAGAAGAACAAAAAGCGTTCAGTTTCCGTATTAGAGATTTATAAACTCTGGGCCGAGCAACCATACGGAATCAAAGATGGATTGATGCCGGTTCTGTCAGTCGCCTTTATTCTTTCTGAGAGGGAAAACCTTGCTGTTTATCGGGAAGGTATTTTCCGTGCACGGTTTGATGACGTCGATGTTGAATATATGGCAAAGGATGCGGAGACCATCCAGCTGCGCTGGATGGACCTCAATAAAATTTCACGTCGCATGCTTTCCGATATGGCTGACGTTGTACGAGACCTTGATGCAAAAAACGAACTGAAGCACCTTCAACCTATTGATGTTGCTCGTGGTCTCGTGGCGATTTATGAAAAGCTGCCAAACTGGACAAAACGGACAATGCGCTTGTCGGCAAGAGCTATTGAAGTACGCGCCATTTTTAAGCGTGCGCGTGATCCGAACAAGTTCTTGTTTGACGATATCCCGGCACTGGTCAGTTCCGAAAAAGCCGGCATGTCTGACAAAGACGATATCCGCAATATCGTCTCGATAATGAAGGAAGGATTGCAGGAGTTGGTGCAAGCATATCCTCTTATGGTCCACCGGCTTAGGGATATGCTTCTCGCCGAACTGCAGGTTCCTAATCTTTCACGTCAGTCTCTCCTAGAGCTTCGTGAGCGGGCTGAAAATGTCAAAGAACTTGCTGGAGATTTCCGGTTAGATGCTTTTGTCGGGCGCCTATCCCAATTCGAGGCAGGTGACCAAGCATTTGAGGGTATCGCAAGTCTTGCGGCAAACAAGCCGCCCAGAGACTGGGTCGACCCGGATATGGATCGAGCTTCTATCGAGCTTGTGGATATGGCGCAAAAGTTCCTCAGGGCCGAGACCTTTACAAGGATAAAGGGGCGTCCGGAGAAGAGGCTGGCAATGGCGGTGTTGATTGGGGTGGAGGGCCGCCCCACACCGCTTCTGGAGGAGTTTGACGTAACTGACTCGGACCGAGCCGCTATCCGCGATCTTGTAGATCGGATTTCGGAAACTCTAGAGATCGTAGATACAAAAAGCCGAAGTGTTATACTGGCTGCGTTGGCTGAGTTAAGCGCTAGCTACATGCAAGTTACTAAGATGGAGAAACGGAAGTCAGGAGGCGGCAAGGTCGCATAGATATGATTGTTAATGAAAGGCACGTCTTAGGTTTATCTGGCGGTAGGGATAGTGCAGCGCTCGCCGTATATATGCGCCAACATCATCCTGATGTTGATATGGAGTATTTCTTTACCGACACAGGCAAAGAGCTTCCAGAGGTGTATGACTATCTCGGGCGACTAGAGGGTTTTTTGGGGAAAACTATTCTAAGACTAAACCCGGATCGAGATTTTGATTATTGGCTAAAGCAATATAATAATTTTCTGCCTTCCCCGCGAACTCGTTGGTGCACCAGAGATTTGAAGCTGAAGCCATTTGAGAAATGGGTGCGTCCAATGCTTTTGGAAGGCATAAAAGTTTATAGCTATGTGGCTATTCGGGGTGATGAAGAATATCGAGAAGGATATGCTTCAAAAGATAAAAATTTGATAATAAGATTACCTTTTAAAGAAGTCGGGATAGATAAAGCTGGCGTTTTGGATATTCTGGAAGGGGCTGGGCTCGGGCTTCCCGAGTACTATTCATGGCGAACTCGTAGCGGTTGTACCTTCTGTTTTTATCAACAGAAAATCGAATGGGTAAGACTCATGGAGCGTCATCCGAATGCGTTTGAAGAGGCTAAGGCTTACGAAAAAAACGCGATCGATCATGGCTCTCCATTCACGTGGAGCCAAGGTGAGTCTTTAGATGAGCTTTCCAAACCAGAACGAGTTGCTCAGATAAAACGAGATCATCAGCGACGCATAGAAAAGCAGAAAACAAAGATTGAGATCAATCCTCTACGCTCAGATAGTGAGCCTTTGGATATTGATGATCTTTATGGTAAGGCGAAAGGATGCCTTTCTTGCCATAAATAATGGGGGTTATGTATGTTTAAGGTGACAGCCCGCACTATATTGGAGTTGGGGTCGGAACTAATAAGCTCCGATGCTATTGCGTTCTATGAATTAATAAAGAATGGCATTGATGCGGGATCAAAGGATGGCGTCACAATTAACTTTAGTATTGTTCTAGGAAGGCGTGACTATCAGGAATCCAAATCCCAAATCTTGAGCGCCATTGAGGCTGGAAGTGAAGTCTCACTTGACTTGGAAGATCTAAAAGAAGAAGTTGCAGACAAACTTTGTACGGAAGCTGAGCAGCTTTGGTCGGTAGCCAAAGAGATTGTCGATAAGGCTGATTCTTATAAAGGTTTGCTCGAGGCACTTGAACGTATCGATGGTTTGAACTCTATTACCATCTCAGATACGGGGTCGGGTATGTCCTTAGACGAGTTGGATAGTGTCTTTCTCGTGATAGGAACATCATCTAGAAAAAGTGAAATAGATGCTGCCATGGCAGGAGGAAAGCCTAATGCCCCCTTTCTTGGTGAGAAAGGCATTGGCAGGTTATCGGCTATGCGACTTGGCGATAAACTCTCAGTAAGAACAGCTAGGCTGGATGACAAGAATTATAATTGTATCGAGATTGATTGGTCGGATTTCGATAATGCCTCAAAGATGATAGAAGACATTGACGTAAAGCCGAGGCGAGGGGAAATCAAAACTTCTCCAGGTTTCAGTGGAACGGATATTGAAATCAGGAAACTCAATGCTGACTGGACAGAGAGACGCGTAGAGCGCCTCGCTATAGATGACTTTTCTTTGCTTTTAAACCCGTTAAGCAAGGGGGGGCGCCAGCGTATTGCGGTTTTTTGGAATAAAAAAAGAGTAAGTATACGCAGGTTGGAGAAAAGCTTTCTTTCTCACGCCAACGCTTTGGTTCGAGGCAGCTACTGTATAGGGCATAAGGGGCCGGAACTAACAATAAGGATTGAGTTAAACAATCTTGGTTTTGAGCATTCGCGTGAAGTGAACATTGAGCGCGCTTCAGTTGATGATCTTTATGGCGCGTTGGTCGGCCCTAAAGCTAAACGTCGAAGGATGAATAAGCGCGACATCGATTATGCTGCCTTAAATAGTGTAGGGCCCTTTAGCTTTGAGCTTTATTGGTTTAATCGCTCTGTACAAAGAAAAGGCAAGTCCACTGGGGAATATCAGGCTTTGCGAAATTTGCTCGACCAATGGATGGGCGTTCGTCTCTACAGGGATGGCTTCCGGGTTTATCCATATGGCTCAGAGGATGACGATTGGCTTGAATTGGATAGGGCTCATCTTAGATCTAAGGGTTACGCACTAAACAGAATTCAGCTGGTTGGGCATGTTGATATCGGCCGTTTTTCTAATCCGCAACTCCTTGATCAAACTAATAGAGAAGGGCTTCGTCAGACGCCTGAAGAGGCAATTTTAAGAGAGACCATACAGTTCGCTATATCGCGCCTTCGAGATGAGATGAATCGCGTCACCAAAGAACAAAAAGATACTAAAGAGCTTTTCAACGTTGACGAGACTAAGACTGCAGATCTGGAAAAAAGGATGAAAACTGCGATCAAGTCGATCCGAAAGGTTGTGCCGTCTGAGCATAGGGAGGTGGTCCAGGAGCTCGAACTGATGCGCGAGGAATTCGCACGGTTTGCGTCCCAGGCTCGTGAACGAATTGCAGATATGGAAAAAGACGCTGACCAGATGATAGCTATGGCAGGAATTGGCTTGATGGTAGAGGTGGTTGCTCATGAGCTCACACGGTCAGCCGAAGATGCTCTTGATATTCTAAACAGTCTTAAGCACAAAACGGTTCCAGAGGAGATTAGGCGTCGCTTGGAAAGTTTAAGGGCGTCTATGACAAGCATTAGCAAGCGGCTGCGTATTCTCGACCCTTTGAGTGTCACGGGGAGGCAGCGCAAAGAGCGTTTTAACCTCGATGAACTTATAAATGACATGCTGGAAGCTCATGAAACACAGTTCGAGCGGCACCAAGTTAGGCTAACTGTTCTGCCGCCTGGCCGGTCGGTTCCGGTATCTGCTGTCAAGGGTATGGTTGTCCAAGTATTAGAAAATCTCATATCTAACTCCCTATACTGGTTGGATATTGAGAAGCAGCGCAAGATGTCTTTCCAGCCGGAATTGACAATTGCGATAGAAGACAATCCCCCACGCATACGCTTCACTGATAACGGGCCTGGTATCTCCAGGCAATATAAAGATCGAATCTTCGACCTATTCTTTTCTCTCAAGGATAAAAGTCGCCGGCGTGGTCTTGGACTTTTTATAGCCCGGGAGGCAGCGGAACACAACGGCGGTGCTCTGGTGTTAGACCCGGAAGCGCTCAACGGCGAAGGGCGCTTTTCGACATTCGACTATCGCGTGGCTGGGGAAGACAGTTGAACGATAATAAAAAAGTACGTGACGCTGGTATCAGGTCTGCAATTATTGTTGACGATGGATATGATGAGGTTCCTCAGGTTTCAGAGCTAATTGACGAAGAAGCCTGGGATATTTTTTTTGACGACACCTATGGCGAAGCCGTGGAAACAGTAGCGGGTGTTTTTCCAGGCTTTCACCCTGATAGACGCGACGAGCTTCGATATAGTCAGGGTTTTGTTGATGCCTTGTGGCAAAACAGGGCTGATCTTGGTGATCTTGTTCGTGAGCTGTTCTATAACTATGAACAAAAAATAGGTGAAACTCGAACTTTTCTAGAGAAGGTTGAGTCAGAGCTTACTTCTCTCGGAATCTCTTTCGAAAGATGTGGGCGAGAATTTGTCGATGCTGCAACTGGTGTGGACTTGATAGTTATAGACCTTTTTCTAGGTATTCAGCAGGGGGTGCGTGATCGAGAGTTTACGGTTGAAAGACTTCGACAGGTTCTTGAACGTCGTGAAATGCAGTCCCTTCCTTCTATTATTTTAATGTCGCAGGTCCCGGGAATCGATGAACTGGCTAAACAGTTTCGTCAGGATGTCAAACTCCATGCTTCGTCGTTTCGACACATAAGAAAGAATGATTTGTCGACTTCGGGACGCATGAAAGGGCTGATCCTCACTCTTGCATCGCATCGAGCCGACAGTCAGGCGTTGGCTACTTTCCTAAAGACTTGGGAAGATAGCGCTGTCGAAGCGGCTAGGGCCGCAGCGAATACTTTACGAAAAGTTGATATTGACGATCTGCAGCATATTCGAAATATGCTGCTCCGCTTTGAGGGGGTTAATACATCTAGTTATATACTTGATGTGTTTGACCGTGTTCTTCAATACGAGATCGAGTCATACAAGGCCGTCTTGGACGCCGCGGCTCCACTTGATAAAGTGGCCGAAGATCCAGCTCCGTTGATGATTTCAAATGACCGTGATACTTATGCTGTTTTAGAACGTACTATTTTTGTCAATCCTGAACGCCGCAACCATGGTAGTGGCGCCGAGTGGCCCATCGCCTTTGGGGATATATTGGGACCCAGGGCCGGTAGGCCTATAGCTCCTCGTGGTTTTTTCTCGGGTCGAGGTGATCTCGTTTTTTTTGTGGCCTCTCCAGCCTGTGACTTGCTTCGGAAAGATGGGTTAAAAACTGCTTTATTGGTGGCTGGAAGACTAAAAAAAATCGACGCGCCTAAACCTGATCTGGCCGTGAATGCCAATACTACCCCGATAGTAGTGCTGGACGGAGACAAACGGTTTCATATAGATTGGCACTTCGGTGACTTGCGAACTATTAGCTTAGGTCAGGCAAAACGGCTGCTCAACCCTGCTCGCGGCAGCATGGATATTATTGCGAGGCTGCGTGAAGGATCAGCTCTTAATCTGCGCCAGCAGCTTATCAGCAGTGTCGGCCGGGTGGGGGATCTCGCCCCGCTCCCAAGGTCATTTTGCTTTCGAGCGTCTTTTTACGCTCCTCAGAAAGGGGGCGGTGTTAAGCTAATTGAGATACCGAACAGGATTCGGATTACAGGAAATTTGCTTATTCCCCGTCGTGGCAAATACGCGGCGGCGATAATTGATTCAAGCTGCGAGGATGATCTGACAGCGGCACTGCTCGATATGAGTCTTGATGATGTTGCTCAGCCCAGTAAAAGGTTTTTTCAGCTTCTTAAGGAGCAGACTCGAATTCGTCAGATCTTTAGGTCGGGCTTTCAGGCATTTGAATTACCCCTAGATAAGCCCAGGAAAGCTGGCTTGTTGAAACTGTCTGAGGAGCAGCCGGATAAAGATGACGCGAAGCCAAAGGTTGATACTGTCGCCACTATCGTGGAATCGAAAATATCCCCCTCGGCTATCTCTGACGTCGCGCGCTGCGGTCTCATCGTGCAAATGGAGCTAGACCCGGACGAGTAAATATCTTCTGATTTGCCCTTTGGATAAAGGTAGAAAGGCAAATTTGAGGAATAGTCTGGTTGTGAGTGGCTAGATTCTAAACTATTGTTTTTTCGTGCTTTGATGCATAGCATTCGGTTGGGGCAAGTATGGGGCTTATCCAAGCAACGGCGGTCATTGCTTAACTCCTCCCTTCTGGGTGTGACAGAGTTACGAAGCTTCTGCTTTCGCGATTTAATAGGCCGACTTGATTGTCACGATGCCTTTCCGAAAACGGCCGCCAAAACTTCCGAATCAGCCCGAACTCCCCAGTGTCGCTTCCGCCATAGTGGCGGATCTCAATATTCGGTTTGATCTTTTTCATGGCTCCTTCGCTCCGTATTCGGCTGGCTATTGGTTCCATCCAGAAAGGCGCTTGCCCATTGTTCAGAATGACTGCGGCCTAATAGAGCAAGTCTTTTAGCGTCCCGTATTTTTTTGTCTTTGGGGCCTAAAGCATCCAACTGATCGACTAGCGCCGAGAAAAGCGCCTCCAAATAGTTAAACTGCTCAACCGCCAAATAGGCCATATCACCCACTTCGGTACGCTCCACATCGTACGACTTGGTCATCTCCGTCTCCTTGAATTACTCTCCTTAAATCGACCCATCCAGTAGAGCGCAGACCACGAATTACGGTCTACAGCCGATAAGTAGCACTTTCCCGCTTTGTTGAGACAACCATGATCATCTCCTCCACCCACGATTACCGCCTCGCCGCCAAACGCCGCCTGCCGCCGTTCCTGTTCCATTACATCGACGGGGGCGCGTACGACGAGCACACCCTGGCGCGCAATGTGGCGGATCTGCGTGATCTGGCGTTGCGGCAGCGGGTGTTGAAGGCGGTGGGGGAGGTGGATCTGTCGGCGCGGTGGTTCGGGGAGGCGGTGAGCCTGCCGGTGGCGTTGGCGCCGGTGGGGCTCACCGGGATGTACGCGCGGCGGGGCGAGGTGCAGGCGGCGCGGGCGGCGGCGTCGCGGGGCGTGCCGTTTACGTTGTCGTCGGTGTCGGTGTGTCCCATCGAGGAGGTGCAGCCGGCGATGACGCGGCCGATGTGGTTTCAGCTGTATGTGCTGCGCGACTGCGGTTTCATGAAGAACGCGCTGGAGCGGGCCTGGGCGGCGGGGGTGCGGACCCTGGTGTTCACGGTGGATATGCCGGTGCCGGGGGCGCGCTATCGCGATCGGCATTCGGGGATGTCCGGGCCGTTCGCGGCCTGGCGGCGGATGCTGCAGGCGGTGACGCACCCGCGCTGGGCGTGGGACGTGGGCCTGCGCGGGCGGCCGCACGATCTGGGCAATGTGTCGGCCTATCTGGGCCATCGCATCCAGCTGGAGGATTACATCGGCTGGCTGGGCGAGAACTTCGATCCGTCCATCGGCTGGCGGGATCTGGAATGGATTCGGGAATATTGGCAGGGCGCCATGGTGCTCAAGGGTATTCTCGATCCGGAGGACGCCCGCGAGGCGGTGCGGTTCGGCGCGGACGGCATCGTCGTCTCCAACCACGGCGGGCGCCAGCTTGATGGCGTGCTGTCCTCGGCCCGGGCCCTGCCGGCCATCGCCGACGCCGTGCAGGGCGACCTGACCATCCTGGCGGATTCCGGCGTCCGCTCCGGCCTGGACGTGGTGCGCCTGCTCGCCCAGGGCGCGGACGGCGTGCTGCTGGGCCGCGCCTTCGTCTACGCCCTCGCCGCCGCCGGCGAGCAGGGCGTGGCCCATGTGCTGGACCTGATCGCCAGCGAGATGAAGGTGGCGATGACGCTCACCGGGGCCAGGGCGGTTGGGGAGATTTCGCGGGAGAGTCTGGTCGATGCGGAGTACTAATATACAGTGAAGTAATAAAATGGGTTGCTGGCATGTGACTTTAAATGATGAGGCTGCTGCATTAGGAGCTTCTTGGGTTGCGCCCTGTTTTGAGGTGGAAGGTGTGAAGTTTATCAATTTTTATTGGATTGGTGTGGTGGTTTTTCTATTTTAAGAATCTTGTGTGACTTTTGAATATTTATTTAAGGAGGAATAAGGTGGGGGTTGACAGTAGTGGATTAGGGTGGCGCGATGAAATTCGCAAGGTGTCTGTGTTCATTCGGCATCATTGGGCGCTGCTGAGCTTGGGGCCGGTTTCGCTGAGCTTTGCTGCCATGCATGTTTACCTTGTTGAGGTCGGCGTCCCATTAAGTATTACATCGTCTGAAGTCATTGCCGGTATGCCCTTTCTTTTTATGCTGATTGTCTGCTTTATTGCTGTGTTGATTTTTGCAGCGGTCACACCTGCTGTAATTCTTCTGGGGGGACGTTACACAAAGGATATCGGAATTATAGATAGCTTTCGTGCCCATAACGATGTTTTCCTTGGTAGAAGGTTGATTCTGTTTTGGTCTTTGAGCGTGCTTTTCGCGACAATAATATCTGTCTCATTGGCCGCTTGGAAAGATGCTGTCATATTTCTTGGTTATCATCTTGTTTTTATTTCTATATTGTTGTCGTACTTTTGCTTTCAGTGCATTTTCATTTTTTTCATGCAGGCTAGTGAATGGGTGGGAATATTAAGGAAAAGGTGGGGGTCGTTTTTGGCAGCAGCCTTTCTTCAAGTCATGGTTATGACTGGCATGATTCCTGTGGTCGGCTCTATAGAAAGTGCTGGTGTGGTCAGCCAGTTCGTTATTCTAATGGGTGCAATGGTGTTGGTCTCTGGCTTTCAAGCTGCATGTGTATTCTTGGCTTGGGAGGCAAAAAATAATCCTAAACTTTTCCTGCCTGTTATGGCTATGCTCGCTTTTATAGTATTTTTTGTGTGCTTGGTGCCTCCGGTTAACCGTGTTTTTGTAGGATATGCGTTGTCGAATGCCGCGATGGGAGGGCGGTCGTGTGTGGTTTTTGGTTGGAATAAAAATGCTGAGGTGTTGCCAAGTATCATTAAAGATAAGAATATAGATAAAAGTATAGGTCTAAAAGTTTTGATGTCTACAGCGGAAGTTTTTTATGCACGACCTGCGGCTAAAGAGCGGACCGACGAGATATTTCTAATCCCGCGTGAGGCTGTTGTGACGGTGTCATCGTGCAAAATTTAGTCGCGGATTTTCTGTATAGGTGCGGTGTCGGCAAATGATAGAGGTGTAGCTATTTTTGAACCGGTAAAATTCGGCGCATAAATGCTTTCCTCATACTCTACGATGACCGCCAGCTCGGTGGTGCGCTTTCCTCCGCCCCAGCCCTGCCCGTCACCGCCGGCGCCCTGCAGGGCGACCTGACCATCCTGGCGGATTCCGGCGTCCGCTCCGGCCTGGACGTGGTGCGCCTGCTCGCCCTGGGCGCGGACGGCGTGCTGCTGGGCCGCGCCTTCGTCTACGCCCTCGCCGCCGCCGGCGAGCAGGGCGTGGCCCATGTGCTGGACCTGATCGCCAGCGAGATGAAGGTGGCGATGACGCTGACCGGGGCGCGGGCGGTTGGGGAGATATCGCGGGAGAGTTTGGTGCGGGCGTGACGCTTGGTCGTGTGCGGGGCCCGGCGCGTTTCGATTGACACAACTACAGTGTAATTACATCGTAGTGGGGCTGTTTGCCTGGCCGCGTGGGCAACAAGCGCGAGCGAACCACCTACGAGGAATACCGCCATGCGTGACGACTACGATTTTTCCAAGTCCACCAAGAATCCCTACGCCAAGAAGCTCAAAAAGCAGGTCACGATCCGGCTGGATGAAGACACCATCGAGTACTTCAAGGACCTGGCTGAGAAGAAGGATCTGCCGTATCAGAGCCTGATCAACCTTTACCTGCGGGACTGCGCTCAGTCGCAAAAGGATCTGAAGATCGAGTGGCGATAAGATCGACGTGGCGGGGCGGTGTCGAGTTCAAGAGCGCCATTGGGAAAGGTCCACTGACTATACAATTGGAGGCGCCAGAATTGAATTTGAGCAAACCTGCCTGTACGTCATCGATTTTGTGCATTGATAACCCGTTTTCCGCGTTGGCTGACGCAGCCGGCCCTGCTTGCCTGTTCTCCGCCCTGATCAAACGCTCCACAAATCCGGCGATTCCACTTCCATTCGCAGCCGATCCTTGCTGTAGGTCCGCTTTTCGCCCGGCGTGATCCCGAACGTTTCATTTTCCTCTATATCATTGGTATATTCCGCTCGTGTCGGGGCGATGGCCGACGTAAAAACTAGAGAGAGCATTTTGAGTTCAAGTACGGAAGACGCAATCTTGAGCGCCGCAGCCGAGGTGCTTGAACGCGGTGGGGTGGCGGCGTTGACCACGCGCGCGGTCTGCGAAGCGGCGGGGGTGAAGTCGCCGACGCTGTATCACTACTTCGGCGACAAGGACGGGCTGGCCACCGCGTTGGTGCGTCGCGGTTGGGCGGAGTTCATGGCGCGCAAGCGAGCCGCGCCGGATACCGATGACCCCATGACGCTGCTGCGTACCGGCTGGGACCAAGCGGTGGATTTCGCGTTGAAGCGACCGGCGCTCCATGCGCTGTATGCGGCGCAATTGCGAATACAGCCGGAGTTGGCGAACGACGCCTACGCGCTGATGCGCGGACGGGTTCAACGTCTGGTGGACCGGGGTGTCTTCAAAGTCACGGTAGACGAAGCCGCCCGCGCGGTCTGGGCTGGCTGCAATGGGGTGCTGGCGTTGACGGGCCGCGGTCTGTCGCGGCGGGAGATCGAGGCCACCAGCGATCTTCTCTTCGATGCGGTGGTGGCCCGGCTGAGCGTGGCCAACCGGAGTTGACGGCCACGCCCGGCGGGGCGAAAGACTTCTTTTCTCAGGTCGACTGCATGGCGGCCAGGCCCTGTTCCCAGGAGACGATGGGGCGGTAGCCCAGTTCCCGTTCGGCCTTGTCGATGTTGAGCGTGAAGGGCTGGCCGATCAGGCGCAGCATTTGGCGGGTAATGGGCGGTTCGCCAGGCCGTTTGAAAACCCGCCATACCCACTCCATGCATTGCGCCAACCGCCACGCCACGGGAAGCGGTACGGAGGCCTTCGGCGCGTCGATACCCCGGGAGCGCAGCAAGGCGGGGATCACCTCGCGCAAGGTGCCGTCGCGGCCGTCGCTGATGAAATAGGCCTGGCCGCCCGTGCCGCTTTCCAAAGCGAGCAGGGCCGCGTGGCAGACGTTGTCCACATGGGCGGTCGACATGGCTTGGGAGCCGTCGCCCACCCAGCGGAATTGGCCTGCCCGCACGTTCTCGACCATCTTGTCCAACGTTGGCATCCCTTGCCCCCAGATCATCGGTGGCCTGATGACGACGGTCTCGAAACGGCCGGGGGCGTTGGCGCCCAGCACCAGGGCCTCGGCGCGTGCCTTGGAGGCACTGTAGGGGGCCCAGGGTCGCTCCTGGCGCGGCAACGATTCGTCGGCGCGCGTCATGGGCTGCATGTCGCCCATCACCACGGCCGCCGCGCCCACTTGCACGAAACGACGAACGGTGGAGGTCGCGGCCGCGGCCTCCAGCAGGTTCCGCGTGCCCTGGACGTTCGCCCGCTCGAACTCGTCCTTGCCGCCCCATAGCTTGAAGACCGCAGCCACATGAATAACGGCTTCGCAGCCCTCCAGGGCCCGCTTCAATGCCTGCGGATCGTCGAGATCCCCGGAGGCGGCCTCGGCACCCAGCGCGGCCACCCGTTGCGCGGCGGAGGGGGATCGGGCCAGGGCGCGAACCTCCCAGCCCTGACTCTTCATACGTTGGATTAAGCGGCCACCGACGAAACCTGAACCGCCGGTGACGAGAACTTTTTGTGGATTCATGATGGCGCCCCTATATCGTTGATACAAATAAAATATATCGACGATACATTGGCTGTCAATCGCAAGCACGCCCCGACCAAAGTGCGGGCCATGCCGCCGGTGGACGAGCTGGTCGGCAAGGGCCGCTAGGCTCGGCGTCGGGCGAACACCTCTTTGCCCATTAATACATCCAGCCGGTGCACGTGGGCCGGGCGCGCCAGGATGGCGTTCATCCTCCGCAGGTCGCGGAAGATGTCGCCGCCACCACCCTCCACATGGGCCTGGCGACCGGCCCGGTCGGGAAACACTTCGAAGATACCGAACACCCGGTGCGCGTATTGCACCGCGTACCAGGGGCCGGTGGCCGGCTCTTCGCGGACGCAGCCGAGGATGTCCTCCAGCATGCGCAGCACCTCCTGCTCCTTGCCGGGCAGGGCCTCGATATGAATGTAGAAGGCTTTGCGGCCTTCCTGGCCGTCCTCGCCGGAGACTTCCACGCCCCGGTGCGGGCGGGCGAGGTCGGTGACGGCGGGTTCCGGCGTGGGGCCGGGTTGGCGTGGGGTCTTGTCGGTCATGGTTCACCTCCTTTGCTGAGGCTTCCACGGTAGCGGCGGCGCACCGGGCGGCGGTGCCCGATACGCGCCATGGTTTGCCTGATCATCCCGGTTGACTGTACCCGGGCGTGGCGGCTGGATAACAATGGGCCATGTCCGATGCTCTGTGCCAGGCGGTGCGCCGCTACACCCGATTGCAGGCCAATACGGCGGGGATCGCCACCACGCCGGTGCCCGGCCTGTTCCTGGTGTCGGGCGAGCGCCCCGGCGCGCTGGAGCATGCCATCAGCAAGCCGCTGGTGTGCCTGGTGCTGCAGGGCAGCAAGCGGGTCACCATCGGCCCGCGCACCTTTACCTTCGCCGCCGGCGATTCCATGATCGTCACCGCCAACGTGCCCACCGTCAGCCGCATCCGCGAGGCCAGCGCCGCCCGCCCATACCTGGCGGTGGCCTTGGATCTGGACCCGACGGTGATCGCCGAGCTGGCTATGACCCTGGGGACTCACGAGGCATCGAAAGAGCCGGCCTTTGATGACGCCGAGGTTCAGCTCCGGGACGCGGTGTGGCGTCTGGTGCGATTGCTGGAGCAGCCGCGCTCGCTGGCGGTGCTGGGCCCGTCACTGGTCCGTGAGATCCATTACTGGCTGTTGCTGGGCCGGCAGGGGCCGGCGATTCGTCATCTCGGCCTGCCGGAGAGCCGGGTGCGCCGCATCGGCCGGGCCGTGGCCCTGCTGCGCCGGGACTACGCCCGGCTCCTGACCGTCGAGCAGCTGGCCAACGCAGCCGGCATGAGCCGCTCCGCCTTCCACCGGCATTTTCGCGCGGTGACTTCCCTGTCGCCGCTGCAATTCCAGAAGCAACTGCGCCTGATCGAGGCGCGCCGCCTGCTGATTTCGGAAGGCAAGAGCGCCAGCCGCGCCGCCTTCGAGGTGGGCTACGCCAGCGTGTCCCAGTTCACCCGGGAATACGCGCGCCTCCATGGTCGGCCTCCGGTGCGGGATCGCAAGGCGGTGGCGGAGCAGAGTGAGGCCGCCGCAGACTCAAAATGACTGGATTTTGGGTGGGCAGCAGGGCTGACAGGCGTTCCGGTGCTCTCCCCGATTTGCGTTTGCACCCGGCGAGATCGCTGACAGGGATTGTCGCTCCTCGCTGACACCTTTTTCCGTTTTTGCCCACTGTTGCCCGCCGCGCCCCAGAGCGATGCTGTGGCCTGGTTGCTAAGCCTCTCAATGGCCATGTGGCTGGAGCGGATAGCAATGTGATGGTTTATATCTCTCTTTAAAAGCTCACCCAAAGTGAGCAGATTTAACTTCCAATAAACTTTGTTGTGGTTGGCAATGGTTTCCTTTGGCGCTATTTTGCTCACTATGAGTGAGCAAAAGGCAAGCTATATAAACCGACTCTTGACCAGCCTGGATGACACCACCCTGGTATCCAGTCGCTGGCTGCGAGCCCACGGCTATTCCACCAGCCTGGTGGCGCGCTACGTGGCCAGCGGTTGGTTGGAGTCCCCGGCGCGTGGCGTCTACCTGCGCAAAGGCGGTCGGCTGCAATGGGCGTCGGTGGTGCGTAGCCTGCAAAGTCGTGAGAGTTTGTCGCTGTATGTGGGGGGGCGCTTCGCGCTGGCCCTGCAGGGGTATGAGCATTATCTGCGCCTGGGAGAGGCTCCCGTGGTGACCCTGTATGGCTCGGATCGGCCGCCCGGGTGGGTGGCGAGGTTGCCGCTTGAAGCGCGTTTCGAGTTCTGCGGCGGTGCGCCTTTCGATCTGGCGTTGCCTGATCTGACAGCTAATACGTCTGACAGAGAGTTATTGGCTCAAGGGCTGGGCCGGCTGGCCGAGCTGGACGGCATCGTTTGCTCTTCACCGGAACGGGCGATGCTGGAGCTGTGTGATCGGCCGCCGGGGGCGGCGCTGGTGTATGAGGTGGATGCCCTGATGCAGGGAATGGCGACCCTGCGGCCGGCGCGGGTGGGGCTGCTGTTGCGTCACTGTCGCAGTGTGAAAGCCAAACGGCTGTTTCTCGCTCTGGCGGAACGGCATCGGCATGCCTGGTTGGCCCATGTTTCCATGGAAGGTGTCGATCTGGGCTCCGGCAAGCGGTCGCTGGTATCAGGAGGGCGTCTGCATCCGACTTACCAGATAACGTTGCCGGGAGACCTGGATGAGCACCTGGGATAGCCGCTACAGGGATCGTGTGCAGCTGTTGGTGGACATCTTGCCTGTGCTGGCCAGGGAGCCGCATTTCGCCTTGAAGGGCGGCACGGCGATCAACCTGTTCGAGCAGGATTTGCCCCGGTTGTCCGTGGACATTGACCTGACCTGCAGCCCCAAGCCGGCCTGAGAGATATTGCAGCCCAGTGAACCCAGGGATTTCCACACCCTATTCGACGCCCAATTTCAGGGTATGACCGCCGAGCCCGTCAGCGCGGATCAATTGCTGGGCAGACGGGCAGGTTGGCGAATAGCGGCCGATTTTTCGATACCGTAGTGTGGCTACGATAAGTAGGAAAAAGCTAAATATTCCGTTGGGATAGGGAGGGGGAAAACCATGGATGAATTCATCGGACTTCTGGCGGCAGGCCTGCAAAAGGGGAATGTGCTGCTCGTCATCATTGTGCTTGTGGTGCTTTTCGTTCTGAATGCGCACAAGTTGTACCCCCTCTTCGTGGAGAGGAAAAAGAGCCGTTTGAAGAGTCTGGAAGCGGCCTTGCAGTCGGAGTGGGTGCAGGGCGCGGAAAGAGAGTGCCTGAAGAAACAGGCGGAGACGGAACATTTCCATGCCGCCACCGGGATCATGTTGGAGAAGGCACCGCGTGAAGCATTGCTGCGGACCTACGAGCGAAGTGGCGGGCGTCTGTCTTTCGTGCATTTGAAGCGAGCGATGCCTTTTGTTCGCTATGAAAAGGGCGAGTTCGAGATACGGCTGGGACGATTTGATCGGTGGATGATGTGGGTCGGCATTGGCGCCGGGTTCGTTCTTGTTCCGGTATCCATGGCGGTGTTGGTTTGGACGTTCTATGCACTGCTGGCGTGGGACAGCGAGCCGTTCGGTTCTTGGAAAGTCTGGGTGTTCTTGAACTTGGGCGGTTGGGCGTCGGTGTTCTCGTCCCGCTCAGCCTATTCCGCGAATCTAGTTCGCCGGGAAATAAAGCGCCAGGCCAGCGAAGCAAATACCCTTGATGACGCAACCGACCCGCCCGCTACCCCCTAATGCGAAGACACAAACTCCGCGCCCTCATGGGCCACAGGTCAGTGGGCGGCACCGTCGTCCTGCTCCGGCCGGGCCCGGCGGAGGCGTTCCTGCTCTTCCTCGAAGGCGGCTTTGATTTCGGCGAGCACGTCGTCCACGTTGGCGGCCTGGCCGGAATCCTGGAATTCGCCGGTGAGGGGCGTGTCCGGGTGCAGCTCGCCGGCTTCGTAGAGCGCCCAGATTTCCTCGCCGTAGCGGCTGTCGAGCAGGGCCGGGGCGAATTGGCCGTAGTAGCGCGTCATGTTGTGGACGTCACGCAGCAGGAAGGCCTTGGCGTGGTTGTTGGCGGCGGCGTTGACCGCCTGGGGCAGGTCGATGATCACCGGCCCGTAGGCGTCCAGTAGCACGTTGAATTCGGACAGGTCGCCGTGGACCAGGCCGGCGCACAGCATGCGCACCACGTAGCGCATCATCTGGGCGTGGTCTTCCAGGGCCTGCTCCTCGGAGGGCGCCACATCGCAGAGCCGGGGCGCCACGTCGCCCTGGTCGTCGGTGATCAGCTCCATCAGCAGCACGCCCTCCAGCATGTCGTAGGGGCGCGGTACGCGCACATTGGCGGCGGCCAGGCGGCGCAGGGCGTCCACCTCGGCGGTCTGCCAGATTTTCTCCTGCTGGTCGCGGCCGAAGCGGGAGCCCTTCTCCATGGCGCGGGCGCGGCGGGTGCTGCGCACCTTGCGGCCTTCCTGGTAGTGCACCGCCTGTTTGAAGCCGCGCTTGGCGGCTTCTTTGTAGACCTTGGCGCATTGCACCTTGTCGCCGCAGCGCACCACGTAGATGTCGGCTTCCTTGCCGCTCATCAGGCGGCTGATCACTTCGTCCACCAGGCCGTCGTCGACCAGGGGTTGTAGGCGTTTCGGGGTTTTCATGCCGCCCTTATACGCTATTCGCCGGGCCCCGGCATCCCTGGGCGGGCCCCTCAAACCGGATCGGTGATCTCCTCCTTTTGCTTCGCCAGCATAAACAGCACCACCGCCGCCACGGCGCCGACGGCGTCGCTCCACAGGCCCGGATAAATCAGTGCCAGGGCGCCGGCCAGGGCGAGCAGGCGCCAGGGTGGGCTGAGGGGTCTTCGCAGGTAGCCTTCCACGGCCACCGCCAGGAGCAGCACGCCGATCACGCTCGTGACGATGACGAGGAGGGTGTTGGCCAGGGTGGCGTCGATCATCAGCATGCTGTGGGCGAACACGAACATGTAGGGCACCAGGAAGCCGGCGATGGCCAGTTTCATGGCCTGGAAGCCGGTGGCGTTGGGCGAGCCGCCGCTGATGCCGGCGGCGGCGTAGGCGGCCAGGGCCACCGGGGGCGTCAGGTTGGCGAAGATGCCGAAGTAGAACACGAACATGTGGGCGACGAAGATCGCCGTGTCGTTGCTGCCGGCCAGCTCGCGGAACAACGGAAGATTGAGCAGGATCGGTGCGGCCATGGTGCTGGTGATGATGTAGGTGGGGATGCTGGGCAGCCCCATGCCGAGCACGATGGAGGCGACCATGGTGAGCAGCAGGGTGACCAGCAGTTGCAGGGTGGGGAACGGGATCGAGCGGCCCAGCTGCACCACGGCGTCGGCGGCGTCCAGGGCGATGCCGGTGAGGGTGGCGACGCCCACCACGATGCCTACCGCGCCGCAGGCCAGGGCCACCGGGATGGAGTTGCGCACGCCGTTGGTCATGGCGTCGCGGCAGTCGATCAGGTCGATCTTTTCCGCTTCCAGGCCGAGCCGGGCGCGCAGGGCGTTGATCACCACCGGCAGCGCGATCACCGCGAACAGGCTCCAGCGACTCAGGGGCATATTGGGCACGGTGTGGCCCAGGACCAGGGCGCGCAGTTGTGGCTCGAAGATCAGCAGCGCCAGCAGCACGCTCAGGCCGATGGTGACCCGGCGGGTGCCGCAGATCAGCACGGTGGCGGCGATCGACCAGAAGGCGGCGAAGAAGGGCGCGCGGCCTTCGAACAGCAGCCACAGCAGCACCGCCATGGGCACCAGCAGATGGCCGCGTTTGAGCAGCACTTCGCGGATCGGCGTGAGTTGCGAGCGGGGGATGCCCTCCAGGCCGTTGCGCATGGCGCGCAGGTGCACCTGGAACAGCACGCCCAGGTAGAACAGCAGCGCCGGAATAATGCCGGCCAGAATCACCTGGGTGTACGGCACCGACAATACCTCCGCCATGATAAAGGCGGCGGCGCCCATGATCGGCGGCAGGATCTGACCGCCGACGCTGGCGGAGGCTTCCACGGCGCCGGCGAAGTTGGGCTTGTAGCCGGTGCGCTTCATCAAGGGAATGGTGAAGGCGCCGGTGGTGACCACATTGGCGATCGCCGAGCCATTGATGGAGCCGAGCAGGCCGCTGGCCAGTACCGCCACCTTGGCGGGCCCGCCCCGGGTGTGGCCGGCCACCGCCAGGGCCAGATCATTGAACAACTGGCCGAGACCGGATTTCACCAGAAAGGCGCCGAACAGAATAAACAGGATGATGTAGCTGGCGGACACGGCGATGGCGGTGCCCAGCAAGCCTTCGGTGATGAACACCAGGTGCGACATGATCTGTCGGCCGGTGGCCAACAGAATGTTCTCGTTGAGCTGCGGATAGAACGACAGCTTGGCGTAGAAGCCGTAGAGCAGGAACAGCACGCCCAGCAGGGTCAGGCCCCAGCCGGTGACCCGGCGGGTGGCGTCCAGCACCATCAGAATCGCCACCGCCCCAACGATCATGTCGGTGGTATTGATGCGCCCGCCGGAGGCGATCACCCGGTCCGCCACCACCAGCATGTAAATGCCGATGCCGAAGGCCATGGCGGCCAGCAGCAGGTCGAGCCAGGGCACCCGGTCGCGCACGCCTTTTTTGGTGATCGGATAAAGAATAAAGGTCAGCGCCAGCAGTGTATAAAGGTGGATGCTGCGCTGGGCCACGTCCACCAGCGGCCCGGAGAAGGAGGTGTACAGGTGGAAGGCGGCCAGCAATACGCACACGGTGGTGACGAACACCACCGCCCAGCGCGGCAGGGCATCGCGCACCACGCTCTCACGGTCGTATTTTTCCAGGGCTTCCTTGACCGCCGGATCGGTATCGTCCGGGGCTGGCGGCGGGGATAACTGGCTCATGGGCCTCTCCAACTGGCGACCGCCCGCAGCAGGGCGGGCAGCATGGTGAACAACGGGGCGTCACGGGTGGTGAAGGTCAGTACCCTCGGCGGGCCGGGGTCGGCAAGCGCCAGCGTGACGCCCCGGTAACGCAATCGATAATGCTCCGCGGCGGCGGCCTGGATATTGAGCGGATCCACCGGGCGGTGGATGCCGCGCATCACCACCCAGCCGTTTTCCAGGCGGGTGTCGGTGCCCACCTGATCCGGCACGCCGGCGCCGAAGGTTTTGAAGCGGGTGGCCACCAGCGTCACGCCGCCGTCCGGCTCGATCCGGAAGCGCTCCTCCCAATCTTCTCTTTCCACGGAGTGAGTCCAGCGCAGCACGAAGCGGGTGCCGGCGGGGCCGGGCAGGGCAAACCGTGCCCGGTCGCCGTCCAGCACCACCAGCCAGGGCAGGGGCAGCAGCGCCGCGGTGGCGCCCGCCACTGACAGCGCCACGACCAGCGCCAGCCACCGTCCCTGCCGCCATCCCTGCCACTGTCGGCGGCGGACTCTTGCCATGGCCGGGCGACAACCTCAGTGGTCAGTCGTCGTTGCTGTCGCCGGCGTCTTCCCGGTCGTCGTAGTAGGCCTTGGCGCCCGGGTGCAGCGGCACCACCAGGTTCTGGTCCATGCTGGCCGGGTCGATGTCCTTGAGTGCCCCCACGGACACCTTGTCGGAGCCCAGATAGTCGTCGAAGCGCTTGGTCAGTTCCTGGGCCACCGCTTCGTCCATGGACGCCGGCACGATCAGAATATTGCGGATCGCCACGGTGGTGACCGCGTTATCCAGCCCGTAGCGCTCGGGCTTGCCGGCGGGGATGGTGTAGGTCTCGTAGTAGGGGTAGGCCTCAAGCAACTTATCCGCCACCTCGCCTTCCACCGGCACGAAGGTTACGTCGCTGGTCTGCATCAGGCCGGTGATGCTGGAGTTGGGCACGCCGGAGGTAAAGAAGGCCGCGTCCAGGTTGCCGTTGCTCATCTCGGTGACGCTGTCGGCGTAGCCGGTGTGGCTGACCCGCGCCAGGTCATCGTAGGTGAGCCCGGCGGATTCCAGCACCTTCTGGGCGCTCTGTTCCACGCCCGAGCCGACCTTGCCCACGCCGACGCGCTTGCCTTTCAGGTCCGCCACGCCCTGGATGCCGCTGTCCGCGGTGGCCACGATCTGCACCACGTTCGGGTACAGGCCGGCCAGGGTGGCGATGTCCGCCTTGGCGCCCGCGAACTGGTTCTCGCCGTTGATGGCGTCATAGGCCACGTCGCTCATGACGATGGCGATCTGGTTCAGGCCGTCCTGGATGTTCTGGATGTTCTGCACCGAAGCGCCGGTGGAGACCACCTGCACTCGGCCCACCTGGTCGCTGGCTTCAAAGATCGGCTTCAGCGCGCCGCCAATCGGGTAGTAGGAACCGGAGGTGCCGCCGGTGCCGAAGATCAGATCCACTTCCTGCGCGCCGGCGTCGCCCTGGGCGGATTCGTCGGTGGCGTTGCCGGCCATATTGCCGGTGTCGGTGTCTTTCTTGGCGGCGTCGTTACCGTTGTCGCTGCAGCCGGCCAGCAGGGCGCCGGACAGCCCGAGGGCGGCGGCCAGTATCAGAGTGCGAGATAGCATGGGTCTCTCCTGATGTTCGCGGTGGTTTATTCCTGTTATCGAGACTGCCCACAGCTTACGAGCGGTGTCTTCCCGATACTACGCCAGGAAGGCCGGTTAAGACTAAGGTCGAACGTGTGCCTGGCCGGGCCGGGAGGGCAGGCCCGAGGTCGGGTGCCATGATGTAAAATCACACTGGCCGTGGTGAAGACACCCCGGGTTGAACGTCTTTGGGAGGGGAAGGATGAAGAAGCTGGCGTGGGGCCTGCTGATACTCGCACTGGTCGGTTGCGAGCAGCGATATGACGTGGACTATTTACCCTTGGCGTCCTCGGTCGCGCCCGAGGTGGTGGTGGCGCCGGAGGGCGAGTTCGTGGTGCCGTTTCTTGGCGAGGCCGGGCAATCCCGTCTGACCCTGGCGGTGACCCTCGACGAGCTGAAAACGGGCACCGACTGGTCGCCGTGGGTGACCGCCGGCTTTACCTCCATCGACAAGCAGCGGCAGGTGAAAGCCTTCGTGGCGGCACTGGATCGTGACTCGCAGACTCTGAGTGGCGGTTATCAGGTGATCGAGGCGGGCAACATTCAGAAGCAGGTGACGCTGATCACCGGCGAACCGGGTTCGCGGGCCGTGCAGGTTCAGCTGGTCCGGGACGACGAGGGCGCGGTTTACATCCGTGTCGACGACCGCGAAGCCCGGGTCACCTTACCCACCGGAGAGCCGCTGTTCCCGGTGGTGCTGGTGGCCTCCGCCACCGCCTCACTGCGGTGGCAAGCGGACTGATCGGAGTTCCGATATAGTCTCTGGCCAAACGAAAAAAGCTGGCAGTTTGCCAACAACAAAGGAGAGCACAATGTTCAACCACATCATGATCGGTTCCAGCGACATTGATCGTTCCGAGCGCTTCTACACCGCCGTGCTGGGCATGCTGGGCGCCGGCGAGCCGGTGCGCAACGAGTCACCCACCGGTCATATGCGCCTGTTCTACCGGCACAACGGCAACACCCTCGCCATCACTCAGCCGATCAACAACGAACCGGCCTGCGGCGCCAATGGCGGCACCATCGGTTTCAAATGCGAATCGCCGGAGCAGGTGAAGGAGTTTCACGATGTGGCGGTGGCCCACGGCGGCCGGTCCGTGGAAGATCCGCCGGGGCTGCGCGAGAACGCCATGGGCGCCATGCATCTGAGCTACGTGCTGGACCCGGACGGCAACAAGCTGTGCGGTATCCATCGGGTACGCTAACGCCGAAGCAATGCGCCCCAATTGCCGGGCGGATGCCGAGCCGGCCCGGGCCCGGCCGCCCTGCGATTTCGATGTTTTGTTGCGGAAGTGACAATGGATCAAGACCAGATCAAAGCCTTGTTCGATCAACAGGCCGAAGGTTACGACGCCCAGTGGGCGAGAACCGCGCTGATCCGCGAGTGCCTGCATTTTTTGCTGGATTCCCTGTTCGCGGATTTGCCTGACGACGCGCGAATTCTGTGCGTCGGTGCGGGCACGGGGGCGGAGATCGCGTATCTCGCGGGCCGTCATCCCGGTTGGCGTTTCGTGGCGGTGGAGCCTTCCGGAGCCATGCTTGAAGAGTGTCGGCGCAAGGCGGAGCGGGACGGCTTCGCGGACCGGTGCACCTTCCACGAAGGCTATCTGGAGTCGCTGGCCGCCGACCAGCGGCATGATGCCGCCACCTGTTTTCTGGTCTCCCAGTTCCTGGTGGATGAAGCGGAACGTGTTCGCTTCTTCGCCGAGATCGCCCGGCGGTTGAAGCCGGGTGCGCCGTTGGCCAGTTCCGATCTGGCCTCGGACGTGGCGTCGCCGGAGTACGAGGTGCTGCTGCGGGCCTGGATGACCATGATGTCGACGGCGGCGGTGTCGCCGGAAATGATCGAGCGCATGCGACACGCCTATGCCCACGATGTGGGTGTGCTGCCGCCGTCCCGGATCGCCTCGATCATCGCCGCCGGCGGCTTCGAGTTACCGGTGCCGTTCTTTCAGGCCGGCCTGATTCACGCCTGGTGTTCGCGGCGCGCCTGAGTCAGAACCGGTCCGCCCGATAGGGCATCATGTCCACGTCGGTGTTCTCGCCGTCCATCATCTGGCCGATCAATTTGCCGGTCACCGGCCCCAGGGTGAAGCCCTGATGGCCGTGGCCGAAGGCCAGCCAGAGACCGGGCAGGCCGGGGGCCGGGCCGATCACCGGTTTCATGTCCGGGGTGCAGGGGCGGGCGCCCAGCCAGGGGTGCGGGTCCAGCCGCTCACCCAGGGGAAACAGGCGGCGGGCGGCGGCTTCGGCGGCGTCCAGCTGTTGGGGATGGGGCGCGTCATTCTGGCGGGCCAGTTCCGCGCCGGTGGTCAGGCGGATGCCGGCGCGCATGGGCGCCAGCAAGTAGCCGGTTTCCGCGTCCATCAACCAATGGTTCAGGCGAGCGTCGTCGCGGGCGTCGTAGTGCATGTGATAGCCGCGCTTCACGAACAGCGGCACCCGTGGCCCCTGGCGGGCCAGCCAGGGCGCGGACCAGGGGCCGAGCGCCAGCACCACCTGTTCGGCGTCCAGCGCCTCGCCGTCGACCATCGCCCGCCAGCCGTGCCCGGTGCGCGTCAGGGTCTCCAGGGTACCGCGCACCAGGTGGCCGCCCAGTTGCTGGAAATGGTCGGCGTAGGCGGCCACCAGCGCACCCGGGTCGGTGACGGTCCAGGGCTGGGTCCAGTGCACCGCCCCGGCCAGCCGGCCCTCGCTCAGGTGGGGCTCCAGGCGTGCCAGGGCGGCGTGGTCCAGCACCCGGTAGGTGACGCCGTAGCCGGCGGCGTTCTGTTCCGCCTGATGGCATTCCGCGTCCAGGGCACGGGCGGTGCGGAACACCTTGAGATAGCCGTCCTGGCGAATCAGCGACTCGGCCGCGGCGGCGCGGATCATCTCGTCATGGGTGTCCAGGGCGCGGGTGATCAGCGCCGCGTAGGCCGGCACGATGCGCGCGTAGTTCTGGGGCGCGGAATGGCGCCAATAATGGAGCAGCGGGCCCATGGCGCCGGCCATGCCGGTGGGGCGGTAGCGGATGTCGATCTCCCGGTTGGGCAGCACCCGCAGCAGGGTGGGCAGGTCGCGGGGAAACCGGTAGGGCCGCACCGCTTCGCGCTGAATGATGCCGGCGTTGCCGAAGGAAGTCTCGCGGCCCGGCGCGCCCCGGTCCACCAGCGTGACCCGGTGACCGCGCCGGCGCAGATGCCAGGCCACGCACACGCCGACCATGCCGGCGCCCAACACCAGAATGTCGCGGGCGGACGGTGACACGATTGCAATCTCCTGCAAAAAAGCGAACGTCTCGGCGGCGACCCGGCGGGCGCCACGCTACTCTCCATGGTTCTCCAGCCACACTTAAGCATCCGGCGGCCGTTGGAGGAAAGCCTTGAGCGACAGTTGCACACACATCGTTCCGGTGCACACCGGCGATTACCCCGACGCCGAGGCCAAGGCGCGGGAGATTCTGGCCTGGTTCCAGGACCGGGGCATGGTGGCGGCGGAGCCGTCGGACTGCACCCTGGACGGCCCGGGCTATGCCTTTACGGCGAAGATTCAGGCGCTGTTTATCGAGCCCATGGACCCGCGTGTGCACGATGGCACTACCCGGGGGCTGGCGTTACACGCCGGCGAGCGCAAGGTGTTCCATCCCATGGAGGGCGCGGAATTGAGCTTTGTCTGCCCGGGCTGCGGACACGACCAGGGCTGGGACGGCGTGGACGTCATCGGCGCCTGGTTCGCCGACGAGGAGGACGAACCGGCCTGTCCCGCCTGCGGCGAACGCTTCCACATCAATCGCTATGGCACCGACCGGGGCGGTACCGATACCCCCTGGGCGTTCAGCAATCTGGGCATCACCCTGTGGAACGACCATGGCGGTGCCTTCCAGCCGGCGTTTCTGGACAGCATGCGTGCCTTGTACGGCACCGACATTCGCGTGGTGGAGGTGCACGTATGAGAGCGGCCCGCCAGCGGCTTGAACGGAACAGGGTCAGGGAGCCCGCCATGAACGAAGCACTGCAACAACGGTTGGAAGCGGCCCTGAATAAACGGCCGCCCGGGGAGTTCCATTTCCCGCAAGTGTACGGCGCCGGTTGGGATGAGCTCTACATCGGCGACAAGGTGAAGCTGGGCAACGCTTTCCTACGGCTGGTGCGCCTGGGGCGTTTCCCGGGCGTCGAGGACACCGGCAAGAAGAAAGACGGCGGCCGGGTGTACCGCAAGACCGATCGCTAGCACGGCGCCGGAAAACCCGGATTTTGCGCGGGGTTATTCTCCCGGCGCGCGGCTTGCGGCACTATAGGCGCCACCGTCCGCGTCCGAAGAGAGACAAACCATGACAATGCTGATCCTCGGCCTGGTCCTGTTCCTGGGCATTCACTGCACCGGCTTCGCGCCGGCCTGGCGCGACCGTCAGGTGGCCCGCTTCGGGGCGAACGGCTGGAAGGGGCTGTACAGCCTGGTGGCCCTGGCCGGTTTCGTGCTGATCATCTGGGGCTTCCAGCAGGCGCGCCTGAACCCGGTGTTGCTGTACACGCCGCCGGTGTGGATGGGGCATTTGAATGCCCTGTTCACGCTGATCGCCTTTATTCTGCTGGCCGCCGCCTATGTGCCCGGCAACCGCATCCGCTCGAAGCTCGGGCATCCGATGGTGGCCGGCACCAAGATCTGGGCCTTTGGCCATCTGCTGTCCATCGGCTTTCTGCGCGATGCGGTGTTGTTCGGCGCGTTTCTGGTGTGGGCCATCGTCGCCTTCGCGCGGTTGCGCCGCCGCGACCGGGCCCGGGGCGTGAGCCCGGCCCCGGGTACCCTCAAGGGGGACGTGATCACGGTGGTGGTGGGCGTGGTGGCCTGGGCGTTGTTCGCGTTCTGGCTGCACGGTCCGTTGATCGGTGTGAGGCCGTTTGGCTAATCGATGAATCGAACCGCGAAGGGCCGCCACGGCGGCAAGATGCCCTGGACCCAGCTTTACCTGCACGGGCTGGGCGTCTCGGTCAGCCACAACGCCCAGGCGTTCGGCTTTTCCATTCTGATCACGGTGAGCTACGGGGTGGTGTCCAGCGTCGCCGACCAGCCCACCCCGTTCCAGTTGATCGGTTTCGCGTTGTCGGCGGTGGCGTCGCTGTCGTTTCTGAATCTGATGGTGGCTTTCCTGAAACGGGACGAGCCCGACGACAGCGAACGCACACCGGTGCTGCTGGTGGCCACCGCTACCGATTTTATCTCCGTGGGCGCGGGGCTGGCGGCGGCCTTTGGCGTGGCCAAGGCGTTCGAGAACTGGATGTGCTGGCTGGTGGCGCCGTTCGCCGCCGGCCTGATCTATTGCCTGGTTCAGGGGCTGCAGATCGCGGTGGCCCGGCGCGGCGCGGACATCCAGGAATAAGCACGCTGCCCGCCATTGCTCTCCATGGCGCGCTAAATTCGGTAAAAAATCGTCATCGGGTTACGCGCTTCCGGCGCCGCTTCGGTTATTGATGTTTGATGTGCTCAATCAGACATCGGGAGCGAGAGAACCTTGTCATCGAGACCGCCGGGCCCGGTACGCGGGCGCCGGCTTTTCCACTGGTTATGGCTGTCGGGGCTGGCGGTGTTACTGCTCGGCGGTTGCGCCGGCCTGCCGTCCCTGGAAGGGCGCACGCCCTCCCACGCCTTAAGTGCGGAGCAGGCCGCCCAGACCGATCTGGGCGAACTGACCCGACCGTTGACCCGGGCCCATCCCGGCCAATCCGGCGTGCACCTGCTGGCCGATCCCCATGATGCCTTCGCGGCCCGCCTGCGGCTGGCGGACGCCGCCCGGCAAACCCTGGATGTGCAGTATTACATCTGGCGACCGGACACCACCGGCAAGCTGCTGTTCGACGCCCTGCGCCGGGCGGCGGACCGGGGCGTGCGGGTACGCTTGCTGCTGGACGACTACAACACCGCCGGCATGGATCCGCTGCTGGCGGCGCTGAATGCCCATGACAATATCGAGGTGCGGCTGTTCAATCCGTTCGTGGTGCGCCGCCCGCGCTTCTGGGACCTGCTCACCGACCTGCCGCGGGTCAACCGGCGCATGCACAACAAAACCTTTATCGCCGACAACAGCCTGCTGGTGCTGGGCGGGCGCAACGTGGCCGATGAATACTTCGGCGCCACGGAAACCCTGTTTTCCGATCTGGATGTGCTGGTGATGGGCCCGGTCGTGGCGTCGGTGTCCGACGCGTTCGACCGCTACTGGCGCAGCGACTCGGCCTATCCGGCGGAGCGCATTCTGCGCGTGGACGGGTCCGGTGAACCGCCTCCCGAAGCGGAGGGGGATTCGCGGGCGCAATACCTGGAGGAACTGGGCGACCGTGACCCGGTGGCGGCGCTGCGTGATCGGGAACTGGCGCTGTGCTGGGCGACCACGCGGCTGGTGGTGGACGACCCGGCCAAGGGGCTGGGCGAGGCGGAAGGCGCGGAGCTGTTCCTCGCCCAGTTGAACCGGGCGGTGGGCGACCCGCGGCGGCGGTTGGACATTATTTCCTCCTATTTCATTCCCACCCGCGACGGTGTGGAGGACCTGACCGGTCTGGCCGCGAAGGGCGTTCAGGTGCGGGTGCTGACCAACTCCATGGCCGCCACCGACGTGGCGCTGGTGCATTCCGGCTACGCCAAATGGCGCCGCGACCTGCTGGAAGGCGGCGTGCAGCTCTATGAAATGAAACGGGGCGACGGGCCGCGGGATGCCCCTCATCTGCGCGCCGGCCCCTACGGCAGTGCCCGTTCCACCCTGCATGCCAAGGCGTTCGCGGTGGACGGCGAGCAGTTGGTGGTAGGCTCGTTCAACGCCGATCCACGCTCCGCCAATCTGAATACCGAGCTGGGCCTGGTGATCGACTGCCCGGCGCTGGCCGACAAAATCCACGGCGCCTTCCCGGACAAGGTGATGAAACACGCCTACCGGGTGGAACTGGACGACGGCGGCCACCTGTACTGGGTCGGAGAGAAAGAGGGCGAGCAGATTCGCTTTGATCGCGAGCCGGACACCACCCTGTGGCAGCGGCTTTCCCTGCCGGTCTTTTCCATCCTGCCCATCGACGGCCTGCTGTAGAACACCGGCCCTGGCCGCCGGCTTCGCCGGTCCGGACCGGCCTCACCCGGAGCGGCGTGAGGCGGTACTGGTGGACGACGGCGGCGAGTGGGCGGTGCCGGGTTTTCTTTAAGCGCCGGGCGGGCTCGGGCGACCGTGGCCCCCACCGGACGATCCCTGCTAGTCCATGCAATACGGCGTGTCCTGGAGCAGCACCCGCTGGCCGGCGCTGCGTCGCCTGGTCACCGGCGAGCCCCGCTTGCTGCTGCGCCACGGCGTGATGCTTGACGACGCCCTGCGCGATACCCGCATCACCCGCGAGGAGGTACGCGCCGCCTTGCGCGCGGCCGGCGTGGCGCGGGTGGGCGCGGCGGCGGCGGTGGTGCTGGAGACCGACGGCTCGTTCAGCGTGATCGCCGACGAACCGGAGGGCGAAGCCTCCAGCCTGCACGGGCTGCGCTGAAGTTCGCGCGGGCCGAACCGGCACCGCCCGGCGCTGCCCCCACCGAAGACCTGCACTGAAGCAGGTATTGGCGGCGCGCTCAGGCCGGGTGACCGGCCCGCCGCTGATTGACCACGCACAGCCCGCCGACAATAGCGGCGGCGCCCAGCCAGAACAGGCCGTTCTGGTTTTCTCCCAGCAGCACCACCGCGAACGCCACGCCGAACAGAGGCGCCAGGAAATTCATGGCGGACACCTGGGAGGTGTAGTGGCGGCGCAGCATGGCGAAGAACACCAGGTAACCCAGGAAGGCCACGCCCACGGTCTGGAACGCCAGGGAGGCGATTAGTGCCGGGCTCCAGTGCACCGTCCAGCCGCCCTCCGGCACCAGCGTGGCCAGGCCCAGCAGGGGCACCGAGCCGAACAACTGGTGGAACAGCACCACCGGGGCGTCCAGGTCACGCAGGCCGGTGGCGCGGATCACCATCACCGTGGCCGCCCAGCACACCGCGCCGACGAAACACAACAGGTCGCCGGCCAGGGTGGCCGCGCCGCCGCCGCCGGCGCCGGAAAAGGCGGTGAGTCCCACGCCCAGGAAGGCGAACAGAATACCCAGTACCTTGAATCGTCGTACCGGTTCATCGCGAATCAGGTACATGGCGCCCAGGGCGATCATCATCGGCGCGCTGTAATAGATCACCGCGGCGTGGGCGGCGCTGGTCAGCGCCAGGCCCACATAGAGAAAGCCAAAGTCCAGAGCGAACAGCAGGCCCAGGGCCATGGACGGGCCGGCGGGCGCGCGGAATGGATTGCGGCGCTGGTGGAGAAACCACAGCGCCAGCAGCGCGGTGCCGCCCAGCGAGCGCAGGAAGGTCTGGGTCAGCGGCGCCATGTCGTCGACCACCGCCTTGACGGCGGTTTGCTGGGCGCCGAAGGCGGCGAACACCAGCACCAGAATGACAACGGCGCGGGCGGTCAGGGGTTGTAGAGGCATGGTCGTCCCTCCGGAAAACGCCCGATGCTAACAGCCGGTGCCGGCGAAACAAGCCGGGCCGGCAAGGACGCCTCCGGCCTCGGGAAGACGCCAGATTTTACGTCTATTTATCCGCCGCCGACGGGGCGCCGGTGCTTTTTCGGCTATGGTGGAACTCTCCGCGCCAAGAGACGCCCAGACCTTGCAAGCGGGCGGCGGCGCCCCCCGGGTTCCGCCGCCCCGCCAGCCAACAGGATTGGTCCCATGTCCAAGTTCTCCCGATTCAGAATCACGCGCCGCGATCTGCTGATCGTGGGCGCCGTTGCCTCGGCGGCCCTGGGGCTGCCGAAGCTGGCCGCCGGCCGTGCCGGCGGCAAGGCGGAAGCGGCCGCCTCGTCCGGTGGCGAGGCCGGCGTCAGCACCGCCGAAGTGGTGTTCAACGTCAACGGCCAGTCGCGTTCATTGAAGCTGGATACGCGGGTGACGCTGCTGGATGCCCTGCGCGAGCATCTTCACCTGACCGGCTCCAAGAAGGGCTGCGACCACGGCCAGTGCGGCGCGTGCACGGTGATGGTCAACGGGCGCCGCATCAATGCGTGCCTGTCGCTGGCGGTGATGCACGAGGGTGACGAGATCACCACCATCGAAGGACTTGGCACGCCGGAAAATCTCGACCCGATGCAGGCGGCGTTTATCGAGCACGACGGCTATCAGTGCGGCTACTGCACGCCGGGGCAGATCTGTTCCGCCAAGGCCACCCTGGAAGAAATCCGCGCCGGTATTCCCAGTCATGTGAGTGGCGACCTGACGGCGCCGATGCCGGTGTCCGAGGAGGAAATCCGCGAGCGCATGAGCGGCAACATCTGCCGCTGCGGCGCCTACGCGAACATTCTGGATGCGGTGCGGGACGTGGCCAAGGAGACGACATGAGAGCCTTTACCTACGAACGCGCCGCGTCGCCCCGACAGGCGGCGCAAGCGGCGGCCTCCACGGACCATGCCCGCTTTATCGCCGGCGGCACCAACCTGCTGGATCTGATGAAAATCGAGGTGGAAACACCGACCCATCTGATCGACGTGAACGGGCTGGGCCTGGACACCATCGAGGCCACCGAGGAGGGCGGACTGCGCATCGGCGCCCTGGTGCGCAATACCGACCTGGCCGCCGATCAGCGGGTGCGGCGGGACTACGCGGTGCTCACCCGGGCGCTGGTGGCGGGCGCCTCCGGCCAGCTGCGCAACAAGGCCACCACCGGCGGCAACCTGCTGCAGCGTACCCGCTGCCCCTATTTCTACGACACCAACATGCCCTGCAACAAACGCCGGCCCGGCGCCGGTTGCGCCGCCCTGGACGGCGGCGCCAGCCGCCAGCTGGCGATCATCGGCGCCAGCGAACACTGCATCGCCACCCATCCCAGCGACATGGCGGTGGCCCTGCGGGTGCTGGACGCCCGGGTGGAAACGGTGGACGCCCGGGGCGGCGGCCGCTCGATTCCGCTGGCCGATTTCCACACCCTGCCCGGCGATACGCCCCATATTGAGACGGTGCTCGAAAAAGGCGAATTCATTACCGCCGTGACCTTGCCCCGGCCGCCGGGCGGCAAGCACTTCTACCACAAGGTGCGCGACCGGGCGTCCTATGCGTTCGCGCTGGTGTCGGTGGCGGCGGTGGTGCAACCGGACGGCAGCGGCCGGGTGGCCCTGGGCGGCGTGGCGCCCAAGCCGTGGCGTGACGAGCAGGCCGAGGCCGCCCTGCCCCGGGGCGCCGGGGCGGTGATGGCGAAGCTGCTGGACGGGGCCCGCCCCACCCCGGAGAACCGGTTCAAGGTCACGCTGGCCGAACGCACCCTGGCCGCCGTGCTGGCGGAAGCGAAGGAGTAGCCCCATGCGATTCGATCAACCCGCCGACCCCAATGTGGCCGACCAGGGCAAGGTGCTCGGCCGCCCGCGCACGCGCATCGACGGCCCGCTGAAGACCACCGGCACCGCGCCCTACGCCTATGAGCGTCACGATGTGGCGCCGGGCCAGCTGGTGGGCTACCCGGTGGTGTCGGCCATCGCCAAGGGCCGCATCACCGCCATGGACACCCGGGCGGCGAAGAAGGCCCCGGGGGTGGTGGCCGTCGTCACCACCCTGGACATGGAGCGCCTGCCCAAGGCCAAGATGAACGTGGTCTATCTGTTCGGCGGCCGCGAGATCCAGCACTACCACCAGGCCATCGCCGTGGTGGTGGCGGAGACCTTCGAACAGGCCCGCGCCGCCGCCGCCCTGGTGCGCACCGACTACGACGAAGACCGGGGCGCATCCTACGACCTGGCGGAGCAGCGCCAGGCCCATCTGGACGACGAGGTGGAACCGGCGTCGCGGGTGGGCGACTTCGAGCGCGCCTTCGCCGATGCGCCGGTTAAGCTGGATGCGACCTATTCCACGCCGGGCCAGTGCCACGCGCAAATGGAGCCGCACGCCTCCATCGCCGAATGGAAGGACGGCACCCTGACCCTGTGGACCGCCAACCAGATGGTGGAATGGAGCCGCCAGGCGCTGGGCAAGGCCTTCGATCTGCCGCCGGAAAAGGTGCGGCTGGATTCGCCCTACATCGGCGGCGGCTTCGGCGTGAAACTGTTCCTGCGCGCCGACGCCATTCTGGCGGCGGTGGCGGCCCGGGAAACCGGCCGGCCGGTGAAGGTGGCGCTGCCGCGCCCGATGATCGCCAACAACGCCACCCACCGTGGCCTGACCATCCAGCGCATCCGCATCGGCACCGACCGGGACGGCCGCATCACCGCCATCGGCCACGACAACACCACCAACACGCCGCCGGGCGGCGGGGGCGAGGAAGCCACCATCCCCACCGAGCACTTTTACGCCGGCGCCCACCGGCTGCTGGTGCACCGCCCCCTGGAGATGCACCTGCCGGAAAGCAACGCCATGCGCGCCCCCGGCGACACCGCCGGGCAGATGGCGCTGGAAATCGCCATGGACGAAATGGCGGAGCGCCTGGACATGGACCCGGTGGCCTTCCGGGTGCTCAACGACACTCAGGTGGACCCGGGCAAACCGGAGCGCCGTTTCTCCGAACGCCACTTCGTGGAATGCCTGCGGCGGGGCGCCGACGAATTCGGCTGGTCCCACCGCAATCGCCGGCCCGGTGACCGCCGCGACGGTGTCTGGCTGATCGGGCACGGCATGGCCGGGGCCTATCGGGGCGCGCCGGCCCAGGCCTCCGGCGCCCGGGTGGCGCTCCGGCCGGACGGTAGCGTGCGCGTGGACACCGACATGACCGACATCGGCACCGGTTCCTACACCATCATCGCGCAGACCGCGGCGGAGATGCTCGGCGTCTCCGTGGACGCGGTGGAGGTGGGGCTGGGGGATTCCGATTCGCCGGTGTCCGCCGGCTCCGGCGGCCAGTGGGGCGCGGCCAGCGCCACCGCCGGCGTGTACGCCGCCTGCGTGGCCCTGCGCGAACGGATCGCGGAACGGCTCGGCGCCGACGCGGCCACCCTTGAACTGGTGGACGGCCAGGTGCGCCACGGCGGCGAGACCCGGCCGCTGGCCGGCCTGGCCGGCGACCGCGACCTGGTGGCCGAGGACAAGATCGAGTTCGGCGATTTCCGCGACAAGGACTATGTGCTGGCCACCTTCGGCGCGCACTTCGTGGAGGTAGGCGTGCACGCCTACACCGGCGAGATCCGAGTGCGCCGCCAGCTGGCGGTGTGCGACGCCGGCCGCATTCTCAATCCGATCACCGCCCGCAGCCAGGTGATCGGCGGCATGACCATGGGCGTGGGCGCGGCCTTGATGGAAGAGCTGAAGGTGGACACCCGCCGGGGCTTTTTCGCCACCCACGACCTGGCCAGCTACGAAGTGCCGGTGCACGCCGACGTCCCCGAGCAGACCGTGATCTTTCTGGAAGGCGAGGACCCGTATTCCACACCGCTCAAGGCCAAGGGCGTGGGCGAGCTGGGCATCTGCGGCGTCAGCGCCGCCGTGGCCAACGCCGTCTACAACGCCACCGGCGTGCGGGTGCGGGACTATCCGATCACCCTGGACAAGTTTCTCGACCAACTGCCACTGCCGGCTTGAGGCGCGGGCCGGCGTGGCTTGATTCGCGCGCCGGCTTTCGTACCCTTGATGGCTCCCTGATCGCCCTCCGGTCTTCGATGGATCAACCGCCGCTTTTTACCGCTTCCCTGTTCGACGATGACGGCACCCTGCCACCGGTGGTGGGCGCCGCCGCCACGGAGGCGGCCCTCGCCACCCTGGCCACCGATCTGCCGCCTCGGCTGTGGCTGGGCACCTCGTCCTGGCATTACCCGGGCTGGGCCGGTCGGGTGTGGGACCGCACCTACACGGAAGAACAGCTGTCCCGCCACGGCCTGCCGGCCTACGCCCGCCACCCGCTGTTTCGTGCCGTGGGGCTGGACCGGGGCTTCTACCGGCCGCTGACCGTGGAGCAGTACGCGGGCTACGCCGCCCAGGTGCCGGCGGAGTTCCGTTTCCTGGTGAAAGCGCCGGGGCAGGTCACCGATGCCCTGCGCCGCGGCCGTGGCGGCCAGGGGCTGCAACCCAACCCGGACTTCCTGGACATCGAACTGGCCTGGCGGGATCTGGCGGCGCCGGCCGGCGAGGGGCTGGGCGACAAGCTGGGCGCGCTGGTGCTGCAGATCAGCCCGCTGCCGGCGGTGTGGCTGAACGACATGGCGCCGGTGATCGCGCGGCTGCACGAGCTGCTGCGCGCCCTGCGGGTGCGCGCGCCGGCGGCCCTGGTGGCGGTGGAGGTGCGTGATCCGCACTGGCTGACGCCGGACTTCGTGGCCGCGCTCAAGGACACCGGCGCCACCTATTGCCTGGGCCTGCACGGCAAGATGCCGCCCATCGCCGAGCAACTGCCGATCCTGCGCGCGCTCTGGCCGGGCCCGCTGGTGTGCCGCTGGAACCTCAATCTCAAGCACGGCGCCTACGGCTACGAAACCGCCCGCGACCAGTACGCGCCCTACGACAAACTGGTGGATCCGGACCCGGACACCCGCGCCGCTCTGGCGCGGGTGATCGCCGGCACCACCGGCGCCGGCTGGCCGGCCTTCGTCACCCTCAGCAACAAGGCGGAGGGCAGCGCGCCGCTCTCCGTGGCCGCTCTGGCGGAAGCGGTGCTGGCCGCCGGCGGGCCGCGCTGATCGCAACCGGCCGACGTCAATCAGGGCGATCGGCTGACATTCCTGGCCTTTGATTTCCTACAACACCACGGGCCATCGCCCGACTCCGCCGCTGTTGCCGCCTGCGTACATTAAGCACCTGGATGGTCCATCCTCGCGGGTGGGGATTTATTTGTACGCAGGGAGCGTATAGTATGCGAGCGGTATTCGTGGAGTTGACGCCATTCCGGCGCCACCGGGCGGCGTATCTGGACGAGGACACCTATTGGCTGCTGCAGCGGATTCTGATGCTGCATCCCGAGGCCGGCCCCCGAATTCCGGGCACTGGCGGATTGCGCAAGTTGCGGTTCGTCGATGAACGGCGCGGCAAAGGCACGCGCGGTGGCTTGCGGGTGATCTATTACTGGTGGCCCACGGGCGGTCAGTTCTGGTTGTTCACGCTCTACGGCAAGGAGGAGGCCGAGGATTTGACGCCGGCGGAGCGCCGGGCGCTAAGGTCTCTGCTGAAAACGGAGCTGATGGCCCGGCGTAACCCGATGGGAGGACCATGACATGAAGCGGGATCTGTTCGCGGAATTGAAGGAAGGTTTCCAGGAACTGGAGGCGCAGCGTCAGGGCAAGCTGACGCTGCGTGGTCAGGAGGCGCGGCTGGCGCCGGTGGCGTCCATCGACGCCGATGACCTGCTGGCACTGCGCGAGCGCCTCAATCTGTCCCGGGCGGTGTTCGCCATGTACCTGCGCACCAACCCCCGCACCCTGGAAAACTGGGAGCAGGGCCGCGCCCGGCCCAACGCCCAGGCCGCCACCCTGATCCGTTTGATCGAGCGCTACCCGGACACCCTGGAGCGCCTGGCCGGGTTGTAGGGTGGCCGGGTGGGCGTGGTTTACTCCAGGCCCATCGCCGTTTCCACGCCGGTTTCCACGGACAGCCCGGTGTCCTGGCGGATTTCCAGGTAGCTGTCGTTGGCCAGCGTGTAGGCGGGCCAATGCAGGTCGTCGGGGCTGGGGTCGCCGGTTTTCGCGAAGTTGGTCCACATCGTCATCATCCGGTCGCTGATCGTTTCGTCGTCCTGGTCGTAGCCCATGGACAGATACAGGTCCACCGGATCGCCCTGGGAACCGGTGATGCCATTGCCGTTCAGGTCGTCGATCACCGGCCGTTGTCCTTGCGGCGTCAGCACCAGCCCGAGCAGGAAGTTCTGCACCAGCCCGGCGGGGTGATTGAACAGGTAGGGCAGCTCGCAGCCGTGGCAGCTGTGCAGGCCCAGGTCTTCCCAGCCCGGCGGCACCCGGGTGAACTTATAGATGTACTGGTTGGACTGGTAGGTCGCCGAGCGTTGTTCCAGCCACACCGGCAGGGCGGCGCGCAGGTGCGGGTAGTCACCGGCGGTGACACCGGCCATCAGCGGCACGTCGCCGGGCAGGCCGTCGGTCACGTTCTGGTGGTAGGTTTTGGTTTGATAGAAGTGGTCCACGTTGGGCCGGTAGGTCTGCCTGGGAATCTCGCCGGCACGGTCGGCGTCGGTAAAGGCGGTCCAGGGCAGGGCACGGGCCTGTTCCAGCGTCTCCACGCCGACCCGCTCGAACAACGCCTGGCCGATGGCCTCGGATTCCGCCAGGGAATCGTTGGGGGCGCTGTCTTCCTCCAAGGGCGCGAAGCCGCTCATGACGATGGCCTTGTGGAACAGACCGGCGGCTTGCGGTGAGTTCATCAGCGAGTAGGTTTTACCGCCGCCTCCGGACTGGCCGAAGATCGTCACATTGTCCGGGTTGCCGCCGAAGGCGGCGATGTTGTCGCGCACCCATTCCAGGGCCATCACCAGATCCATCTGGCCATAGTTGCCTGAGCCGTTGTAGCCGCTCTCCTCGGTAAGGGTCGGGTGGGCGATGTAGCCGAACGGGCCCAGGCGATGATTGACCGTGACCAGCACCACGCCCCGGGTGGTCAGGCTGTCCGGGTTGTTGTACTGCTCGGAGTTGCCGGACAGGATGGCGAAGGCGCCGCCGTGGAACCAGACCATCACCGGCAGGCCCTCGGCGTTTTTCGGCGCGGTCACGTTCAGGTACAGGGAGTCCTCGCTCATGCCGCCCTCATTGACGCTTTCCAGCGCCGGGTCCTGGGCGGACTGGTCCGCCCAGTCGGTGGCCTCGCGGACCCCTTCCCAGGGCTGGGGCGGCACCGGCGGTTTCCAGCGCAGCTCGCCCAGGGGCGGCGTGGCATAGGGGATGCCGAGAAACTGCCAGGTCCCGTTGTCGGCCTCGAAGCCGCGCAGTTCGCCAGCGGTGGTGGTCACCTGTTTACGCGGGCCGGTGCCACGGATGAAATGCGCCAGCGCCGATTCGGCGGCGCGCACCCGCCGGGGGCGTGGATCGGTGTCGCTGAACAGCGCCTGCTGGTTGAGCTGGTCCAGCAGCGGCTGCAGGTCGGTCCGGAAAGTGGCGGGGTCGCGGCTGAAGTCGATGTCCGCCGCGTGGTCGGAGACCACTCCGGCGATGGCCTCGCTGATCTGGATGCCGTTGTTCAGGTCGCCGTCCTGGTCCAGGGTTTGCAGCAGGATCAGTTTGTTTTGCACTTCCCTGTGGTCGGCGGCCTGGGCGCCGTCGGTGATGCTCAGCGGCGTCAGTACCCCGGCGCCCCGGGCGCCGCCCAGGGCCAGCTCGCCGATAAAAAAGCTCACCGTGTCACCGTCCCGGTAGCGGAACCGGCCCAGGGCATCGGTGACGGCGGCGTCCCGGTCGCCGGCCCGATAGCCGAGCCCGGCTACCGGGCCGTCCATGAAGGTGCCCTGGCGGCTGGCGCCGCCGGAGGAAGGGCTGTCACTGTCGCCGCCGCAGCCGATCAGCGCCAGCGGCGCGAGCGCCAGGGCCAGGCCCGTTATTCGTGCGATGGATCGCATGTCGTTCTCCTCGATTCTTATTGTTCGTCAGTGGTCCAGAACCGCGCCCAGGCCGTTTTTTACCTCGGCGTCGGCGCTGATTTCCACATAGCTTTCGGTGGCCGCGTCGTAGAGCGGATAAGTCAGCTCGCCAGCGATGTCCGGCGAGCCGGTTTTGGCGAAGTTGGTCCAGATGGTGAGCATCCGGTCGATCACCTGATCGTCGGTGGCGTCGAAGCCCGCCGATGCCAGAATGTCCGCCGGGTCGCCCTGGGAGCCGCTCACGCCGTTGCCGTTCAGATCACCGATCACCAGTGATTCACCGGTGGCTGGGTCGATCACCAGCCCCAGCAGGTAATGGGTGACCACGCTTTCCGGCATGTTGAAGGTGTAGGCCAGTTCCGCCGCGTGGTAAGCCTGTACGCCCCGGGCTTTCCAGCCGGCGGGCTGGTGGGTGAAGTAGGTGGCGTAGTGATTGGCGGAGCACAGCGGTGCCATCCAGGGGAAGACGTTAATGGCGGTGCTGGTGGGGTCCGGCGTGTCGTTGGCGTTGACGCTGAACATAAAGGGCACGTCGTTCTGGTTGCCGGACTCGAACGCCACCCGTTCGGTGTAGGGCAGGTAGTGGTTGTCCACATTGGTATAGGGGGTCAGCGCGGCGGCGGCGGCCACTACCTGACGCCAGTCGGCGTCGCGCATGTCCTCCAGGGACGCGGCGTCCAGGTTGGTCTGCAACTGGCTGCCGATGGCTTCCGCGTCGGCCAGGCTACGGGTGTCCGGGATCAGGGTGCCGCTCTGGCTGATGGCCCGGTGGAACAGCCCGGCGGCCCGGGGCGAAGCCATCAGCGACAGGGTTTTCCGGCCGCCGCCGGATTCCCCGAAGATCGTCACCTTGTCCGGGTCGCCGCCGAAGGCGGCAATATTGTCCTGGACCCACTCCAGGGCGGCGATCAGATCCATCTGCCCGTAATTGCCGGAACCGTTGTAGCCGCTTTCCGCGCTCAGATCCGGATGGGCGATGTAGCCGAACGGTCCCAGCCGGTGATTGACGGACACCTGCACCACGCCCCGGCTGGCCATCGCTTCCGGATTGTTGAACGGGTGGGTGTTGCTGGTCAGGGCGGTGAAGCCGCCGCCATGGAACCAGACCATCACCGGCAGCCCCTCGGCGTCCTTGGGCGCGGTCACGTTGAGATACAGGGAGTCCTCACTCATACCGCCTTCGCCAAAGCGTTCCAGGGCGGTGTTCTGCGCCGCCTGGTCGCTCCAGGCCACCGCCTGGCGCACCCCCGTCCAGGGCTCCGGTGCCACCGGCGGCTTCCAGCGCAGCTCGCCCAGGGGCGGCCGGGCGTAGGGAATCGCCAGGTATTGCCAGGTCTGCTCGTTGCCCTCGAAGCCGAGCAGCCGACCACCGGTGGTGGCCACCTCATGGCGGGGGCCGGCGGCTCTCAGGAAGGTGTCGCGGGCGTCCGCCGCTGACCTCAGGACGCGCGGGCGCGGATCGGTGTCGGAGAAAGCGCCGGTCTGTTCCAGGTCCGTGACGACGCTCAGCAGGGCAGTGTTGAAGGCCGCGCTGTCCTGGGCCGGGTCCAGGCTGGCGGCGGCGTTGGAGACGCCCTGGCGGATGGTGTCGGTAAGCTGAATGCCGTTATTGAGATCGCCGTCCGCGTCGAGACTGTGCAGCAGGATCAGAGTGTGGAGGACCGGCGTATCCAGGGGGGCGTCGTTGTCGCCGCCCAGGCCCGTTTCGGTGACCCGGGGGGCGGCGGTGGCACGGCCCAGGGTCAGGTCGCCGATGGCGAAGGTCAGGTCGGCATCACCGCTGTAGGCGAAGCGCCCCTGGTCGTCGGTGGTGCGCACCGTCCCATCGCCCTGGCGATAGTCCAGGCCGGCCACCGGGATGGCGCCGAATACGCCGCTGTGGGAGGTCGGGCCGGCATCGTGGTCCGAGGAGGAGCCGCCGCAGCCGGCCACGGCCAGGGCCAGCGAGGCCATGACGATGGCGGCACCACCACGGCACCGGCGTTGTTGACTGGCATTTGTTTTCATAATGATGAGTCCCTGTTTCTTGTTTTACGCGGGAACGAGAGCCGGCGCGCGGCATCGGTGAGGCAGGGGCCGGCGCTTTCCCTCTGTGGAACGGTTAGGTTGGCCCAAGCGGTCGCGGAAGAATTGAACGGTTTTGCCTCACCCTGCCGGACGCCGGCCGGCGCACCGCAAAAACGTACAAGAAGCGGTGTTCGAGGCATCGGCTATGATGGAGTGCGGACTCTATGGCGGCGGCTCGTGTCGCCAGCGAAGGAGAAGTGCCATGGCGTTGGGAAACGTGCAGGGTAGCGGCGGGTTCGGACGGCTGTCGCACCGTATCAAGGACAACGTGTACATGATCGGCCGGCGCGGTTTTATCTACACCGCCCCCTGGATCAGCACCGGCACCACCCGGCCGCCGTCCGCGGCATTGTTGCTGGCGATCGGCACGGGACGGTTCAGCGTGCACGTCGATGGCCATGAGATTCAGGCCGGTGCCGTGCTGGTACCGCCGTTCGTGCCCCGGGCCCTGATCGCCCGCGACGTGCCGGTGGTGGGCTTTCATGTCACTCCCAGCGCCGGCTGCTACGAGGCGCTGAGCCATCTGGCGGCGGGCCGCGTTCGCCCCTTGGAGCGGGCCTGGTTCAGCGGCTTCGATGACGATCTGGACGCACTTTTTCACGGTCACTTTCCCGCCGTGGGCGCGCCGGCGCTCTATCAGGCGGTGCTGCGCGAACCGTTCAGCCATCTTGGCGCCCCTTCGCCGGGTGATCCGCGCGGCCCGCGCATCCGCGCCCTGCTGGAACAGCAGCCGGAACTGACGCTCACGCAATTGGCGGAACAGCTGGGGATGTCGTATTTCTGGGTGTCGCGGTTAATGCGCGAGGTGTTCGGCATGTCGTTGCGGGATTACAAAGCCTGGCGCAAGCTGCAGCGCGTGTTCGAACTGCTGCATTCGCGCCGCAGCCTCACCGACATCGCTCACGCCGCGGGTTTCACCGACTCCGCGCACCTGTCACGAACGTACCAACGTTGGTTCGGGCAGCCACCGTCCTACAGTCGTAATCGCAATTACGTGCGGATTGTCCGTTGTTGGTAGATTGTCCGTTGCTGGTAGACTGACGGGAATGAACCTTTCGATTCTCCAAACGGTGCTGGCGCTGGCGGACCAGCCGGCCAGTGGCGTGTATACCGATCCCCCGGCCAGTGAACCGGCTCTGCGGGCGATGCAGGCGGCGGCGCGTGGTCGTCTCGGCGAGCCGGTGCCAGACCAATACGTGGCCCTGTTGCGGCTTACCAATGGTCTCTGGGTCGAGAACACGGTTTTCAAATCCGCCGCTCATCTGGTGCCGGAGAATCTGGACGTACTCCGCCCCGAAGTGATCGCGCTGGGGCACGAGGGCAACACCGCCGAGTTCGTCTTCGACCGCCGTGACCGCCGCTATCACATCATTAATCCGGGCCATGTGAATGAGCGCTTCGCTTCGTTTGATCGGTTGGATGATTTGCTGGCCCGGGTGTTGGAAGAGCAGGGGGTTCTTGAATAGGGACTTTCCTGCGCTCGCCATCGCCGTGCGTGCCGGTAAGGTTTTTGACAACGGTCGCCGGACGTTCAAGCATTGGGTCCGAGACGAACGTGAGACGGCCAATTGCATATGCTCAAAGAATCCTCGGCCACCCTGGCCCATGTATCGCCGACCCTGCTGGCCGACTTTTTCGACCACCTGCCCGAGGCGGTGGTGGTGGCGGACGCGGAGCGGCGCATTCGTTACGCGAACCCGGCCGCCGAAGCACTGTTTGGTTATCGGGGGGATGAGTGGATCGGGCGGCAGACGTCCATGCTCTATGCGACCCCGGACGATTTCGCGGAGCAGGGCCAGAAGCGCTACAACCGTTTCAGCCGTATCGGCATGCAGGCGTATCGGATTCGCTACCGGTGTGCTGACGGTACCGTGTTCCTGGCGCATACATCCGGCGGCGCGATGCGCGATGAACGCGACCAGTTGCGCGGTTTTATCGGCCTGGTCCGTCCCGCTGAAGCGGCGGAGAAAACGGTTGATACGCTGCAGCGGCTGCACGCCATCACCGCCAGCACGGCCCTCGACGAAGCCGCCCGCATTGATGAAATCCTGACGTTGGGTGCCCGGCATTTCGGTCTGGACCTGGCGGTGCAGTCCCGTATCCGTGGCGAGGACTTCCGCGTCGAGCATTGTCTCGACCCCACCCACGGGATCAATCCGGGCGATTCCTTTGCGCTGTCCGGTACCTATTGCGTGCATACTCTGAAAGCGCATGAACCTATCGGCTTTCACCATGCCGGGGAAAGTGAGATCCGTGTACATCCCTGCTATCGCGAATTCGGCCTGGAAGCGTACATCGGCTGCCCGATCCAGGTGGACGGCGAGGTACATGGCACCCTGAATTTCTCGTCTCTCAATCCTTGCCGCCCGTTTTCCCGGGACGATCTGATCTTCATGCAGTTGCTGGCCGACAGTGTAGGGCATGAGATCCATCAACAGATGATGCGCAAGCAGCTCAGTGCCCAAGCCCGCACCGACGAGTTGACCGGTCTCTCCAATCGCCGCGCGGTGATGGAAACCCTGGAGTGGCAGGTGGCCCACTCGCAGCGATCCGGTTTGCCACTGACCGTGCTGTTGCTGGATCTGGACTATTTCAAACGCATCAACGACACCTGGGGGCACGGCGCCGGTGACGCGGTCCTGCGTGCCTTTGCCCGGCTGTTGATGGACGTCGGCCGGGAGGTGGATTTGTGCGGGCGGCTGGGCGGCGAGGAATTCATCCTGATGCTGCCGGACACCACCGCGGAAGGCGGCCGGGCGTTGGGCCAGCGGCTGCGCGAACAGCTGGCGGGCACGACCATGGCGGTGGCCGCCGACCAGCCCATCACCGCCAGTCTGAGTGGGGGGTTGGCCGCGCTGACCGACAGTGACACGGCGGAAAGCCTGCTCAAGCGGGCGGATCAGGCGCTGTACGCGGCCAAGCAGAGCGGCCGTGACCGTATTTGCGAAGCGTCTTCGTGACGACGGCGTGGTGCGCGGTTTCGCCGACGGCACCGGCGCGCCGTGCTAGCATGCCCGGCCCTTCACGCTGCCACTCGGATGAACCATGAGCGCTTCCCGCGAAACCCTGGATCTTGACGGCCCGGCGGGCCGCCTGCGGTTGACCCTGGACCATCCGTCCGGGGCGCCCCATGGGTTGGTGCTGGTGGGGCACCCGCAGCCGGTGCTGGGCGGCTCGCCGCGCCATCCGGTGCCCCACGCCCTGGCCCGCGCCCTGCGCGACGCCGGTTGGTTGACGGTACGCCCGGCGTTTCGCGGCGTGGACGGCTCCGGCGGTGAACACGACGAAGGCGAGGGCGAGACCGACGACACCCTGGTGATGATTGAGGCTCTGCGCGCCCGCTGGCCCGACCTGCCGCTGGCGCTGGTGGGGTTTTCGTTCGGTGCCTGGGTGTTCGCCCGGGCGGCGGCGCGCCTGAGCCAGCCGGTGGCGGCCCTGGCGCTGCTCGGCATGCCGGTGGGGCAGGTGCCCGACGGCCGCTACTACGCGCCGGTGACGGTACCCGACGATGCCCTGCTGCTGCACGGGGAAGACGACGAACGGGCGCCGCTGGCGGATCTGTTGGCGCACCTGCGCGCCGACCGTCACCCGGTTACCGTGTTTCCGGGGACGGACCACTTTTTCAAGGGCTGTCTGCCGGTGGTGGCCGCGCGGGTGGTGGACCATCTGCGCACGGTGGCGCGGTGAACCCGCTCTCCGCCTGGCGCCGCGCCCGGGCCCGGCGCCTTGAACGGCGTGTGGCGCGTGCCGCGCTGGCCGCCGAGGACGCGGAACTGGCCCGCACCGGCCGGGTGGGGGCGGCCCTGTTCGCCCGCTTCGGCGACGCCTATGGCTACGGCACCGCCACCCCGATGAGCTGGCTGATCAACCGGCTGCGCGTGTTACACCGGCGGGTGCGGGAAGGTGGTACCCTGGAACTTCACGAACCCGGCGGCGTGCCTCTGGTGGTGGCCGCTGACGGCGGCGAGGCCGTCTTTCTGGCATGGATCGAGCGTTACTTTCCGGATCTGACGCCGGAGCACTTGAATAAGGAAGCCTGATGGGAGCCATGCCCCATGAGCAATGAGCAAAGCCTCTGGCGGTCCGCGTACGGTCTGCCCTACGACCCCTTTCCGGTGCTGGACGCTCTGGCGGCCGATCAGCCCGGTGCCCTGGATGCACTGTGGGAAAACCTGGTGCACCAGGGGGACGTGGGCACCGCATCCTACGCGGCGGTGCCGAGGTTGGTGGACGCCGGCCAGCTGGCACTGGTGGCGGCCATTGAGCTGGGCCGCGAGGAAGAGGCCGCGCCTTCGCTGCCCGCGGTACTACGCACCGCCTATCTGCGCGCCTTGGAGTATGCTTTGGAACGCGTGCCCGGTGACAGCGAGTGTCTGCAGGCCTGGTATTGTCTGCACGCAGCCCGCCGGGGCCATCGTGAGCTGGCCCGGGCGCTGCAACTGATGGACCGGCGGGACATCCTCGATCAGTACGGATGATCGACCATGACCAATACGCAGACACTGACCTTTCATGCCCGTTCGGTGGTCCTCGATCACCCCGATGGCTTCTGCTATCTGCTCGGCTTCGCCGACGACCCGGACAACCCCGAGCGCTACCTGTTACTGCAGCGCGACTTCGAAGCCCTGGAGGCAGTGGAAGAAGCCCCCGGCTATTACCTGGAGTGGTGTGATCCGGAGCACGGTGGCTGGGGTGGCGTGGACACCGTGACCCAGGCCGCCGACGCCGTGACGCTGACCTTCGAGGCGGCGGTGGGAGAAATGCTGGGCCTGCGTTGTCTGACCATTACCTTTGATGCCGGCAGCGTGGACGACGCCACCCTGGCGGCGCGGTTGGAACGGATGTTCCGCGACTGCGGGGTCCGCCTTTCCCTTCTTTAAATTCCGTTGCAGGGAGCGCACGGTATGAATAAAGCCCGCAAACAGCAGCCCAAGCAAGATTATGATGAACGACCCTGAGCAAAGCGGTATCGATCCGCTGGTCCGCGAAGAAATCATGGCGCGCCTGGCCGCCGCCGAGCGCGAGCATGGTGTGCGCATTTTGATGGCGGTGGAATCCGGTAGCCGGGCCTGGGGCTTCCCGTCGCCAAACAGCGACTATGACGTGCGGTTCGTCTATGCGCACCCGCGCGACTGGTATCTGGCCCTGGATGTGGAAGACCGTCGGGACGTGATCGAGTACGAAATCACCGACGACATCGACCTGAACGGCTGGGACGTGCGCAAGGCGCTGAAGCTGTTCGGCAAGTCCAATCCTTCCTTCGTGGAGTGGATTCAGTCGCCCATCGTCTATCGCGACGAGAGCGGCTTCGCCGAGCGCGCGCGGGCGCTGCTGCCCCAGGTGTACGCGGTGGACAGCGGTGTGTTCCACTACCTGAGCATGGCCGACAAGAATTATCGTGGCTATTTGAAAGCCCAGCTGGTGCCGCTGAAAAAATATTTCTACGCCCTGCGGCCTCTGTTGGCGATCCGCTGGCTGGAACGCTTTCGCACGCCGGCGCCCGTTGAATTCGACCGGCTGCGCGCGCTGGTGGCGGACAATACTCCGGTCAACAAGGACATCGAGCGTTTGCTGGCGCGCAAGCAGCGAAGTCAGGAGAAGGAATTCGTGCCGGCGATGCCGGCGCTCAACGACTTTATCGAGCAGGAACTGTCGCGGTTTTCCCGTTATCAGGCCAAGGGCGACGCGCCGGCCGGCGGTGATTCCGCGGCGCTCGATGCTTTTTTTCGCGACTGTCTGCCCGGGGAGGCCCCATGACAACAACCAGCTGGCATCTGGACGACGTTCAGGTGATCGCCAACGAAAACCCCTACACGTTCTATAAGCCGTCGGTCACGGCGGTCCAGAGCCTGATGCCCGGCGACCGGGCGAAACTGGTGTTCATGCTCCATTCCGACGATCCGGACGCGCCTACCGGCGAGCGCATGTGGGTGGAGATCGTGCGCATCGAGGAAGGTATATTCGACGGTCGGCTGGTCAACCGGCCGCTGTATATCGAGGATCTGGTGCCGGGCGATGCGGTACGCTTCGAGGCGCGCCACATCATGGATGTGAGCGTGGATGACCCGGAGCCGTCGCTGGCGAAGCAGTACGCCCAGTACTGCCTGGTGTCGCGGGACGCCTATGTGGAAGGCGGCAACGTGGGGTTCATGTATCGCGAGCAGCCGGTGGACGAGAACGACAGCGGTTGGTGCTTTATGAGCGGCCAGGAAAGCGAAGCCTATCTGAACGACCCGGCCAACGTGCTCAACATGCCCCTGGGCGTGGTGCTGGCCGAGGACGACAGTTTCGTGGCGCTGCTGTCCTGGCCGCCGGAAGTGGCCTTCGAGCGCATTGAGGACGGCACCTTCCGGGAAGTGTCGATGCCCGAATAGGCGTCACCGGCGCGCTTCCCACGGATGGGGCAAAGCGCACATTTCGGGGCCTTGAAATTCTCTGTCAGGCTATCAGGTGAAGGGGAAAGCCATCGCGTAAGCAACCCATCGCGCAAGGAGGTCGAGTATGGTTGCCCCCGTCGAAACCCATCCATTGCCCGATCATCAGGCCGCCATGGTGCTCACCGGCCATGGCGGCCTGGACAAACTGGTCTACCGCGACGACCTGCCGGTGCCTCGCCCGGGGCCCGGCCAGGTGCTGGTGCGGGTCACCGCCACCGCCAAGAACAACACCGACCGCAAGGCCCGCGAAGGGCTCTACCCCACCAAGGACCGGGACGAAGTGGCGTCGTTCCAGATGGGCGGTTCGCCGACCCTGACGTTTCCCCGTATCCAGGGCGCCGACGTGGCCGGCCATGTGGTGGCGGTGGGCGACGGCGTCGACGCCGGCCGCCTCGGTGAACGCGGGCTGCTGGACTTCAACCTGTACCCGGACACGCGCCGGGATCTGAATCTGACCCCGGACTATTACGGCCACGGCGCCGACGGCGGCTTCGCCGAATACATCGCCGTGCCCGCCGATCAGTTTCATGCCGTGGGGCGGCCGGACCTGGCCGACGCGGAGCTGGCGGCGCTGGGCATGTGCTCTTACCAGACCGCCTACCATATGCTCACCGCCGCCGGCGTTCAGGCCGGCGAGCGGGTGCTGGTGACCGGCGCCAGCGGCGGCGTGGGCACCGCGCTGATTCAGCTGTGCCGGATTCTCGGTGCCATTCCCTACGCGTTGAGCACACCGGACAAGGCCGGGGATCTGCGCGCCCTGGGCGCCGAGGCGGTGCTGGACCGCTCGCGCATGGATGACTTCACCGGCGCCGTCAAGGCAGTGACCGGCGGCGCGCCACTGGACGCGGTGATGGATCTGGTCGGCGGCACCTTCACCGACCGTTTCATCGACGCCATGATTTTCGATATGACGGCGCGAAACAGCTACCCGCGGCTGAGCATCGCCGGCGCCAGCGGTGGCAATGTCAGCGAGATTCTGTGGACGCGCATTTATCTCTATCAGGTGCAGGTGTTCGGCGTGTCCCACGGCACCCGTGAGGAGGCCGAACAGCTGATCGACTGGATTCGTGACGGCACCCTCAAACCGGTGCTGCACGGTGCCTTCCGACTGTCCGATCTGCACCAGGCGGAACGCTACTTCGTGGAACGTGGCCGCCGCTTTCTGGGCAAGATCGTGATCGTGCCCGACGCGCAGTGGGACACCCATGGGGCGCCGTTCGCGTTGCCCCGGCAAGAGGACTCACCATGAAGGATCAACCGTCGCTGCAACTGCTGGACACCCATGCCGGTGGCGATGTGAGCCGCATCGTCACCGGCGGTGTCGATCCGCTGCCCGGCGATACCGTGCGCCGGAAAATGGAATACCTGCGTGACGACGCGGACGGCCTGCGGCGGCTGTTGCTGGAGGAGCCCTACGGCGCGCCGGAGATGTCCGTGGATCTGATCGTGCCGGCGTCGGATCCGCGCGCGGAGATCGGCTACATCATCATGGAGGTGATGGGCTATCCGATCTATTCCGGGTCCAACACCATCTGCACCGCCACCGCCCTGCTGGAAAGCGGGCTGATCGCCAAGCGCGAGGGATTGCAGAGTTTCATGCTGGAATCGCCGGCGGGGCTGGTGCACATCGACGCCCGGGTCGAGAACGGCCGGGTGGAAGCCATTACCTGTGGCGGGCTGCCCAGTTACATCGACACCTACCGCGCTTCCATCCATGTGCCGAGCCTGGGGGAGGTCACCTACAGCGTCGCCTACAGCGGCGGCTTCTACGCGTTGGTGGACGCCCGTGAGCTGGGTTTCCATCTGACCCGTGACGAAGAAGCCGATCTGGCGCGTTGTGCCGGAGCCATCGTCGAGGCCATCCAGACCCGGCGGGGCTTTTCCCACTACGCCCTGGGCGATGTGGGCCCGTTGCCCTTTCTGCACTTCATGGGGCCGGAGGAGCGGGTCGCCGACGATTACTACCGGTCTCGCTCCGCCACCTACGTGCACCCCGGTGTGATCTGCCGCAGCACCACCGGCACGGGCACCTCGGCGCGGCTGGCGTTGATGCACCACGAAGGGCGCATCCGGCCCGGCGATCGGCTGGAAACGGTGTCGCTGCGGGAGACCGGTTTCGTCGGCGAGTTTCTGGGGGTGGACACCCTCGGCGAGCGTGGCCACGACGTGGTGCGCAACACCATCAGTGGCAAGGCGCATATTCTGGCGCGCTCGGAGACGGTGGTGAACTGCGACGACCCGATGGTGTCCTGCGCCGGGCTGCACCATATCCTCTCTTCCCGGTCTTTATAGTGTTTTGCAAACCCCCGGTTTTCGTCGGCGCTCGCGGACTTCACACTGAGTCTTACGTCGCGTGAATCACACCCGCGACACAGCTGCACAACGAAAGGAGGCACCATGTACAGCGCTGAATACGCCACCAATCACCCCACCCGTGACGAAATCCAGGGCATCGTCGAGCCCACCGTGCTGGAGTTCGGCAGCCCGGATTGTCCTTACTGTCAGAAGACCGAGCCGATGGTGAAGGCCGCGTTTCAGGACTTTCCCGGCATCAGCCACGTCAAGCTGGCGGATCACCAGGACAAAATGCTGGGGCGCGCGTTCAACGTGGACGAATGGCCGACGCTGATCTTTATTCAGGAAGGGCGGGAAGTGAGCCGTCTGGTGCGGCCGGAGAACGAGGACGCGATCCGTGATCGCATGGAAGACATCGACGCCAACCCGGCGCGGAGTGCACAAAGCGGCGGCTCCTGAAGGAGCCGCCGGAAAAGTGGATCAATAAAAGTGGACCGGCGAACGCGGCTCAGAACTTGAAGCGGCTGCCGACGCCGTAGGTGTTGCCGTCGCCGGTGTCTTCCAGGTCGTCGTGCATGTAGGCCACGTACACGTCCAGCACCTCGTTGAACGGATAGTCGTAGCCCACGGTCCAGGTGTCACGCTCGGTGTCGCGGCTGCCGCTGTAGTCGGTTTTGGCGTAGGAGGCGAGGGCGAAACCCTGGCCCACCGGTACCGACACGCCGGCCTGGCCGGTGTCGGTGTCGATATCGCCACCGGCGGTGCCGGTTTCCAGTTGCTGCCAGGAGGCGAACACCTTCACCACGCCGAAGTCGTAGCTGGCGCCGGCCATCAGACCGTCCTGCTCCAGGGCGCCCAGCGCGCCCGCATCCCCCACGCCACCATTGGTATCGATGGCGCCTTCCTCAATGCTGTGACCGGCGGCGGTCAGCATCAGGCCGCCAGTGCGGTAGGTCAGGCTGCCGCCCACGCGGTTGGCGCCACTGTCGCCTTCCTGCTCGCCGAACGCGTACATCAGGTTGGCGGTCACGCCGCCCATGGTCGGTGAGGTATAGGACAGCGCATTGGCCCAGGTGGAGTCACCGGCGATGGGGCCGTTGTTGCCGCCCAGGAAGGAATGCTGAATCAGCGGTGAGAAGCCGAAGGCGCCGCCGAACGGGTTGGAAATCAGCGTCGGCACGAACATGGGCGCGGTGCTGCGGCCCGCTTTCAAGGTGCCGAAATCCCCCACCACGCCGATATAGGCATTACGGGCAAAAAACTCGTCACCGCCGTAGCGGCGGTCCTCGCCGGTGTCCGGGCGCAGGAAGCTTTCCACCACGGCCACGCCTTTCATGCCATTGGGCAGGTCGGTGCTGACCTTGGCGCCCAGGAAGGAGGTGGTGAAGCCGCCGGCATCCAGCTTGGCGGTGCTGCCGTCGCTGCCCGGCAGTTCCTTGCTACCGGCCCAGACGTCGAGCACGCCATAGAAGCTGGCCTCGGTATCGGCATGGGCCAGGCCGCTGAGGGCGGTCAGGGAAGTGGCGGTCGCCAGCAGGGTGGTGTGCAGAGTGCGTTTCATGAGTGGTTCCTCTTATTCGAATGGGTCGTGCGGGCCGGTTCAGGCGCTCCGGGTCTCCGCTTTTTCTTCTTGCATACAAGAATCGTGATTGCTGGGCCAGACACGCCTGCCGTTCTCCAATGTAGCCCTTTTTGGTGCACTCCCTGCGGTCAATAAGCCCGGCGAAGCCGCATATGCTTAATATTTGGCGGCTTTCGTTGCGCGTTCTATGGGGGTTTTGGCTCCGGTAGAGCCATATAGAAGGCTGAAAGGCTTAATGTTTTTACTGTAACTTTATGTTTTTAATAGATTTTTCTCTATTTTGTTTTTGTTGGGTTGAAGAAAGCTAACCATGTATACATGGATGAATCAAGGTATGCCCTGAATCCGTCTTGCCCGCTGAGAACATCGGCGGATAGGGGTGCGGCTTGAGGGGGCGGTAGCGGGGCGGCAGAAAGGGCAGGCTCCGGTGCCTCATTAGGGTCAATGGTTTTGCCCTTATTGTCCGGAAATGCGGGACAGAAAAGATGATTTATTATTGAGCAGTATCATAGGGCGAACAGGGATATTTTAAAAATCCATATATAACAATGATTTAAGTCCATTTTCCCACATTTGACATCCTGAAATGCGGACGAGCATCTTAGGGGAACACTTTGCGTGATTCGTCATGTGGGACATAAGAATGAGTAAAGACAACGCTTCTTCGCTGGATCGGGTGCTCGACATTCTGCTGCTGTTCGCGGGGCATGGGCACGTGGTGACCCGCACCGAGATCGAACGGCGTTTCGGCCTGTCTCGCAGTTCCGCCTACCGTTACCTCCACACCCTGCGCCGCCGTGGCCTGATCACTGGCATGGCGCGCAGCGGTGAATACGTACTCAGCCCGGGCTTTGCCCGGCTGGTGGCTCTCACCGAGGAGCATGGCCGTGATATGGGCGCCCTGGTGCGTCCCATCCTGCGGGAACTGGCCGGCATGACGGGCGAAACCGCCCTGGTCACCCATCGGGTGGGCGAACGGGTGCTCTGCGTCGGTTTCCAGGAGGGGCCCCGGGTGGTGCGCGTGGGCCTGGCGCCGGCGCTGGATACGCCGTTGTACGTGGGGTCGTCGGCCAAGGTGCATCTGGCGCATATGCCGGAGTACGACATTCAGCGTGTGCTCGAACACTGCGCCACCCTGAGCCCGGAGCAATGGTCCGGCGACGCCGGGCGCCTGGAGCAGGAACTGCGGGATATCCGCGAGCGCGGCTACGCCACCAGCGTCGGCGAACTGGAGAGCGGCGTGTTCAGCACCTCGGTGCCGGTGTTCTGCCACGACGGCTCCCTGCTGGCGGCGGTCACCGTGGCCGCCGTGGGCGACCGGGCCGAGAACCCGGAACACGGTCTGCTCGACCACCTGCGCATCGCCGCCGCCCGCATCACCCGCGAATGGCCGCGCTCGCAGCACAGCGCCCGGCAGGCGGGCTGAGCCGATGACCACCACGCTGTTCAGCGGCGGTCACGTGCTGACCCAGGACGCCGGAGGCCGGGAATTCCGCGACGGCTGCGTGCTGGTTCGCGACGACCGCATCGCCTTCGTCGGCGCCGCCGCGGACCGGCCGGCGGAGCCCGTGGACCGGGTCATCGACGTGACCGGCAAGCTGGTGATGCCGGGGCTGATCAATGGCCACTCCCATCTGTGCATGGTGTTCGGCCGCACCCTGGGCCCCGAGAAGCGGCTACTGGAATGGCTCGACGTGCAGATGCCGCTGATGGCGGCGTTCGACCAGGAAGCCATGTACGTGGCGCAGATGCTGGGCTGCCTGGAGAACCTCAAGAACGGCAACACCACGGTGGTGGAGAACCTGTTCTCCACTCACCCGGAGGGTTATCCGCCGGAAGACGCCGCCTTTCAGGCGATGCGCGATGCCGGCATCCGCGGCACCGTGGCGCGGGCTTTCGAAGGGCGTCATTTCCATCCCGATTTCATGGAAACCCTGGATCAGCAGGCGCGTCGCGTCACCGATCTGGCGCACCGCTGGCAGGGCGCCGAGGACGACCGTTTGCGGCTGGCCATTGGCCCGCTGCTGCCCTGGTGCATGACCGAAGAGATGTACCGGGAAACCCGCGCCCTGGCGAACGAGCTTTCCTTGTGCCTGCACATGCACGTGGCGGAGTCGCCGGAATTCAATCAGCTGATCGCCCGGCACTTCGGCCGTGATATCCGCCAGGTGGAACTGCTTGAGGAGACCGGCTGCCTGGGTCCGGACGTGCAAGTGGCGGCGGTGTCCGATGTGTCCGCCCACGAGATCGACCTGCTGGCGCGCACCGACACCCGGGTGTTGCTGGACCCGCCCACGCGGTTGTTCTGGGGCACCGGCTTTCCGGCGCTGAAACCGTTCCTGGACGCGGGGCTCACCTGCGGCCTGGCCACCAACGGGCCGGCCGCCAACTGCGGCCAGGATCTGTTCGAAAGCATGAAATACGCCTGTGCCACCGCCAAGACCGCGGCCAACGATCCACTGGCGCTGAGCCGCCACCGGGTGCTGCGCATGGCCACCAGCGAAGGCGCCCGCGCGGTTGGCCGCGACGGCCAGACCGGCCGCCTGGAAGCCGGTTTGAAAGCGGATCTGATTACCGTCGATCTGCAGCAACCGCACCTGACCCCGAATCTCGATACCCGGGCGGCGCTGGTGTTCAGCGCCAAGGGCACGGACGTGCGCGACGTGATGGTGGACGGCCGGTTGCTGATCGAGAACCGCGAGCCGCTGTTTATCGACGAGGCCGCGTTGCTGCGCCAGGCCGAGCAAATCGCCCGGCGCTGCCTGCGCGCCGCCGGACTCTCTCACTTATGTCCATAAAAGACCTATAGCAATAAGGAGAACTCAGTGTTCGTTAAGGTGGGATCCATCATTGCCGCGGTACTGGCGTGGCTCGGGCTGTCCTTTCTGTTTCCGGAAACGATTCTGCCCGGGCCCTTCCAGACGACAATGGTGCTGGCGGAAAACTTCGCCAACGGGGATATCTTTCAACATCTGTTCGCCACGCTCGGACGGGTCATCGGCGGCCTCGCGCTGGCCATGGCCATCGGTATTCCGGTGGGCGTGATCATGGGCGTGAATCGCTTCGCCGAGAAAACCCTGGATATCTGGGTGATGGTGGCGCTGACCGTCCCCAGCCTGTGCTATGCGATCTTCGCGTTCATCTGGATCGGCCTCAACGAAACCGCCGCCATCGTCGCCATCGGTCTTACCTCGGCGCCCTCCATCGCCATCAACCTGTGGGAAGGGGTCAAGAACATCGACACCCGCCTGTTCAAGATGGCCAAGGTCTTCAATGCCTCCCGCTGGGTGATCATCCGCCGCGTGCTGTTTCCCCAGGTGCTGCCCTACATCATGGCGTCGCTGCGCTTCGGTCTGGGCATCGTCTGGAAAATCACCGTGCTGGTGGAACTGCTCGGGCGGCCGGACGGTGTCGGCTTCGAACTCTTCTACTGGTACCAGCTCGCCAACATGCAGCAAGTGCTGGCGTGGACCCTGCTGTTCACCATCGTGATGCTCTTTATCGAGCTGGTCATCCTGCAAAACATGGAGCGCAAATTGTTCTCCTGGCGTCCCAAGGTGAAGATCTAATGGATAAAGGAATCAGCATCAAAGGCCTGGTCAAGGAATACCCGGGCCACCGTAAAGGCGAGCGCGGCCACCGGGTACTCAATGGCCTGGACCTGTCCATCGCCGACAACGAATTCGTGTGCATTCTCGGCCCGTCCGGGTGTGGCAAGTCGACCCTGCTGAACACATTGTCCGGTCTCGATAACGACTACAGCGGCGAGGTCAGCTTCGGCGGCCGTCCGGTGGGTCGCAACGGCAAGCCGCCGGTGAAGATGGGCTACCTGTTCCAGGACCCGCGCCTGCTGCCCTGGCTGACCGCCGAGCGCAACGTGGACTTCGTGCTGGAAAACTCCGACGTGCCCAAGGCCCGCTGGGCGGAGATCAAGAACCACTATTTCGCGCTCACCGGCCTGGAAGCCTTCCGGCATCACTACCCCCATGAACTCTCCGGCGGCATGGCCCAGCGCCTGTCCCTGGTGCGCGCCCTGGCCATCGAGCCGGACGTGCTGTTCATGGACGAGCCGTTCAGCGGCCTTGATGAACTCACCGCCCGGCGCATGCGGGTGGACCTGCTGGACATCTGGAGCCGCACCGGCAAGACCATTCTGTTCATCACCCATAACAGCTATGAGGCCACCTTCCTGGCCGACCGGGTGGTGGTGCTTTCCCAGGGCAACATCCGCGAGGAGATCCGCGTGGAGGTGCCCCGTCCGCGGGATTACGACGACCCCGCCCTGTTCGATATCAGCAAACAGGTGTCCGCCAACTTTATCGCCGCCGCCGAAGAAGCGGAGCGGGCGCGCCTGGAACAACAGGCCGGCTGACGCCGGCCCTACTACAACGAGTACTTCGGGAGCATACCGATGAAACACAAAAAATCGCAGATCAAGACAGTACTGGGGATTCCTCTGTTGATCGTCGCCTTGGGGTCGCTGGCGTCCGGCGCCCGCGCCGACGACACGCCGATTCGTCTCGCCGACATGGCGCAATCGCTCAACGGCATCGCCTCCCAGGTGATGATCGACCAGGAGCTGGACCACAAATACGGCGTGGACGTGAGCTACAAGGGTTACCCCACGCTGGACGGTCTGTTCAACGCCATCCGCGGCAAGCAGGTGGACCTGGGCTTCGGCGGCTGGACCGGCTTCGCCCAGTTCCGCGCCCAGGGCTATCCGGTGGTGAACATCTTCCCGGTGGGCCGGGGCGCCACCCTGGACGTGCTGGTGCCCACCGACTCCGAGCTGCAAAGCCTGGACGACCTGAAAGGCAAGCGCGTGGCCTCCTACGCCGGCGCCGCCGGCACCGCCACCGTGCTGCTGCGCGTCATGCTCAATGATTTCTACGGCTTCGATCCGGCCGCCACCGGCGATCTGCAATACGTGGGCCCGGGCATCATCCCGGCGCTGCTCGACAGTGGCGACGTGGACGCCGGCCTGCTGTTCGATCCGCTGGCCACCAAGGCCATGGCCTCCGGCAAGTACCGCAGCATCGGCAACCTGGGTGACCTCTATAAAGAGAAAACCGGCGACGATTTCCTGTGGATTTCCCTGGCCACCAACGACGACTTCGCCCGGGCCAACCCCGAGGCCCTGGCCGGCTTTCTCAAGGGCTGGGTGGACGCGGTGGAGTACGTGAAAAGCCACCCGGCCGTGTTCGAGGCCTACGGCAAGAAGCTGGGTCTGGACCAGGCCGGCATCGACCAGCTGGCGGAACGCGTGATCCGTGACTACGCCACCACCTGGAACGACGACTACATCAACGGCCTGAAGGCGTTCGCGGAGCGTGCCAGCCGGGTGATGGACAAGGGGTTCCTGGACGAGCTGCCCGAAGAGGCGTTCTCCACCCAATACGCCCCTTGAGCTGATGCGGTCCGGCGGGGTGCTTGATACAGGGAGCCCCGCCGGTCCTCCCTCTGAAACCAAGAAGGAAATACCTGAAATGTCTTTCGATGATCTTCCCGACCAGCCGCCGATCTACCCGCGCGAAGCCGAGGACTACGCGCGGGAGGCGTTGGACCGGTCCCGCCAGGCGGCGGCACGGGTCAGGAATCATATGGACATCCGCTACGGCGATGACTACTGGCAGAAGATGGACATCTATCTGCCGGACGACACCACGCACACCGACCTGCCGGTGCTGTTGTTCGCCCACGGCGGTGCCTGGACCCACGGTTATAAGGAGTGGCTGGGGCTGATGGCCCCGGTGATCGTCGAAACCCCGGCCATCTTCGTGTCGGTGTCCTATCGCCTGGCGCCGGAATGTCGCTACCCGGGGCCGCTGGAAGACTGCATCGCGGCGCTGGCCTGGGTGCACGACCACATCGCCGACTACGGGGGCGACCCGGACCGGCTTTACGTGGGCGGACACTCCGCCGGTGGTCACCTGTTCGCGCTGGCCGCGCTGAAACCGCATCTGCTGGCTCGCGCCGGCCTGCCGTCGAACCTGATCAAGGGCTGCCTGCCGATCTGTTCCCAGCTCAATCTGGCGTTTGACGAGCCGGCGCCGGGCAGTGGCGAGGCCCGTATTTACGAGATGTTCCTGGCCGACCGGCAGGACGACCGCGACGCCAGCCCGCTGCACAACATCGGGCCCAATCCGCCGCCGTTCTTTATCGCCCACGGCGAGGAGGACTTCCCGCGGATTATCGAAAGCAACCGATTGATGATCGCCGCTTTGCAGGAGACCGGCGCGGCGGTGCGCTCCCATGTGGAGCCCGGTGCCACCCACTTCGGCCTGGCCCTGCAGATGGAGAATCCGCGCTCACCGGTGATGGAAACGCTCCGCGACTGGCTGCTGAACGGGCCGTCCGGCTTCGACGGGCCGCTGCACTGAAGGCCGTTATCAGGAGAACGACGATGGCACGTTCCGACACGGTAAACGCTATCTGGGCGCCATGGAAGCCGGCGACCTGGAAACCGTTCTCGGCTGCTTCGAGGAGCACGGCACGGTGGTTTCGCCGGTCTACGGCGAGGTCCCGGTGCGGCCCTTCTACGAAAAGCTGTTTGCCGACACGGTGCGCGCGGAGGTACGGCTGGAGCAGCTGTATTTCAGTGAAGACGGCGCCGGCATCGCCGCGCACATTGACTATTTCTGGGAACGCCAGGACGGGTCCCGAATGCACGTGGATATGGTGGATCTGTTCCGCTTCCAAACCGGATCGGAACGCATTGACCGCCTGTTGATCGTGTTCAAGCCGTCCTGAGGGCGGCTCGCAGGAAGCGCTGTTCTTTGTCGCTACCGACGACCCCGTGCCAACAGAAAGCCGGGGCCGATAACCTGGAGAAACTGTCATGAGTCAAGGCAAGATCGTAGGCGGCTTTGTCGCGCCGCATCCGCCCCATCTGGTGTACGGCGAGAACCCGCCGCAGAACGAAGCACGTTCCGAAGGCGGCTGGGAGCCGCTGCGCTGGGCCTATGAGCGGGCCCGCAAAAGTCTGGAGGAGATGAAACCCGACGTGCTGCTGGTGCATTCGCCGCACTGGCAGACGCTGGTGGGCCATCACTTTCTGGGTGTGCCGCACCTGGAAGGCAAGTCGGTGGACCCGATCTTCTCCAACCTGTTCCGCTATAAGTTCTCCCTGGACGTGGACGTGGAACTGGCGGAAGCCTGCTGCCGGGAAGCGGCGGCCATGGGCCTGACCACCAAGATGATGCGCAATCCCAAGTTCCGCGTGGACTACGGCACCATCACCACCCTGCACATGATCCGGCCCCAATGGGACATTCCCATCGTCGGCATCTCCGCCAACAACTCACCCTACTATCTGAGCGTGGACGAGGGCGTGGAGCAGATGGACACCCTCGGCGTGGCCACCCGCAAGGCCATCGAGAAGAGCGGCAAACGGGCCGTGCTGCTGGCGTCCAACACCTTTTCCCACTGGCATTTCCATGAAGAGCCCGATGTGCCCGAGGACATGTCCCGGGAGCACCCGCAGAGCTACGAAGGCTACAAGTGGGACATGAAGATGATCGAGCTGATGCGCCAGGGCAACCTCAAGGAAGTGATGCGGCTGTTCCCGGAATGGGTGGAAGAAGCGTTCGCCGAAGTGAAGTCCGGCGCCTTCCCCTGGATGTTGTCGGCCATGGGTTACCCGGAGATTCCCGCCGAGCTGCACGGCTACGGCACCGTGATCGGTACCGGCAACGCGGTGATGGAGTGGAACCTGGAAAAGGCGGCAGCCCGCGACGCGGCGGTGGCCTGAGCCGGCCGCTCACAGACGAGGAGAATGAAGATGACCGTTGTATCCGCTTTTCTGGTGCCCGGCAGTCCGCTGCCGTACCTGCGTCAGGACAACGCGCCCTGGCAGCCGCTGGCCGCCGGCTATGAAAAAGTCCGCGACGCCCTGCAGGCCTCCAAGCCGGACGCGCTGCTGATCTATTCCACTCAATGGTTCGCGGTGCTCGACCAGCTGTGGCAGGCGCGCCCGCACCTGACCGGCGAGCACGTGGACGAGAACTGGTACGAGTACGGCGACCTGACCATCGACCTGCGTTCCGACACCGATCTGGTGGGCGCCTGCATCGCCGGCTGCGCCGATATCGGCATCCGCGCCAAGGGCGTCGATTACGACCATTTCCCGGTGGACACCGGCACCATCGTCGCCAACAACTTCGTCAATCCCGGCGGCAAGATCCCGCTGGTGATCGCCGCCAACAACCTTTACCACGGCCCCGGCGAGACCGAGAAGCTGGCGGCCATGGCGGTGGAACAGGCCGATAAGCAGGGCAAGCGCCTGGCGGTGCTGGCCATCGGCGGCCTGTCGGCGGCTTATTTCGACGAGGACATCGACATCGCCGACGACCGCATCCGCCATGACGCGGACGACGCCGCCAACCGCCAATTGCTCGACGCCCTGGCCAACGGCGACCGGCGCTCCGCCAGCGAGGCCCTGGGCCGTTTCAATGAAGGCACCAAGGCGGACATGGGCATGAAACACCTGTCCTGGCTGTTCGGCGCCACCGGCGACTTCAAGGGCGCGCAGGTGCACGCCTACGGCCCCACCTACGGCGCCGGCGCCGCGGTGGTGGAATTCAATTTGTAACCTTTCGATCGCGCTCACGATCCGCGCGGCCCGCGGGCCGCGCCTTTTTTTCGCCGCGATCCCGCCTTCTTCAGGAGTGCGAAATTGGTTTCCGAGTACCGTAACTACATCAATGGCCGGTTCGTCGAGTCCGCCAACACCTTCGAGGATCTGAACCCGGCCAACGGCGAGCCGGTGGCACGGGTCCACGAGGCCGACGCCGCGCTGGTCGATCAGGCGGTGCGCGCCGGTCGTGCCGCGCTGCCCGCCTGGCGGCGCACCAGCGCCGAACAGCGTGCCCAGTACCTGGAGCGCATCGCCGCCGTGATCGAGCGACGCGCCGACGATTTCCTGGCCGCGGAAGTGGCCGACACCGGCAAGCCGGTGTCCGTGGCGTCGCGGGTGGACATTCCCCGGGGCGCCGCCAACTTCCGCGCTTTCGCCGCCATGATCCGCATGAGCGGCGGTGAAGTGTACGAAACGCCCACCCCGGAAGGGCGGGCACTGAACTATTCCCTGCGCCAGCCGCTCGGCGTGGTGGGCATTATTTCGCCCTGGAACCTGCCGCTGCTGCTGTTCACCTGGAAGGTGGCGCCGGCCCTGGCCTGCGGCAATGTGATCGTCGCCAAGCCCTCCGAGGAAACGCCGGGTACCGCCACCCTGCTGGCGGAGGTGATGGACGAGGTGGGCCTGCCCGCCGGCGTGTTCAATCTGGTGCACGGCTTCGGGCCGGGCTCCGCCGGCGCCGCCATCGTCGATCACCCGGACGTGGACGGCATCACCTTCACCGGCGAGTCGAAAACCGGCGCCACCATCATGCGCAACGTGGCCGACAAGGTGAGGCCGGTGTCGTTCGAGCTGGGCGGCAAGAACGCCGCCCTGGTGTTCGCCGACGCCGACTTCGACAAGGCGGTGGCCGGCGTGGCCCGTTCCAGTTTTCTCAATACCGGCCAGGTATGCCTGTGCACCGAGCGCGTCTATGTGGAGCGGCCGATTTTCGAGCGCTTCGTGGCGGCGCTGGCGGAACAGGCCCGGGCGCTGCGCCCCGGCGATCCGCTGGATCCGGAGACCACCCTGGGCCCGCTCATATCCCGGCAGCACCGCGACAAGGTGCTGTCCTACTACGCCCTGGCCCGGGAGGAGGGCGCCACCGTGGTTACCGGCGGCGGTGTGCCGACCCTGGGCGGCAAGCTCGACAACGGCTGCTATGTGGAACCCACGGTCTGGACCGGGCTGTCGCAATCCGCCCGCTGCCTGCAGGAAGAGGTGTTCGGGCCGGTCTGCCACGTGATGCCCTTCGACACCGAGGAGCAGGCCATCGAACTGGCCAACGACAGCCGTTACGGCCTGGCCAGCGCGCTTTGGACCAGCAACCTGGATCGCGGTCACCGGCTGGCGGCGGAAATCGACGCCGGGCTGGTGTGGCTGAACACCTGGTTCCTGCGTGATCTGCGCACACCGTTCGGCGGCATGAAGCTGTCAGGGCTGGGTCGCGAAGGCGGTCGCCATTCGCTGGATTTCTATTCCGAACTGAAAAACGTCTGCGTGCAGATGTCGCAATGAAGCCGGGAGGCGTTGCCATGCAAACGACAATCACCGAAACCCTGGCCCGCGCCGCTCAGCGGCTGCGGGCCGCCCATGAAACCGGGCAGCCCTGCTCGCCGGTGCGCGACCTGATCGACGCCGACGACCTGGACAGTGCCTACCGGGTACAGGACATCAACAGCCGCTACTGGGAAAGCCGTGGCCGTCGGGTGGTGGGCGGCAAGATCGGCCTCACCGCCCGGGCGGTGCAGCAACAACTGGGCGTGGACCAGCCCGACTACGGCCTGCTGTTCGCCGATATGGCGGTGGCCGACGGTGCTCTGATCCCCTGGGATCAGGTGCTGCAGCCCAAGGTGGAAGCCGAGGTGGCGCTGGTGCTGGCCCGCGACCTGAACCACGACCAGATCACCCTGGCGGACCTGATCGGGGCCACCGATTACGTGCTGCCGGCCCTGGAAGTGGTGGGCAGCCGCATCGCCGACTGGGACATCACCATCGCCGACACGGTGGCCGATAACGCCTCCTGCGGCGCCTATGTGCTGGGCACCACGCCGCGCTCCCTGCGCGAGGTGGACCTGAGCCTGTGTGGCATGAGCCTGACCCGCCGGGGCGAGCCGGTGTCGGTGGGCGCCGGTGCCGCCTGCCTGGGCAACCCGCTCAATGCGGCGCTGTGGCTGGCCAACACCCTGGCCCGGGCGCGCCGCCCCCTGCGCGCCGGCGATCTGATTCTCACCGGCGCCCTGGGGCCGATGGTGCCGGCCCGACCCGGCGACCGCTTCCGGGCCTGTATCGAGGGCCTGGGTTCGGTGTCGGTGGGCTTCGCCAAGGAGAACGACGATGACTGACAAAATCAAAGTGGCGATCATCGGTTCCGGCAACATCGGCACCGATCTGATGATCAAGGTGCTGCGCCACGGCGAGTGGTTGGAAATGGCCGCGCTGGTGGGCATCGACCCGGCCTCCGACGGACTGGCCCGCGCCGAGCGTCTGGGCGTGACCGCCTGCGCCACCGGCGTGGAAGGGCTGATCGCGCTGCCGGTGTTCGAGCAGATCGGTCTGGTGTTCGACGCCACCTCCGCCGGCGCCCACCACCACAACGAAAAAGCCCTGCGCGCCGCGCGCCCGGACCTGCGGGTGATCGATCTGACGCCGGCGGCGATCGGCCCCTACTGCGTGCCGGTGGCCAACCTGGACGAGCACCTGGACGCGCTCAACGTCAACATGGTCACCTGCGG
>JAKUPL010000002.1 GCA_022449455.1 Alcanivorax sp. | reverse complement strand
CGTGGACGTGGACGCGGTGGGCCTCGCCGATTACGGCAAGCCGGGCAACTACTTCGAGCGTCAGATGGGCCGCTGGTCCAAGCAGTACCGCGCCTCCGAGATCAACCACATCCAGGCCATGGAAGATCTGATGGCGTGGCTGGAGAACAACCAGCCCGCCGACGACGGCCAGGTGTCCCTGGTGCACGGCGACTACCGCCTCGACAACATGATGTGGCACCCCACCGAACCCCGCGTGATCGCGGTGCTCGACTGGGAGCTGTCCACCCTCGGCCACCCGCTCGCGGATCTCGCCTATCAGTGCATGCAGCTGCGCATGCCCCAGGAGGGCGGCAACCTGTCCGGCCTGCAGGGCAAGGACCGCAAATCACTGGGCATTCCCACCGAGCAGGAATACGTCCAAGCCTATTGCCAACGCCGTGGCATCGATCATATCGACCACTGGGAATTCTATCTGGCGTTCAGCTTTTTCCGGCTGGCGGCCATCGCCCAGGGCGTGGCGAAACGGGCCCAGGAAGGCAACGCCTCCAGCAAACGCGCCGGCTGGGCCGCCCAGGTGGTGGAACCGCTGGCCGCCATGGCCATGAAGATCGTCCGCGAGGGCGCATAAAGAACAGAGGAAAGTTAAAAGTTGAAAGTTAAAAGGCGGGTCGGGCACGGGTGCCGGAATAGGGCGCCGCACGGCACGGTTCGCGTTTCAACTTTTCACTTTTAACTTTCAACTTTTTCAGGAGAGTTTTATGAGCACCAACCTGTTTGATCTGAACGGTAAGATCGCCCTGGTCACCGGCGCCAGCCGGGGCATCGGCGAGGAAATCGCCAAACTGCTGGCGGAGCAGGGCGCCCACGTGATCGTCTCCAGCCGCAAGATCGACGGCTGCCAGGCGGTGGCCGACGCCATCACCGACGCCGGCGGCAGCGCCGAGGCGTTCGCCTGCCACATCGGTGAGATGGCGCAGATCGAAGCGCTCTTCGAGCACGTGAAAGGCGCCCACGGCGGCAAACTGGACATCCTGGTCAACAATGCCGCCGCCAATCCCTACTTCGGCCACATCCTGGACACGCCGGTGGCGGCCTTCGACAAGACCGTGGACGTGAACCTGCGCGGCTATTTCTACATGTCCGTGGAAGGGGCCAAACTGATGCGTGAAAACGGCGGCGGCGCCATCGTCAACACCGCCTCCATCAACGGGCTGTCGCCGGGCAACATGCAGGGCATTTACTCGATCTCCAAGGCGGCGGTGATCAGCATGACCAAATCCTTCGCCCAGGAATGCGCCGAGTTCAACATCCGCGTCAACGCGCTGCTGCCCGGCCTGACCAAAACCAAGTTCGCCGGCGCCCTGTTCGAGCAGGAAGCCATCTACAAAAGCGCCATCGCGCAAATCCCCATGCACCGCCACGCCGAGCCCCGCGAAATGGCCGGCACGGTGCTGTATCTGGTGTCCGACGCATCCAGTTACGTGACCGGCGAGTGTGTGGTGGTGGACGGCGGGTTCACCATTTGAAAGCAGTTGAAAGTTGAAAGTGAAAAGGGCGGCTTCGTAGCCGCCTTCAACTTTTAACTTTTAACTTTTAACTTCGCACTGGCGTTGGGTGAGGCGGTGGTCCCGCCATGCGCACCGGTGCCTGATGGAGGCTGCTATGGATCCCGTATTGGATTTCACCGGCAAGGTGGCGCTGATCACCGGCGCCGCCAGTGGTTTCGGCGCCTTGTTGGCGCGGGAGCTGGGGCGGCGCGGGGCGCGGCTGGTGCTCGGCGATCTCAATGTGGACGCCCTGGATAAGCTGGCGGTGGACCTGGAAAGCGAGGGCGTGACCGCCCTGGCCCGGCGCTGCGATGTGTCCAGCGAGGCGGATTGCAAGGCGTTGGTGGACGTCGCTCTGGAGCACCACGGTCGCCTGGATCTGGCCGCCAACAATGCCGGTATCGCCCACGGTTTTCTGGGCATGGAAGAACTGACCGGTGAGCTGCTCGATCAGCAGATCAACGTCAATGTGAAAGGCGTGATGTTCGGCATGAAGCACCAGATCCCCGCCCTGCGCCAGAGTGGTGGCGGCGCCATCCTCAATACCAGTTCCATGGCCGGCATCGGCGGCGGGCCCAAGATCGGCGCCTACGCCGCCGCCAAGCACGCGGTGATCGGGCTGACCCGCACCGCCGCCGTGGAGTGCGGCCGCAAGAACATTCGCGTCAACGCCATCTGCCCTTATTACACCCGTACGCCCATGCTGGAGGGCGATGGCCTGGCCAGCGGCGGCGACGCGGACAAAACCCTGGCGATGATGGCCGCCGGCAGCCCCATGAAGCGCATCGGCGAGCCCGAGGAAATCGTCGCCGTGATGCTGATGCTGCTGTCGCCGGCGAACACTTATATGAACGGCCAGGCGATCGCCGTGGACGGCGGCGTCTCGGCCTACTAGCGGCTTTCAGCCGCGATTCAGGGTGCAGGATACAGGATGAAGAATTGCCAGAACGGCTCTCCTGAATCCTGCATCCTGAATCCTGTATCGGCGGCGTTAGCCGCCTCTCAAGGAGAACAACCATGACGAATCGTTTGGCGAATAAGATTACCGTGATCACCGGCGCCACCTCCGGCATCGGCGAGGCCACCGCGCGGCGTTTTATCGAGGAGGGCGCCACCGTGGTGCTGGCCGGCCGCTCCGAGGACAAGGGCGAGGCCCTGGCCAAGGAGCTGGGCGAGCGCGCGGTGTTCAAGCGCACCGACATCATGGATGAGAACGACATCGCCGCCCTGGTGGATTTCACGGTGGAACGGTTCGGGCGCCTGGACTGCCTGTTCAACAACGCCGGCGCCGGCGACCGCACCGGCGTGGATACCTTTGATGAAGCCGAATTCGCCCGCATCATGCGCCTGCTGATCGGCGCGCCGGCGTTCGGCATCAAGCACGCCGCCCGGGTGATGAAGGAAAACGGCGGCGGCAGCATCATCAACAACGCCAGCATCGCCGGCCACCGTCTCAATCAGGGGGGCTACCTGTATTCCGGCGCCAAGGCGGCGGTGGCGCACATGACCCGCCTGGCCGGCGCCGAGCTGGGCGAATTCAATATCCGCGTCAACGCCATCTCCCCCGGCGCCGTGGCCACGCCGATTTTCTGGGGCGGTTCCCAGCGCGCCCAGGGCCTCAGCGATGAGGAAAACCAGCGCAAGATGGAAAAGCTGCAGGCCAACCTGGCCAAGGCCACGCCGTTACCGCGCTCCGGCCTGGCCGACGATATCGCTTTCGCGGCGGTGTTCCTGGCCAGCGACGAGGGCAGCTTCATCAACAGCCATGATCTGGTGGTGGACGGCGGTCGTATCGCCATGTTCAACGAGAAAGGCTGATCGCGGCTGAATAAGGAGAACAACATGGCCGACTACAGCGTGATCACCGATGGGCTGCTGTTCCCGGAGGGGCCCATCGCCATGCCCGACGGCACCTTTATCGTGGTGGAGATCGCCGCCGGGCGGTTGACCCGGGTGCATCCCGATGGTCGCAAGGAGACCATCGCCGAGCCCGGTGGCGGGCCCAACGGCGCCGCCATCGGGCCGGACGGCGCCTGCTACGTGTGCAACAACGGTGGCATGCAGTTCCACGAGAAGGACGGTCTGCTGTTGCCCGGCGATATGCCCGAGGACTACTCCGGCGGGCGCATCGAGCGCATCGACCTGGACACCGGCAAGGTGGAGGTGCTGTACACGGAAGTGAACGGCGAGCCGCTCAAGGGCCCCAATGACATCGTGTTCGATAAACAGGGTGGTTTCTGGTTCACAGACCTGGGCAAGGGCCGGGGCCGCAGCCAGGACCGGGGCGGTTTGTACTACGCCCGCATCGACGGCTCCTTTATCCGTGAAGCGGTGTTTCCGATTCCCACCGCCAACGGGGTCGGGCTGTCGCCGGATGAAAAGACCGTGTACGTGGCCGATACTCTGCCGGGCCGGCTGTGGGCCATGGATATTATCGGTGAAGGGGAGGTGGCGCGCCCGCCGGGGCCGCGCCGGCCGGGGCGCCTGGTGGGGCAGCCCTCGGAGTTCTGCTATTTCGATTCCCTGGCGGTGGACGCCGACGGCAACATCTGCGTGGCCACCATCTACCATTCCGGCATCACCCTCTTCTCGCCGGACGGCGCCAGTGTCCGCCACGTGCCCACCGACGATCTGGTGACCACCAACATCTGCTTCGGCGGCGAAGGGCTGCGCACCGCCTACATCACCTTGTCCAGCGCCGGCAAGCTGGTGTCCATGCCGTGGGAGCGGCCGGGACTGCCGCTGAACTTTCTGAACGTCTGAACCGGCGGGCATCGCAACCGTCGGTCGCGATGCCGTATCAGACGCCGCCCTTCACCTGGTCGGCCATCGGTGGCAGCGGTGTGAAATCACCTTCGCCACCCTGCTTGCCCGCCTCGATGGCGGCCTGCACTTCTTCCACGTGCAGCATGCCGGCGTTCCAGGTCACCACGTAATCCAGCGCGTCGGCGGTGTTGTGGTCGCGGGCGTAGGTGATCATCCGCTTGCAGCCGTGCACCGCCAACGGCGACTTGCCGGCGATCTCCCGGGCCACCGCCAGCGCTTTTTCCAGGGTCGCCTCGCGGTCGTCCAGCACCGCGTTGAACAGGCCCCGGCGCTCCGCTTCCGGGGCGCCCATGCGCCGGCCGGTGTAGGCCAGTTCACGGACGATGCCTTCCGGCAGCAGCTTGCAGAGGCGCGGGAAGGTGCCCACGTCGGCGGTCAGCCCCACGTTGATCTCGTAGATGGTGAGAAAGGCGTCGGCGCTGGCGTAGCGCAGGTCGCAGGCACTGATCAGGTCCACGCCGCCGCCGATGCAGCCGCCGTGCAGCGCGGCGATCACCGGTACGCGGCAGTCTTCCAGGGCGCTGAAGGTCTGCTGCATGAGCGCGGTGTTGTGGCGGAAGCGCGCCGCTTTCTGCACCCGGGCGGTGACGTCGGCGGGGTCCGGCGGGGTGCCGAACATGCCCAGGTCGAGGCCGGCGGTGAAGTGCTTGCCGTTGGCGTCGATGACGATGGCGCGGATGTCGACGCTCGCGTCCAGCGCCCGCACCGCCGCCGGCAGCTCGTTCCATAAGTCCGCGTTCATGGCGTTGAGCTTGTCGGGCCGGTCCTGGGTGATCCTGGCGACATGGCCGTCAACGGCGACTGTGAGTGTTGTGTAGGTCATGACGGTGCCTCGTGATCTTGGACGGCGGGCACCTTGTGGGAGCTTGCCTCTTGTGGGAGCGGGCCCCGCCCGCGAAAGGGTGGCTTTAGCCACCCGGCAGGATTCCAGAGACCTCTGGGCTTCCTGTGTCCGGTGCTCCGTATCGGAGACGCGGTGCAATGGTGGTGCCTTCCGGTACCGCTCAAGCCATCCCTGGCCGCTGTTAGTTTGGCCCTCCCTGGCCAAACGTCGAGCCTACATGGATGTACTCGTGGCGTGTCCTGGACGGGCCCACCCGATCCCGGCGCGGGCCCTCTGGAGAGCAAATCCCGGTTCATCCGCTACGCAGATGGTGCGCGTGATAGCGCAGGTGGTCGTCGATAAAGCTGGCGATAAAGAAGTAGGAGTGATCGTACCCCGGCAGCATACGCAGGGTCAGCGGCACGCCGGCCTGCTTGCAGGCCGCTTCCAGGGCTTCCGGGCGTAGCTGCCCGTCCTGGTAGAAGTTGTCAGCCT
>JAKUPL010000019.1:38170-89449 GCA_022449455.1 Alcanivorax sp. | reverse complement strand
GGGCGGCCCGGCGCGGCCCACCGCCGACGGCGAGCACGGCCCCTGGGTAAGCCTGGCCGGCCACCGGCCCCTGCGCGACGCCCTGGCCGCCTCCGCCGACGCCGACCGGCCGGTGCTGGTGGATTTCTTCGCCGAGTGGTGCGTGGCCTGCAAGGTCATGGAGGACACCACCCTGGCCGACCCGAGGGTGCTGGACGCCATGGCCGGCTTCGACCTGTACCGGGTGGACATCACCGAGATCAACGACGAGAACCAGAAGATCATGGCGGAGTACAACATCTTCGGCCTGCCCAGCTTCGTGTTCTTCGACCGCGACGGTCGCGAGGTACCGGACGCCCGGGTGCTCGGCGAAATGGACTCGGAGCGTTTCCTGAAGCACCTGGACAACAAAATCCTGCCCGCCACCGGCTCTTGAGCCGGCCGGCAAGGCGGGGTGGCGGCAGCGCCGCTCCTACTTGTAACCAATGGTGTAAAGTCCTTTATTTCCGCAAGCGGATACCCTTAGACTGCCAGCGTTGATGGAAAAAGCCGGTCAAACCGGTATTTCGTCACACGTTCAATGCAGATGACCGCACTTTCAGGGGTAGACGTCTTGGCTAGCATCCTCGTACTCCACGGGCCCAATCTGAACCTTCTGGGTCAGCGCGAGCCCGACAAGTACGGCCACACCACGCTGGCGGCCATCGACCGTGACCTGCAACAGCGGGCCACCGCGGCGGGCCACCGGCTGGAGCATCTGCAAAGCAACGCCGAGTATCAGCTGATCGAGCGCATCCACGCGGCGCGCACCGACGGCACCGATTTCATCCTCTTCAATCCGGCGGCGTTCACGCACACCAGCGTGGCCCTGCGCGACGCTCTGCTGGCGGTGGCGCTGCCGTTCATTGAAGTGCATTTGTCGAACGTGCACGCCCGCGAGCCGTTCCGGCAGCATTCGTATTTTTCCGACATCGCCGAGGGCGTGATTTGTGGTTTGGGCGCCGCCGGGTACCAACTGGCGCTGACCGCCGCCCTGGAACATCTGGATCAGGCACAGGACTGAGCATGGACATCCGTAAAATCAAGAAACTGATCGAACTGCTGGAAGAATCCGGCATCGAGGAACTGGAAATCCAGGAGGGCGAGGAATCCGTCCGCATCAGCCGTGGTGGCCGCCATTCCGGCGCGCCGGCGCCGCAGTACGCCCCGTATCCGCAGTACGCCGCCCCGGCACCGGCGCCGGCCCCCGCGCCCGCCGCCGACAGCGCCCCGGCCCCCCGTGACGACACCCCCAGCGGCCACCTGGTGCGCTCGCCCATGGTCGGCACCTTCTACCGCTCGCCGTCCCCCGGCGCCGCCACCTTCGTGGAAGTGGGCCAGAAAGTGCAGGCCGGTGACGTGCTGTGCATCGTCGAGGCGATGAAAATGATGAACCAGATCGAGGCGGACAAGTCCGGCACCATCGACGCCATCCTGGTCGAGGACGGCGAGCCGGTGGAGTTCGACCAGCCCCTGTTCTCCATCGTCTAACGGGGGTTTCCCATGCTGGAAAAGGTTCTGATTGCCAATCGCGGCGAAATCGCCCTGCGCATCCTGCGGGCCTGCAAGGAGCTGGGTATCCGCACCGTGGCGGTGTACTCCAAGGCCGACCGTGACCTGATGCACGTGCGGCTCGCCGACGAGGCGGTGTGCATCGGCCCGGCGCCGTCCACCGACTCCTACCTGAACATCCCGGCCATCATCAGCGCCGCCGAGGTCACCGACGCGGACGCCATCCACCCGGGCTACGGCTTCCTGGCCGAGAACGCCGACTTCGCGGAAAGCGTGGAGCGCTCCGGCTTCATCTTTATCGGACCGCGCGCCGACACCATCCGCCTGATGGGCAACAAGGTATCCGCCATCGAGGCCATGAAGGCCGCCGGCGTACCCACGGTACCCGGCTCCAACGGCCCGGTGGGTGACGACGAGGACGCCACCCTGATGATGGCCGAGGAAATCGGCTACCCGGTGATCATCAAGGCCGCCGCCGGCGGCGGCGGGCGCGGCATGCGCGTGGTGGAAGACCGCCAGCAACTGCTCAACGCGGTGACCCTGACCCGCTCCGAGGCCAAGAACGCCTTCGGCGACAGCACCGTGTACATGGAGAAGTTTCTGCAGAAGCCGCGCCACGTGGAAATCCAGGTGCTCTCCGACGGCGCCGGCCACGCCATCCACCTGGGCGACCGGGACTGCTCCCTGCAGCGCCGGCACCAGAAGGTGGTGGAAGAGGCCCCGGCCCCGAACATCCCCGCCCACCTGAAGGAAGAAGTGGCCCAGCGCTGCGTCAACGCCTGCAAGGAAATCAACTACCGGGGCGCCGGCACCTTCGAATTCCTCTACGAAAACGAAGGCTTCTACTTCATCGAGATGAACACCCGCGTGCAGGTGGAACACCCGGTCACGGAAATGATCACCGGCGTGGACATCGTCAAGGAACAGCTGCGCATCGCCGGCGGCGAAGGCCTGACCATCAAGCAGGATGACGTGACCTTCCAGGGCCACGCCATCGAAGTCCGCGTCAACGCCGAGGACCCGGTCAGCTTCGTGCCCAGCCCCGGCAAGATCACCTACTTCCACGCCCCCGGCGGCAACGGCGTACGCGTCGACTCCCACGTCTACGGCGGCTACACGGTACCGCCCTTCTACGACTCCCTGATCGGCAAACTGATCACCTGGGGCGAGAACCGGGACGTGGCCTTCGAACGCATGCGCATCGCCCTGGAAGAAATCGTGGTGGAAGGCATCAAAACCAACGTGGCCCTGCACCGCGACAAAATCTTCCGCGACCCGGCCTTCAAGGAAGGCGGCGTGGACATCCACCACCTGGAAAAGAAACTGGGCAACCACTGACCCGGAAAAGGGCCGGCATCGCGGCTGAAGCCGCTCCTACACCCAACCCCACGTGGCGGCCCATTGCGGTTGGCACGGAGGCGGGTGGATTTTCCCCTGGCCCGGACCGTTGAAGACAGGGATGTCTGAAACGAGCCCCCAGGGACGGGTTCACGGCGTGTCCGGGCCAGGGGAAAATCCTCCCGCCAGCCCCTCTGGAGAAACCACCCCGGAAAAAAGCTAGAACAGAAAGTCGCGAATCCGCTCCGCCACTTCCCCCACCTCCCGCATCGGCAAATCCGCCGCGTCCCGATACCCGAACAGCAGCGCATCAATCAGCTCCGGCCGCCAATGGACCCGATCCTCCACGCAGCGCAGAAAATGCAGCCAGTTACGCCGCCGCGCCCAACGCGACATGGACCAGGGCCGCACCTTCATATCCAGCACATCGATCAAGCCGATGCGGAAACCATCGACCACGATGTTGCCCGGATGCACCGACCGGAAGAACACGCCCTGCCGATGCAAGCGCGCCAGAAACACCCCCACCCGATACATCAGCTGGCAATCGGTCTCGCCCCGCGCCAGCAAGGCGCGCAGGGTATCGCCGGGCATCGGCTGATACACCGCCACCGTGTGCGGCTCACCGATAATCCGATGCAGGCTCTCCACCCGCAAAGTGGGAATCCGCAAGCGCTCCAGCCGCCGCGCGTGGCGCGCGAAACGCACCGCCGCCGGCGACAGCAACTCGCGGTTGAAAAAACGCTTGCGCCGGAAATACTTCAGATAGCGCCCATCCCGCAGCCGCAGCACCTTGATGCCGTGCCCGTCCCGTTCCACCACCTGGGAATCGGCCACCACGCGCTCCAGTTGCGCGCGGCTGAGGGGGTGAATGTGAACCATGACCTCGAACTCCCGTGTACGCCGGCGGTCGCTCAATCGGACCGCGAACGGGTCAACCGGGGGATGATGCCCCCGGTCCGTTCCATATAATCCAGATACCGATGCCCGTGGCGCTCCAGGTTCTGCTGCTCCTCCAGGGGCACCCGCAACAGGTAGGCCAGCGTGAAGGTCAACGCCGCCACCGGCCCGGCCAGCCAGTTCTGCAACAACAGCAACTGCGCCAGCGCCCACAACAGCATGGCGGCGTACACCGGATAACGCAGATAGCGGTACACGCCGCCACCGCGCAGGGTGCCGCAGGGGGCCAGCGCCGGCCCCCGGTCGCGCCCGGCGCGCCAGAACAGCCAGATGGCGGCGCTGCCGAGCATCAGCCCGACCCAGGCGGCCTCGTCCAGAAACACCACGTCGGCGAATTCAAACCAGGGCAGCAGCGCGTCGCACAACGGCACCACCACCATCGCCAGCACCACCAGCACCTGCAGCACCTGCAGCAATCGCTTCTCCGGGTCCGCCTTGGCACGGGCGCCCAGATTGGCGAACAGCGACAGACGCGGCACCAGCCCGTGCAGACCGAGGGCCAGCAACGCCATCGCCGCCAGGATGGTTTCCGCCATATTTTCGGTCATGGGTGTCCTCTTGGAGGCAGCGACCGCCGTGCGGCGGCCGGAACATCATTTTCACTTCAACTATACGCGCCGCGTTCCCGGTGTCGCCAGCGGGCGTGCGTCGCGGCTGAACCCGCCCCCACTGTGATATACACTGCGCGGGTTTGGTTCCGACCCACGATCACCGGAGACGCCATGGCCTGGCAGCAGTTGCACATCGCCACCGACCCGCGCCACGCGGACGCCTTCCAGGACAGCCTGGAAGATCTGGGCGCCGCCGCCGTGACCCTTACCGATGGCGCCGACCAGCCGGTGTTCGAACCGCCACCGGGGGCCCGGCCGCTGTGGAACACCACCGTGGTCACCGCCCTGTTCGAGGACGGCGTCGACCTGGACCGGGTGCTGGCCGCCCTAGGCGAGCAGGGCCTCGCTTTCGCCGACCACCGGGTGGAACCGCTGGCGGAACAGGCCTGGGAACGGGCCTGGATGGACGACTTCCAGCCCATGCGCTTCGGTGAGCGGCTGTGGATCGTGCCGAGCTGGAGCGAGGCGCCGCAACCGGACGCGGTGAACCTGAAACTGGACCCGGGCCTGGCGTTCGGCACCGGCACCCACGACACCACCGCGCTGTGCCTGGAATGGCTGGACGGCGCCGATCTGCGCGGCCGCCGGGTGCTGGACTTCGGCTGCGGCTCCGGGGTGTTGGCCATCGCCGCTCTGTTGCTGGGCGCCGACGCCGCCGTGGGCACCGACATCGACCCCCAGGCGCTCACCGCCAGCGCCGACAATGCCGCCGCCAACGGCGTCGGCGAGCGGCTCAGCCTGTGCCTGCCGGAAGCGCTGGCGGCGCAGGAGCAGTACGATCTGCTGGTGGCCAATATTCTGGCCGGACCGTTGATCGAGCTGGCCGCCACCCTGGCCGGCCGTTGCCGCCCCGGCGCGCCCCTGGCGCTGTCCGGCATCCTGGCGGATCAGGCGGCGGCGGTGCGCGAGGCCTACGCGCCCTGGTTCGATCTGGCCCCCACCCGCCAGCGCGGCGACTGGGTACGCATCGACGGCGTGCGGCGCTGAGCGCCGGCGTGTTCCAGGTAGCAAACGGCGGTCGCCAGTCTTGCGGCGTACCCGCTTTGTTCTGTACAACCTTTATTTCCTACAGCCTGCTCCGATGCGCCGAGACGTCCAACCATGGCCGGCCCCTATAAAACCCGCTGCCCGCACTGCGGCGCCCAGTTCAAGATCAGCGACGACCACCTGAGTCAGGCTCGCGGCGCGGTGCGATGCGGGTCCTGTCTGCGGATTTTCCAGGCCACCGACCATCTGGTCGGCGACGCCGCGCCACCCGCCGACCACGGCCGCTGGGAACGGGCCCTGGACGAGGACGCGCCGCGGCTGGCCCCCGCCGGCGGCGATCACGCCGGGCTGGAATTGAGCGACGCCTTTCTGGATATGGACGGCGACGGGCGCGGCGACCGCTTCGCGGATCTGGACGGCGCCCTGGGCGACGACCGTTCCGGCACCGACCACCCGCAAGCCGACGACGACGGGGAACCGGCGGACGAATCCTGGGCCGAGGCGCTGCTGCGTGACCTGGAAGACGAGGACGACGACGCCCGGCCCGGCGCCCCGGCCGGCCCTGATCGGCGCGCCGAGGCCGCCGTCCCGCCCGCCTCGGCGCTGCTGACCCGCAACACCGCGGACCGCGCCCCCGACGGCGGGCCGGAGGACGGTGAGCCCGACCCGTTCGACTTTCTCAACCGCAACGCCGCCCGCCACCGCGCCGCCAACGAACGGCTCGACTATGTGGCGCCGCCGCCGGCGGGGCCGGCGGTGCTGCTCAAGTGGGGGCTGCTGTCGCTGCTGGCCCTGCTGGTACTGGTCGGCCAGTACGCGGTGTTCCATTTCCAGGAGCTGGCCCGCCAGCCCCAATGGCGCCCCTATTACGCCCAGGCCTGCCAGGTGCTGGGCTGCGCCCTGCCCCTGCACGCCGACCCCTCGCGGCTGCGCGGCGCCAATCTGGTGGTCCGCAGCCACCCCCGCTTCCGTGACGCCCTGATGGTGGATGCCCTGCTGTTCAACGAGGCGGACTGGCCGCAGCCGTTCCCGGTGCTGGAGCTCACCTTCACCGACCTGCGGGGCCAGGTGGTGGCCAGCCGCCGTTTTGCGCCGGCCGAATACCTGCGCGGCGACTTCAGCGGCGCCACCGCCATGCCCAGCGGCACCCCGGTGCACATCGGCCTGGAGATCGTCGATCCCGGTCCCCGGGCGGTCAATTACGACCTGCGCCTGCTGCCCGCCGAGGCCGCCACCGCCCGCGTCAGCCGGGCGCCCTGAGCCCGCCGCGCCAATCGGGGCTTTCCAGCCGGCCCCCGGGTCTCTATCATTGTCGCCCCCCGTGCCCCCGCGCGGGGCTTTGAACGTATTTTCAGGCGACACCCTGAAACGGAAATCCTGCCAACCCGACGCTTTTCACAACGAGTTGCCATGCGGATCGGCCCCCACCTGCTACCCAATCCCCTGATTCTCGCGCCCATGGCCGGCGTGACCGATCGCCCGTTCCGGCGTTTGTGCCGGGAGCTGGGGGCCGGGCTGGTGGTGTCCGAAATGGTGACCTCGGACACGCGTCTTTGGAACTCTCGCAAATCCGCCCAGCGCCTGGATCACGGCGGCGAGCCCGGACCGATCTCGGTGCAGATCGCCGGCGGCGAGCCGCGCATGATGGCCGAGGCGGCCCGCGCCAACGTGGACCGGGGCGCCCAGATCATCGACATCAACATGGGTTGCCCGGCGAAGAAGGTGTGCAAGCGCGCCGCCGGCTCCGCGCTGCTGTCCGATCCGGACCTGGTGGCCCGGATCCTGGACGCGGTGGTGGCCGCCGTGGACGTGCCGGTGACCCTGAAGATCCGCACCGGGCCCGACCGCGAGCATCGCAACGCCGTGGAGATCGCCCGCCTGGCGGAACGCGCCGGCATCCAGGCGCTGGCCATCCACGGCCGCACCCGGGCCGACAAGTTCAACGGCGAGGCGGAGTTCGAGACCATAAAGACGGTGGTGGAATCAGTGAGCCTGCCGGTTATCGCCAATGGTGATATCAAATCGCCGGGAAACGCCCATCGAATACTGGAATCCACGGGTGCCAGTGGTATCATGATCGGCCGCGCCGCCCAAGGTAATCCCTGGATATTCCGGGACACCCTGCATTACCTGGAACACGGCCGGCTGCCCCAGGCACCGCGGGTCGAGGAAGTGCGAGAGCGCGTCCTGACGCATCTCGTGGACCTGCACCACTTTTATGGGGAATACACCGGCGTACGTATCGCCCGCAAGCATTTGGGCTGGTACACGCAATACCTGCCCGGCGGAGACGCTTTCCGGCGCGGGTTCAACAAGCTGGACGAGGCCGGCCCACAACAGCGGGCCGTTGAGCAGTTTTTCCAAGAGATCAACGCCCTCGGCGACCGTGTCCGCTTCGGTCGCTATGGCGAGGTGTCTGCCCGGAACCCCTCAGCCCGGACAAAAGACGGAGCATTGGCCGCATGACCCTTTCTTCAATGAAGACCGCTGCAGCACGGACACTCACAGAAATGAATACCGCCGAATCACGCAAACCCCATCTGACGCTGGCCCGTAGCGAGACCCACGACACGCTGCGCAACTGCGTGCGTCGTTCCCTCGCCGACTACTTCAACCAGCTCGACGGCGAGCCGGTCAGCGAGCTTTACCAGATGGTCCTGGCGGAGATGGAAATCCCGCTGCTGGAAAAAGTCCTGGAATACACCCGTGGCAACCAGACCAAGGCCGCCGAGCTGCTGGGCCTGAACCGGGGCACGCTGCGCAAGAAACTCAAGCAGTACGGCCTGCTGTGAATCGAACCGTTATGCCGGGGGCAGTGAATGACTGCCCCCTTTTCTTTTTGTAACGCTTACACGCAACACGCTTACACGCCACACACCAACACCTCCGCCTTCCCTCGCGTGCAAGCGTGTTGCGTGTCAGCGTGCAAGCGTCACCAAAGGTGACTTTTCATGAGCAAGGCCGTTGAACGCGCGCTGATCAGCGTTTCCGACAAAACCGGCATCGTCGACTTCGCCCGTGCCCTTGCGGACGGTGGCGTCGAGCTGCTGTCCACCGGCGGCACCTTCCGCGCCATCCGGGACGCCGGCATCGCGGTGCGCGAAGTGTCCGACTACACCGGTTTTCCGGAAATGATGGACGGCCGCGTCAAGACCCTGCATCCCAAGGTGCACGGCGGCATTCTCGGTCGGCGCGGCCAGGACGACGGCGTGATGGCGGACAACGGCATCCAGCGCATCGACCTGGTGGTGGTTAACCTGTATCCCTTCGAAGCCACCGTGGCGCGGCCCGACTGCAGCCTGGAAGAGGCGGTGGAGAACATCGACATCGGCGGCCCGACCATGGTGCGCTCGGCGGCCAAGAACCACGCCCACGTGGGCATCGTCACCGACGCCGCCGACTACGCCCGGGTGCTGGACGATATGCAGGCCCACCAGGGCGCCCTGTCCGACGGCCTGCGTTTCGACCTGGCGATCAAGGCGTTCGAGCACACCGCCGCCTACGACAGCGCCATCGCCAACCACTTCGGCAAGCTGGTGGGCGAGAACAACCAGGACTTCCCGCGCACCATCAACCTGAATTTCCGCAAGGCGCAGGACATGCGCTACGGCGAGAACCCGCACCAGAAAGCGGCCTTCTACGTGGAGCGCGAGCCGGCCGCCGCCAGCGTCGCCACCGCCCGCCAACTGCAGGGCAAGGCGCTCAGCTACAACAACATCGCCGACACCGACGCCGCCCTGGAGTGCGTCAAATCCTTCACCAAGCCGGCCTGTGTGATCGTCAAGCACGCCAACCCCTGCGGCGTGGCGGTCAGCCTGGACGGCGTCGAACACGCCTACGACCTGGCCTTCGCCACCGACCCGGAATCCGCCTTCGGCGGCATCATCGCCTTCAACCGGGAACTGGACGCGGCCACCGCCAAGGCCATCGTCGACCGCCAGTTCGTGGAGGTGATCATCGCCCCGCGGGTCAGCGAAGAAGCCCTGGCCGTGACCGCCGCCAAGAAGAACGTGCGGGTGATGGAGTGCGGCGAGATCGACGGCCCCACCGCCCGGGGCCTGGACTACAAACGCGTCAACGGCGGCCTGCTGGTGCAGGACCGGGACGTGGGCATGATCACCGAGGGCGACCTGAAGGTGGTCACCAAGCGGGCGCCGACGGAAGCCGAGATGCACGACCTGATCTTCGCCTGGAAGGTGGCCAAGTTCGTCAAGTCCAACGCCATCGTCTACGCCCGCAACCGGCAAACCATCGGTGTCGGCGCCGGCCAGATGAGCCGCGTCAATTCCGCGCGCATCGCCGCCATCAAGGCCGAGCACGCGGGCCTGGAGGTGAAGGGCTCGGTGATGGCCTCCGACGCCTTCTTCCCGTTCCGCGACGGCATCGACAACGCCGCCGAGACCGGCATCCGCTGCGTGATCCAGCCCGGCGGCTCGATCCGCGACGAGGAAGTGATCGCCGCCGCCGACGAGGCGGACATGGCGATGGTGTTCACCGGCATGCGCCATTTCCGGCATTAAAAGCAGTTGAAAGTTGAAAGGAGAAAGTTAAAACCCTCACCGGGGCGCCCTTTCAACTTTTAACTTTTAACTTTCAACCGACCGGGGCTGCCCCTCATCAAGCACCCCGCGAAACGGCTCAGAGGCGGTTCCACATGAAAGTCTTGATCATCGGCGGCGGTGGCCGCGAGCATGCACTGGCCTGGAAAGTGGCCCAGGCGGACGCGGTGGAGAAGGTGCTGGTGGCACCGGGCAACGCCGGCACCGCCCGGGACGCCAAGCTGGAGAACGTGACGGTGGACGTGAGCGATCAGGCGGCCCTGGCCGAACTGGCCGAGCGCGAAGGCGTGGCGCTGACCATCGTCGGCCCCGAGGCGCCGCTGGTGGAAGGTCTGGTGGACTACTTCCAGGCCCGTGGCCTGAAGTGCTTCGGCCCCTCCAAGGCCGCCGCCCAACTGGAAGGCTCCAAAGCCTTCACCAAGGACTTTCTGGCCCGCCACGCCATTCCCACCGCCGCCTACGGCAACTTCACGGACATGGATGAGGCCCTCGCCTATGTGCGCGAACAGGGCGCGCCGATCGTGATCAAGGCCGACGGCCTGGCCGCCGGCAAGGGCGTGATCGTGGCCATGACCCTGGAAGAAGCCGAGGACGCGGTGCGCGATATGCTGGACGGCAACAAGTTCGGCGACGCCGGCCACCGGGTGGTGGTGGAGGAATTCCTGGACGGCGAGGAAGCCAGCTTCATCGTCATGGTCGACGGCGAGCACATCCTGCCGATGGCCACCAGCCAGGACCACAAGCGCGTGGGCGACGGCGACAGCGGCCCCAACACCGGCGGCATGGGCGCCTATTCACCGGCGCCGGTGGTCACCGACGAGATTCACCAGCGCATCATGGACCAGGTGATCCGCCCCACCGTGGCGGGCATGGCCGCCGAGGGCATGCCCTACACCGGCTTCCTGTACGCCGGCCTGATGATCGGCGCCGACGGCCAGCCCAAGGTGATCGAATACAACTGTCGCTTCGGCGACCCGGAAACCCAGCCGATCATGATGCGCCTGCGCTCCGATCTGGCGGCGCTGTGCCTGGCCGCCCTGGACGGCCAGCTTGACCGGATCGAGGCCGACTGGGACCCGCGCCCCACCCTGGGCGTGGTGATGGCCGCCGGCGGCTACCCGGACGGCTACGACAAGGGCGACGCCATCAGCGGCCTGGACGACGCCGACTCGGACACCGTCAAGGTGTTCCATGCCGGCACCGCCGAGCAGGGCGGCCAGGTGGTCACCAACGGTGGCCGGGTGCTGTGCGTCACCGCCCTGGGCGACAGCGTCGCCGATGCCCAGCGCCGCGCCTATGAGGCGGTGGCGAAAATCACCTGGCGCGACGCCTACCATCGCACCGACATCGGCTACCGGGCGGTAGCGCGGGAACAATCGTGACGGCACGCCGTGCCTGAATCGATCCCCCTGTTCCTGGCGGCGGTGGCCGTCGGCTGCTACATCCAGACGGTGACCGGGTTCGCCCTGGGCATCTTCGTGCTCACCGTGGTCACTCTCACCCAGGTGGCGTCGATTCCGGTCACCGCCACCGCGCTCAATATCATGAACCTGATGCTGGCCTCGGTGGTGGTGCTGCCGCGCCTGCGTCAGGTGAACTGGCGGCTGATCGCCCTGAGTCTGACCGGCGGCCTGCCGGCCATGGCCCTGGGCGTGGCCGCCCTGGGCTACCTGGACCGCAACGCGGAATACCTGCTGCATCTGCTGCTCGGCCTGCTGATCTTCGGCGCCGGCGCGGTGATGGCGCGCCGGCCCCACCAGCGCGACACCCTGTCCTCGCCGCCGGCGTTCATCGGTGCCGGGGCCCTGGGCGGCTTCTTCGGCGGCCTGTTCAGCATCAGCGGCCCGCCGGTGGTCTACCAGTTCTACCGGCAGCCGGTGCCCGCCGCCACCCTGCGCCTGACCCTGGTGGCGCTGTTCTCCCTGACCTCCCTGGGCCGCCTGACGGTGGTCTCCCTGCACGGCGACCTTACCGGCGACGTGCTGCGCACCGGCCTGATGAGCCTGCCGGTGGTGGCGCTGGTGTCCTGGCTGGGCCATCGCTATCCGCCGCCCCTGAGCGAGCAGGCCATGCGCCGGCTGGTGTTCCTGTTGCTGATGCTCAGCGGCGCCGCCGTGACCCTGCTGGCGCTGATCGACTGAGACCCGCCCCCTGCCCTGGTTCACATCCGGCCGCCGTGCCAGGTGCGGGCTGACCGCAAACCCCCTAGAGTGAAGGGCTGAGCAGCGGGCAGCCAAGACCCGCACCGGAAAAACGCTATCGGGGGAACACCATGAGCGCCACCGAGGGGAACGGCCCCCGGCCGGTCGCGGAGGAACAGCCGCCGCGTCCCGACCTGGACCGCCTGAGCCTGTTCATTCCGTTCGACGGCCTGAGCCCGTCCCATCTGCGCGAAATCCGCGACCAGTTTCAGGTGCACCGGCTGCCCGCCGGGCGGCTGCTGTTCAAACGGGGGCACAGGTCGGACCAGGCGTTCTTTCTGATCGAGGGCGAGCTGGATCTGATCGACGCCGGCTACTCGGTGCGCGTGTTCGCCGCCGCCGACGACGAAAACTATCTGGCCCTGGACAACTATCCGCGCCATACGGTCAACGCCATCACCCGCGACAGCGCCGTGCTGTACAGCATCGACCGGGACAAGCTGGACCTGTTGATGGCCTGGACCCAGGCCCCGGACCTGCTGCCGGACGACCATCCCGACGACCACGACTGGATGGACGCCCTGCTCGCCTCCGGGCTGCTGGCCCAGGTGCCGCCGGCGCAGCTGCACGCCTTGTTCGTCAAGTTCCAGCCGCGGCCGGTGCAACTGGGCGAGACGGTGATCGAGGAAGGCGCCGCCGGCGACACCTTCTACGTGATCAAGCGCGGCAAGGCCATGGTCACCCGCGCCGGCGCCGCCGGCAGCGAGCCCCTGGCGGCGCTGTCCGCCGGACGTTTCTTCGGCGAGGACGCCCTGATCAGCGACCAGCCCCGCAACGCCACCGTCACCATGACCAGCGACGGCGAGCTGATGTGCCTGGACAAGGGAGACTTCCAGGCGCTGCTGCAGGCCTCGGTGATCCGTCGCCTCAGCGAGGACCAGTTGGACACCCTGGTGCTGGAAGGGGAACGGCCCCTGGTGCTGGTGGACGTGCGCCTGCCGATGGAAGCGCGCCACGACATGATCCCCGGCGCCCGCAATCTGCCGCTGCACGAACTGCGCCAGCGCGCCGGGCGCCTGGAACGCGCCTTTACCTATGTGCTGTGCGCGGAAGGTCGACGTAGCGAGCTGGGAGCCTATATCCTCTCCGAGGCGGGGCTGGACGCCCTGGTGCTGGATCGGGGAAACGATGACGACAGGGCAGGACAGGACCAACAGGACGCCGAGGCGATGGCGCCACGCTAGGCCGCCGCGCGCCGCGCGGCGTTGGCCGATGGTGCCTTGGTTGAGGGTCCCTTGGTGGTTAATGGTCGGCGCGCTGCTGCTCGGCGGCCTGGCACGGGCCGGCACGCCGCCCCCCTATGTGATCGCCGGCCCGCTGGACGAGGCCCGCATCACCATCTATTCCGAATACCTGGCCGACCCGGACGGCACCTTCACCGTGGCGGCCCTGGCCGCCGGCGCCCACGACGGCGACTTCCAGCCCGGCGCGCGCTTCGTGGAACGGCTGGGCCTCAGCGACCATCCGTGGTGGATCCGCGTGGCGGTACGCAACGACCTGCCGGTGGCGGGCCGCTTCGCGCTGGTACTGGGGCCACGTAATTATTCCGACAGTACCCTGTTCGTACCCGGCGCCGACGGCTACCGCCCGGCCACCGAGGCGGAACGGTTCACGCGCCGCGATCCGGTTTACCTGGTGGAATTACCCCCGCAGCGCGCTCAGGTGTTCTACTGGCGGGTCAATCCGCGCGGCAGCATGCTCTATTCGGTGAGCCTCACCGACCTGGCCGGCGCCGTCGACCACGACCCCCGTTACCTGCTGTATTGGGTGCTGCTCGGCGTGATGCTGACCCTGGCGCTCTACAACCTGCTGGTGGCCCTGTTGCGCGGCGGCCCCAGCCACGGCTACCACGCCGGCTTCCTGGTGGCGATGGTGGCGCTGCTGCTGTTCGCCTCCGGCCAGCTCGCCGACAGCCCGTTCTGGGGCCCGGCGCTGCCGGCGCTGAAGGTGGCATCGATCATGCTGGTGATTGTGTGCGCCTGTGGGGTCGGCCGCACCTTCGTGGACAGCCGCCGCTACGCACCCTGGCTGCACCGTCTGCTGCTCGGCGTCTCCGGGCTGGCGGTGGCGGGCCTGCTGGCGGCGCCCTGGCTGCCGGTGGTCACCGGCCTGAGCCTGGCCTTCGGCCTGGCGCTGGTGGCGGCGGCGCTGCTGGTGATGCTGGCCTATCAGGCCTGGCACCGGGAGGCGCCCCAGGGCAGCCTCTACTTCTTCACCAGCCTGCTGATCTCCAGCCCGCTGGTGTTGGCCTGCCTGACCATGTTCGGCATCGCCGACGGCGGCTTCGACCTGGTGCTGAGCGTGATGATCGCGGTCAACCTGGCGGCCCTGGTGCAGGCGGTGGGCCTGCGCATCCAGCTGCAGCGCCGGCAACGGCTGGTGGTCGAGGCACGCCGCGACCAGGCGGTGGCGGAGGCGGTGGAGCGCACCCGGCGGGAAACCCTGGCGCGCATGGGCCACGACGTGCGCACGCCGCTGAGCGGCATTCTCGGCATGGCCGAAATCCTCGAGGACACGCCCCTGTCGCCGAACCAGCGGGAATGCGTGGGCGGCATCCGTAACGCCGGCGAGAATTTGCTGAAGATCATCAACAACGTGCTGGAATACTCGCAGCTGGCCGACCAGGAGGTGGAGCTGGACCGGGAGGCCCTGAACACCCACGACCTGCTGATGGACGCGGTGGACCTGTTCCGCGAGCGCGCCGAGGAAAAGCAGGTGGAGCTGATCACCCATGTGCACACCAATGTGCCGACCCTGGTGGAAGGCGACGCCGGCCGGCTGCGTCAGGTGCTCACCAACCTGATCGGTGCCCTGATCCGTCACGCCCAGCCCGGCGAACTGGTCATCGACATTTCCCTGGAACCCACCGGCCGGGCCGGCCTGGTGCGTTTCGAACTGGCCGGCAGCGCCCTGCGGGCGGGCAGCCTGCGGCGGCTGCGCGAGCAGGACAGCCGCCGGGACAGCGCCGGCCTCAACCGGGTGATCGCGGAGCAGCTGATCACCGCCATGGGCGGCCGCCACGGCCGCCGCGACGAACACGGCGCGGAGCCGGGCTACTGGTTCGTGCTGCCGCTGCCCTCGCTGGACCCGGGCCGCGCGCCGGCGGACACCGACGACCACCTGCTGCAGGGCCGCAGCATGCTGGTGGTGGACGATTCCTCCACGGTCACCCGGGTGATCCGCCATCTGGCGCTGAGCTGGGGGATGCGGGTCACCGCCAGCCACGATCCCCGCGAAGCGCTGGCGTCCCTGCGTACCCAGGCCAATATTCACGAACCCTACGACGTGGTGCTGGTGGACCAGCTGATGCCGGGCATGAGCGGCCTGCAACTGGCGGCACGCATCCACGAGGACCCGGTGATCACCCACCCGGCGGTGCTGATCATGCTCAGCGGCGTGAACAGCGCCCCCGACGACAACGAGGCGCGCAATGCCGGCATCCACCGGGTGCTGCCGAAACCGGTGTCGGCGCCCCGCCTCAAGCAGGTTCTGGCCGAGGAACTGGGCCTGAAGGCGCCCGCCCGCGATGATCCGCAGGCCGCGCCGGACCCGCACCTGCGGCTGCTGGTGGTGGAGGACCACAAGCTCAGCCAGAAGGTGATCCGCGGCATGCTGCACAAGCTGGGGCTGACGCCGGAACTGGCGGCCAACGGCCAGGAGGCGGTGGCGATGGCGGAACGGACCCGCTACGACCTGATTCTAATGGACTGCGAGATGCCGGTGATGGACGGCTTCGAAGCCACCCGTCGCATCCGCGAGCAGGAACGGCGCAGCGGCCGCCCGGCGGTGCCGATCGTGGCGCTGACCGCCCATATCCTGCGCGAGCACCGCGAACGCAGCCTGGCGTCGGGCATGAACGCCCACATCCCCAAACCGGTGGAAATGAGTGTGCTGCGCGAAGCCCTGGTGCGGTTCACCGGCCGGCCGGCCGACCCCGCCGATCCGGCTTGATCCAGCGCAACGACGGGCGGCCCGGCGCTTCACGGCGGCCACCTTTGGCGCTAGCATGCCCGCAACCCTGCTCCGGAGACCGTGATGACCGAGCGACAGCTGACCCCCCTGGACCGCCTGCTCAGCCGGGTGGACAACGCCATGCGCACCCTGACACCGGGCTCCGCCCGCGCCGAGCGCCAGCCCCCCGGGCTTGATCAGGCCCGCGACGAGGGCCCGCTGTCCGACGGCGAACGGCGGCACGTGACCGGGCTGATGCGCATCAACCATACCGGCGAGGTGTGCGCCCAGGGCCTCTACCAGGGTCAGGCCAGCACCGCCACCCTGCCCCATGTGCGCCATGCCATGGAGGAGGCGGCCCGGGAGGAAGAGGATCATCTGGCCTGGTGCGAGGACCGCATCCGTGAACTGGGCGGCGTGCCCAGCCGCCTTAATCCGATTTTCTACGCCATGAGCTACACCCTGGGCGCCGGCGCCGGGCTGGCCGGCGACCGCTGGAGCCTGGGCTTCGTGGCGGAGACGGAGAATCAGGTGGTGCGCCACCTGGAGAATCACATGGCGCGGCTGCCCCTGCGTGACCGCCGCAGCCGCGCCATTCTGGAACAGATGCGCACCGATGAACTGAAGCACGCGGTCACCGCCAGCGACGCCGGCGGCGCCCCGCTGCCGCCACCGATACGCGGCGCCATGACCCTGATGAGCAAGGTGATGACCTTCGCCACCTACCGGGTTTGAACGAATAAAAAAACCGCCGGCGAAACCGGCGGTTTTTTTACGGCTTGAAGCTTGCGACGACTACATATTGCGGCTGTAGAAGATCTCCAGCATCTCGGTGCGCAGGCGCTCCTTGATGTTGGCCAGGGCGGCCTCGTCGAATTCGTCGCTGCCGGCGCCGAACAGGTAGTTCTCGATGTCGAACTCCTTGAGCAACATCTTGGTGTGAAAGATGTTCTCCTGATACACGTTCACGTCGATCATCTGATAGGCGTTCTGGGTGTTCTCGGTCAGGAAGTTCTGGATCGAGTTGATGTCGTGGTCGATGTAATGCTTGGTGCCGTCCACGTCACGGGTCATGCCGCGCACCCGGTAGTCGATGGTGACGATGTCCGAATCGAAGCTGTGGATCAGGTAATTGAGCGCGCGCAGCGGTGAAATCACCCCGCAGGTGGACACGTCCACGTCCACCCGGAAGGTGGAGATGCCGTTGTCCGGGTGCGACTCCGGATAGGTGTGCACCGTCACGTGGCTCTTGTTCAGGTGCGCCACCACCGAATCCGGCAGCGGACCCGGCGCTTCCTCGTCCCAGTCCTCATCGGTGGGCGGCGACTCGTGCTCGGCGATCAGCATGGTCACGCTGGCGCCCTGGGGATCGTAATCCTGGCGGGCGATATTGAGGATGTTGGCGCCGATGATGCGCGTCACATTGGTGAGAATCTCGGTAAGCCGCTCCGCGTTGTAAAGCTCATCGATGTACTCGATGTACTCCTTGCGGTGCTGCTCGGTCTTCGCATAGGCGATATCGAAGATATTGAAACTCAGGGATTTGGTCAGGTTGTTGAAACCATGGACCGTAATCTTGGGATTGGGATCTTTCACCACGGCGTTTCCCCGTTGACCGTTGCTACCGCGTTAGCGGGACTCGATGGTATAGCTGTGGGTTACCTCGACACCCCCACGGCTGAGCATGATGGTCGCGGAACAGTACTTCTCCGCGGACAAGGACACCGCTCGCTTGACGTGCGTTTCCTTGAGGTTATTGCCGGCCACCACGAAGTGCAGGTGAATTTTGGTAAAAACGGCGGGAATCTCGTCCTCGGCGCGTTCCGCGCTGAGTTCGCAGCGGCAGGAGGTCACGTCCTGCCGGGCCTTGCCGAGAATGTGCACCACGTCGAAGCTGGAGCAACCGCCCAGGCCCATCAGCACGGTTTCCATGGGGCGCGCGCCCCGATTCTTGCCACCGTGGTCCGGAGGACCGTCCATCACGATGGAGTGCCCGCTGCCGGATTCCGCCTGGAAGCAGACATCGCCCTGCCATTCGACCACCGCCTTCATCCGCTCTCTCCTGCTCAAAGCGTCCCGGAATGGCCGCGCAGACTACCACAGAGCGGCGTTTCGCCATAGCCCGACCGCCCGTGGCGGCGGCGTTGCGGGCGGTCAGGAGGGGAGACAGGAAGATACAGAGTGTGCACCACATCCCTTGGCAGCCACGTGAAAAAAAGGCAAACTCCTTTAGCTTGAATTGCTACGACTTTTTTCCGGCTTCCGGCCCCAAGCCCAGAAAGCCTTCAAGCAGTGCCAAAGCAGAGTTCCCATGAGCGACGGAAATAAGATAATTCCCAACCTGGATCGGTTTCTGGCCAATTGCCACCGCCGTAAATACCCGGCCAAAAGCACGATTATTTACGCCGGCGACGAATCGGACGCCTTATATTACATCCTCAAGGGTTCCGTCACCGTCATGATCGAGGACGACGACGGCCGCGAAATGATCATGGCCTACCTGAACGCCGGCGATTTCTTCGGTGAGATGGGGCTGTTCGAGGCCGAGCCGAGCCGCTCCGCCTGGGTCAAGGCGAAAACCGAGTGCGAGGTGGCGGAGGTCAGCTACGCCAAATTCCGCCAGCTGACCCGCGAGGACGCCGACATTCTGTTCGCGGTGTCCGCGCAGATCGCCGGCCGCCTGCGCGCCACCACCCGCAAGGTGGGCGACCTGGCGTTTCTGGACGTGACCGGCCGGGTGGCCGGCACCCTGCTGGACCTGTGCAAGCAGCCCGACGCCATGACCCACCCGGACGGCATGCAGATCAAGGTCACCCGCCAGGAGATCGGTCGTATCGTCGGCTGTTCCCGGGAAATGGTGGGCCGGGTTCTCAAGAACCTGGAAGAGCAGGGCCTGGTGTCGGTGAAGGGCAAGACCATGGTGGTCTACGGCACCCGCTGACGACGCCCCGCCCCGGTAATGAAAAAGCCCGCTGACGCGGGCTTTTTTGCTTCAAGCGACCCGTCTCAAATCACACGCTAGAAGAACAACGCCTTGAGAGCGGCGCCCGGGTCGTCCGCCTTCATGAAGGCCTCACCGACCAGGAAGCCGTTGATGCCGCTGTCGCGCATCAACCGCACGTCCTCACGGCTGTGGATGCCGCTCTCGGTGATCACCAGATGGTCGCCGGGGACCTGCTCGGCCAGGGTCAGCGTCGTGTCCAGGCTGGTCTCGAAGGTTTTCAGGTTCCGGTTGTTGATGCCCACCAGCTCGATGTTCAGCTTCATGGCGCGCTCCAGCTCCTCCCCGGAATGCACCTCCACCAGCACATCGCAGCCGGCCCGCTGGGCGGCGTGGTAAAGCTCGTCGAGCTGGGCGTCGGACAGCGCCGCCACGATCAGCAGCACGGCGTCGGCGCCCATGGCGCGGCTCTGGAAGATCTGCCAGGGGTCGATCATGAAGTCCTTGCGCAGCACCGGCAGGGTCACCGCGTTACGGGCAGCGCGCAGATAATCCTCGTGCCCCTGGAAGAATTCCTCGTCGGTAAGCACCGACAGGGCGCTGGCACCGGCCGCCTGATAGCGGCGCGCGATGTCCACCGGGTCGAAATCCTCACGGATCACGCCCTTGCTGGGCGAGGCCTTCTTGACCTCGGCGATCACCGCCGGCCGCTGTTCGGCGACGCTGCGGTACAACGCCGCGGCGAAGCCCCGGGCCTTGCCCTGGTTCCGCGCCATGGCCTCGAAATCACCGATCGTATAATGCTGCTGGCCGGCGTGGATCTCCGCCCGCTTGCGTTCAATGATGCGGTCCAGAATCGTCTCGCTCATGCTGGGCTCTACACCTCCTCTTTGAGGGCGACTGAGAATTGCGCCAGTTCGCGCATGCGTTCCGCAGCCTCGCCATTGTGGACCAGATCCTCCGCCATCCGAACCCCCCCCTCCAGGGTGCGGGTGACACCGGCCACGTAGATGGCGGCGCCGGCATTGAGCGCGATCATGTCGGCGGCCTTGCCGGCGTGGTGGCCCTTGCGCTTGCCGAAGGCATCGCGAATCAGCGCCAGGGACGCCTGCGGGTCGGTCACGTCCAACCCCACCAGGGAATCGGACTCCAGCCCCACGTCTTCCGGCGTCAGCGTGTATTCGTTGACGGTGCCGTCCTTGTACTCAGCCACATGGGTGCGCCCGGCCAGGCTGATCTCGTCCAGGCCGTCCAGGCCGTGCACCACCATCACATGCTCGGCGCCCAGCCGCCCCAGCACCTCGGCCATGGGCCGGCACAGCTTGTCGGAGAACACCCCCACCACCAGGCGTTGCACGCCGGCCGGATTGGTCATCGGCCCGAGGATATTGAACAGGGTGCGCATGCCCAGTTCCTTGCGCGGGCCGATGGCGTACTTCATGGCGCCGTGATGGGCCGGCGCGAACATGAAGCCCACGCCCACGCCGTCCACGCAACGGGCGATGTCCGCCGGGCTCAGATCGAGACGGATGCCGGCCGCTTCCAGCAGGTCCGAGGAGCCGCTTTTCGAGCTCACCGAGCGGTTGCCGTGCTTGGCCACCCGGCAGCCGGCGGCGGCGGCCACGAAGGCGCTGGCGGTGGACACGTTGAACAGGTTGGCGCCGTCGCCGCCGGTGCCGACGATGTCCACCAGATGGCGGCGGTTGTCCACCACCACCGGGGTGACCAGTTCACGCATCACCATGGCGGCGCCAGTGATCTCATCCAGGGATTCGCTCTTCATGCGCAGGGCCACCAGAAAACCGCCGATCTGAGCGTCGGTGGCGCCGCCGGTCATGATCTCGCGCATCACGCCCTGCATCTGGTCGGTGGTCAGGTCGATATGGTCCACCACCGTGGCCAGGGCTTCCTTGATGTTCATGCGCGCTCCCCCTTGAGAAAGTTGTTCAGCAGGTCGTGGCCGTGCTCGGTGAGAATCGACTCCGGATGGTACTGCACGCCTTCCAGGGGCAGTTCCTTGTGACGCATGCCCATGATCTCGTCCATGTCGCCGTTGTCGTCCAGGGTCCAGGCGGTGATCTCGAAGCAGTCCGGCAGACTGGCCTTGTCCACCACCAGGGAATGGTAGCGGGTGGCCACGTAGGGGCTGGGCAGGCCCCGGAACACGCCCTGGCCGGTGTGATACACCGGCGAGGTCTTGCCGTGCATCACGGTGCGCGCCCGTACCACCTTGGCGCCGAACGCCTGCCCCAGGGCCTGGTGGCCCAGGCACACGCCGAGAATCGGCAGCTTGCCGGCGAAGTGGCGAATGGCGTCCACGGAAATGCCCGCCTCGTTGGGCGTGCAGGGGCCCGGGGAGATCATCAGCCGGTCGGCGTCGAGCGCTTCCATGCCGGCCAGATCGATCCGGTCGTTGCGGTGCACCAGCACTTCGGCGCCCAGTTCCTGCAGGTACTGCACCAGGTTGTAGGTAAAACTGTCGTAGTTGTCGATCATCAGCACGCGCATTACTTGCCCTCCCCGTTCAGATCGAGCCCGCCGAGGGCCATGTTCACGGCGCGGAACACGGCGCGTGCCTTGTTCATGGTTTCCTTCCACTCCAGGTCCGGCACCGAATCGGCGACGATGCCGCCGCCGGCCTGCACATAGAGCCGGCCGTCCTTGACCACCGCGGTGCGGATGGCGATGGCCATGTCCATGTCGTCGTTGAAGCCGATGTAGCCCACCGCGCCGCCGTAGACACCGCGCTTGGTGGGTTCCAGCTCGTCGATGATTTCCATGGCACGGATCTTGGGCGCGCCGCTGAGGGTGCCCGCCGGGAAGGTGGCGGCCAGCACCTCCAGGGGGCCGAGGCCCTCGCGCAGGGTGCCTTCCACGTTGGAGACGATGTGCATCACGTGGGAGTAGCGCTCGATCTCCATATGGCCGGTGACGCGCACCTGGCCGGGCTTCGCCACCCGGCCCACGTCATTGCGGCCCAGATCGATCAGCATCAGATGCTCGGCGATTTCCTTGGGGTCGGCCAGCAGCTCTTCTTCCAGTTCCTTGTCGCGCTCCGGCGTGGCGCCGCGTTTGCGGGTGCCGGCGATGGGGCGCACCGTGACCTGGTCGTCCTCCACCCGGGTGAGGATCTCCGGCGAGGAGCCGGCGATGTGGAAGTCCTCCAGATCCAGATAGAACATGTACGGCGACGGGTTCAGGTAGCGCAGCGCCCGGTACAGGTCCATGGCCGGGGCCGGGAATTCACAGCTCATGCGCTGGGCCGGCACCACCTGCATCACGTCGCCGGCGAGGATGTACTCGCGGATCGTTTCCACCGCCGCCGCGTGGCGATCGCGGGGAAACTCGGAGACGAAGTCGTTCTCGTCCACCGGCTCGCCGTAAACCTGATGCTCCGGCTCGGGCAGCGGCGCGCGCAGCCGGGTTTCCAGCTCGTCCAGGCGCGCTTCGGCGCGGGCCTCGGCGCCGGCCTCGGTCGGATCCACGTGGACCACCAGGAACAGGCTGCCGCGCAGATTATCGAACACCACCACTTCCTCGGAGCGCATCAGCAGGATGTCCGGCACCCCCAGCACATCCTCCCCCGGCGCCGGGCCCAGCCGGGGCTCGAAATAGCGCACGCTGTCGTAACCGAAATAGCCCACCAGGCCGCCGTTGAAGCGCGGCAGGCCGGGAATATCCGGGGCGCGATACTGCCGGCGGTAGCCCTCAATCCAGGCGATCGGGTCCTCGCACTGCAATTCCCGGCGCCCGCTCTCGCCGTCGACAATGATATGCTGGCCGGTGATGCGCACCACTTCCCGGGCGGGCAGCCCGATCATGGAGTAGCGCCCCCAGCGCTCGCCGCCCTGCACCGACTCGAACAGGTAGCTGTACGGCCCGGCGGCCAGTTTGCGATAGGCGGACAGCGGCGTGTCCAGATCCGCCAGCACTTCGCGCACCACCGGTACGCGGGTAAAGCCCTGACGGGCGGCATCGTCGAGATTGCGTGGTGACATGATGGTCCCCGGTTCTTATTCAGGTGTCGGATTGTAGCGAAAACAAAGGGGCGCCGTTACCGGCGGACGCGCCTCAACGGCGCGCGGGGGCGAGCTTCACCATCGCCAGCGGGCGGGGCCGCGGGAGGCGGAAAACAGCAGCGGATTGTGCGGGCGCGACAGCATCACCACGAATCCTCGGGGACGTTCAAGCGAATGAATGGCCGGATTCTAGCCCGCGAGCAACGCAAAAGCCAACGATCAGCCAAGGAGGGAGACACCCCATGAGCGTACCTCAACCCTGGACCGCCTGGTTCGATGCCACCCGCGCCGGCGCGCCGCACTGCTTCGCCCAGCTCGCCACCGTGGGGCCGGACGGCGCCCGTTGCCGTACCCTGGCGCTGCGCGAGCGACACGGCGCCGAGCTGTGGTTCACCACCGACCAGCGCAGCGAGAAGGTGATCGAGCTGCAGCGCCAGGCGCCTGCGCGCGGCCACCCCCACGCGGAAGCCTGCTGGTACGACCTGACCAGCCGCACCCAGTGGCGCTTTCGCGGGCCGGTACGATTTCTGTTGCCGGACAGCCACCCGGAGGACTGCCAACGGCTCTGGGAGAAGCTGAACGACGCCGACCGCGCCCGCTTCCACGGCCCGCCGCCGGGCAGCCTGCACCAGACCGGCCTGCCGCAGCCGGGGGACCACATCGCCGAGGATTTTTCCATCCTGGTGCTGCGCGCGGAACACGTTAAGGTGCTGGAACTGGCGGACCTGCCGCATCGGCATTGGTACTACGCCGGGGAGGGGCGCGCCGCGCCGACGCGGTTGATGCCTTAGGGGCAGTTGAAAGTTGAAAGTGAAAAGTTGAAAGGGGGGCCACGGATTGGCCTTCCAGGCGCCCCTGGGCCTGAAGTGCGGGCAGGGCCTTGCCCGCCCCACCCACCCCGTCCGCGTTTTAACTTTTAACTTTTAACTTTCAACTGGCCGCCACAAGGCCGCTTATTTAACCTGCCGCTTACCCAGCTTGCGCGCCAGTGTCCGCCGGTGCATCCCCAGCCGGCGGGCGGTTTCGGAGATATTGAAGCCGGTTTCCGCCAGGGTTTGGTGGATGCGTTCCCATTCCAGGGTCTTGATCGAGGTGGGGCGGCCTTCCACCGCCACGTCGGTGCTGCCGTCGGCGCGTTCGAAAGCGGCTTCGATGTCGTCGGTGTTGGACGGCTTGGCCAGGTAATGGCAGGCACCCAGCTTGATCGCCTCCACCGCCGTGGCGATGCTGGCGTAGCCGGTGAGCACCACGATCAGCATGTCCGGGTCGTGGTCGTGGAGCGCCTGCACGCAGGTCAGGCCGGAGGCGTCACCCTTGAGCTTGAGGTCCACCACCGCATAGCCGGGGCGGTACTCGGCCAGGGTTTCCGCCAGCCCGTCCATGCCTTCCACACTGCGCACCAGGTAGCCGCGCCGCTCGAAGGAGCGACCGAGAGTGCGCGCCAGGGCGGCGTCGTCCTCGACGATCAGCAGCCGCCGGGCGCCGTCCGGCGTTTCGGTGTCGGCGTTCATCAGGGTTCTCCTTGCTGCGCGTCTTCCAGCATCAGTGAGTCCAGCGGCAGCGACAAGGTGACCTCGGCGCCGCCCTGGGGGCGGTTGCGGGCTTCCAGCCCGCCGCCCAGGGTACGCGCCACATTGACCACCAGAAACAGCCCCAGGCCGCTGCCCGCCCGGCCCTTGGTGGACTGATAGGGTCGTCCCAGCCGCGACAACATGGCGTCGCTGAAGCCCGGGCCGTCGTCGCTCACCGTCAGCACCAGTTCTTCCTCGCGGCGGCGCACCGTGAGTACCACCCGGCGCCGCGACGCTTCCAGGGCGTTGTCGAGCATGTTGTGCAGGCTCTGCTTGATGGCCGAGTCGGACGCGATGTCCACGTCCTCGCCGAACTCATTGTAGTAGGCGAAGTCCTCCACCGGGCGGGTGCGTCGCCATTCGTTGACGATGTCGTCGAGAAAGGCGTGCACCGTGGTTTCCGCCGAGGATTCGCCCCGGGCCTCGCCGGCGGACAGCAGAATGCCGCTGACGATGGACTTGCAGCGCTGCACCTGGGCCTGCATTTCGGCGATCTCCTGATCCAGGTCCGCGTCGCCCTTCAACACCGGCATATGGCGCCAGTCGCCGAGGATCACCGCCAGGGTGGACAGCGGCGTACCCAGCTCGTGGGCGGCGCCGGAGGCCAGCAGGCCCATGCGCACGATGTGCTCTTCCTCGGCGGCGCGCTGGCGCAAAGCGGCCAGCCGCTCGTCCCGTTCCCGCCGGTTGCGGGTGATGCGGCTGATAAAGATCACCAGCAGCACCGCGTTGAGCACGAAGCAGATCAGCATGCCCTGGATGTAAAGGCTGAACGGGCCGCGTTCGTAGTCCGGCGGCAGGGTCAGCGGGCGGCCGGCGAACTCCAGCCACACGAAGCCCACGGCGGTAACCAGCACGATCAGCCAGGTGGACCAGGCCTCCAGCAGCACCGCCGCCAGCACCACCTGCAACAGATAGAGAAAGATAAAGGGGTTGGTGGCGCCGCCGCTCAGGCACAGCTGCAAGGTGAAGGTGACCACATCCACCAGCAGCGCCAGAAACAACTCGCCGTTGCTGACCTCGCGGCGCACCCACCTCAGGCGCAGCATGCTGAGACCGTTGAACGCCACCAGGCCGGCCAGCACCGCCAGCATGTAGTGCACCGGCAGCGCCACCTGGAACACCAGGTTGGCCACCAGAATGGTGCCGATCTGGCCGAGCACCGCGATCCAGCGGAGCTGGATCAGTTGCTGCATGTTCTTGCGGCCGGTGGCGTCGAGCTCAGTGGATACCGGTGCGGTCATGGCGTTTGTCTCCCCGGGGCGCGGACCGGAATTCGTGACGCGCCACGAACAGCGCGCCGGCGGCCACCATCAGGGCGAGCATATACCAGGTGACGGCGTAGACCAGGTGATTGTTGTGAAACTCGATCACCGTGAGCCCGGGCACCGGCCCGGTGGCGGGCGCCGCCTCCGGGTCACCGGTGACGTCCACGAAATACGGCGCCACCGGGTCCAGCCCGCGGGCGGAAGCGATGGCCTCCAGGTCCCGGGAATACCAGCGATCCGCCTGGGGGTCGTTGTCGCGCAGGAAGCCGCCGCCGGGCTGGCTCAGGCGCAGCAGGCCGGTCACCGACACCGGCCCGTCCGGGCGCGCGTAATCGGCGTCGCGGTCGGCCACGTAACCCCGGTTGATCAGCACCACGCTGCCGTCGTCGCGGGCCAGCGGGCTCATCACCCAGTAGCCGCCGCCCAGCCGGGTGGTGGCCTGTACCAGGGTGTCGCGGTCGGGCAGATAGCGGCCTTGCAGACGCACCGGGCGGTATTCGTCCCGGTCTTCATTGAGCGACGCCCAGTCCGCCGGGCGGGGGGCGGACAGCGGGTCGGCGTGGACCCGCTCATCGACGCGCTGGATCAGGTCCAGCTTCCAGGCGCGCCGCTCCACCTGCCAATGGCCCAGGGCCAGAAAGCCCAGCAAGGCGCCCAGCGCCAGCAGCCCCCACAGCACGCGGGCAACCTGGCGACGGGCGCCCACCGGCGCGGCGGCCGAGCGGGACATGCGCTTACAGATACTCCTTCATCAACCCGGGCATCATGTTCACGTTCAGGTGGTACATCACCCACAGTGAACCGGCCAGGGCGATGAACACGATCACCGCCGTGAAGATCAAGGCCAGCATGTTCCAGCCACCCTCGGAGTGAAAGTTCATGTGCAGGAAGTAGATCATGTGCACCACGATCTGCACCGCGGCGAAGCCCAGGATCACCAGCGCGGTCATGCCGGAATCCTGGATCACCCCGGCCATCACCAGCCAGAACGGGATGGCGGTGAGAATCACCGACAGCACGAAACCGGTCATGTAGCCCTTGAAGGTGCTGTGCGGCGCGTCGTCGTGATGATCGTGGCCGTGGGCATCATGCGCGTGATCGGACTGGCTCATGGCAGCACTCCCATCAGATAAACGAAGGTGAACACGCCGATCCAGACCACGTCCAGGAAGTGCCAGAACATGGACAGGCAGAACAGCCGGCGGCGGTTCTCGGCGATCAGACCGTGCTTCTTAAGCTGGAACAGCAGGGTCACCAGCCACACGATGCCGAACAGCACGTGCAGGCCGTGGGTGCCGACCAGGGCGAAGAACGAGCTCAGGAAGGCGCTGCGGCCGGGGCCGGCGTCCTCGGTGATCAGGTGATGGAACTCGTACAGCTCCAGACCCAGGAAGCCGGCGCCGAGCAGGCCGGTGATCGCCAGCCATACCATCACGCCGCCGAGCTTGCCCATCTGCATGCGCAGCATGGCGAAGCCGTAGGTGATCGACGACAGCAGCAGCAGGGTGGTGTTCATCGCCACCAGCGGCAGGTCGAACAGTTCCTGGCCGGTGGGGCCGTGGGCGTAGGCACGGCCGAGCACCCCGTAGGTGGCGAACAGACTGGCGAAGATCAGGCAGTCGCTCATCAGGTAGATCCAGAAGCCCAGCAGCGTGCCGGTCTCCGGGTGGTGCTCGGTGGTCTCGTGGAATTGCAGGCGCTGCCCGTCTTCCGCGCTACCGGCCAGGGTGTCGTGGGTGATCTCAGACATGGTTGGCAAGCATCCGTGTACGTTCCGCCTCGATCCCGGCCACTTCGTCGGCGGGGATGTGATAGTCGCGGTCATAGTTGAAGGTATGGCCGATGGCCACCGCCAGCAGGGCGAAGAAGCTCACGCCCGCCAGCAGCCACATGTGCCAGATCAACGCGAAGCCCAGCACCGTGCTGATGCCCGCCAGAATGATGCCGGCGCCGGTGTTCTTGGGCATGTGGATCGGCAGGAAGCCGCTGGTCGGCCGCTGGTAGCCGTGCTCCTTCATTTGCCACCAGGCGTCCAGATCGTGCACCCGGGGCGTGAACGCGAAGTTGTAGTACGGCGGCGGCGAGGAGGTGGACCACTCCAGGGTGCGGCCGTGCCACGGATCACCGCTGTCGTCGCGCAGCTCGTCGCGGCGGCGGTAGCTGACGTACAGCTGGATCAGGAAGCTGGCGATGCCGATGGCGATCAGGATCGCGCCGAAGGCGGCGATCACGAACCAGATTTGCAGGGACGGATCGTCGAACTTGTTCATGCGGCGGGTCACGCCCATCAGGCCCAGCACGTACAGCGGCATGAAGGCGAAATAGAAGCCGATGGTCCAGAACCAGAACGACATCTTGCCCCAGAACGGATCCAGCTTGTAACCGAACGCCTTCGGGTACCAGTAGGTGATGCCGGCGAACAGGCCGAACAGCACGCCGCCGATGATCACGTTATGGAAGTGCGCCACCAGGAACAGGCTGTTGTGCAGCACGAAGTCCGCCGGCGGCACCGCCAGCAGCACACCGGTCATGCCACCGATCACGAAGGTGATGATGAAGCCCACCGTCCACAGCATCGGTACGTCGAACTCGATGCGGCCGCGGTACATGGTGAACAGCCAGTTGAACACCTTGGCCCCGGTGGGGATCGAGATGATCATGGTGGTGATGCCGAAGAACGAGTTCACCGTCGGCCCGGAGCCCATGGTGAAGAAGTGGTGCAGCCACACCAGGTACGACAGCACCGTGATCACCACCGTGGCGTAGACCATGGACGCGTAGCCGAACAGGCGCTTGCGCGAGAAGGTGGAGACCACTTCGGAGAAGATACCGAACGCCGGCAGAATCAGGATGTACACCTCCGGGTGACCCCAGATCCAGATCAGGTTGATGTACATCATCACGTTGCCACCCAGATCGGTGGTGAAGAACGCGAAGTCGGCGTAGCGGTCCAGCGCCAGCAGCGCCAGCACCGCGGTCAGTACCGGGAAGGCGGCGACGATCAGCACGTTGGTGCACAGCGCGGTCCAGGTGAATACCGGCATGCGCATCAGGGACATGCCCGGGGCCCGCATCTTGACGATGGTGACCAGCAGGTTGACCCCCGATAGCAGTGTCCCCACCCCGGCGATCTGTAGCGCCCATATGTAGTAATCCACCCCCACTCCGGGACTCTTTATGATCCCCGACAGCGGTGGATAGGCCAGCCAGCCGGTCTTGGCGAACTCGCCGATGAACAGCGACACCATCACCAGCACGGCGCCGGCGGTGGTCATCCAGAAGCTGAAGTTGTTGAGGAACGGGAAGGCCACGTCGCGGGCGCCGATCTGCAGGGGCACCACATAGTTCATGACGCCGGTGATCAGCGGCATGGCGACGAAGAAGATCATGATCACGCCGTGGGCGGTGAAGATCTGGTCGTAGTGCTCCGGCGGCAGATAGCCCTCCGAACCGCCGAACGCCCAGGCTTGCTGGATGCGCATCATGATGGCGTCGGCGAAGCCGCGCAGCAGCATCACCAGACCCAGCACCATGTACATGATGCCGATCTTCTTGTGGTCGATGCTGGTGAACCACTCATGCCACAGGTAACCCCAGGCCTTCTTGTAGGTAATGAAACCGAACACCGCGGTGCCGCCGATGGCGACCATGATGAAGGTGCCGATCAGGATGGGATCGTGTAACGGGATCGACTCCCAGGAGAGGCGACCGAAGATCAGCTTTGTCAGGTCCAATTCAGACATCTCTTATCCGACGCTGGCAGCGTTTACTGATTGAGGGACCGACGGTCGCTGTCGTCGGCCATGGTCAGGTCCAGAAGTTCGCGAAGCTCGTTGTCCTCGCGGCGCGCCTTGCGATCGCGGGGATCGCCGGCGATGCACATGGGCATGCCCAGTTCCGTGAAGGCCATCATCTCGTCCATGCACACATCGCCCTCGTTCAGACACCGGTTGAGGATGTCGTGATAGAGGTTGTCATCGGCGCTGGCGTAGTAGGTCACCGGGTGGTTCTCGCTGGGTTGCTCCAGCTCCCGGTATTCCGCGCGGCTGAGCGCCTCGTCGCTGCTTTTCACCTCAGCGACCCAGGCATCGAAGTCGGCGTCGCTGAGGCCGTGGAACTTGAAGCGCATCTGCGAGAAGCCGGCGCCGCTGTAGTTGGCGGAGAAGCCGTCGTAGACGCCGGGCTCGTTGATCACCGCGTGCAGCTTGGTCTCCATGCCGGCCATGGAATAGATCTGGCCGGCCAGAGCGGGGATGAAGAACGAGTTCATCACCCGGTCGGAGGTAATCTTGAAGCGGATCGGACGATCCACCGGCGCCGCCAGCTCATTGACCGTGGCGATGCCCTGCTCGGGGTAGAAGAACAGCCACTTCCAGTCCAGGGACACCACCTCGATGACCAGCGGCTCCACGCCCTCGGGCAGCGGGCGCCCGGCGTCGATGCGCTCCAGCGGCCGGTAGGGGTCCAGCTTGTGGGTGCTCACCCAGGTCATGGCGCCCAGGGCGATGATGATCAGCAGGGGCGCACCCCAGATCACCAGCTCCAGCACCGTGGAGTGATCCCAGTCGGGCTTGTAGGTGGCATCGTTGCCGGCGCGATAGCGGATCGCGAACACCAGCGTCAGGATGATCACCGGTACGATCACCAGCAGCATCAGGAAGGTGGACCAGAGAATCAGGTCGCGCTGCTGGACGGCGATATCACCGGACGGCGACATCAGCACCATATCGCAGCCGCTCAGCAGAACGGCGGCGGCGACGAGAGGGATGAAACGAAAAAAGTTGTGTAGTCGCATTACCGGATCAAACAGAGGTGGCCCAGGGTGCGGCGCACTGTACCCGCCGGCGGAGGCCGCGGGAATTGGACATTTTGTCCCATGGCGAAGGGTCGCGCTTCCGGGCATCCTTCGCCCACGCGATAGTACGGCGCACCGGTTAAAGGAGTGGATTTCCTTCGCCGCCGGGCTCAGCATACTCTTATTGGATTCAAACAGACCAGTACGCAGCGAGACCCGAGCATGTCCAGAGCCTACGACTCCGACCTCCCGACCACCTACAACCGGCCGCCGGCCGACCGCACCAAGGTGGCGCCCGGCGAAATCGCCGTGGGCGTGGTGGTGGGGCGCACCTCCGAATACTTCGACTTCTTCGTCTACGGCATCGCCTCGGTGCTGGTGTTTCCGTCGGTGTTCTTCCCGTTCGCCAGCCCGCTGGAAGGCCTGCTGTACGCCTTCACGATCTTCTCCTTCGCGTTCATCGCCCGGCCGTTCGGCACCGCCCTGTTCATGATGATCCAGCGGCGCTGGGACCGCAGCGTCAAGCTGACCGCTTCGCTGTTCATGCTCGGCACCGCCACCGCCGGCATCGCCTTCCTGCCCGGCTACGAGACCCTGGGCGGCTTCTCGATCCTGCTGCTGGCGCTGTTCCGGATCGTGCAAGGGGTTGCATTGGGCGGCTCCTGGGACGGGCTGCCCTCGCTGCTGGCGCTGAACGCGCCGCGGGAACGGCGCAGCTGGTACGCTATGCTCGGCCAGCTGGGCGCGCCGATCGGCTTCCTGGTGGCCAGTGCCCTGTTCCTGTTCCTGTTCACCAACCTGTCCAGCGCCGACTTCCAGGGCTGGGGCTGGCGTTACTCGTTCTTCGTGGCCTTCGCCATCAACGTGGTGGCGCTGTTCGCCCGGCTGCGACTTGTGGTGACCCATGAGTACACCGCCGCCCTGGAAGAACGCGAGCTGGAGCCCCTGGGCACCCGGGAAATGCTGCGCAAACAGGGCTACAACATCTTTATCGGCTCGTTCGCCGCCCTGGCCAGCTATGCGCTGTTCCACATGGTGACGATCTTCCCGCTGTCCTGGATCTACCTGGGCGACACCCAGGCGATCGGCAATGTGCTGGCGATCCAGATCATCGGCGCCATCATCGGCATGGGCGGCACGGTGCTTTCCGGCTGGATCGCCGACCGCATCGGCAAGCGCACCACGGTGGCCACCCTGGCGGTGCTGATCGGGGTATTCAGCCTGTTCACGCCGATGCTGATGAACGGTTCGCCGCTGCAGCAGGACCTGTTCATCCTGATCGGCTTCGCCCTGCTGGGCGTGTCCTACGGGCAGGCGTCCGGCACCGTGACCGCCAACTTCCAGCGCCGCTTCCGCTACACCGGCGCCGCGCTGACCTCCGACTTCGCCTGGCTGTTCGGCGCCGCCTTCGCGCCGCTGGTGGCACTGGGCCTGTCGGCGAAATTCGGGCTCGCCTACGTCAGCGTCTATCTGCTGTCCGGCGTGGTCTGCACCCTGCTGGCCCTGCGCATCAACAAGCGCCTGGAAAATGATTAAAAGAGTGAGTTGAAAGTGACACGTTGAAAGTTCAAAGCGCGGGCAGGGCCTTGCCGTCATCGGGGCCCTGCCCGCGTTTCAACTTTTAACTTTCAACTTGTAACTGGGGTTAACTCAACGAACCCAGCGCCGCCTTGGTGAAGGGCTCGATCTCGCCGCCCTGACCTTCCCGCATTTTCACCAGCCAGTTCGGGTCCTGCAGCAGGGCCCGGCCCACCGCGATCAGGTCGAACTCGTCGGCGGCCATGCGCTTGACCAGCTCCTCGATGCCTTTCGGGTTGGCGGTACCGCCGATGCCCTGGTTGTTGGCGCCGATGAAATCGTCGTCCAACCCCACGCTGCCCACGGAGATCGCCGGCTTGCCGGTGAGCTTTCTGGTCCAGCCCGCCAGGTTCAGATCGGAGCCCTCGAACTCCGGCACCCAGAAACGGCGGGTGGAGGCATGGAACATGTCCACGCCGGCGTCCACGAACAGCGCCAGAAAACGCTCCAGTTCCTCCGGATTGTGGGCCAGGCGCGCCTCGTAGTCCTGCTGCTTCCATTGGGAATAGCGCAGCACGATGGCGAAGTCCTCGCCCACCGCGTCCCGCACCGCCTGGACCACTTCCACGCCAAAGCGGGCGCGCTTCTCCAGGGAGCCGCCGTAGCGGTCGTCGCGCTGGTTGGTGCCTTCCCAGAAGAACTGGTCCAGCAGGTAGCCGTGGGCCCCGTGGATTTCCACCCCGTCGAAGCCCAGCGCCTTGGCGTCGCGGGCGCCGTCGGCGAATGCACGGATCACGTCGTCGATGTCCTGCTGGTCCATGGCCTTGCCATTGGGCTTGCCGGGCTTGAACAGGCCGGACGGCGAATAGGCGGGGGCGTCCTTGTCCGGACCCACGCCGGGCCGGCGGGTGCTGCCCACGTGCCAGAGCTGGGGAATGATGGCGCCGCCGGCGCCGTGCACCTCTTCCACCACCCGCTTCCAGCCGGCCAGGGCGGCTTCGCCGTGGAAGGCGGGCACCGCGTCGTGGCCCGGCGCGCCCGGGTGATTGATGGTGGTGCCTTCGGTGATCAGCAGGCCCACCTGCCCTTCCGCGCGCCGGCGGTAGTAGCCGGCCACGTTCTCGCCGGGCACCTGGCCGGGCGAGAAGTTACGGGTCATGGGGGCCATGGCCACGCGGTTGCGCAGCGTCAGGGATTTGCATTCAAACGGACGAAACAGGGGCGCGAGATCGGCGCTCATTCAGACTCTCCCGGGGTGATGACTCACAAAAACAGTGACGTAATCTACCGTGATTCATCCGAAAGCGACACCGCCGAGGGCCGTTCGTCCAGATCCAGGCGGCGCGCCTTCCAGTAATGACGCCGCCAGTAGACGTTATTCAGGGAAGAGGTCATCACGCCCCGGCTGGTGGAGGCGTGCAGGAAGCGGTCACCGCCCATGTAGATACCCACATGGCGCTGGCGGAACCCGGTCTTGAAGAACACCAGATCGCCGGCGCGCAGTTCGTCGCGGCCCACCCGGCGCCCCTCCCGGGCCAGTTCGTCGGTGGTGCGCGGCACCTGAATGCCGAGCTGGGATTGAAAGGTGATTTGCACGAAGGCGGAGCAGTCGATGCCCTGGCGGTCGTTGCCGCCCAGCCGGTAGGGCACGCCGCGCCACTGCTCCGCCTGGGCGCGCAGCAACGGCGAGATCGGCGCCGGGTCGGCGGCGGGCACGTCGTCTCGCAGCAACGGCGGCGGCTCGGCGCCGGCGCCACGCTCCTCCACCCGGGGGGCTTCGCTCATGGGACGGCTGGCGCAGCCCGCCGCCACCGCGGCCAGCGCCAGCAACATCAGGACGGTTCGCCAGGAGCGGGGGTACAACACACCGGGCACGGCGTCTCCCTGGGGTTTTCCGGAATTCGATTCCACGGACTATACCGTTCCGCCGGTGCCCGCCTCAATGGCCGCCGTGGCCGTGTTCCATCATGTGCTTGGGGTCGTGCATGCCCTCTTTCACACCGAAGCGGATCAGCAGCACATTGACCGGATAGGCCACCAGCAGGCCGGCGGTCAGGGAAATCACCAGGGCGCCCCAGAAATGCGGATCCTCGAGCCGGGCGCCGCCGCCCAGCCAGGTGTTGACGCCCAGGGCGGACGCTTCCATGGCGGTGATACTGAGCGTTTCCGCCACCACCGAGTCCTTGAGGGCCACCGCCAGCGCCTCGCCGCTTTGCACCAGCGGGCCCAGGGTAAAGGCGAAACCGATCAGGTAGGCCAGCGCGAAGGTCACCAGATTCACCGGCCAGCCGCTCAACGCCAGCACGCCGACCATGAACAGCACGCCGATGATTTCGCCCAGCCCGCAGCCGGAATAGCAGTGCGCCACCGACCGGAAACTGCGCCGCCACAGGGAATCCCGGCGGATCTGGCCGCGCCCGGAGTAGTAGTAGACTCCCAGCCCCAGCGGGCCGGAATACAGCACGGTAAGCACCCAGGCGACCTTCATCATGCCGCCCAGAAACGGGTTGTTGCGGTGCAGATCGCGGATCGTCCAGCCGGCGCAGGCCAGAGCCACCACGGCCCACACCGCCAGCACCGGCCAACTCAGTCCTTCAAGCACGGTTCGCCTCCTTGCCGAAATATCCGCTCATTGCAACGGGGACGGCGCCGGCGGGGCAAGGCGCGCGCCGCAACCTTTACGCTGTTTGACGATGGGCGGCCGGATCAGGCCAGTTGCGCGCGCATGGCATCGATCACCGCCCGGTAGTCGTCCTTGCCGAAGATGGCCGAGCCGGCCACGAAGGTATCGGCGCCGGCGGCGGCCACCTCGCCAATGTTCTTCTCGGAGACGCCGCCGTCCACTTCCAGGCGGATATCGCGGCCGCTGTCGTCGATCAGGCGGCGCACCCGTTCGATCTTCTTGAGGGTGCCAGGGATGAACTTCTGGCCGCCGAAGCCCGGGTTCACGCTCATCAGCAGGATCATGTCCAGCTTGTCGAGGACATAGTCCAGGCAGTCCGGCGAGGTGGCGGGATTGAGCACCAGACCGGCCTGGCAACCGGCGTCGCGGATCAACTGCAGGGAGCGGTCCACGTGGCGGGAGGCTTCCGGGTGAAAGGTGATCATGGAAGCGCCGGCGTCGGCGAACATGCCGATCAGATCGTCCACCGGGCTGACCATCAAATGCACGTCGATGGGCGCGGTGATGCCGTGCTTGCGCAGGGCCTGGCAAACCATCGGCCCGATGGTCAGGTTGGGCACGTAATGATTGTCCATCACGTCGAAGTGGATCACGTCGGCGCCGGCGGCGAGCACCGCCTCGCACTCCTCGCCCAGGCGCGCGAAATCGGCGGCGAGAATGGAGGGGGCGATCCAGGGGGTTTGCTTGGCCATGAAAAATCCTCGGTGCGTGACTCAGCGGCGGCGCCGGGCCAGAAAGCGGTCCAGTTCGGCGAGGCGCTCGGGCGTGCCGATGTCCCACCAGTGCCCGGCATGGTGCTCGCCGGTGGCGCGGTCGGCGACGATGGCGGCGCGCAGCAGCGGCGCCAGCGGTCGCTCGCCGTCATCCAGATCGCGGAACAGGGCCGGGTGCAGCCGCGCGATGCCGGCGTAGGTGAGCCGGGGCGCGGCATTATCGCTCAGCCGGCCGTGCTCTGTTAAATGGAAATCCCCGTCCGGGTGGTGGGCCGGGTTGTCCACCAGCACCAGATGGGCGCGGTCGTCGCCGGCCAGTTCGCCGAGACCGCGAAAATCGTAGTCGGTCCAGATGTCGCCGTTGACCAGAATAAAGGGCGCCTCGCCCAGCAATGGCAGAGCCCGGCGAATGCCGCCGGCGGTTTCCAGCGGCGTGCCCTCGTGGGACCAGTGCAGGCGCACGCCCAGGTCAGCGCCGTCGCCCAGCCGCGCCGGCAGCTGCTCGCCGAGCCAGCCGGTGTTGATCACGATATCGCGGACCCCGGCGTCGCGCAGGGCCTCGATGGGGTACTGGATCAACGGCCGGCCGCCGGCCTCCAGCAACGGTTTGGGCGTGCGGTCGGTGAGCGGCCGCATGCGTTTGCCGTAGCCGGCGGCCAGGATCATCGCCGTGGGCGTACCGCTCACGGGCAACTCCACTGGTCCAGCAGCCGCCCCAGGTCCGCCAGCTCCGGGCGCCGGGTGATCACGGTGCGCAGATAGGCGAAGAAGCGCGGCGCGTCCTCCAGGTATTTCGGTTTGCCGTCCCGATGGCAAATGCGCGCGAAGATGCCGATCACCTTGAGGTGGCGCTGGGCGCCCATCAGGTCGCACCAGCGCAGCCAGTCGTCGAAGGCCGCCGGCACCGGCAGGCCGGCGGCGCCGGCGCGCTCATGGTAAAGCCGCAGCCAGGCCAGCACCTGATCCTCCGGCCAGCTCAGGAAGGCATCCTTGAACAGGCAGATCGGGTCGTAGCTGAGCGGCCCCAGCACCGCGTCCTGGAAATCGATAACGCCGGGGTTGGGGTCGCTGACCATCAGGTTGCGCGGCATGAAGTCGCGGTGCACGAACACCCGGGGCTGGGCCAGGGCGGACGCGATCAGGGTGTCGAACACCGCCTCAAGGCGTTGCCTGTCGGCGTCCGCCAGGGCCAGGCCGCGATGGCGTCCCAGGTACCATTCGCTGAACAGTCCCAGCTCACGGCGCAGCAGCGGCCGGTCGTAGACCGGCAGCCCGCCGGCGTCGGCGCGGCTTTGCTGGGCGATCAGAGTGTCCAGGGCGGCACCGAACCAGGCGTCCGCGTTGCCCTCGTCCAGGGCCGTGAGCCAGGTTTCGGTGCCCATGTCGGTGAGCAGCAGAAAGCCCTGTTCCAGGTCCCGGTGCAGGATCTCCGGCGCATGCACGCCCGCTTCCGCCAGCCGTCGGGCCACGTCGATAAAGGGCCGGCAGTCCTCCTGTCCGGGCGGGGCGTCCATGGCCACCAGGGTGCGGCCACCGTGCCGGTAACGGAAATAGCGCCGGAAACTGGCGTCCGCCGAGGCCGGCTCGCCGGCCACCGGGGCGCCCAGCCAGGCGCCCACCCATTGGTCCAGCGCCGCGCGCCGGTGATCCTGATTACCGTTCTCAGGCTGCATTGCCACCTTCAATCCATTACACTGCCGCGATTCGACTGAAACTCCGCACCGCCAACGACAACGCCGGCCCCACCGGCAGGGTACGCGCCATCAAGGACGCGGTCGGGGATTCCGAAACGGCCTTTTTACCTGTTCCGAGCAGCCGATGCCACTGCCCAAACCATCGTTTTTACCCGGCCTGGCACTGATCCTGGCCGGCTTCGCCGGCGCCGACGACGACCTTAACTGGGTCGACCGGGAGTCCATGGAAGCCCTGCCCCCGGTACTGCAACGGCCGATTCCGGTGTGGTGCAGCGGCATTTATTACAACCCGCGGGTGGGCGTGCCCGCCGAGCGCAGCGACACGGTGATCACCGCCGACCGCACCAGCCTGACCCAGGACGGCCTGATCGAGATGGGCGGCGACGTGCTGATCGAGGAGCCCGGCCGCCGGCTCACCACCCAGTCCGCCCTCCTCGACCAGTCCAGCGGCAAGTTCCAGGTGGACAACGACCTGCGCCTGGAGACCGACCAGTTCACCTTCCTGGCCGACGGCATGAGCGGCCAGACCGACCGCCGCGAGGTGAGCCTGGACGGCGTGCGTTATTCCCTGTTCGGCCCGGGCGCGCGGGGCACCGCCGATTACATCGATCTGGTCGACAACTTCGTCACCATCGAGCAGGGCAGCTACACCACCTGCCCGCCCTCCTCCAATGGCTGGCAGCTGAAGGGCCGCCAGATCCGCCTGGACCGCCAGGAAGGCTGGGGCGAGGCCCGCGACGTGACGCTGCGGGTCAAGGGCGTGCCGGTGCTGTGGCTGCCGTGGATCACCTTCCCCATCGATGATCGCCGCAAGACCGGCCTGCTGTTCCCGACCATCGCCACCAGCGACAGCGGCGGCCTGGACGTGACCCAGCCGATCTACATCAATCTGCATCCGCAGATGGACGCCACCGTGGCGCCGCGCTACATCGACGGTCGCGGCAGCGGCCTGGAAACCGAGTTCCGTTACCTGAACCGCTTCGGCCTGGGCCAGGTCAGCTACGGCGTGCTGTTCAGCGACCGCCAGTTCAACGACGAGAACCGGGAAGTGGCGTCCTGGCAGCACAGCGGCTCGGTGCGCCGCTGGCAGCTCACCGCCGACGTCAATTACGTGTCCGACGACTTCTACTTCAAGGATCTGGACACCGGCCTGGAGGTCAGCTCCCAGACCCACCTGCCGCGCCTCGGCGAGGCCCGCTATTACGGGCGCCGCTGGCAGGCCCTGGCCCGCATTCAGTCCTGGCAGACCATCGACCCGACCCTGCCGGACAACCTGGAACCCTACCGCCGTCTGCCGCAGCTGCAGCTGTCCGGCGACCCGCAGCTGTTCGGCCCCCTGCACGGCCTGTGGCTCAGTGACGTGACCGCCTTCGACCGGGCCGACAACGACACCAGCAACAACCCCACCGGCGCCCGGGTGCACATGGCCCCGGGGCTGGCGGTGCGGCTCAAGAAGCCCTGGGGCTATGTGGAACCGCGCGCGCGGGCCTACCACACCCGCTATCAGCTGGACGACGCCGACAACAGCGCCGACCCGACCCTGACCACCTGGGGCGCCAGCCTGGATTCCGGGCTGTTCCTGCAGCGCGACACCAGCCTGTTCGGGCGCGGCTACACCCAGACCCTGGAACCGCGGGTGTTCCTCAACAAGGTGGCCTACGAATACCAGGACGACCTGCCCAACTTCGACGCCGGTGAACTGACTTTCTCCTACAACACCCTGTTCCGGGAAAACCGCTTCATCGGCTACGATCGCATCGGCGACGAGGAAAAGATGTCGGTGGGCGTGACCAGCCGCTTCCTGCGCAACGACGACGGCCGCGAGCAGCTGCGTCTGCGCGTGGGCCAGGGCTATTACACCGGCGAGCGCAAGGTGCAGCTGCGCGGCCAGGAGCCCGACGACGCCGACCAGACCCCGATGGTCGCCGACGCGCGCTGGAACTTTGGGCACGATTGGTACCTCTATTCCGAAGGCCAGTGGGACACGCACGCCAACCAGCGCCAGCGCTCGTCCCTGCGCCTGGGCTACACCGACCGGGAGCGCCGCGTCCTCAACCTGGGTTTTCACGACCTGGCGGAAGAGGACATCCAGCAATCGGAAATCGCCGCCATCTGGCCGATCCACCGCAACTGGCGCCTGATCGGCCGCTGGCTGTACGACCTGGAAAACCAGCGCACCCTGGAGACCCTGGCCGGCGCCGAATGGCGCAATTGCTGCTGGAAGATTCGTCTGGTCAGCCAGCGGGAGCTTGTCGACGACGACGGCAACGGCACCCTGGAAGGCGACTCCACGGTATTAATGCAGATTCAAATGACCGGGCTCGGCGGGTTCGGCGGGCGCGTGGACAGCCTGCTGGAACGCAGCATTCCCGGATACAGGAGTGAATATGATTAGGATCGGAGCTTGGTTGCTGGGCGCGCTGTTGATGGCCCAGGCCGCCCAGGCGCAAATGCAGCCGCTGGATCGCATCGTGGCGGTGGTCAACGACGGCGTGATCATGGAGAGCGAGCTGGACGCGCGGGTCAACGACATCGCCGCCCAGTTCCGCGCCGACAACCGCCCGCTGCCGCCCCTGGACGTGATGCGCGAGCAGGTGCTGGACCGCATGATCCTGGAGCGGGTGCAGCTGCAAATGGCCGAGCGCGGCGGCATCCGCGTGGACGACGCGGCGCTCAACCAGGCCCTGGAGGGCATCGCCCGGCAGAACAACATGACCCTGCCGCAGTTTTCCGAACGGCTGCGCGGTGAGGGCTACGACTGGTCCCAGTTCCGCGAGCAAATCCGCAACGAGATGGTGATCTCGCGGCTGCAACAGCGCAGCGTGGCATCGCGGATCCGTGTCACCGACCGGGAGGTGGAGCGCTTCCTGCAGTCCGAGACCGGCAAGCGCATGTTCCAGGCCGATTTTCACCTTGGCCATATTCTGGTCAAGGTGCCCGGCAGCGCCAACCCGGATCAGGTGCGCACGGCCAAGCAGAAAGCCGACGATCTGGTCGGCCGCCTGCGCGGCGGCGCCGACTTCGCGGAAACCGCGGTGGCGGAATCCGACGGCCCGGAAGCCCTGGAAGGCGGCGACCTGGGCTGGCGCGAGGCGGCCCAGTGGCCGAGCCTGTTCGCCGACGCCGCCATCGATATGCAGAAAGGCGACATCAGCGAACCGCTGCGCTCCGGCGCCGGCTTCCACATCCTCAAGATGATCGACCGTCGCGGCGGCGGCGAACGCCTGGTCACCCAGTACAAGGTACGCCACGTGCTGGTGCGCCCGGACACCCTCACCACCGAGCAGCAGGCGCGCCAGGAAATCGACCGTCTGCACGACCAGGTGGCCGCCGGCGAACTCAGCTTCGCCCAAGCCGCCGAGCAGTCCTCCGACGACCCGGGCAGCGCCCGCGCCGGCGGTGAACTGGGCTGGGTGGCCCCCGGCGAAATGGTGCCGGAGTTCGAGCAGATGATGCAGGAAACGCCCGAGGGCCAGCTGTCCCCCACCTTCCAGACCCAGTTCGGCTGGCACTTCCTGCAGGTGGAGGACGTGCGCGAAACCGACATGAGCGACCGCTACCGGGACCTGCAGGCCCGCCAGGCCCTGCAGAAGCGCCGCTTCGACGAAGAGCTGCAAACCTGGCTGCAGGAGCAGCGCGCGGAGGCCTACGTGGACATCCGCCTGAACCCGGATTCATGATCCGCCCCCTGGCCCTGACCAGCGGTGACCCGGCGGGCATCGGCCCGGACCTGGCCCTGACCCTGGCCGCGGAGACGCCCACCGCGCCGCTGGTGATTCTCGGCGACCGCGCGGTGCTGGCCGACCGCGCCCGGGCCCTGGGCCTGACCCTGGACCTGCCCGACTGGTCGCCGGACCGGCCGCCGCCGACCGGCGCCACCCTGTGGCACTGTCCGGCGGGAGCGGCGGTCACCGCCGGCCGGCCGGACCCGGCCACCGGCGCCGGCACCCTGGATATGCTGCGGCGCGCCGCCGACGGTTGCCTGGACGGCACCTTCTCGGCCATGGTCACCGCCCCGGTGGCCAAGAACGTGATCTGCGAAGCCGCCGACCCGGCCTTCACCGGCCATACCGAGTTTCTGGCCGAGCGCGCCGGCGTGGACCGGGTGGTGATGATGCTGGCCGCCGGCGACCTGCGGGTCGCCCTGGCCACCACCCATCTGCCCCTGGCCAAGGTGCCGGCGGCGATCACCGACGCCGGCCTGACCCGGGTGCTGACCATTCTGCGCGACGACCTGCGCGCCAAATTCGCCCTGCCACGGCCGCGTATCCTGGTGCTGGGGCTCAACCCCCACGCCGGCGAAGGCGGCCACCTGGGCCGCGAGGAGCTGGACATCATCATCCCCACCCTGGAACGCCTGCGCGGCGAGGGCTTTGACCTGACCGGCCCGGTGCCGGCGGACACCGCCTTCCAACCGGCCCTGCTGGAGCGCCACGACGCGGTGCTGGCCATGTACCACGACCAGGGCCTGCCGGTGCTCAAGTTCGCCGGTTTCGGCGAGGCGGTGAATCTCACCCTGGGCCTGCCCTTCATCCGCACCTCGGTGGATCACGGCACCGCCTTCGATCTGGCCGGCAGCGGCCGCGCCCTGGCCGGCAGCCTGCGCGCCGCCACCCGGCTGGCGGCGGATCTGGCGCGCCGCGCCGCCCCGTCGGAGCCCGTCTCATGAGCACCCCGCACCGCGCTCGCAAGCGCTTCGGTCAGCACTTTCTGCACGACCCGGCCATCATCGAACGACTGGTGCGCAGCGTCGCCCCCGGCGAGGGCCAGTCGCTGGTGGAAATCGGCCCCGGCCAGGGCGCCCTCACCTACCCGCTGCTGGACGAGGTGGACCATCTGCAGGTGGTGGAACTGGACCGGGACCTGATCGCCCTGCTGCGTGAACGGATCGCCCCGGAACGGCTCACCATCCATGAGAGCGACGCCCTGCGGTTCGACTTCGCCGCCCTGGCGGACGGCCGCCCGCTGCGGGTGGTGGGCAACCTGCCCTACAACATTTCCACGCCGCTGATCTTCCATCTGCTGGACCAGGCCGGCGCCATCGCCGACATGACCTTCATGCTGCAGAAAGAGGTGGTGGACCGGCTGACCGCCGCCCCCGGCGGCAAGGACTACGGGCGCCTGTCGGTGATGGTGCAGTATCATTGTCAGGCGGATTACCTGTTCTTCGTGCCGCCGGGGGCCTTCCAGCCGCCGCCCAAGGTGGATTCGGCGGTGGTGCGGCTGACGCCCTACGCGACCCCGCCCTGGCCCGCCGACGACCCGGCCTGGCTGGCGCGGCTGGTGGCCCAGGCCTTCAGCCAGCGCCGCAAGGCGATTCGCAACAGCCTGAAAAGCCTGATCGACGCCGATCTGTTCGCCGCCACCGGCATCGACCCGGGCCTGCGCCCCGACCACCTGACGGTGGCCGACTACGTGGCCCTGGCCAATGCCAGCGCCGGCGCACCGGAATCACAAGGAGCCCGTTCATGACCCTCGCGGACGAGAACCGCTACCGGATCCAGGTTTCCGTGAAAGTGGAATACCTGCCCGAACAGAGCGACGCGGACAACCAGCGCTGGGTGTTCGCCTATCACGTCACCCTCAAGAACAAGGGTAAACAAACCGCCCGGCTGCTGACCCGCCATTGGGTGATCACCGACGGCGAGGAACGCACCCGCGAGGTGCACGGCGAGGGCGTGATCGGCGAGCAGCCCAGCATCGCGCCCGGCGGGTTCTACCAATATTCCAGCGGCGCGGTGCTGGAAACCGAAGTGGGCACCATGCACGGCAGCTATCAGATGCTGGCCGAGGACGGCACCTGTTTCGACGCGGACATCCCGGCCTTCACGCTGGCGGTGCCGCGGGCCCTGCACTGATACACCGGAGCGCCCCATGAGTACCTTTGCCATCGGCGACCTGCAGGGCTGCCTGGACCCCTTCGAGGCGCTGCTCGAGACCATCGGCTTCAACCCGGACCGGGACCGTCTGCTGCTCGCCGGGGACCTGGTCAACCGGGGCCCGGACTCCCTGGGCACCCTGCGCCGGGTGCACGCCCTGCGCGACAATGTGCAGGTGGTTCTGGGCAATCATGACCTGCACCTGCTGGCGGTGGCCCACGGCCATGCCCGGCCGAAGAGTAAGGACACCCTGCAGCCGATTCTGGACGCGCCGGACCGGGACACCCTGCTGGCCTGGCTGCAGCGTCAGCCGTTGCTGGTGGAGGCGCCGGAATTCGGCGCCGTCATGGCCCATGCCGGCCTGCCGCCCCTGTGGACCCTGGACCAGGCCCGCCAGCGGGCGGCGGAGATCACCAGCGTGCTGGCCGACCCGGAGCGCGCGGACACCTTCTTCAGTCAGATGTACGGCAACGAGCCGGCCGGCTGGCGCGATCACCTGACGGGCGCCACCCGCTGGCGGGTGATCACCAATTACTTCACGCGCATGCGCTTCGTCGACCGCCACGGCGACCTGGACCTGACCACCAAGGGCGAGGCCGACCAGCCGCCGGCGGGCTTCGTGCCCTGGTTCGAGCATCCGGATCGTGTGGACACCGGGTGCCGGGTGCTGTTCGGCCACTGGGCCGCCCTCGAGGGCCGCAGCGGCGTGGCCGGCGTGGAAGCCCTGGACACCGGCTGCGTGTGGGGCGGTTGCCTGACCGCCCTGCGCCTCGACGACGACACCCGTTTCCGCTGCGACTGCTGAGCGCGGCGCACGCCCGGCGGGTGTTCCGCACCGCTTATCCGATATCACACGCCCTCCACTTTTTCTTCACGGTTTGGTCCATTTTTGCTTTTGACTTGGCGTTCGTTTTGGCGCCATGCTAGAACCAGAGTGATTCAAAACATCGCACGGTTTTGAATCCGCCCGCATTGCTCGACCCCGTCATCACGCCGCCGTCCGCGGACGTCGGCCGGGAGTATCCGATGAATTATGCGCGGACCCTGATCTGGCTTTTTTTTGCCGCCGCCCGGTGGCACGGGCCCGCTTTAATTCTCTCCGCCGTCCCGTTTTCTCTCGCCCCTTTGTTCATGCCGCGGTTCAGTCCGCGCCGCGAAGTTGGAACGGAACTGGCATGGCATCCGTTTGAGTCCACCGATTCCCCATCGTCAGGAGGGAGTAAGGCATGAGTATTCTTCGCCACTACCAGGCCCGGTTCGACGCCGCCCAGGAAGATGAAATGTCCCTGGAGGATTACCTGGCCCTGTGCAAGACCGACCCCGGCGTTTACGCCTCGGCCGCCGAGCGCATGCTGATGGCCATCGGCGAGCCGGAACTGGTGGACACGTCCAAGGACCCGCGCCTCTCCCGCATCTTTTCCAACAAGATGATCCGGCGCTACCCGGCGTTCAGCGAGTTCTACGGCCTGGAAGACGTGATCGAAAACATCGTCAGCTACTACCGGCACGCCGCCCAGGGCCTGGAAGAGCGCAAGCAGATTCTCTATTTGCTGGGCCCGGTGGGCGGCGGCAAATCCTCCCTGGCGGAAAAGCTCAAGGCGCTGATGCAGAAGATTCCGTTCTACGCGATCAAGGATTCGCCGGTGAACGAGTCGCCTCTTTGCCTGTTCGATCCGGAGGAGGACGGCCCGATCCTGGAAGAGGAATACGGCATTCCGCGCCGTTATGTGAACACCATCATGTCGCCCTGGGCGGTAAAACGGCTCAAGGAATTCGGCGGCGATCTGAGCCAGTTCCGGGTGGTCAAACGCTACCCCTCGATTCTCGATCAGGTGGCGGTGGCCAAGACCGAACCCGGTGACGAAAACAACCAGGACATTTCGTCCCTGGTGGGCAAGGTGGACATCCGCAAGCTGGAGGACTTCGCCCAGGAAGACCCGGACGCCTACAGCTTCTCCGGCGGCCTGTGCCGGGCCAATCAGGGCCTGCTCGAATTCGTGGAGATGTTCAAGGCGCCGATCAAGGTGCTGCACCCGCTGCTCACCGCCACCCAGGAAGGCAACTACAACGGCACCGAGCACATGGGCGCGATTCCGTTCGATGGCATCGTGCTGGCGCATTCCAACGAAGCGGAGTGGCAGACCTTCAAGAACAACAAGAACAACGAGGCCTTTATCGACCGGGTCTATATCGTCAAGGTGCCCTACTGCCTGCGCGTCACCGAGGAACAACAGATCTACGACAAGCTGCTGCGCAACTCCAGCCTGCGCGAGGCGCACTGCGCGCCGGATACCCTGCGTATGCTCGCCCAGTTCTCGGTGCTTACGCGCCTCAAGGAACCGGAGAACTCCAGCATCTATTCGAAGATGCGCATTTACGACGGCGAAAACCTGAAGGACATCGACCCGCGCGCCAAGTCGATCCAGGAGTACCGCGACATGGCCGGCGTGGACGAGGGCATGGACGGGCTCTCCACCCGCTTCGCCTTCAAGATTCTTTCCAAGGTGTTCAACTTCGACCACACCGAGGTGGCGGCCAACCCGGTGCATCTGATGCACGTGCTCGAGCAGCGCATCGAGCAGGAACAGTATTCCCAGGAGCGGCAGGATCAGTACCGCCGCTTTATCAAGGAATACCTGGTGCCGCATTACGTGGAGTTCATCGGCAAGGAGATCCAGACCGCCTACCTGGAGTCCTACTCCGAATACGGCCAGAACATTTTCGACCGCTATGTGATGTACGCGGACTTCTGGATTCAGGATCAGGAATTCCGTGACCCGGACACCGGCGAGATCTTTGACCGCCAGGCCCTCAACGAGGAGCTGGAAAAGATCGAAAAACCGGCGGGCATTTCCAATCCCAAGGACTTCCGCAACGAGGTGGTCAACTTCGTGCTGCGCGCCCGCGCCAACAACGCCGGTCGCAACCCCAGCTGGATGAGCTACCAGAAACTGCGCGACGTGATCGAGAAGAAAATGTTCTCCAACACGGAAGATCTGCTGCCGGTGATCTCATTCAATCCCAAGGGCAGCGAGGACGACCGCCGCAAGCACGACAACTTCGTCAAGCGGATGATGGACCGGGGTTACACCGAGAAGCAGGTTCGCCTGCTTTCCGAATGGTATCTGCGCGTACGTAAAGCCCAATAACCGACCGCGATCCACCCCGGCTCTTCCGGAGGAAGCCCAATGAGCTACATCATCGACCGGCGTCTTAACGGCAAGCACAAAAGCACGGTGAACCGGCAGCGCTTTCTGGAGCGCTACCGGCGCCACATCCGCGAAGCGGTGAACGACGCGGTGGGGCGGCGTTCGATCACCGACATGGAACAGGGCGAACGCATCTCCATTCCGCGCAAGGACCTGTCCGAACCCGGCTTTCACCATGGCGCCGGCGGCCGCCGCAATGTGGTGCACCCGGGCAACAAGGAATTCCAGCAGGGCGACCGCATCAAAAAGCCGTCCGGCGGCCAGGGCGGCGCCGGCGGTCAGAAGGCCGGCGATAGCGGCGACGGTGAGGACGAATTCGCCTTTGAGATCGACCAGCGTGAATTCCTCAACTTTCTGTTCGAGGATCTGGCCCTGCCCAATCTGGTGAAACGCCACCTGCAGGGCACCCGCAATTTCCACCGCCGCCACGGCGGCATCGTCAGCCACGGCCTGCCCGCCAAGATCAATATCGTGCGCTCCATGCGCCAGGCCTCGATGCGCCGGCGCGCCCTGTCATCGGCCAGCCGCAAGCGGCTGCGCCTGCTCAAGGAAGAGCGTGACGCCCTGTTGCGCCAGGATCAGTCGCCGGAGCGCCACCAGCGGCTTACCGAACTGGAAGAGCAGATCGCGCGCCTGCAGCGCCGGCTGGAGCGCATCCCGTTTCTGGACGAGGTGGATCTGCGCTACAACCACCACGTCCAGGTACCGACCCCGGTCAGCCGGGCGGTGATGTTCTGCATCATGGACGTGTCCGGCTCCATGAATCAGGACATGAAGGATCTGGCCAAGCGCTTCTTCCTGCTGCTCTACCTGTTCCTGCAACGGAACTACGAGCACACGGAGGTGGTGTTTATCCGCCATCACACCAGCGCCAAGGAAGTCACCGAGGAGGAGTTTTTCTATTCCCGGGAAACCGGCGGCACCATCGTTTCCAGCGCGCTCAAGCTGACCCTGGACATCATCAAGCAACGCTACCCGCTGGACGAATGGAACCTGTACGCCGCCCAGGCCTCCGACGGCGACAACTGGAACGATGACTCTCCGTCCTGCGCGCGCCTGCTGGAGAAGGAGCTGCTGCCGCGCCTGCAGCACTTTTCCTACGTGGAAGTCATGCCGCGCAGCCACCAGGCCCTGTGGGAGCAGTACCAAAGCGTGCAGGACCGGCACGGCGACAGTTTCTCCATGGCCCAGCTCGACGACCCCGGCGACATCTATCCGGTGTTCCGGCGTCTGTTCAGAAAGCGGATGGAGGCGGCATGACGGTGACCGAAAGCAAACGACTCTCCAGCGGCTCGGACTGGGACTTCGAAACCCTGGCCCGCTACGACCAGGCCATCGCTGAACTGGCCCACGGCAAGTACGGCCTGGACACCTACCCCAACCAGATCGAGGTGATTTCCTCGGAACAGATGATGGACGCCTACTCCTCGGTGGGCATGCCGGTGGGCTACAACCACTGGTCCTTCGGCAAGCAATTCGTGGAGGTGGAAGGCCGCTACCGGCGCGGGCAGATGGGTCTGGCCTACGAGATCGTGATCAACTCCAACCCGTGCATCGCTTACCTGATGGAAGAGAACACCATCACCATGCAGGCACTGGTGATCGCCCACGCCAGCTACGGCCACAATTCCTTCTTCAAGGGCAACTATCTGTTCAAAACCTGGACCGACGCCTCGGCGATCATCGACTACCTGGTGTTCGCCCGCCATTACATCGCCGAGTGCGAGCAGCGCCACGGCGTGGCGGCGGTGGAGGAGACCCTGGACTCCTGCCACGCGCTGATGAACTACGGCGTGGATCGCTACAAGCGCCCCACGCCGATCTCCGCCCAGCGGGAACGGCAGCGCCAGCGGGAGCGCGAGGAAGTGTTGCAGCGGCAGGTGTCGGAGCTGTGGAAGACGTTTCCGGAACTGCAGCCGGCGGTGCAGCGCCGCGAGCCCAGCAGCCGCTTTCCGGCGGAGCCCCAGGAAAACCTGCTCTATTTTCTGGAGAAAAACGCGCCCTTGCTGGAGCCCTGGCAACGGGAAATCCTGCGCATCGTGCGCAAGATGGCCCAGTACTTCTACCCACAACGCCAGACCAAGGTCATGAACGAGGGCTGGGCCACCTTCTGGCATTACACCCTGCTCCACGACCTCTACGACAGCGGTCAGGTGGGCGACGGTTTCATGCTGGAGTTCCTGCAGAACCACAGCCAGGTGGTCTACCAGCCGCCGTTCGATTCCCCCTATTACTCCGGCATCAACCCCTACGCCCTGGGGTTCGCCATGTTCACCGACATTCGTCGCATCTGCGAACACCCCACCGAGGAAGACCGGCGCTGGTTCCCGGACATGGCCGGCAGCGACTGGCTGACCACGCTTAAATTCGCCATGGAAAGCTTCAAGGACGAGAGCTTTATCCAGCAGTTCCTGTCGCCCCGATTGATCCGCGAGTTCAAGCTGTTCAGCCTGTTCGACGACGCCGAACGCGACTACATCGAAATCGACGCCATCCACGATGACCGTGGCTATTACCTGATCCGCAACCGGCTCTCGGAGCAGTACAACCTGAGCATTCAGGAGCCCAACATTCAGGTCTATCACGCCGACGTGCGCGGCGACCGCTCCCTGACCCTGCAGCATATCCGCCAGCACCACCGGCCGCTGGACGCGGACAGTGGCCGCGAGGTGCTGCGCCATTTGCACCGCCTGTGGGGCTTCGACGTGCACCTGGAGAGCATCGATAACGGCACCGTGGTGGAACGGCTGTCGATGCCCGCGCCCTGATCCGCCGCCGGGCGCGACCGCCGGCGGCGGACAGATACGTCCGGTGCCTTGATTGATAAATATTCTCATTAATGATTGTATCCGGCGCGTGTTTTTCTGCCTGGAGTTCTTCCTTATGCGCCGTTTTGGCCTGCTCGTTTCCCTGCTCGTCGCCGCCCTGATCACCACCGGTTGCGGCACGCAAACCGACGAAGTGAACGTCTACTCCGCCCGCAAGGAAGCGCTGATCAAGCCGCTTCTGGACCGTTTCTCCGAACAGACCGGCACCACCGTGAACCTGATCACCGGCAGCGCCGACGCCCTGGTGGAACGCATGAAGGCGGAGGGTGAGCACAGCCCCGCCGATGTGCTGGTCACCGTGGACGCCGGCCGTCTGTACCGGGCCCAGGAAGAGGGCCTGCTGGCCGCCACCAGCAGCCAGGAACTGGACCGCCAGGTGCCGCCGGCCCTGCGCGAGCCCGAGGGCCGCTGGTTCGGCCTGTCGGTACGCGGCCGGGTGATCGTCTATGCCCCGGACCGGGTGGACCCGGCCAACCTGTCCACCTACGAAGCGCTGGCCGACGAGCAATGGGCCGACCGCATCTGCATCCGCTCCTCGGACAACATCTACAACCAGTCCCTGGTGGCCAGCCTGATCGCCCACGACGGCGAGCAGGCCACCCGCGAATGGGCCGAAGGCCTGGTGGCCAACATGGCCCGGGATCCGGTCGGCGGCGACCGTGACCAGATCAAGGCGGTGGCCGCCGGCGACTGCGATCTTGCGGTGGTGAACACCTACTATCTCGGCATGATGCAAGCCGATCAGGACGATGAAACCCGCGACATCGCCCATCGGGTGCGGGTGTTCTGGCCGAATCAGGATGGCCGTGGCATCCACGTCAACATCTCCGGCGCCGGCGTCACCACCCACGCCCCGAACCCCGATAACGCGCAAAAACTGCTGGAATTCCTGGTCAGCGACGAGTCCCAGCAGTGGTACGCGGAAACCAATCACGAATACCCGGTGCGCCCGGGCGTACCCGCCAGCGAGCTGCTGCAAAGCTGGGGCGAGTTCAAACAGGATGACCTGCCGCTGGTGAAGCTGGGTGAACGGAACGCCGACGCCGTCAAGGTGATGGACCAGGCCGGCTGGAAATAAGCGGTTGCGGTCCACGGCGGGCGGCCGCTCCTGGCTGCTGCTGATTCTGGCCCTGGCGCTGGCCGCGCCGGTGCTGGTGGTGGCCGGCAGCTGGCTGGCCGGCGCCTCCCCCAACTGGGCGCACCTGCGCGCCACGGTGCTGCCCGGCTATGTGCGCCTGTCGCTGCTGCTGGCCCTGGGCACCGGCCTGGGCGCCCTGGTGATCGGCGTGGGCGCCGCCTGGTCGGTGGCGCGGCTGCGCTTTCCCGGGCGCCGCCTGCTGGAATGGGCCCTGCTGCTGCCACTGGCCTGCCCCGCCTATCTGATCGCCTACACCTGGACCGGCCTGCTGGCCAGCGAAGGCGCCCTGCAACGGGCGCTGGCCGTGCCCCTGCCGGACATCCGCGGCCCCGCCGGGGCGGTGGCCATGTTCACCCTGGTGCTTTACCCGTATGTGTACCTGATGGCGCGGGCCGCCTTCGTCAGCCAGGCGGCGCTGGCCCAGGAAGTCGCCCGCACCCTGGGCGCCGGCCCCTGGCGGCGTTTCTTCCGGGTGGCGCTGCCGCTGGCCAGGCCGGCCATTGTCGCGGGGCTGGCGCTGGTGCTGATGGAGACCCTGGCGGACTACGGCACCGTGGCCTATTTCGGCGTGCCCACCCTGAGCACCGGCATCTACCGCACCTGGTTCGGGCTCGGCGACCGGTTGGCGGCGGCGCAACTGGCCGGCGTGCTGCTGCTGGCCATGGTGGCGCTGCTGGGGGTGGAGCGCCACGCCCGCCAGCAGCGGCGCATCGCCGGCGGCGGCCCGCCGGCCCCGGCCACGCCCCTGCGCCCGCTGCCCGGGCTGCTGTTGGCGGCGCTGCTGTGGCTGCCCATCGTGTTCGGCTTCCTGCTGCCGGTGCTGCAACTGGCGCTTTGGAGCCTGCCCCGCTGGCGCGGCCTGCTGGCGCCGGACTTTCTGGCGTTG
>JAKUPL010000019.1:0-38148 GCA_022449455.1 Alcanivorax sp. | reverse complement strand
CACCAGCCTGCTGATCGCCGCCAGCACCGCCCTGGCGGCCACCGCCCTGGGGCTATTGCTGATCTGGGCCCGGCGGCTGCGCGCCGACCGCCCCCGGCGGGCCGCCGCGCGGCTGGCCGGGTTCGGCTACGCGGTGCCGGGCACGGTGCTGGCGGTGGGCGTGGTGATGGTGCTGGCCAGCCTGGACCGGGGCCTCAACGACCTGCTCGCCGCGATCGGCCTGCCGGGCCCGGGGCTGCTGTTTTCCGGCACCCTGTTCGCGGTGATTTTCGCCTGCACGGTACGCTTTCTGACCATCCCGGTGCAGGGCCTGGACGCCGGCCTGCAGAACCTGTCGCCCAACCTGGACAGCGCCGCCCGCTCCCTGGGCGCCCGCCCCGCCGGCCTGCTGCGACGGGTGCATCTGCCGTTGCTGCGGGTGCCGCTGGCCACCAGTGCCCTGCTGGTGTTCGTGGACACCCTCAAGGAACTGCCGGCGGCGCTGGTGCTGCGCCCTTTCAATACCAATACGCTGGCGGTGCGCGCCTTCGAGCTGGCCTCCGATGAGCGGCTGGCGGACGCCGCCCTGCCGGCGCTGGCGATTCTGCTGGCCGGGGTGGCGCCGGTGATCCTGCTGACCCGTTCCATGCGTGTGCCCCACGCCCCGTCACCATGAGCGTTTCATTATGCTGACCCTGGACCGTCTTTCCCTGCGCTTCGACCGCCAGCCGGTGCTGGACCCGATCAGCCTGACGCTGGACGAAGGCCGCATCGGCTGCCTGATCGGCCCGTCCGGCTGCGGCAAGACCTCGCTGTTGCGGCTGATCGCCGGCTTCCTCGCCCCCGACGGCGGCCGCGTGCTGCTGGACGGCGAGCCGGTGGCCGAAGCGCACCGGCAGACCCCGCCGGAGCAGCGCCGGGTGGGCATGGTGTTCCAGGACATCGCCCTGTTTCCGCACCTCAACGTGACGGACAACATCGCTTTCGGTCTGCACCGTCAGCCGCCGGCCACTCGGCGGGCGCGGGTCACTGAACTGCTGGCGCTGGTCGGCCTGCCCGGGCTCGGCGACCGCTATCCGCACCAGTTGTCCGGCGGCCAGCAACAGCGGGTGGCCCTGGCCCGGGCGCTGGCGCCCCGGCCGCGCCTGTTGTTGCTCGATGAGCCGTTCTCTGCCCTGGACGCGGAGCTGCGCGAACAGATCAGCCGTGAGGTGCGCCAGATTCTGCTGCGCGAGGGCATCACCGCGCTGTTCGTCACCCACGACCAGAACGAAGCCTTCGCCCTGGCCGATCAGGTAGGGGTAATGCACGGCGGGACGCTGCGGCAATGGGATACGCCCTACCGGGTCTACCATCAGCCGGCGGACCGCACGGTGGCGGACTTTATCGGTGGCGGCGTATTGATGCCCGGGCGGGTGCGGGACGCGGACCGGGTGGACACCGCCCTGGGCGAGCTGCGTGGGCCGCTACCGCCGGGGTTGGCGCCGGGCGCCGAGGTGGACGTGTTGGTCAGGCCGGACGATCTGGTGATCGACGACGACGGGCCGCGCCGGGCGCGAGTGGTGGAGTGCCTGTTCCGCGGCGCGCGCATGCTCTACACGCTGGAACTGGACAACGGCCAGCGGCTGCCCTGCCTGGCCAGCAGCCACCACGCTCATGCGGAAGGCACGGGCGTGGCGGTGCGTCTGGATCTGGAACACCTGGTGGTGTTTCAGTCGAGCAGGTTCACCAGCCGCTGACGGATGGTGGTGGTGCACTCCTCGATGATCGAGGCCACCAGCTCGTCGCAGGAAGGAATGGCGTCGATCAGGCCCTGCACCATGCCGCTGGTCCAGATGCCGTAATCCACGTCGCCTTCCTTGAGCGCCACCTTGCCCTTGGCGCCGGCCACCATGTCGCTGATCAGCTCGAACTTCATGTCCTTGCCGGCTTCACGCTCGATCTCGTTGACCCGCTCCGCCACCTTGTTCTTGTAGACCCGGGCGGTATTGCGCAGGGGCCGGTAGACCAGCGCCGTGTCGCGCTCGGTGCCCTCGACGATGGCGCGCTTGATGTTTTCGTGGATGGGCGCTTCCTTGGTGGCCATGAAACGCGTGCCCATGTTGATGCCGTCGGCGCCCAGGGCGAGGCAGGCGGCCATCTGCGCGCCGGTGCCAATGCCGCCGGAGGCGACCATGGGGATGTCCAGCACCTTGGCGGCGGCGGGCAGCAGCACCAGGTTGGTGACGTCGTCCTCGCCCGGGTGGCCGGCGCACTCGAAGCCGTCCACGGACACCGCCGCGCAGCCCAGGCTCTGGGCTTTCAGGGAATGGCGCACCGAGGTGCACTTGTGGATCACCTTGACGCCGTGCTCGTTGAACAGGGCCATGAACGGCTCCGGGCTGCGCCCGGCGGTTTCCACGATCCTGACGCCGGACTCGACGATGGCCCGGGCGTATTCCTCATAGGGCACCGGCTTGATGGTCGGCAGCAAGGTCAGGTTGACGCCGAACGGCTGGTCGGTCATCTCCTGGCAACGGGCGATTTCCCGGGCCAGATCTTCCGGCGTGGGCTGGGTCAGGCCGGTGATGATGCCCAGGGCGCCGGCGTTGGACACGGCGGAGGCCAGCTCCGCGTAGCCCACGTTCTGCATGCCGCCCTGGATAATCGGGTAGCGGGTACCCAGCAATTCGGTAAGACGCGTTTTCATGAAGGTCTCTCTCCCATCGTGGTTCACCGACCCTACCCAGCCACCGGGCGCCGTACAATGATCTTAACCGTCACCGACTGTGGCGGAAACGACCTGCCGGCGTACCCGCCGGTCGCCGAACAGGTACAACCCCAGGGCGGCGACGATCACCGCCGCCCCGGCCAGCACCCGCGGCCCGAGCTGCTCGCCGTTAAGCCCCGCGCCCAGAGACAGCGCCAGCACCGGCGTAATCAAAGTGACCAGCGCCACCGTGGCCGCCGGCAGCCGGGTCAGCACCAGAAAGTAGCAATAGAAGCCCACCAGGGACCCGAACACCGCCAGATAGACGATCGCCCCGAGACCACGCACGTCGCCGCTCCACTGCACGCCCTGCCCGGTGATCAGCATGGCCAGGCCGTACAGCGGCAGCGAGCCGATCAGCCCGCCCACGGTCTGCTGCATGGGCGCCAGGCCGGCGCCGACCCGCTGCACCACGATGCCGGACAGCGCGAACAGGCTCACCGCCGCCAGAATCCACAGCATGCCGCGAACGCGCCCCTCCAGCGCCGCATCGCCGCCCCGGCCCAGGGCCGTCAAACCGTCACCGAACACCAGCGCCAGCCCGGCCAGCCCCAGCAGGCAGGCCAGCCAGTGCCAGGCATTGAAGCGGGCACCACCGCGTACCGCCAGCAACATCACCCCGGAAATCAGCGGCGCCATGCCGAACACCACCGAAATCAGCCCGGAAGGCAGATCCCGCGCCGCCATGTAGCTGCAGCCCATGGCGCCGAAAATGCCCGGCAGCGCGGCGCCGTAGCTGGCCAGCGCACGGCGGTGCAGCGGCAGCCCCTGACGGCGCGCCAGCAACCACAGCACCCCGAGCAGCGCCGCCAGCGCCATGCGCCCGCCGGCGGCGGCGAACGCCGGCAGCGCTTCGCCGCTCCATTTGATGCCCAGCGGCGTGGTCGCCCAAACGGCAATCACAATCAGATAGGCGGCCAAGGTGTTCATGTCATTCCTTGCGTAAGGTGGCGCGGTTGCGGCGAGGTTGTGAAGGCTCCGGAGGCCGGGGACAATACCTTGACCGAGCAACGATGGGGATGGCGAAGGGTGGCCGCCATGGAAAGCGGTCAAACAAAAAGCCGCGGGCTTGTACAGCACCGCGGCTCGCGAGAATATTCTGCTGCAAAGGGTGGGTGACAACAAATGGATATTTATTTAGTAGGCGGAGCGGTTCGTGACGAACTGCTGGGCCTGCCGGTCAAGGAACGAGACTGGGTCGTGGTGGGTGCCACCCCACAGCAGCTCATCGATCAGGGCTTCAAACCGGTGGGCAAGGACTTTCCCGTGTTCCTGCATCCGGACACCCGGGAGGAATACGCGCTGGCCCGCACCGAGCGCAAAAGCGGCCACGGCTACAGCGGCTTCGTGTTCCACGCCGAACCGGACGTGTCCCTGGAGCAGGACCTGATCCGCCGGGACCTGACCGTCAACGCCATGGCACGCACCGCCGACGGCGAGATCATCGACCCGTTCGGCGGCAAGCGGGACCTCAAGGCCCGGCTGCTGCGCCATGTGTCGCCGGCATTCACCGAGGACCCGCTACGGGTGCTGCGAGTGGCGCGGCTGGCCGCCCGCTACCGCTGGATGGGCTTCCGCGTGGCCGAGGAAACCCTGGAACTGATGACCCGCATTACCATCAGCGGCGAACTGGCCCATCTGCCCGCCGAGCGAGTCTGGAAGGAAACCAACCGGGCGCTGATGGAGCGCTCCCCCCAGGCCTACTTCCAGACCCTGCACGACTGCGGCGCCCTGGCGGAGCTGTTTCCGGAACTGGCGCACCTGGACGGCGTACCCCAATGCCCGGATCACCACCCCACCGTGGACGTGCTCACCCACCAGTACCGCTGCCTGGCGCAGGCGGCGCGCCAGCAGTTGCCGTTGACGTCCCGTTACGCCCTGCTTTGCCACGATCTGGGCAAGGCGGAAACGCCGCCGGACGGCTGGCCGGAGCACAAGGGCCACGAACGGCGCGGCGAGAACCTGGCGCGGGAAATGTCCCAGCGCCTGCGGGTCTCCAAGGAACTGGCCGACGCCGCGGTGACCATGACGCGCTGGCAGCGGCGCGCCCAACGGGCCCTGAAACTGCGCCCCGCCGACGTCTGGGAAATGCTGCGCAGCCTGGACGTGGTGCGCCGCCCCCGGCGGCTGAAATTTTTCCTGGCCGCCTGCGAAGCGGACGCGCGCACCTGCGCCGCCGACCCCAAGGCACCGTTCCCCCAGGGCGAGTACCTGGCCGGGGTGGCCGAAGCGGTGCGCAAGGTGGACGTGAGCGGCCTGCGCGAGGCGGGCCTGGCCGGCCAGGCCCTGGGCCATGCCCTGGATGAAAAGCGCCTCAAGATCATCAAGGAATACAAAAAGGAGTTTCTCGAACGATGGCAGCCATAGCGCTGGTCACCGGCAGCGCCCGCCGCATCGGCGCGCGCATCGTCCGCGCCCTGCACGCCCGCGATTGTCGGGTAGTGATCCATTACCGCAACAGCGAGGCCGAGGCCCGGGCCCTGGCGGCGGAGCTGAACGCCACGCGGGTGGACAGCGCCACCTGCCTGCAGGCGGACCTGAGCGACCCGGCCGCCGTGCGCCGGCTGGCCGCCGAGGCCCGCGCCTGTTTCGGCGGCCTGGATCTGCTAGTCAACAACGCCTCCAGCTTCTACCCCACCCCCCTGGCCGACGCCACCGATCACGACTGGGACGAGCTGGTGCACGGCAACCTGCGCGCGCCCTTTTTGCTCAGCCAGGCCCTGGCCGGCGACCTGGCCCGCTCCGGCCGGGGCGCCATCGTCAACCTGGTGGACGTGTACGCGGAGAAGCCTCTCGCCGACCATCCCCTCTACTGCATGGCCAAGGCCGGCCTGGCGATGATGACCAAAAGCCTGGCCCGCGACCTGGGCCCGTCGGTACGCGTCAACGGCGTCTCGCCGGGCCCGATCCTGTGGCCCGAACAGGGCGGCGCCGACCAGGACGCGGTACTCAAGGCCAGCGCCCTGAAACGGGCCGGCGACCCGGACGACATCGCCGGCGCGGTGACCTGGCTCGCCCTGGACGCCCCCTACGTCACCGGCCAGATCCTGGCCGTGGACGGCGGCCGCTCCCTCGCCCTCGCCGGCACCTGATCGGGGTCGGACCACCACAAGTCACTGATTTATAAGAAAAACCATTATATAGCGGGCAGGTTTACAGGCCTTAGGCTGCTTTTACGACAGCAAAAAGCCCCTTCTAAGGGGAAAAAGACCGGGCGCGCCCTGCGTTAACAGCCGGTATTTGCCACCCCAAAAAAGCCGCCCAAGCCCAAAATAGCCGCCATAAAGCTCATTTAAATCAATCAACTCAATGACTTGTCGAGATCCGACCCCGGGCAGCGTCGACAACGTCCTATTTTTCTATGTTCTTCCAACCGAATTCTTCGAGCTTTTTTTCAGGCCTATAGGCCCACATAAAAATATAAGCAGCACCACTCAATGCCACTGGAGGAATAACCTCCAGACCATCAAGCACCCAGCCACCGATAAAGCAAAAAAAGACAGAAATAAAGAAAAACGAACAGATGGAAAACCTAAAAAATGGGTCATTCAGGAACAGAAACCTTATGGGCCTGGGAATATATATTGCCAACGCATTAAAAATAACCAGACCAACCGGAAGAACGATGTCGTCGTAATGGAAATAAAGCAAGGAAGGCATCATGAAAATAGCGCCATACGCCCCCTTACCCCACTCCACCTCAATATTTCTGTATGCCCTGCTTTCCACGTCCACTTAACCCTTTTCTGAATCAGCGAAACCAAGCGGCTCAAACCATACCAACCAGCCACATCATAGGTAAGTTCTTTATTCTCGGACAGACCTTCAGCCTTTAACCGTTTCAAAAAAAAGACTGAAAGCAACCATAAAGAAAGCAAACACAATGGTACTTCTCTTTATTTTTCCATATGCTGAGACAATTCTTTCCCTGTCGGCCCCACCAACATCAAAGCCATCCCAAAAATCCATACAGCCAATCATCCACCACAGCTTTATGAAGCCAATGTCCTCATCCAGCCCCCTCCTGACCTTCTCTATGAAGAAGGAAATACAGGCAATGAAAATGACCACAAGAGCAAACCCTGAATAAAAAACAAAGTCATTCATCTCTCACCCCAAAACCATCAAACCTAATCATAAGCCCCCAAAAAGATCATTGCGCAAATCAGCAAGAACGATAGAGACGCAACGAAGAAAGACACTCTAACCAAAGCTATGGAACGTCTATTCTTTTCTCTAAAGTCATCATCCAATCCTCGCCCCAACACCAAAAGAGAAAATATTTTTATTTGCCCGTTCGGGTCAGTAATACTTGGCGCGCCTTTTTCTTCCCAGAACCACCTCCATTCTTTTTTTAAGACTGAATAAAGCCTCACAACGGACACCATGTAAACGATAAGAAAAACGCCCGCCACCCAACCTATCAAAATCCCTATATTCAATGCCGTTCTCCTGAAAAACCGGCAAACCCGGGGTCGGACCACAACAACCCACTGATTTATAAGAAAAGCCTCGGCCACGCAACCCAATATACAGGCCTTGGGGCGCTTTGAAGGCGGCCCAAAAGGCCTCCAGAAGAACAAAGCCAGACGCTCTCCTACGCGGAAAACCGGTATTTAGCAGCTCAGAAAGGCCCCTCCAAGGCAAAAAAATTGCCAGAGAACCCGGCTTAATCCAATAGATTCAATGACTTGCCGAGGTCCGACCCCGGGCAGGCCCGGGCAGGACCTGCGCGCGCCCCCTTTGCTCAGCCAGGCCCTGGCCGACGACCTGGCCCGCTCCGGCCGGGGCGCCATCGTCAACCTGGTGGACCTGTACGCGGAGAAGCCTCTCGCCGACCATCCCCTCTACTGCATGGCCAAAGCCGGCCTGGCGATGATGACACCTGACCGGGTCAGACCACCACAAGCCACTGATTTATAAGAAAAACCATTATATAGCGGGCAGGTTTACAGGCCTTAGGCTGCTTTTACGACAGCAAAAAGGCCCTCCTAAGGGAAAAAAGACCGGACGCGCCCCGCGTTAACAGCCGGTATTTCATTAAATCAATGACTTGTCGAGGTCCGACCCCGGGTGGCCCCGGGTGGCCTGGCCCGCTGGCGATGGCGGGCACTGAGCCACGCGGCCATGTGACCGCCTTCACACTACCCCTTGTCACCCCTGATTAGGGGAATTTCTTTACCACCTCCGGCCGCTAGGGTTTGCAGGAACGGATGATGATGGTCCGTTTTCAGCATGCCGCAGCCGGAGAACAACGATGAAACCCGCCTATCGCTCGAGCGCCTCCTTGGCGCTTTCCTTGCCGCTTATCGCCTTCACCGCCGTCCTGCTCAGCGCCTGTGACGACGATTCCGATTCCGACTACATGGAGGAGGATACGGGCGTCAACCGCCTGGTCGTCAGCGAGGACAACGCCGGCACCCTGGCCGGCCTGGTTCTCGAACAATACGATTCATTGCGCTATGGCGTGATGCAGCAGCAGATCTATGAGGCATTGGGCAATGTGCTCGACGGAGGCTGCCTGAACGGCGGCGTTCTGCTGGAGCCGGAGGGCACGCCGAACCCGACACTGATTCAGTTCGATCACTGCGAGTACACCACCGGCAATGTCGCGGACGGTACCGTAAGCCTGGAATACGATGGTGGCGCGCTCACCCGGCTGGACGCCGAGGCGCTTCGTTTCGAACAGACCCAGTCCAGCGATTACGTCATCGTTCAAAAAAGCCAGTTGGACGGTGGCTTCGACCTGGTACCCGGCACCGGCTCCGACGAGGTGGACTTTATAAACATCGAGGCCACGCTGAGGTTGAGCGGCACGCTTGATGGCGAAGACGCGCCGTTTCTCGATCTGACCATGGATTACCAGGGTTTCGACGCCACCTCCGAATACCTGAACGAGGGCGTGGACGGCAGACGTCTGGATGGCGATCTGAGCTTCTCCGGTCCGCTCGAAGGGCTGGTCACGGTGGTCACCGACACCGTTCTGTCATTCGAAAGCGATCTTTACTGCCCCGCCGGTGGGAGTCTGACAATCACCGGCGGCGACGGCACCTCCCTCAGCCTGAATTTCGGCACCCCCATCACGGTGACCATCAACGGTATCACCGCCGATTACGATTGCGATGCTTTCGAGGAATGGATGTTCTCCCAAATGCCGTCCCCGCCAACCAGCCCCGGGACATAATGCACATTGCGACGGGACGCCGGTGAAAGCCGGCGCCCTTTCCCCTTGGCAGACTGCGGCGCAACAACAACGCACCGCCAGGGGGAATACCCATGTTCGCACCACTCAGGTTCTTATCGCTTCCGCGCCGGGTTCTGCCCGGCCTCGTTCTGCTGCTCGCTGCCTGTGGCGGCGACCATGATCACCGCCCCGTCGACAGTACGCCACCGGACAACGATGCCCGAGCCATCGCCGTGGACGCGCAAAACGCCGAATCCTTGCTGGGCGAGGCGATATTCGTCACCAACCTGATGACCCTGAACGTGGCCTACGACCTGAACATGTACAGCGTGGTGATGCCGGTGACCGCCTGCGACAACGACGGCACCGTGGCACGGGAAACTGAACCGGACGGCGCCGGGCGCGTCACCGCGATTGATTATGAAAACTGCCGGATCTCCCTGGGGCCGGACACCGACCTGATGCTCGACGGCGACCTGGCTTTCCAGTACGACAGCGCCGACCCGGCCTCGCCCTTCCAGGTCGACGCCACGGCCTTCGTTTCCGACCTGCGCGAAAATCAGGGCGGCACCGTGTACGGCAACCGCACCCGCCTGGACGGCACCCTGCGCATGACACCGGACCCGATCGCCGGCCTGCCGTTCGCCAGCGTCAGCGACGCCGGGCTGACCCTGGCCTTCGAGTACCTGGAGGACAATCAGTCCCTGCATGCTCGGGAGTGGCGATTGCAGGATTTCGCCGTGCCGTTCGCCGTGGATCTGATGACCGGTGGCATGGGCATCGGCGCCCGCGGGCGGCTGTCGCTGACCGGCCCGGATCAACCCGCCGGATTCATCGACGTGGACACCGATCCGCTGCTGTCCACCTCCATGGCGGCCTGCCCGGACTCCGGCGACCTGACCGTCACCGGCGCGGAAGACAGCCAGGTGCGCCTCAGCGTTCAGCACGCCGATGAAGCAGTGATCACCACCAACGGCAATGCCCGGCTGATCGATTGCGGCGAACTGCTCGACCTAGCCGACCCGATGGCGGCGCTGGTGATCGCGCACTAAACGTCTTCGGGGTGCACGCAAAATTTCATTTTCCTTTTCATTCCTACCCCGATAGGCTTCCTCAACAATTTTTTATTGCATTATTTCCATAAAACTTAAGAAAAAATTGCCTTGGGATAGGGAAAAATGAGACTTTATTCTTACCGCCACGCTCCGGCGATCCGCTGGGGCGTGCCCGCCGTGCTGTGCGCGTCCGTACTGCTCACCGCCTGCGAAGACGATAATTACCGCCCGGATCCGGAACCGGGCGAACCCACCGTCACCGAAACCAGCGCGCCGGTGGCGCTTAACCAATCCACCGAAAGCTATTTCGCGGCGCCGAAGATCATTAACTATTGGCCTCAGCTTGCTGATCAAGCCTTTACCGGCTCGTGCCATTTCGGCAACGACGAAGGTAGCGGCGATATGGTTGTGCAAACCGCCGGTATTGGTCGGATTGCCAGCACGACCTACAACGACTGCAAACTCAGTTATGGCGCCAACGCTTACGTTTTAACCAAAGGCGTGGTGAATTATGAATACGGCGATGTGGGAAATTTAGTACAGCTGTCCATGGACGGGTTCTCCGAGGAACTGTTGTTTGGCCCCGATCACCAAGTCGTCGAATTCGACGGCACCATTGATTTTCCCGGTCCCATCTCATCGCCACCGAGCTATGTGGCCAACGGGCACTACAAATTCCAGGCGCTTCTTTCCAGCGACAAAATCGTGGAGTTGGGCTTCCAGGACTTCCAGGTTCAGAGCTCGCTCAGCGGCGGCGACATCATTCAGATCATGAACGGCGGCATCAGCCTGCCCGGGAGCGACAGCTACCTCACCGTGGACACCGGCAGCGACGGCCTGCGCCGCCCGTCCGGGTCGTCCTGCGCGGTGTCCGGCACGCTGACGCTCACCGCCGCCGACGGCAGCTACACCAGCGCCACCTTCAACGGCCAGGACCACATCGTGGTGTCCGTTAATGGCGTGGCTCAGCCGGAACGCACCTGCGACGAATATCTGGCTTTTATCAATCACTGATCACCACCACCGGCCCCGGCCGGGACCGAGCCAGGGTGGCAAGGTCCGGCCGAGCTCACGCTCTCAGGGGGGCGACTCGAAATGAAACTCGAAAAACACCACGCCATGGCGGCGCTGCTCGCCGCATCCGTACTGCTGTCCGCCTGCGAGGACGACAATTATCGACCCGACGCGGAACCGGAGACGTCCGCCAACAAAAACCCGGGGTCGGATTATAAAACCCACTGATTTATAAGAAAAGCCTCGGCCACGCAACCCAATATACAGGCCTTGGGGCGCTTTGAAGGCAGCTAAAGGCCCCCAGAAGAACAGGGCCGGACACTCTCCTACGCGGAGAACCGGCATTTACCAGCTCAGAAAAGCTTTTTCAAGGCAAAAAAATTGCCAAAAACCTGATTTATGCAATAAATTCAATAACTTGCCGAGGCCCAACCCTGGGGCAGCCCGGGGCAGCTCTCCGGGGCAGCTACATTCCTTCAACCAAACCAGCCAATACTCTTCCCCACACACCCCATAAAAAACCGACTCAATCATCACCAACAATAAAAAGTCCGAAATCCTCTCCCCAAACCTCAACCGCCCCCGCACCTTTTAGAAGGAAATATAACTTATCTCCATCATCAAATGTCAAACCAAGCTGACCATCAACAAGATCAAATTTTTTTATTCGCCCCCCGATTTTTGACAAAAAAGGAAAGATCTCAGAGTTCAATTTTTTACTGTTCGCCGACAAGTGACGTACGACTTCGCCCTCCTTAAACAATACAGAAGAGTATGTTTTTATTTTTACGACATCAATTAAAAAAACAATTGAAAACCGGTAAAAACAAACACAATCCAAATCAGCGCCATTTGGAAAAAATGACGAAAGCCTATCAATCAATTCGCGTTCTGGCGTCATAAGCTTTACTCTGCAAATTTGCCCGGAATGACTATGGAAAAATCGTTATGGTGCTTTCTGGGTGGCACAGTCCTACCCGAATAAGGACTTATTGGCTGACCATTTTTATTATATACAACGAAGTACCCTTTAGGATTATAACCTGAAGAACCCGTGCCAGCAGGCTGAACCCTCACTACACTTTGCAAACCATTCATCGGCCGCCAATCCGGCCGCGCGATGACAAACCCTCCACCATGCGGCAACGGGTGTGCTTCCCAGTCAATAGGAAGTGAATATATTAGCCGCCCATTTTCATCTATTTCTCTAATACTTCCAGGCGGAGCCAAGACATCTCTTGCCGCCCTATTCAGCTTGTCATTAGCGATAAAAGGCTCGCCGTTAGGGTCAGATGAATCCACGGACATCTGATTAAATAGATACCCCATCGCGCCTGTAGCAGCCCCCACAGCGAATTTTCCGCCGGTTACCTGAGACACAGACCCACTGATAAAAGCCGCCGCAATGGTGCCACGCATAGGATCACCATCCGTCCAGGTTTGAATCGAGTCACCCAGGACACCCTCGGTGGCCCCGCCAAGGAATCCGGAGCGGACGTCTCCCCCAGCGATGCCAGCGAAGAAGGCGCCTCTTGCCCCATGGGCAACCCCACTTCCGAACGCACCCAGATTCATATCAGCAATGCCCCCAGCAACGCTTATGTTTGCATAGGCTAGAGCCGCAGATTTACCGCCAGCAAGCAACGCCTGCTGCACAGGCGCCCCCGTACCGTAAGCCATGGCCCCGGAGGTCCACCCCTGAAAAGCGGCAACGCAACCCGCGGTACCTGCGCCCGCAGTGCTCAGCGAACAACCAACGGTACCAACCAGCCCTATCACTTCGCCGGCGTACTTGTTCTTCGCGGCAAATCGCGCGAGTTCACGCCCCCCGTAACGAGTCGATGCTTCCATCAGCGCCAGTTGGGGATTAAATACCGCAAGAACCTCTTTGAAGTGATCTTTTACGAAGTCCGTTATGTCATCCCAGGCATCGCTCAACCAGGAGTAGCCCGAGGGATCCGTGTAGCTCATGGGGCTGTTCAACACATAGCTATACCGATTGTAGCTCTCAGCATTGTCCAGCCCTTTCACAACAGGATCCGCGCTCAGGAAACGTCCGATGGTCGGGTCATAGATTCTTCCGCCCATGTGGACGATGCCAACTTGATCCAACATCTCATGGCCCGTGAAGCCTTTCCCGGTGGCGCCCTGGTCCCGCTCCATATCGAACCAGGCAGCGTCCGAGATGGCGCTCCAGTCCAAGGTCTCGCGGGGGCGCCCCCAGGGGTCGTAACGATATCGCTCGTTGACGGCTCCCATGCCGTTAGTCACGGCTGCAACACTGCCCAGTGTATCGGAGAAGAGGTACTCCTCCTTCTTCGATTCAAGATCATCGTCCTCAACCGACACCACAACGCCACCGGGCAAGGTCCAGCGCTCTCTCAAAGAAGGGGCACCGCTTGCGGTACTTTCAACGCGCTCGTAATCGGCGAACATCCACTTGGTCACGATGCCGCTGCTGGTATCGGTGATCCGTTTAATCATATTCTGGTTCGGGCCGTACACGAACGCGATCTGCGCATCTTCTGAGGTAATGGATGTCGGTTTATTGAACGCCGTGTAGGAGATATCCCGGCCTCCCCCCTTCACCATATTGCCGGCGGCATCATAACAATATTGCTGATTACGCTGCCCTTGTACTGAAGTAACCGCCTGCGGCCCGGGTTGGTATGAGGTCTGTTGATGAACACAGCTCTCACCATATTGGTAGACCCCCACATCGTTGCGTTCAGTGATGTTCCCGGCAACGTCGTATTGGACGGTTTGACTGAATGAAAGGTTGGCATCGTTCAGGTTCGCCACATCCGCCATTACCAAGCGATCCAGAGAATCGTAGGAGAACGTCTCCTCCAAATCCTGGTTAATCGCCAAGATAGCTTGAGCCCGCTGCCTCATATTGCCATTGGCGGCGTAAACATAGCTTTCGTTTTGTATATTCCAGCCAGAGCCGGAGGCCAGCGCGGCTTTCGCCCGCACCTGTGTCATGACGCCGGTCGCTGAATCATAGCCCATGACCTGATTGATCAATGCCCCGGATAACAAGCGCTCGGTAACGTCGCCCCTGGCATTCTGCGAGACCACCTGCCAGAAGGACGTCTGGGTCCCCACCTCACTGAGCCCCGTCACAAAGCCCCGTGCGTTGTAACTGTATTGCACCTCAATATCTGGACCTGAGACTCTGTGTGTCGGGGTGATCGTACTGACACGTCCCGTTCCCGCTTCGTAGGAAGTCGACTTGCGGTAAGTCTCCCCATCAAAGCTGGTCTCCGTTTGTATCGGGCGGCCCAAAGCGTCATAGAAGGGCTCAGAGCTATACCCGGCCCCCATCGTTACGCCTGACAAGCGACCCAGGCCCTTCGAGGTATCGTCATAACTCCATTGGGTAGACGCTATCTGCCCCTGACAACCATTTAGGGCGGAAGCCAATGCATTGGCCCAAGGGGCACTCACAGAGTAGTCATCGGTGCGGCTTACTTTCCGCCCCAACACATCGTATGAGAGGCAAACGCGCCGGCCGGCACCGTTCTCTTGCAAGACCAGTTGACCGAAAGCGTCATAACCGTATTTCCAATCACCGATGTTGGGATCGCTGGAAGCGACTCGTCTCCCGACGACGTCATACTCATTGGTGACGCTCATGCCACCGGGCAAATCGATATGAGTGAGGTTACTGAGGGCGTCATAGTTGAAGGCGACCGTTCTGCCGCCGTTATCGACAGATCTACGCTTATTACCCGAAACATCGTTCAGCACAGAACTCGTTCTGGATTCACTGGCACCATTCAACGGGTCCGTCCAGGAGCGAATGGTCTGCGTACTCAGACCGTTGTAAGTAATCTCAACGATCAGACCTGATGCGTTGTTTCTTTGGGTAACCCGCCCTTTAACATCCCGAGAGCTCACCACGTTCCACTGTGGAGAAGCGCTTTGGTAGTAGGGCTCGCTGACGCGCTTTTCATAACCCAGCGAGTCATATTCGGTTTTCTGGACGATCCAATCCCCATTGAAACCTTGGGTGCGTACCTCCACCGCTCGGCCCAATAGGTCCATGTACTCACGAGACACGGATGAGATTTTCGTGCCCGACGCCGACTCGCTCCAGCTTTCTGTGTAATAAACAGCCTGGGCTGGGCAGCCGAAGGCGCAGGATTTGTACTCCACGACAGAACTGGTTCCATCGGGCGCGGTTTCTCGGGTTTTCCTGCCAACGGAATCGTATTCACTATTCGAGACCAAGCCGTTGGGGTCAGTAACCGACAGCAGGTTGCCCGTCACCGCATCATAGTCATAGGACACCTGATGGCCTAGAGCATTGCTCTCTTGGACCATGAACTGACCACGAGTGTCATACAAATAATCTGTCGAGCGCGGGCTGGCATTGGCGGCAGTCTGAACCACTGACGCCTTTAAGCCGTAAGAGTTATAAGTGTAGGTGGTTGTTTGAGAAAGCTCAGGCCGGTTGGGTTCCACCGTCTCGCTCTTCAACATCCCATAGAACGGCGACCCACTTTGATAATACTCCCAGGAAGATTCCCGCGTTATGGGCGAAGCAGCCATGCCACCGTAGCTGTGTGAGTAAGAGGTCTGCGAATCGCTTAAGCGCCCAATCACCCACCCCACATAGTCATCTTGGTAATAGCTGTTGTGGATAACTTTATTGAAGGTCTGATTTTGACCGACGGTGGTAATAGACTGTTCAATAAGCTGTGTTGCATCGTATTCGTTTTCTGTCGTCGTCGTCCGAATGAGCTGCCCGGTCAAATCGAAGTCCTGCACTTCGCTGCTGAGCAACTCAACGCCATAGCGATAGTTGGTTGCCTCGACGCCGTCCCAAACCGTGGTTGCGCTGATATCCTGATAGCCCAAGCCAGAATAGAAATGGGTTTCCCATTCATTATTCTCTTCGCGCACGGTCACCAGCTGCCCTGAACTACCTCTCAGGCTTGTTCTGCTTTGGACTACCCTGCCCGCTTGATGCTCATAGACACTTTGGCCATACCAAACCTCACCGACCTTGTTGCCGTTTTCCGAGGTGGTTTTTATATATTCAAAGCCCAATCCGCCGATTTCACCAGGCAAATAGCCATAGTTTTTATAGAAATACTCCTGCTCGCTATAGCCCCCGATACCATTGGATGTCCGTAACTTCGACACCACGTTCATCCCGGACGTCGCGAACACCTGCCCCTGGCTACCCAAATCTCGGCTGTGTTCGTAAACCGTCGGGTCTGCGATGTCCGTGTATTCTACGGAATATTCCAGACCGAAGCCGTTTTCCACGCCCACAAGATAATCGTGTTTTTCGGCGGAACCAGAGTCGTAGCACGCCATGCCTCGGTTATTGATTCCACCAGATGAGTCCCCCAACGACTTCCAGTAAAGAGCGCAGTAACTGGAATTCCCGTCACCGTTAATGTCTGCCCAACCTCGATTTACCTCCCTGATATGCTTGAGGCCATGCGATCCACCGAAAGCGGGAAGGGTAAAAGTTGACATCTCAGTACCAAAACCATTCGAGTCTGAAAGCATACATTTGAGCTCTAGCCCCAACTCGATACACCAATCCATCAGGCCATCGGCATTAACATCCATAAATTGCGTCGCGTCAGCCATAACCGCGCGATCAAATTTTTCTTGGTAAGCTTGCACTACCGGAATAAAATCAGACGTTAAGTCCGCCCCCCACCCTTCTCCGGTAGAAGCCAAACATGACGCCTGATAACCATGAAAATTATTTTTCTTGGCTGGATAAATACGACAAAAATCCGAATATCCGTTGCCATAAAAATCAACAAAAACCGCAGAGTAATGTTTTGTCGTCCCTCCACTATAAGTTTCCTCAGGGGCGGGCGGAGTAATATCGCCGAGGTTTGCACTGTTTTTCGACCATTGCCCTCCCTCCAAGTCGAGACCGCGATTATTTATATAGCATGTGATATCAGTCTTCTTGACAACACAGAAATCAGGCAGACCGTCCCCGTTGATGTCAGACCAGTACCCTCCAAAGTCCGCTGTTCTCTTCGTGAAGCCCGGATCAAACTCAAAAATACCCTGCTTCTTTATGGAACAGGAAATGTAATCCTTTTCCGAGTCGGTGGTATATGCGAAGCAAAAATCCAATTCTCCGTCACCATTCACGTCCGTCCAAGAGCGCGCCCCAGCACTCATGGCCCGAACAGGTCTCGGAATTTCTGCCGTTACAGTCTGGTCAAATTCAGTATCGAGCTCCCCGTTGTTGATCCAGCACTGCAAGGTGTCCGTGCCAGCCGTCAGCTTTTCGCCTAAGGATCGCGAAACACAGAAATCTACGTATCCATCATTATTGATGTCACGCCAGGCAGGGTCGATATTCCAGTTGGGGTAGTCATACGGCCTTTTTCGATTATATTCATAATATGTTCTATCAAAATTATCGTCGATTTCCGTAAGGAAAGAAAAGTAGCTTGACGCGTTTTGCGTGTAGCATACAATTTCGGCCCCCTGAGAATCAGATGGCGAAACCCTACAATAATCATCAAACCCATCTCTATTAATGTCTACCCAGCGATTAAACCCAGGCCGGTGCAAACCTTCCTCAAAAATTCCATCGTTGTCGCGCTGATCAGGGAATTTTATATATCTACCATTTCCAAAACTTGGGCTTGGGCCAAGCTGCCAGTCAAGCTCTGTAGGCTGGAAACAATTATTTCTCGCGTCACACTCCACATAGCGAGTTAATAAGGAGCGGCGAGTCGACGGATTACTCTCATACGTCAAGTAATACTTTCTTAAAATTTGGTCATCTGAGAAACTTTCAACCGAGGCGAGCCGTATACCAAGATAGACTTCTCTTCCCAGCAAAGAAGTTGTGTTGCCGTAAGGATCCTTTTCATACTTAAACTTAATTCCCGCATAACCGGGCGCACCACTTCCTCTTTGAACGGTATATATAATACTTTCAGGAAAATAGGTTTCATATCCATCCCGATAGCTAATGCGATAGCCATAGCCAAGCCGGTCAGATACAAAACTCAGCCCCCAGGTGGCTACGGGGCGACCGTTAACCATCCCATGGGAGCGCGAATTTTCCGTTTCGCCGTAATAATAAATGTCTCCGTTCTTCTTATATTCTACGAAACCATCATTTTCATATACAACCTTTGAGCCATCTTCTCGCTCTGGGCGGTAAATAGAGCCCTGGCCCCAGTAATCGCCGCTCTCCAGGACAAGCCGGACCCCATCCAAGCAAGCTAGGTCCTGTGTCGTCCCGTCAACACCCTTAATATAACCGTCTCGAAGTTTATTTCTCCCGCACCGAGTTACCGAGGAAAGCCCTGATACCTGAAAACCCATACCAGCTTGGCCGTACCCACTATTACTGGAATAATCCAGCGACACAGCCGGCGCAATCCCCGCGCCACCTTTAACTACTTTTATCGGGATAGTGTAGCTCGCCACGCCACCAGAAACCGAAAACGACGCCTCCGAAGCTGCAGTCAAATTGTAATTGGGTTTGATGTTATTAATCTTCCCAAAACCACCGCTTGGCGCTTCAATGTAATAACTTCCATCTACAACGATTTCCGCCCCCGCCCCCCCCATTTGATCAGAAACGAACACATCCGGATTACCGGATATAGCGACACCATCAATGGAAAAGAACTGCTCTCTTATGCTAAAATTGCCATTCCCTGAATTATGCAGATATAAACTTTTTTCGGCGGACGATAGAGAGTGCAAAAAAATGTCCTGGAGCGCATCGTCGTCAAAATCGCCAATTTTTATACGGAAATTCGCCAACGCTCCAGCGTCTTTGTTGAAACCATCTCCAAGGCTACAAATAACGAAATTCCCTGAAGACGTGCCGCAGAGCAGAATACTTTCATATTCGGACAAGAAAGGCATGGGCGCAGTGACTCCAGCCCCCAAAGGCACATAGGCACCTTGCGCCTCAAGATACAGATCAGCGTACCCATCCAAACCAAACTCTTGGCTATCGAAGTCGCCGTAATAAACTTTAAAGTAATGTGGAGCCAGGCTTGCGGCCCGAGCATCGACTTGGATTAGAAACAATAAGAAGAACACCCCATAACAAATCCCGCGCATCCCGCACCCCACACCTTTAAATTTTTACTTGATTTTTATTTCGGAAATATATCTTGAAACCCAACCCCAAGAAAAACCACATTCCATTTTAATATAAATTTCTTTATCTTGTGTTTTGCCGGCAAGCAGAGCAGCCAGTATTCTTTCATTCGAGCCTCTAAAGCCAGGAAATCCAGAAAGACTAGAGGTAGAGAAGCCCAGATCACCCGTGTTCGGGTTGGTCGCCAAGCTCAACTTCCTTCCGGCGCCACACGGACTGAGATCTAAAGACTCCACATCAATTCGAATAAAATTTCCCATACCAATATCTGCCGATTGTATGTAGACCTTACTAATATTTATCGGCCCAATCCAAGCCCAAGCAGCCTGAGCATTTCCTGCAAACAATAACAAGCAAAGAAAAGCGACACCCTTCATTTTTCCACCCCCTTTATAAGTGCTACCCCTCGAAAGATATATATATTTCACCGAAATCAGTGTACTCACTTTCCGGGCAAGCATTGGTATCGAAAGCAACACTAAAGCCCTGTGCCTGTGCATATAGCAAGGTGGACACCAGGGCGTTTCCCACCTGCTCATCAACAGCGCTGTCGCTTGCCACCCAAGAAAAGCCTCTCACTACTGCCGAATCGGAACATCCTGACCCTGGGATGTAGTTCTGCACCACGACTTTAATTGAACCGGCCGACGAAATAACAACCTCGTCTATCTGGTAAGGCCCCCGCCAATCAGCTCGAGCTCCAGAAAACGCCAACGCTGTCCCAATTATGATTATCAACTTCCGCATTATTTTTCCCCAAAGAGCAAACCGTACTTTCTTATCTTATAGCTCTCACCAATTGTCAACAAATAAAAAACTGAACACTAAAAGGTGGGCATCTAGAGTCAACAATAACTTCAGCCATCTGATAGGTGGTTAGGTTTTACAGGCTAAAAAACGAGGCAGGGAGAAAGCATGTGCTTTTCTAGTTTCTGTAAAGAGCAGACGGCGCAGTATCTTTTCCCTTGACCATCCTTGACAGCTGAGATTCAACAGCATTAGTGCTTTTTGGGTCGTGCAGACACGCATAACCAGCCATAGAAATAAGCGCATCAAACAGCAAACCCCGACACCATCGACTCGACGCTGACCGGGGCGGATCTCGCCGAATTTTCTAGGGCCAGACGAACGGCACCTGCCACAGGCGCTGTTCGGGGAAGCGATAGTCCTCGAGCAGCGCCGCGTAGGTGCGCTTCAGCACCGGGTGCTCGGTGCGCGGGGCCAGGTCGGCCAGCGGGCGCAGCACGAAGGCGTGCTTGAGGATCTCGCCACGGGGCAGTTCCACGCCGTCCACGTCGCCGGTGAGGTCACCGTAGGTGAGGATATCGATGTCCAGGGTGCGGCTGGCGAATTTCTTTTCGCCGCGCACCCGGCCGTGGGCCCGCTCGATGGCGTGCAGTCGGGCGGCCAGTTCGCCCACCGGCAGGTCCGTGTCCAGGGACGCCACCAGGTTGTAGAAGGCGTCGCCGCTGAACCCCACCGCTTCGCTTTCGTACACCGGGCTGAGGCCCAGCGCGCCGAATTCGGCGGCCAGCTGGTCCAGGCCGGAGTGGATATTGTGGTCGCGGTCGATGTTGGAACCGAGGCTCAGATAAACCGTGGGCATCAGGACCGCTCCCCCCGCTCAATGATCACCCCCACGTCCCGGGAACCGCGCAGGGCGCCGGGCTTGCTGAGGCGCAGCTTCAGCCAGGTGACGCCGAACTCGTCGCGCACCAGTTCCGCCACCCGTTCCGCCAGGGTCTCCACCAGCTGGAAATCGCTATCACCAATGTACTGGATGATGCGTTTGCCGATGGCCTTGTAGTTGAGCGCGTCGTCGATGTGATCACTGGCGGCGGCGCGACGGATGTCGGTGGCCATCTCCAGGTCGAGACTGACGGTCTGGCGGATGCGGCGTTCCCAGTCGTAGATGCCGATCACCGTGTCGACCTTCAGGTCGCTGATATAGACGATGTCCATGCTGGTCCTTGATAATGCCCCGGGATTTCGTAGCGGGATTATAGCCGGTGGACACCTTAGCATTACAGGAAAGCGGAGTCTGGCTGCTGCCTTTGTGCGCGGCCGCGTATCTGCTGGGTTCGATTTCCAGCGCCATTCTGGTGTGCCGGCTGTTCGGCTACCCGGACCCGCGCACCCAGGGCTCCAGCAACCCGGGCGCCACCAATGTGCTGCGCATCGGAGGCAAGCCCGCCGCCGCGCTGACGCTGCTGGGCGATGTACTGAAGGGCACGATCCCGGTGGCGGTGGCCTACGGGCTCGGCATGAACGCCTTCGGCGCCGCCCTGGTGGGCTTCTGCGCCTTTCTCGGTCATCTGTTCCCGGTGTTCTTTCAGTTCCGTGGCGGCAAGGGCGTGGCCACCGCCTTCGGCCTGCTGTTCCCGCTGCACTGGCCCACCGGGCTGGTGGCCGGCGCCGTCTGGCTGGCGGTGTTCGCGGTGACGCGGATTTCCTCGGTGGCGTCGCTGAGCGCCTTCGTGGCGGCGCCGATCAGCCTGTGGTTCTGGCTGCCGGCGGCGTTCTGGCCGATGGTGGCGCTGACCGCGATCATGGTTTTCCGCCACCGCACCAATCTGGCCAAGCTGCTCAGCGGCGAGGAGCTGGGGTTCAGGAAGAAAGGCTAGCCAGTTCCGCCAGCGGCCAGCGCGGGCGCACCGCGATGGGCAGGCCGCTGCGCTCGCCGGCGGCCAGGCGCAGAGCGCCGGCGTAGGCGATCATGGCGCCGTTGTCGGTGCAGTAGGCCAGCCCCGGATAGAACACCCGCACGCCCCGTTTGGCCATGGCCGCGTCCAACCTCTCGCGCAGGGCACGGTTGGCGCTGACGCCGCCGGCCACCACCAGCCGCTCGCCGCCGGTCTGCTCCATGGCCCGCCGGCATTTGATCACCAGGGTATCCACCGCCGCGTCCTGGAAGGCCAGGGCGATGTCCGCCCGATCCTGATCGGACAGCGCCTCGGCGCCGCCCAGGTCGTTGATGGTGTTCAGGGTGAAGGTCTTGAGCCCGGAAAAACTCATATCCAGGCCGGGCCGGCCGGTCATCGGCCGGGGGAAGCGGAAGCGGCCGGGCTGGCCCTTCTCCGCCAGGGCCGCCACCCGCGGCCCGCCCGGGTAACCCAGGCCCATCATCTTGGCGACCTTGTCGAAGGCCTCGCCGGCGGCGTCGTCCACGGACTCACCCAGGGGCCGGTAGTCACCCAGGGCACGGGCGTCCAGCAGCAGCGAGTGGCCGCCGCTGACCAGCAGCGCCACGAACGGGAACTCCGGCCCGTCGTCTTCCAACAACGGCGCCAGCAGGTGGCCTTCCATATGGTGCACCGGCACCGCCGGCACGCCCCAGCCGTAGGCCAGGGAGCGGCCCACGCCAGCGCCCACCAGCAAGGCCCCGGCCAGGCCCGGCCCGGCGGTGAAGGCCACACCGTCCAACTGCTCCGGTCCGCAGCCGGCCTCGCTGAGCACCTGGCGGATCAGCGGCAGCAGGCGGCGCACATGGTCGCGGCTGGCCAGTTCCGGCACCACGCCCCCGTAGGCGGCGTGCATGTCGATCTGGCTGAACAGGGCCTGGCCGAGCAGGCCGCGCTCGGTGTCATAGAGGGCCACGCCGGTCTCGTCGCAGCTGGATTCGATGCCCAATACGCGCATTTTTGCTCCCGTTTCACCGGTCCGGACGCGATGCCCGGCCGGGGCGCGCATGATACCGCTCCGGCCCCCGCTTTGCATTTGCTGCGCGCTCAGGTAGAATTCGCGCCCTGCTGCCCGGGTGGCCGACCGGTTGCCCGAGGGACACCTGAGCCCCGGCAGCTCCAATTAACCGTTATATTCAAGGTAGGTGATACTTCATGCCTCAGGTGAAAGTGAAAGAAGGCGAACCCTTCGACGTGGCCCTGCGCCGTTTCAAGCGTTCCTGCGAAAAAGCCGGTGTGCTCTCCGAAGTCCGTCGTCGCGAGAACTACGAGAAGCCCACTCAGGAGCGTAAGCGCAAGCGTGCCGCCGCTGTAAAGCGTCACCTGAAGAAGCTCCAGCGCGAGCAGCTGGCGCGTAAGCGCCTCTACTAAGGTTGTCGCCGGGCGCCCGCCCGGCGTGTGACCGCTGCCGTAATGAGCGCGCTCAAGGACCGACTCAACGACGCCGTCAAGGACGCCATGCGCGCCCGGGACAAAGCCCGTCTGGGCACCCTGCGGATGGCCACCGCCGCGATCAAACAGGTCGAGGTGGACGAACGCATCGAGTTGGACGACGCGCGCATCCTGGCGCTGCTCGATAAGCAGATCAAGCAGCGCAAGGACGCCGCCCAGCAGTACCGCGACGCCGGCCGGAACGACCTGGCCGAGACCGAGGAAGCGGAAATGGCGGTGCTCCAGGAATTTCTGCCCACCCCGCTCACCGACGCCGAAATCGACGCCCTGATCGACGACGCCATCCAACGCACCGGCGCCGCCGGCATGCAGGACATGGGCAAGGTGATGGGCGAGCTCAAGCCGCGACTGCAGGGCCGCGCCGACATCGGTGCCGTCAGCGGCAAGGTCAAGGCCCGCCTGGGCTGATCCGCCGGTTCGCGGTTGAAACCGCGAATGACCTCTCAATCACCGTTCCCGCCAGACATTTTCCCCGCCAGCGCGAACACCCGCGCGCTCAACAACCGCATCACCCGCTCATAGGGCCAGGCGAACTTGCGCTGAAACCAATACCCCACCCTCACGTCCGTCGATGTGAACACCATATAACGGTTGCGACGCATCCCTTTCAGAATCGCCACCGCCGCCTGCTCGGGGCTCACCGCGTGACGCTGGAAGCGCTTTGTCAGTGCCTGGACCCGCCGGTCCTCGCGGTCCACGCCGACGATATTGAGCGTGCGCACCAGACCGGTGTTCACCGCGCCCGGACACACCAGACTGACGCCGATACCGTGATGGCGCAGATCGAAGCGCAGCACCTCGCTGATGCCGCGCAGACCAAACTTGGTGGCACTGTAGGCGGCGTGCCAGGGCAGCCCGAACAGGCCCGCGGCAGACGACACATTGACCACATGACCGCCGCGCCCGGCGGCGATCATCGCCGGCACGAAAGCACGCAGCACATGGATCGGCCCCATCAGGTTGACCTCCACCAACTGCCGCCAATGCCGGGCTTCCAGGGTCTCGATGGTGCCCCAGGTGGAGATGCCAGCGATGTTCATGACCACATCCACGCTGCCGCCCACCTCATGAACGTCCGCCGCGAAGCGATTCACCGCCGCCTCGTCACCAATGTCGAACGCACGGCACGCCACCACGTGCCCGCCGACCCGCTGGGCGCGACGCCCGGTCTCTTCCAGACCCGCCTCCTCCAGGTCGGTCAAGCACAGCCGGGCGCCCTCCCGGGCCAACGCCAGGGCGGTAGCACGCCCGATGCCGCTGGCGGCCCCCGTAATCAGGCAAAGCTTGTCGCGAAACGTCTTCATGGCGGGCTCCTGGCTGGCTGAGAAGAGCGATGCTGCCATGTCGGCGCCTTGCCGTTGGTGGCACCCGCCGCCAAATGGAGGGACCAAAGACGCCAGCCGGTGGGCGCGGGCGGAAACCGTGACATACTGGGACCGGCTCACATTATCCTGGAGCACCACGCCCGATGTCGCAGAACGATCCGCCCCACAATTGGGTGTCCATACGTCATTTGCAGCATTTCCTGGCCCGCGGCGAGGTGGCTGGCCTGGACGGCACCCGTCTGCTGGACGCCCTGGGCGTGTCACGACCCCAATTGGACGACGCCGAGGCCACCCTCCCGATCAGCGCCCTGGAGCCGGTATTGGAGAGTCTGACCGGCGATGCGCCCGACCGGCCCATCGGCCTGTTGCTGGCCGCCGACGTGCAACCGGCCACCTTTGGCGCCCTCGGTTTCCTGACCCAGAGTTCACCGCGCCTCGCCGATGTGCTGGAACTGCTGGTGCGCTATAACGGCCTGCTCAGCGACATCGGCCATTTTTCCCTGCAGTCGTCGCCGGGACGCATGCACCTGCACTGGGAATGCCGCGCCGGCGGCCCTTTGTTTCGTCGCCACGCCCGTGAATACGTGCTCGCCAGCGTGGTGATTCTGGCCCGGACCCTATTGCCCTCGGGAAGCGATTTCCCACTGGCGGTTTCCTTTCCCCATGCGCCGCCCGCGCCACGCCGTGGGCGTCAGGCGTATCAGGACCTGTTCCGCTGCCCGGTGTATTTCGAGCGTCCCGGCACGACTCTCAGCGTGGCGCACCGGTTGCTCGGCCAGCCCCTGCGGCACGGCGACCCGGCCATCCGCCGCGCCCTGGAACAACACGCCGACGCCTTGCTGCAACGGCGCCGCCAGCACCGGCCGCTGGCCGACGAGGTATCGCGATTGATCACCGCCATGCTGGGGGAGCACGACCCCTCGGTGAGAGAAATCGCCCATCAATTGGGCCTCAGCGAACGCAGCCTGCACCGCAAGCTGCGCGCCGAGGGCAGCGGCTTCCGCGCTCTGCTCGACGAGGCGCGCCTGGTCCGGGCGCGCGCTCTGCTTCGCCACAGCAACCAGCCGCTGGAAGTCCTGGCCACGCGCCTGGGTTTGCAATCGCGGCAATCGCTGATTCGCTGGTTCCGACAACGCACCGGCGTGACGCCGGGCCAATTCCGCAAGGAGCTGTGATGATCGCATCGGATTTGCTGCAACCGGAAACGGGCTGGGCCCGGCCGTCGTCCGTGCGCCTGCCGGCGCCGCCGCCCCGCGAGCGCGGCCTGTTGTTCCGTTCCGCCTCGTCCGCATCGCGCTGGTTCGGCCGGCCCGACCTGCCCCAGGTGTTCCCGGTCATCCACCTCAATCCGCGCCTGTTCTGGGGCTGGCTGTTCTTCGCCTCGCGACTGATGCCCTGGGGCCGGCTGCCGGCGACGGTGCGCGAGAAGGCGATTCTGCGCGTGGCCTGGCGCTGCCGCAGCCGCTATGAATGGGGCCAGCACGTGGAAATCGCCCTGCGCGTCGGCGTGCGCGACCAGGACATCGTCACCGTGACCCGGGCGGCGGAGGACATCGCCGACGCCGACGACCGTCTGCTGATGCGCGCCTGCGACCAGCTGTGCGCGGACAAGCTGATCGACGACACCACCTGGCAAGCCCTGGCCGAGCGCTATTCGCGGCGCGATCTGATCGAACTGGTAATGCTGGTTGGCCATTACGAAATGGTCGCCGGTGTGCTGATCAACGCTGGCATCGACGTGGAACCCCCGGTGGAGCGCAAACTGCAGGCTCTGTATCGGCGCCTGGAGGCCGCCGGCGCGAACGGCGCTTGATTGGTCGCGCCGACAGGCGGAAGATTGCCCCCCATGGCCGGCCGCATTCCCGAACATTTCATCCAGGATCTTCTCGCTCGCACCGATCTGGTGGCGTTGATCGACGCCCGTGTGCCGCTGAAGAAGACCGGCCGCAACTATTCCGCCTGCTGCCCCTTCCACCAGGAAAAAACGCCCTCCTTCACGGTGGCCCCGGACAAACAGTTCTATTACTGCTTCGGCTGCGGCGCCTCCGGCAACGCGGTGGGCTTCCTGATGGAGTACGACCACCTCCACTTTCCCGAGGCGGTGGAGCAGCTGGCCACCCGCGCCGGCATGGAGATCCCCCGCGAGGAAGGCCACGACGCGCGCAAGGAAAAGGCCAAGCGGGACCGGCTGCAGACGCTCTACGACCTGCTCACCCGGGCGGAGCGCTTCTACCGCCAGCAGCTCAAGAGCGCCCCGGACCGGCAGAAGGCGGTGCAGTACCTGAAGGGCCGCGGCCTCACCGGCGAGATCGCCGCCCGCTACGGCCTGGGCTTCGCGCCGCCGGGCTACGACAACCTGAGCCAGGGTCTGAGCCTGGACAACGAGGGCATCGAACAGGCGCTCACCGCCGGCCTGCTGGTGCGCCGGGAGGACAGCGGCCGCACCTACGACAAGTTCCGCGACCGCATCCAGTTTCCGATCCGTGACAGCCGCGGCCGCACCATTGGCTTCGGCGGCCGGGTGCTCGGCGACGGCAAACCCAAATATCTGAACAGCCCGGAAACCCCCGTTTTCCACAAGGGCAAGGAGCTGTACGGGCTGTGGGAGTGGCGCCAGAGCCGGGACAAGACCGACCGCCTGTACGTGGTGGAAGGCTATATGGACGTGATCGCCCTGGCCCAGCACGGTGTGCCCAACGCGGTGGCCACGCTGGGCACCGCCACCAGCGAGGACCACTGCCACACCCTGTTCCGGCAGGTCAACGAGGTGGTGTTCTGCTTCGACGGCGACAACGCCGGCCGACGCGCTGCCTGGCGGGCCCTGGAATCCGCCCTGCCGGCCCTGGACGACGGTAAGCAGGCCCGCTTCCTGTTCCTGCCGGAAGGGGAAGACCCGGACACTCTGGTGCGCGCCCAGGGGCCGGAGGCGTTGTTAGCGCTTACTGACAAAGCGGACACCCTGGCCACCTACCTGTTCCGGCACCTGTCCGAGGGGCTCGACCTGAACACGGTGGACGGCCGCGCGCGCCTGGCGCGCCTGGCCCTGCCGTTCCTGGACAAGCCGGCGGGGCCGGTGTACCGGGCGCTGCTCGAGGAAGAGCTGGCGCGGCTCACCCGCCTGGAGCGGGCGTCCCTGGAAAAGCTGCGCGAAAGCCTGCCCGGCCGGCGCACCGCCGCCGAAGCACCGACGCCGCGCCGGGAGCCGGAGACCACCCCCTGGGACGCCCCGCCCCCGGATCACGACCCGGGCCCGCCACCGGAATGGGACGGGCCACCGGACGACTACGACCAGCCGGCCCCGGCCGCCCGGCCCCGCCGTCCGGCGCGCCCCGCCGGCGGTGGCCTGACCCTGGTGGAACGGCTGGTGCTGGTGCTGCTCTCGCACCCCCAGGTGCTGGAAGAGCACCCCCTGCCGGAAGGGCTCGACCGGCTGCAACTGGCGCAGAAGGACCTGCTGATCCAGGTGGCCCACACCGCCCGGGACCAGGGCGGCGCGCCGGCCGCCCTGCTGGGCGCGGCGATGGCCCTGGACCAGGGCGAGGATCTGTCCACGCTGCTCCGCGAGGCGCTCAAACCGCCCATGGACGCCCGGGTGGCGCGCCTCTACTGGGAGGACGCCCTGCAGCACCTGCACACCCTGGCCCTGGAGCAGGCCCTTGAAGAAGAGCAGCGCCGCCCCGATCCGGACGTGGCGCGGCTGGCGGAGCTGATCCGCGCCCTGGCCGATGCCCGGCACCGGGCCCGTGAAGCCTCGGCCCGGGACCGCTAAGCCGCCCCGGTGGCGCATCACCGGGAGCATGCCAAGACACGCACACCACCTTGTACAAACTGGCTCCGACCCCCATATCCACGTATAATACGCCGTTTCCCCAAGACACCTCGTCAACCTACGGGCTTTACGCATGAGCACTCAAAAACAGCAGCAATCACAGCTGAAGCAGTTGATCGCGCTGGGCAAGGAACAGGGTTACCTGACCTACGCCGAGGTGAACGACCATCTGCCCGAGTCCATCACGGACACGGATCAGGTGGAAGACATCATCCAGATGATCAACGACATGGGCATTTCCGTGGTCGAGAAAGCCACCGATGCCGATCAGATCATGATGGACGAGAGTGCCGAAAGCACCGACGAGATGGCCGCCGAGGAAGCCGCTGCCGTGCTCGCCTCGGTGGAGAATGAGCCCGGCCGCACCACCGACCCGGTGCGCATGTACATGCGCGAGATGGGCACCGTGGAGCTGCTCACCCGCGAAGGCGAAATCGAGATCGCCAAGCGCATCGAGGAAGGCACCCGCGAAGTGATGCACGCCCTGGCCTACTGGCCCGGCGCGGTGGACATGGTGCTCGATGAATACCAGCGCATCGTCGACGAAGAGCGCAAGCTCACCGACGTGATCGCCGGCTATCTGGACCCGAATGACGACGGCGCCGCCGCCACCGCGGCCAACAAGGAGCCGCGCTTCAGCCAGAAGAAAAAGGATGAAGAGGCCGCCGCCAAGGCAAAAGAAAAGGACGACGAGGACGACGAGGATTCCGACGACAAGGACTCCGACGACGACTCCGAGGAAGACGAGGGTGGCCTGGATCCGGTACTGGCCGCCGAGCGCTTCGCCGAACTGCGCAAGCGCCAGGACAAAGCCCTGCGCTCGCTGAAGCGCAACGGCCGCGACCACGCCAGCACCGGCAAGGCCCTGGAATCCCTGGCCGAACACTTCACCCTGTTCAAGCTGGTGCCGCGCATCTACGACGAGCTGCTCAACGCCGCCCGTAACCACCTGGACACCACCCGCAAGTTCGAGCGCCAGATCATGACCCTGGCGATCCGCCGCGCCGGCATGCCGCGCCGCGACTTCATCAAGGTGTTCCCGGGCAACGAAACCAACACCGACTGGGTGGACAGCCAGCTCAAGAGCAAGAAAGCCAAGGACTACGGCGACAAGCTGTCGCTGATGAAGGAAGACATCCAGCGCAACCAGCGCAAGATCAGCACGCTGGAAGAGATCGTCGGCCTGCCGGTGGCGGACATCAAGGAGATCAACCGCCGCATCTCCATCGGTGAAGCCAAGGCCCGCCGCGCCAAGAAGGAAATGGTCGAGGCCAACCTGCGTCTGGTGATCTCCATTGCCAAGAAGTACACCAACCGGGGCCTGCAGTTCCTGGACCTGATCCAGGAAGGCAACATCGGCCTGATGAAGGCGGTGGACAAGTTCGAATACCGTCGCGGTTACAAGTTCTCCACCTACGCCACCTGGTGGATCCGGCAGGCCATCACCCGCTCCATCGCGGACCAGGCCCGCACCATCCGAATTCCGGTGCACATGATAGAGACGATCAACAAGATCAACCGTGTGCAGCGCCAGATGCTCCAGGAAATGGGCCGCGAACCGACCCCGGAAGAACTGGGCCAGCGCCTGGAAATGCCGGAAGACAAAGTGCGCAAGGTGCTCAAGATCGCCAAGGAGCCGATCTCCATGGAGACCCCCATCGGCGACGACGAGGACTCCAGCCTGGGCGACTTTATCGAGGACGGCAACATGGACTCCCCGGTGGACTCCGCCACTTCCCTGGGCCTGGAAGAAGCCACCCGGGAAGTACTGGCCAACCTCACCGCCCGGGAAGCCAAGGTGCTGCGCATGCGCTTCGGCATCGACATGAACACGGACCACACCCTGGAAGAAGTCGGCAAGCAGTTCGACGTGACCCGGGAGCGGATCCGTCAGATCGAGGCCAAGGCCCTGCGCAAGCTGCGCCACCCCTCGCGCAGCGAGCACCTCCGCAGTTTCCTGGACGCGGACATGTAAGCTGGTTTATAACTACCGGCCCGGACGGCAACCCCGCCCGGGCCGTTTTATAAGAAGCGCCGGAAAGGCGCCACAAGGACGTAGAGACAGACACACAAAAGACACACGCCCTCCTTTTTTAAAGACAGCCAGACCGCTCAGCGGGCCTATAGCTCAATTGGTTAGAGCAGCGGACTCATAATCCGTTGGTTCCAGGTTCAAGTCCTGGTGGGCCCACCACTCGCTTCGCTCGCGCCGGGCAATTCGCTGCGCGAATTCAGGACTCCCGGCCACGCATCACAGATGCGCGGCGTTCCGCCCTCGCAAAGCTTGCTTTGCGTACCTGACGGTATCGGGCTACACCCTGGTGGGCCCACCATCTTCCCTTTTTTCTTTCCTTACTCATGATCTGACTCCCGCCAGGGTTCCACCCGTTTGATCAGGACACTGTATTCGTGGCCGAGAAATCTGGGGTGGACCATGTCGCCCACGCGGGCGCCGAACAGCGCCTCGCCGAAGGGCGAGAGGATGGAGATCAGGCGGCGGTTGGGCTTCGCGCGGGCGGGTTCCACCAGGACGAAGTCCATTTCGCCGCCGTGGTCCAGGTCGATGATCCAGACCCGGGTGTCGATGTCCGCGATCATCGCGCGGTCCCGCCGATCCCTTCTTTGCTCCATTTTTTCCAACAAACCGCCGAGCAACGGCGGGGACAACATCCACCATCCGCGAACGGACAGGTAGCCGCGCGCCTTCGCCGATAAGCCGGGCAGGCGGCGTCGCGCACACAGGGGCGCCATCAGCACATCTCCTGATTGGAAATTAACGATATGGATAAAGCACGAAACGCCGGACGGGCGGGCCCGTCCGGCTTAAGGGAGGAAGGTGGGGGAAACGGTCAGAAAAATGCGGCGGATAATCACGGTGTGCCTCGAACCATGAATGAACTCAACGCCCTACCATAGCCCAACAGAAAGATAAAGCAAGCCGCCCCGCCGAAACGCCGGCTAGAACACGCCCTGGTCGATCATGGCGTCGGCGACGCGGCGGAAGCCGGCGATATTGGCGCCGAGCACCAGGTTGCCGGGGGCGCCGAATTCCAGCGCCGTTTGGCTGGCGCTTTGGTGGATGCCACGCATGATGGCGCGCAGAGTGTCGTCCACCTGTTCCACCGGCCAGCGGGCCATGGCGGCGTTTTGCTGCATTTCCAGCTGGCTGACGGCCACGCCGCCGGCGTTGGCGGCCTTACCCGGACCGTAGAGAATGCCGGCGCGCAGGAACAGGGACACCGCTTCCCGGGTGCAGGGCATGTTGGCGCCTTCGCACACGCAGGCCACGCCGTTGGCGAGCAGGGTTTCCGCGTCGGCGCCGTTCAGTTCGTTCTGGGTGGCGCAGGGGAAGGCGAGATCGCCGGGCTGTTGCCAGACCGCTGAGCCACCGTTTTCATAGGCCTCCACCGGAACAAAGCGGGCGTCCCCGTGGCTGTCCAGGTAGGACGCCAGCGGCGCGCGCTGCTGTTCCTTGATGGTTTTCAGCAGCGGCACATCCAGCCCGGCGGGGTGGATCAGGGTGCCGCTGGAGTCGGAGCAGGTGATCGGCCGGGCGCCCAGTTCCGTCAGTTTTTCCAGGGTGTAGAGCGCCACATTGCCGGCGCCGGACACCAGACAGCGTTTGCCTTGCAGCGACTCGCCTCTCTCCGCCAGCATGTTCTCGGCGAAGTACACGCAGCCGTAGCCGGTGGCTTCCTTGCGGCCCAGGGAGCCGCCCCAGCCCGGCGACTTGCCGGTGAGCACGCCTTCGAAGCGGCCGCTCAGGCGGCGGTACTGGCCATACAGGTAGCCGATTTCCCGTTGCCCCACGCCGATATCGCCGGCGGGCACATCCAGGGTGGCGCCGATATGGCGGTGCAGTGCGGTCATGAAGGCCTGACAAAACGCCATGATCTCCCGTTGGGAGCGCCCTTTCGGGTTGAAGTCCGAGCCGCCCTTGCCGCCGCCCAGAGGCAGACCGGTGAGCGCGTTCTTGAAGATCTGCTCGAAGCCGAGGAATTTGATGATGCCGCCGTTCACACTGGGGTGAAAACGCAGGCCACCCTTGTAGGGTCCCAGGGCCGAGTTGAATTGCACCCGGTAGCCTTTGTTGACCCGCACCGCGCCCTGGTCATCGACCCAGGCCACCCGGAACAAAATCTGACGCTCCGGCTCCACCAGACGCTCCAGAACCCCTTCGTTCTTGTAGCGGGGGTCGGCGTCCAGCACCGGGGCCAACACCTCCAGTACTTCTTCCACGGCCTGATAAAACTCGGTTTGCCCCGGACTGCTTTGCCGCAGTCCATCGATAACGCTGGAAACATGGTTCATGACAATTCCCTGTAGCAACGAGCCAAACGAAAAAGCGACTCAAAAGTGAATATAAACCATATAAGAGCTAAAACTCATTAATTTATGGTATATATTCACAAAGCCAAAACGGAACCCCCATTATGGACCTTATTGAACTGGGTGGCCGCTTCAGAGAGCTGCGCCGGCTGGCCGGCGACACCCAGAGCACCGTGGCCGAGCGGGCCGGCATGGACCGCACCACCGTGGCCAAGTTCGAGACCGGTCAGCTCGCGGAGCTGGGCGTCGGCAAGCTCGAGCGCCTGTTTCAATTGTATGGCTTTTCCATCGAACCGGTGCCGGTGCGCCCGCGCCCTACTCTGGATGATCTGCAGGCGCGCGGCGACAGAGGCGGGCGGACATGACCGATCCGGTGAAGCGCATCACGGTGACCGTGGACGGTGAGCCGGCGGGCCGCCTGGTTGAACAGGGCAGAAAGGATTTCTCTTTCACCTATCAGCCGGAGGCAGCCGACCGGGAAGTGTCGCTGACCATGCCCTGGCGGGACACCTCCTGGCAGTTCCCCGGCCTGCATCCGGTGTTCGCCCAGAATCTGCCGGAGGGCTATCTGAAGGACGTGCTGGCCCGGACGGTCCGCAAGCTCCATGGCGCCAGCGACCTGGCGTTACTGACGTCGCTGGGCCCGTTTCAGATCGGCCGGCTAGGTTATCAGGCGCCCGGGACGCCGGCTGAATCAGCAGCGCCCGGTGAGACCCTGGACAACCTGTTGCGCTCCGGCGATCCCGATCTGTTCGAGCAGTTGGTGGAAAAATACGCCCTGCGTTCGGGGATCTCCGGCGTCCAACCCAAAGTGCTGGTGGACCTGCGCGATAAAGCCGCGATCCGCTCCGGCCGTCTGATCGTGAAATCCTGGGGGGACGATTTTCCGCAATTGGCGCTGAACGAGTACTACTGCATGCGGGTGGCTGACCTGGCCGGCCTGGAGGTACCCCGCTTCGACGTTTCGCTGGATGGACGGCTGTTCGTGATGGAGCGCTTCGACGTAAAAGGGGACGGCGGCTTCCTGGGCTTCGAGGACGCCTGTTCCCTGCAGGGCCTGGTGCCGGAAGAGAAATACGACAGTACCTACGAACGGCTGATCGCCACCGTTGAAACCTACGTCTCCCCGGAGCAGGTGCATCGGGCCCGGCGGACCTTGTTCACCTCCTTGCTGGTGTCATGGGCGGTCAGAAATGGCGATGCCCATCTGAAAAACTTCGGGTTGCTGTACGCCGATACCCGGTCGGCGGTCAGACTCGCCCCGGCCTTCGACATCGTCACCACCACCGTCTACCTGAGCAGGGACGTGCCGGCTCTGCAGCTCGGCGGCAGCAAGCGCTGGTGGAAAGTGAAGAGGCTGGAACAACTGGGCCGACGGCACTGCAAGTTGTCGCCCGCCACGGTCCGTGAGCAGATGGCCAAGGTCGTTAACGCCGTCGACCGGGTGGTGCCGGAAATGGACGAGGCGCCGCCCTACTTCCGCGACATCGGGCAATCGATGAAGGAACAATGGACGCAGGCTCGCAACGAACTGGCTGATTTTCTGAACACGCCACACTGAAGGCGAGGCCCGCGCATTCCACGTTCAACCCGCCCCGTCCAGCCCCCCCTGGCGCCGCCGGCGCCGGCAATGACCGTTTTGCCCGGCGGTTCCTGGCGGGGTCGGGGGCGGCCCTGTTATAACGGGCGCCCCTTCGTCGATGGATGGACGCTGTGATTCCGGTCGCCTCTTTTTCTCCGCTTTTTCTCGGCCTGCTGACACTGTCGATGCTGGCCGGGGCGGCACTGGCGCTGTTCTGGCTGACGGTGCGGCTCCACCCGCGGGCGCGGCGCTGGCGCCAGCGGCACCGGCGCGCCGCGGTGTGGCTGTCGGCGGGGCTGGGCGCTTTGTTCGTGCCCTATGTGGCCTGGCAGGCGTTGGGTCTGTGGGCGCTGGTCTCCGGGATACGGGAGCAGGCGGCCCTGCATGTGACTCTGGAAGCGCCGGCGCGGGTGGCCGGCATCGACATGCCCGCCGGCAGCAAGCTGGTGTTGAAGGAAAAAGACCGGCTGGAGAGTTTTGAGCGGGCGGCCTTTCCTACACCGGTGTCGGTCTACGGATTCCAGGCGTCGGCGGTGCGGCGTTTTCTGTACCTGGGCGAGGAGGGCCGGCACTACTACCCGGACCGGCTGCGCATGACGCTGGCCGGTGATCAGGCGTGGGGTGGCTGGCGCTGCGCCGGCGACCAACCGCTGACCGCGGACCTGGATCGTGACGGCACCCCGGAGTGGGTCAGCGGTTGCGTGCTGGCCACCGGCAACCGGCTGGACGGCGCATCATTACCGGCGGGCAGCGCCCTGCGGGCCTCGCAAGGCACGATGTACGCCAACGGCCACCGGGACCCGGATCGTTGGCTGCTGGACATGCCCAAGGGCAAGGCCGTGCCGATGGCCAGCGCCGCGCTCCAGGGGCGCGTCTACCTGGATGCGGAACATCGACCGGTGCGCGCCGAAGGCACCCTGGACCAAGCCTTTGCCCTGGGCACGCTGTCGTATCCCGAAGGCACACGGCTGCGGGTGCGCTTCAAGGCGGGCCGGCCGGTGTCCTGGTGGTTCAGCCCGGTCGGGGACGGCGCGGCGCGGCGAGATGATGGCACGCCGATAGGCGCCGACCAGGCGGTCCACCAGGACCAGGAAGGCCGGGTACTGGAAATCACCGACCCTCAAGCCGCCGGTTTCTTTCAAGCCACGCCGTTGCGCTAACACCAACCCGCTCGCGGTCGAACCGCCGCTCCTGGCGGTCAGAGCCGTTCCCAGGCCCGTTGGGCGCGCAGGGCGCGGGCCTTGCCGGCCACCTGGAACAGGGGCCGGTCGCGGCGCCAGCGGTCGGCGGCGGCGTCGGTCTCGCCGTCCCAGAGACCGTCCGCTTGCTGGTAGAGACGCTGGGTGCTGGCCAGGGCGCCGGCCAGGGCCAGATGGGTGACCGGGTCGTCGGCGGGCCGCTCGCTGAGGGTGGCCAGGGTCACCAGGCTGGCGGTCAGCGCTTCCGCGAAGTCCGCCGGCCAGCCGCGCGCCCGGGCTTCGCGCAGCAGCCAGCTCTGCACCGCCAGAGCGATAAAGGTGTCCTCCACGGTGCGGAAGGGTTTCACCACGGTGTCATAGCCATCACCGTCCAGCAGCGCGCTCCCGGGTACGGCCACCGCCTCGAAGGTGGCGGCGGTGTGGGGAATCTCCGGCACGAAGGCCAGCGGCGGTTTCTCCCGCAGGCGCACCCCGGCGGCGCCGGCGGGCACCCGCGCCACCTTCAACGCCGGGCGATCGCCGTCACCCGCCAACCGCGCCACCACCAGCAGTTCATCGCACACCGGCCCCAGGGTGATCCAGCTTTTGGCGCCGTCCAGCCGCCAGCCATCACCGTCCGCGCGCAGGGTGGTGGCCATGTCCCGGGGCCGGTTGCCGCCTTCCTCCGTGGCGCACAGGGCCAGGCGGGCGCCGTCGGCCGGGGCCAGGCCGAAGTTCGCCAGCAGCCGGCGCAGGGCCGCCTGGTAGCCGGCGGCGAACGCCCAGCCCACCCGGTCGGCGGCAAAGCCGCCGTGCAGGGCCAGCGCCACCGGGTCGTCGTGCTCCGCCGACAGCGCCGCCCAGCCCCGGGCCCAGGCCGCCAGATCGTGGGGCGCACTGGCCGTGGCCGGTGCGCTCAGCAGTCCGCGCAATGCGTCCCAACTCCCGCTCAAAACGCGGCCCGCCCGACGGAAGCGCCGCCGTCCACGCAGAGGGTCTGGCCGGTCATGTAGCCGCTGTCCTCGCCGAGCATGAATTCCAGGGTGGCGGCGATTTCGCGGGGCTCGCCGAGCCGGTCCATGGGCACCATGGCCAGGTAGGCGGCTTCCCGGTCGCTGCCCTCGGGGTTGTTGGCGCGGAACAGTTCGGTCTCGATGGGGCCCGGGGCGATGGCGTTGACGGTGATGCCGGTGCGCGCCAGCTCCAGGGCCCAGGTGCGGGTGAAGTTGACCATGGCCGCCTTGGCGCTGCCGTAGGCGGTGCGCCCGGGCAGGCCGAAGATGGTCAGGCTGGAAACATTGACGATGCGGCCCCAGCCGCGTTTTTTCATGCCCGGCAGCAGCGCCTGGCTGGCCTGGATGGCCGGGTGCAGATGCAGGGCGTGGATGGCATCAAAGGTGTCCAGGTCGATCTCGCCCAGGGCCTGGGGCTTGATCATGCCCACGTTGTTGACCAGGCCGTCGAAGTCGAAGCGGCCGGCCAGGTCGCTGAACACCGCCTCGGCCTGGTTCCGGTCACCCAGGTCGGCGCTGACCAGGGTACCCGGAAAGTCCGGATCGTCGCCCTGGCGGGCGATGCCCACCACGCCGTGGCCGGCGGCGGCCAGCCGCTCGGCGGTCGCGCGGCCGATGCCCTTGGTGGCGCCGGTGATCAGATAGGTGCGTTTCATGAAGCTCTCCCGTTGTTATTGTTGGTTCAGCTATTGTTGGTTCAGCCGCGCATCGGCTTGAGCGCGTCGGCCCAGCGTTCCAGCTCGTCAAGCATGGCGATGGCGGATTTTTCCTGGATGTCCTTGGCCTTGAAGGTGCCGTCCTCCAGCTGCTCCTGGACCATCGGTACCGCCACCTGCTCGATCAGCGGCATCATTTTCAGGGTGGTCAGGGTCGGTTTGGTGGCCTCCACGGAACGCATGCCGCCGGAGATGCCGCCGTAGCTGACGAAGGCCGCCGGCTTGTAATTCCACTCGTGGTAGACGTAGTTGAGCGCGTTAAGCAGCGCCGGGGTGGGCCCGAAATTGTACTCCGGCACCACCAGCACATAGGCGTCCGCCTCGGCCACGCTGGCCGCCCAGCGCTTGGTGTGTTCGTGCTGGTAGTTCTGCTGGCGGGGGTGATAGGGCTCGTCGAACACCGGCAGATTGAAGTCGGCCAGGTCCACCCAGCGGGCATCGAAATTGCCGTGGTGGCGGGCCAGTTCATAGAACCAGGTGCCCACGGCGGACCCCACCCGGCCGGGGCGGGTACTGGCGATGATCACGTTGAGGCGCAGCATGTTCGACTCCTTGTGCGAGGACGGTGAAGAAAAACGAAACACCGGGTTTAGCACTATCCAGGCACCCGGCGCAACGGGCGCCGCTGGTCGCCACGCCTCGGGCCCACTATTCTAGGCGCCATGTCCGACACCGCCCTGCCCCCCTGCCTGCACGATCTGGAAACCCGCCACCAGGGCCCCGGCCTGGTGCTGGCCCATTGCCGCTACCGCCCCGAGGCGCTGGGCGAGGACGCCTTCGGTCAGGCCGGTATCCCGATGCCGCCGGGGCTGGAGCGGGCACTCTCCAAGCGCCGCGCCGAGTACCTGGCCGGCCGGGTGTGCGCCCGCGCCGCCCTGCGCCAGGCCACCGGCCTGGACGCGGTGCCCGGCACCGGCGACGACCGGGCGCCGCGCTG
>JAKUPL010000018.1 GCA_022449455.1 Alcanivorax sp. | reverse complement strand
CGAACGCCGCGGCGACCGGGTCGGCGTCGGCGCGCAGCCGCACGCTGAGCGCCTCGCCGGGGGCCGGCTGCGCGACCGCCGGCCCGGCCGGAACACCCAGCACCGCCAGCAGCAGGGCCATCGGACACAGCAATGCCACCGCCGCCCCGTGGCGGGGCCGGCGCGAGCGTCGTCCTGTGCGGGCTGTCGCGTCCTTCATGCCGGTTCCTTCCCGGGCCCCATGCCCGGTTCGCTGTCAGAAGTTCACGGTGACCGTGAGCCAGTAGCGTGGATCGTCCTGATACCGGTTTTCCTCGAACACCACGGGTTCGTCGTTCAGAGGGTGCTGCAATAGCAGGCGCCATTCCAGTTCCGTGCCGGCCAGGCGCTGGCGCCGGCCGATCTGCGCGTCGATCCGTTCAAAGGGGTAATCGTTGTAATCCCGCGCCAGGTGGTAGGCGGTGGACCACCACCAACCGCCGCCCAACCGCCAATACCAAAGGGCGCCGGCGCTGTCGCGGGCGGCGAAGCGCTGCTCGGCGCCCTGCTCGGTGTCGGTGTGAATGTGGGCGCCGGTGAGGCGCAGCAGGTGGCGGGCGGCGGGCCGCCAGCTCAGCTGCGCTTCGGAGCCCCGGTGACGCACCTCGCCGTCGTTGAGCGGCTCAAAGTTGAACGGGTTGAGGGCGCCGCTCACCAGGTCCCAGAGCTCTTCCTGGAAGTAGCGCACGTCCAGTTCCACCGCGCCCAGGGCGCCGGCGGTGAAGCGGCCGTAGTAGCCCAGCTCCCGGGAACGGATACGTTCCGGTTTGAGACTGCCCGGGCTTTGCTGGGTGATGAAGAAATAGGCCGGCGCCCAGCCCAGCAGCGCCTGCCGGTCGGCGTAGCTGGCGGGCAGATCGTGGATCGCCAGGTTGATGTTGGCCTGATCTTCGTAGATGTCCGGAGTGCGCAGTGCGCGGGCATAGACCGCGCGCAGGGTGTGGCCGGGCAGCACCTCCCAGTTGACGCCGGCGCGCGGGCTGAAGTGCTCGCCGCTGATCTCATCGTACTCCCAGAAACCGCCCAGGTTGACGGTCACCGGCGGCAGCGGCTGCAGCGCCAGGTTGGCGAACAGCCGGCGGCTCACGTTCTCCGCGGTGCCGGACACGAACGCCTGGGACTGGCCCCGGTCGTGACGCACATTGACGCCGGCCACCAGCCGCGCCCACTCACTGAACTGCAGGGTGTCCTGGATCTCCAGGTCGTAGCGGGTTTCGCTGACGTCCAGCCAGGCGGTACCACAGAACGGCTCGCCACCATTGGCCAGCAGCGTGGCGTAGCGGTTCTGGATCGCCGGGTCGGCGGCGGCGGTGCCCAGGGTTTGCATCACATCGCCGCCGTTGGCCAGATAGTGGTCGCGCAGTTCCTTGGAAAAGAACAGGCCGCCGCCCGGGCCGGGGCTGCCGGTGAGCGGGTCGAAATAGCACAGGTCCAGGTTGGTGTCTTCGTTATTGTGCTGGGCGTAGAAGCTGACCTTGAGCTGGTGGCGGGAAGAAAACTGGCGCTGCCAGTCCAGGCCGACGAATACCCGGTCGGCGCGCTCGACGCTTTCGTCGGTGTAGTCGCCGAGCGCCTGCAGGCCGCTTTCGTAGGGCCGGTCCAGGCGGGTGCGGCTGCCGCCGGCGTGCAGGGTCAGGGTATCCCGGGCGCCCGGTTCCCACACCGCGCGACCGTTGAGGGTGGTGACGTGCTTGCGGTCGCCGGTGTCCAGGGGCGGGATGTCGGCGTCGTAGCCGTCGTCGCGCTGGTCGTTGACGCTGAGCCGCCAGGCCCCGCCGTCGAACTGGCGGCTGGCGGCCACGCGGGCATCGCGGATGCCGTTGTTGCCGGCGCGCAGACGGGCCTGCTGCCCCTCCACGTCGCGGGGGTCGCGGGTGATGATGTTGATGACGCCGGTGAAGGCGTTGGCGCCGTAGGCGGCGGAGGCCGGGCCGCGCGTCACCTCGATGCGCTCCACGTCCTCCAGGGCCACCGGAATGGCGTTCCAGTTGACCCGGGCGAAGCCCGGTTGGTAGACGCTGCGGCCGTCCAGCAGCACCAGCATGCGGCGCTGATCACGGGCCTGGGTGCCGTGGTAGGCCACCGAGGGCAGGTTGCCGTCGGCCTTGGCCACGCTCATGCCCGGCACCAGGCGCATCACTTCATAGAGTTCGCGGGCGCCGCTGGCGAGGATCAGTTCGCGGTCGATGACGGTGACGCTGGCGGGCACTTCGGAGATGGGCTGGTCCAGGCGTGCCGGGGTCAGCACCCGGGGCACCGCGCCCTGCGTGTCGTCGAATTGCCCCCAGGCCGGCGCCGCCGACAGCCCCAGTGCCAGCAGCGCGCATCCCCCAATGCGTCTCACGAAGTCCCCCCAGACGACCGGCGGCCGCCTATTTCTTAACGTGCTTCATCATGCGGCGTTTGCGTTTGATCTGCCGTTCGGTGAGCGTGTTCTTGCGGCCCTCGAACGGGTTGTCGCCGGATTTCAGCTCCAGCCGGATCGGCGACCCTTCGATTTTTAACAGCTCCCGGAAGCGGTTTTCCAGATAACGCTGGTAGCTGTTCGGTAACGACTCGGTGCGGTTGCCGTGGATCACCACCGTGGGCGGGTTGGAGCCGCCCAGGTGCGCGTAGCGCAGCTTGGCGCGGAAGCGGCCGTTGCGCGGCGGCGGGTGCGAGCCGGTGATGTCCTCCAGCATGCGGGTCAGGGCGTTGCTGCCCAGCTTGATGAAGGCGGAGTCCCAGGCCCGCTCGACAAAGGCGAACAGGTCCCCCACGCCGGTGCCGTGCAGTGCCGAGATGTAATGCACTTTGACCCAGGGCGCGAAGTGCAGGCGCCGCCCCACTTCCCGCTTGACCCAGTCCTTGTGGTCGCTTTCCAGGTTGTCCCATTTGTTGACCGCCACCACCAGGGCGCGGCCGGCTTCGATGGTATAGCCGATCAGGTGCAGGTCCTGGTCGGTGATGCCGTCGCGGGCGTCCACCACCAGCACCACCACCTGGGCCGCTTCCACCGCCTGCAGGGCCTTGATCACGGAGAACTTTTCCACGGTTTCGTGGACCTTGCCCCGGCGGCGGATGCCGGCGGTGTCGATCAGCACGTAGTCACGGGCCTCGCCGCCGTCGCGGGGCTGGCGGGTGAACGGCACCTCGATGCTGTCGCGGGTGGTGCCGGCGTGGTCGTAGACGATCACCCGCTCCTCGCCGAGGATGCGGTTGATCAGCGTGGACTTGCCCACGTTGGGGCGGCCCAGCACCGCCACCCGCACGGTGTCCGGGTCTTCCGGGGCGCCGTCGCTCTCTTCCGCCTCGGGGAAATCCTTGAGCACCGCGTCCATCATGGCGCGCACGCCGCGGCCGTGGGCGGCGGCGATCGGGAACAGGTCGGTGAGGCCCAGGGCGTAGAAATCCGCCATGGCGGTTTCCGGGTCCAGGCCGTCGGTCTTGTTGACCGCCAGGAACACCGGCTTGGGCAGCTTGCGCAGGGCGGCGGCCACCTGTTCGTCGGCGGCGGTGAGGCCGGCGCGGCCGTCCACCAGGAACAGCACCACGTCGGCCTCGCCCACGGCCTGCAGGGCCTGGTCGGTCATCGGCCGGTCGATGCCTTCCTCGCTCTCGCCGATGCCGCCGGTGTCCACCACCGTGTAGGGGCGCTCGCCCAGTTTGCCGTCGCCGTACTGGCGGTCCCGGGTGAGGCCCGGGAAGTCCGCCACGATGGCGTCGCGGGTGCGGGTCAGGCGGTTAAAGAGGGTGGACTTGCCCACATTGGGGCGGCCCACCAGGGCGATCACGGGTTTCATTCAGGGTCAGTCCCGCTCTTCGATGCGGTAGGCCGCGACTTTGCCGTCGGCGCTCAAAGCATAGAGCACGTCGTCGTAGACCACCGGGGTATCGGCGAAGCCGTCCCGGTTGTCCCGGTAACGGGCCACCAGCTCGCCGGTTTCGCTGTCCATCCAGTGCAGGTAGCCCTCGAAGTCGCCCACCACCACCAGGCCGTTCTGGACGGCGGTGCCGGTAAGGCGGCGACCGTAGAGTTTGTCCTGCTGCCACAGGAAGGTGCCGCTGCGCTGTTCGGCGCCGCGCACCAGACCCTCGCTGTCGGCCACGAACACGGTGGACAGGTAGGAACTGATTTCCTGGTGGGTGGAGATGTCCTTGGCCCAGTAGGGGCGGCCGTTTTCCCAGTCGAGCACCGCCAGCTTGCCCTGGAAGGTGGCGGTGAACACGCCGCCGTTTTCCACCAGCAGGCTGGAGTCCACGTCCACCAGACGGTCCAGTTCGGAGCGACCGGTGGGCTCGGCGACCCGGCGTTCCCACAGCGGCGCGCCGGTTTCCAGTTCGATGGCGGCGACCTTGCCGCTGGCGAAGCCGGCGTAGACCCGGCCGCTTTCGATCACCGGCTGGGTACCGCCCAGCAGGGTCAGGTTGGGCACCGTGGTTTCGTAGTCCCAGCGCGGTTCGCCGCTTTCCGCGTCCAGCGCCAGCACGTGGCCGTCGATGGTCTGGAAGATCGCCAGCAGGCCGTCGCTGGTGGGCGGCGCCAGCACTTCGCTGCTGACCCGGCTGCGCCACAGCTCGTCGCCGGTTTCCGCGTCCAGGGCCACCGCCTCGCCTTCACGGGTGCCGTACAGTACCTGGCCGTAGCCGGCGTAGAGGCCACCGGAGATGCGGTCCTCGGTTTTGCTGCGCCATTGACGCTTGCCGTTTTCCCGGTTGAAGGCGTAGACCCGGCCGTGGATGTCGGCGGCGAACACGCGCTGGGCGGTGACCGCCGGGCGCAGCTTCATGGCGGTTTCGTCCACGCCGTCACCGGCGCCGGAGCGCCACAGGCGGTCCACGTCGAAGCGCTTGTCGAAGTCCGGCAGCGGGTTGGGCTCGATGGCGTTGGGGTTGCTGGCGCAACCGGCCAGCGCCATCACGCAGAGAAGCACGGCGGCCGCGGGGGTGGAGAAGGAATATTTCACGAATACGGACTCACGATTGCGACTTCAGGTCGTCGAGTTTCATTTGCACGCGGTCCCGGCCGGCCCCTTCGTCCAGGGCCTCCAGGGCGTCGCCGTAGGCGGCGCGGGCCGCGTCCCAGTTTTCCCGAGCGCTGGCGATGTCCCCCTTCAGCTCCAGCGCCTGGCCTTGCCAGGCCTCCGGGAAGGTGCGCGAAATCTGCTCGTTCGCGGCATCCAGGTCCCCCAGTGCCACCTGCACCCGCGCCAGGCGCAGGCGGGCGGTGTATTCCAGTTCACGGGTAGCGGCGCCGTCGGCCACCGCGCCGAGCTGGTCGGCGGCGGCGTTCAGGTCACCGGCGTCCACCGCCAGCTTGGCCAGGGCCAGGCGGGCGTAGTCGGCGTAGGCGGTGCCGTCGTAGTCGTCCATCAGGGTGGCGGCGGCGCCGCGCGCCTGATCGGCGTTGCCGGCGGCCATCGCCTGCATCATGGTCTCATAGTGCACCGAGGCCTTGCCGGATTCGCCGGCGCTGTGCTCCTGCCACTGGCGCCAGCCCAGCAGCGCACCCACCGCCAGCACGATCACGATGACCGTGGCGATGCCGTATTTCTGCCACCACTCCTTGATGCGTTCGGCCTGTTCTTCTTCGTCGCGAATGTAATCGACCACCCCGGTTTCTCCTTAGTACCCTTCGTGCAAACGGGCGGCCAACCAGTCGGCCACCTCATTCTGGTTAAGTTGCTGTTGCTCGTCTTGCCCGCGCAACGGTTTCACCGTCACCTGGCCGGCGGCCACTTCGTCCTCGCCCAGGATCAGGGCGTAGCCGGCGCCGCTGCGGTCGGCCTTTTTCATCTGGCTCTTGAAGCCGCCGCCACCGCAGTGGCATTGAATGCCGACGCCGGGCAGCGCGTCACGCAGGTGCTCGGCCAGGGTCAGCGCCCGGGCCTGCACTTCCCCCATGGCGGTAATATAGATCGCCACCGGGCCCGGCAGTTCCTGGCCCTGTTTTTCCAGCAGCAGCACCAGCCGTTCCAGGCCCATGCCGAAGCCCACCGCCGGGGTGGGTTTGCCGCCCAATTGCTGGACCAGGCCGTCGTAGCGGCCGCCGGCGCACACCGTGCCCTGGGCCCCCAGCGCGTCGGTGGTCCACTCAAACACGGTTCGCCCGTAGTAATCCAGCCCGCGCACCAGGTTGGGGTTGATCACGTAGTCGACGCCGGCGGCTTCCAGCAGCGCCTTGAGCTGCTCGAAGTGGTCGCGGGCGGCGTCGCCCAGGTGATCGGCCAGCCGTGGCGCGTCCTGCAGCACCTCGCGGGTGCCCGGGTCCTTGCTGTCCAGCACCCGCAGCGGGTTTCGCTCCAGGCGGTTTTTGGAGTCCTCGTCCAGGCGCTCGCGGTGCTCGCGCAGAAACGCCACCAGGGCGTCCCGGTAACGGGCCCGGTCGTCCGGATCACCCAGGGTGTTCAGTTCCAGCGTGACCTGGTCCGCCAGGCCCAGGTCCTTCCACAGGCGGGCGGTGAGCAGGATCACCTCGGCGTCGATGTCCGGGCCTTCCATACCGAAGGTTTCCACGCCGATCTGGTGGAACTGGCGGTAGCGGCCGGCCTGGGGGCGCTCGTGGCGGAACATGGGGCCGGTGTACCAGAGCCGCTGGGTCTGGTTGTACAGCAGGCCGTGCTCCTCGGCGGCGCGCACGCAGCCGGCGGTGCCTTCCGGGCGCAGGGTCAGGCTGTCGCCGCTGCGGTCCTCGAAGGTGTACATCTCTTTCTCGACGATGTCGGTGACCTCGCCGATGCCGCGGGCGAACAGCTCGGTGCGCTCCACGATGGGCATGCGGATTTCCCGGTACCCGTAGGCGGCCAGCACCGTGCGCGCGCGCTGCTCCAGCCATTGCCAGAGCGGGGTCTGCTCGGGCAATACATCATTCATGCCGCGTACCGACGCGATCTTCTTGCTCACCGGTGCTCCTTGTTCCAATACGGTTATTCGCTGCGCGCGATGATGCCCTTGGCCTCGTCCTCGCGCATTTTTTCCACCTTGGCGCGCACCATGCGTTCCAACTCGTCCACCAGCGCTTCCTGTTTGATGTGGTGGCTCTTTTCCCCATCCAGATAGGACAGGTTGTTGGGGGTGCCGCCGGTCAGGCCGATGTCCGCCTCGCGGGCTTCACCGGGGCCGTTCACCAGACAGCCGATCACCGCCAGGTCCACGGACTCGTTGATGTCCTCCAGGCGCGCTTCCAGCTCGTTGACCGTGTCGATCACGTTGAAGTTCTGCCGGGAGCAGCTCGGGCAGGCGATGATGTTGACGCCCTTCTTGCGCAGATTGAGGCTCTTGAGGATGTCGAAGCCGACGCGGATTTCCTCCACCGGGTCGGTGGCCAGGGAAATGCGGATGGTGTCGCCGATGCCTTCCATCAGCAGGCCACCCAGGGCCACCGCGGACTTCACCGTGCCGGAGCGGAAGGTGCCGGCCTCGGTGACGCCCAGATGCAGGGGCTGCTCCAGCTGGCTGGCCAGTTTGCGGTAGGCCTGCAGGGTCATGAACACATTGGAGGCCTTGACGCTGACCTTGAAGTCCTGGAAATCGTAGCGGTCCAGAATCTCCGCGTGGCGCAGGGCGGACTCCACCAGGGCGTCGCTGGTGGGCTCACCGTATTTGCGCTGCAGTTCCTTCTCCAGGGAGCCGGCGTTGACGCCGATGCGGATCGGCACGCCGTGGTCCCGGGCGGATTCGATCACCGCGCGCACCCGGTCCTCGCGGCTGATGTTGCCGGGGTTGATGCGCAGGCAGTCGGCGCCTTCGTCGGCCACCTTGAGGGCGATCTTGTAGTCGTAATGGATGTCGGCCACCAGCGGCACCGACACCTGGCGTTTGATGTTGCCGAAGGCCTCGGCGGCCTCCATGGTCGGCACCGAGACCCGCACGATGTCCGCGCCCACCTCTTCGAGCCGGCGGATCTGGCCCACGGTGGCGTCCACGTCACAGGTGTCGGTGTTGGTCATGCTCTGCACCGAGATCGGCGCATCACCGCCCACCGGCACCTTACCGACGTGGATCTGGCGCGATTTGCGACGCTGAATGGACAGTTCCGGTTCCATAACCTGCTTCCTGAAACGTTCGAGCTGTGTGAAGTATGGGCGCCGTGGCCGGCGGAACAAAGGGGTCTAGGGCCTGTTCACACTACTTGCATCACGCCTGCTGGGTGTCATTTTGGTCTCCAGCTAGGCGGAAGGAGCGCGGTTTGGTCATTCCAAATAAGCGACCGACAACGACGCTGGAGGCCAAAAAGGCGCCAGCCCTTCGGGTTGTGGCTAAAAACCCACCCCTCCGCGTTACTCGTCGTCCATTTGGAGCCACCAAACTTCTCTCCTCGTGCCTTGATGGGTGGGTTTTTAGCCACAACAGGCGTAATGCAAGTAGTGTGAACAGGCCCTAGGGCAAGGTGACGCGAACCACGTCGCCGGAGCGCTGGCTGGGCAGGGACACGGACTCGCCGTTGATGGACAGGGCGGAGACCGCGGCGGCGTCGCCCACGGTCAGGCGAAACGGGGCCTCGCCTTCCAGGTTCAGGGTGTCGCCGGCGTTGCGCTGGCCCTGGCTGAGGGTGGCGCCGGTGGCGTCCACCACCCGCACCCAGCAGACCCGGGAGAAGGACAGGCTGATGCGGTCCGCGCCGTCGGCGGTCGGTTGCGCCGGGGCGCTCGCGTCAGCCGGACCGGCGTCGGCCACGGCGGATTCGCTGCTGTTGCCGGGCCGCGCGGGCGCGGCGGCGGGCGGCGTTTGCGGGCCGGCATCGATCTCGGAAGCGGGGCCGGCGCCTTCGTCCCCGGAGGGCGTCAGGTTTTCATCCGCCGGCGCCATGGGCTCGGTGTCGTCGGGCAGCGCCGGGTCCGGATTGTCCGGGGCGGGTTCGCCAAACTGCCCGCTCGGCGGCGACAGTTCAGACGGCGACTCCACCGGCGCCGGCGTTTGCTCGCCCCGGGGCCACAGCCACCAGCCCACGGCCACCGCCAGCACCACCAGCAGGATCACCACCAGCGGCACCCGCCATTCGCGGCGGCGCGGCGAGTCTTCCAGGGCCTGCTGTTCGCGCTCGTGTTCCGCGTCGCGCTGCTGATCCACTTCCTGCTGGAAGCGCCGCGCCAGTTCCTCGGCGGGCAGGCCCAGGAAGCGCGCGTAGTTGCGCAGGTAGCCCTTGATGAAAGTGGGCTCGGGCAGACGGCTGTAGTCGTCGTCCTCCAGGGCCTTCAGATACGACAGCGACAAGCGCAGCTGCTTGGACACTTCTTCCTGACTCAGGCCCTGCTCTTCACGGGCCCGGCGTAAACGTTCACCGGGCAGCATGGCGGCGTTGTCCTCGCTCATTCGGCTCCCTCCTGCCCGTCGCGCCAGGCCCGCCACAGGCGGAACTCGCGACTACCCGGGTAGAGATTCTGCAGCGCCAGTTCGTAGCTGGCCTGCTGGTCACGTTTGCCGAGGGCGGCGGCCAGGCGGATGCCCACCCACAGGGCCTCGGCGCTCTGCGGACGCACGCGCCGCTCGTAATCGCGGTAATAATCCCAGCCGATACGGGCGCGGTCGTCCTGGTAATACAGCCGCGCCAGTTCCAGCAGCAGCTGGCTGTTGCCCGGGTTCAGACGCAGCGAGCGAATGTAGGCTTCGCGGGCCTGGTCCATCTCACCCAGGGCCTTGTAGGTAGCCCCCATATTATTGAAGGCGCTGGCGCGGCCCTCGTAGTTGGGGTCGTTGGCGGCGCGTTTGAATTTTTCCAGGGCTTCGTCGTAGCGACCCTGGGAGAACAACAGGGTGCCGTAGTTGTTCAGCGCCGGCGCGTAGTTGCGGTCGGCGGCCAGAGCCTTACGGTAGTGGTGTTCTTCCTGCTTGGCGTCGCGCTCGTAGTTGTAGAGCAGCGCCATGGCGTTGTGCGCCTGGGCGCTGTTGTCGTTCAACGACAGGGCTCGGGCGAAATGGCGGCGCGCCTCGGAGGGATTGCCCATCTGCAGGTACTTCATGCCGGCCGCCACCCGGGTGGCCACCGCCTCGTCCACGTTCACTTCGTTGGGGTTGCCGCCCTCGGTGACCGTCACGCAGCCGGCCATCAGGCCGAACAGGCCGGCCAGGACAACGGTGAGGACGAACTGTCGAAGCGTAGGGCTCATTGCGCGGGCGCTGCGTTGCTGTCCGGTTGCTCGGTGCGATGGAAGATGGACGCTTGCCAGCGTTCACTGCGGCGGGTGCGGTCCTTGACCTCGCCCACCAGCTGGCCGCAGGCGGCGTCGATGTCGTCGCCCCGGGTGGTGCGCACCGTGGTAAGCACGCCATTGTCGTTCAGGAATTTGTGGAATGCCAGAATGTCCGCCTTGCGGGAGCGCTCATAGCCGGCATGGGGAAACGGGTTGAAGGGAATCAGGTTCACCTTCACCGGGATGCCCTTGAGCAGCTTGACCAACTGGCGGGCGTGTTCCGGTTTGTCGTTCACATCGCGCAGCATCACGTATTCCATGGTGATGGTGTTGTGGCGATGGGTGATGGCGTCGCTGTAGCGCTTGCAGGCGGCCATCAGGTCGGCGAGCGGGTACTTGCGGTTGAGCGGCACCAGCTGATTGCGCAGCTCGTCGTTGGGGGCGTGCAGGCTCACCGCCAGGGACACGTCCAGGTCGCGGCTGAGCTGATCGATCTTGGGCACCACGCCGGAGGTGGACAGGGTAATGCGGCGCTTGCTGATGCCGTAGCCCAGGTCGTCGCGCATGATGCGCATGGCGGACAGCACCGGCTCGTAGTTCAGCATCGGCTCGCCCATGCCCATCATCACCACGTTGGTGATCGGATGCTCGCCCAGATTCTTGCGCGGACCGAAGGCGCGGCTGGCCTGCCACACCTGGCCGATGATCTCGGCGCTGGTCATGTCGCGCTGAAAGCCCTGCTTGCCGGTGGAGCAGAAGCTGCAGTCCACCGCGCAGCCCACCTGGGAGGAGACGCACAGGGTGCCGCGACGACCGTCGGGAATGAACACGGTCTCCACGGCGCCGCCGTTATCCGCCTCGAACACCCACTTGCGGGTGCCGTCCCGGGAGATGCCCTCGTGGAGCACCTTGGGGCCGCGGATCTCGGCCACCCGGGCCAGCTTCTCGCGCAATGCCTTGCCCACGTCGGTCATTTGCTCGAAGTCGTCCGCCTGGTGATGGTGGATCCACTTGAGCACCTGCTGGGCACGGAACTTCTTCTCCCCCATGGCCAGGAAGAACTCTTCCATTTGCGGCCGGGTGAGTCCGAGCAGATTGACCTTGTCGGTGTGGACCGGCGCCGCGGTGCGCGGCGCGCGATCAGCCTCGTGGGCAGTCATTGGCTTACCTCCAGGGAATGACCGGGCACTCAGCGAGTGCGCGGGCAGAGTTCCTCGTCGGCGAAGAAGTAGTCCACCTCGCGGGCGGCGGATTCGGTGGAATCAGAACCATGGACAGCGTTTTCGTCGATGGTTTCCGCGAAATCGGCGCGAATGGTACCGGCTTCCGCGTCCTTGGGGTTGGTGGCGCCCATCAGATCACGGTTTTTCTTCACCGCGTCCTCGCCTTCCAGCACCTGCACGGTGACCGGACCGCTGGTCATGAAGGCCACCAGGTCGCCGAAGAACGGACGCTCTTTGTGCTCCGCGTAGAAGCCTTCGGCCTGTTCGCGGCTCAGGTGCAGCATCTTCAGGGCCACGACCTTGAGGCCGGCTTTCTCGAAACGGCCCAGGATCTCGCCGATCGCGTTCTTGGCCACGGCATCAGGCTTGATAATAGAGAGGGTACGCTCAACAGCCATCTGTCTGATCACTCCAGAATTGCATAGGTCTTTGGGGTCTTTGAAGCCGGCGGATTATACGCACGCGGGGCGAATTATGATACCGTTGGCGCCCCTTATGGCCGGTGATGACGGTCGGATTCCCCCTCGGCGCCTTATCCTCTATAATACCTGAGTAATTTACTCTGGTATTCCGTCCGTGAAGACCGGTATTTCACAACGATGAGCCCGTGACTATGAGCAGCCAAGCCGAACTCGACAATTCCGAACTGGACCGAGTCATCCGTTCCGAGTACGAGGCGGGGTTCACCACCCTGGTGGAGTCCGACACCCTGCCCCCGGGTCTCAATGAAGACGTCATCCGCGTCATTTCCGCCAAGAAGGAAGAGCCGGAGTGGATGCTGGAATGGCGCCTGGAAGCCTACCGCCACTGGCAGACCATGCAGGAGCCGAACTGGGCCCACGTGCAGTACCCGCCGGTGGATCTGAACGCGATCTCCTACTATTCAGCGCCGAAAAGCATGGAAGATCGCCCGAAAAGCCTGGATGAGGTGGACCCGGAGCTGCTTGAGACCTACAAGAAGCTGGGCATTCCCCTGCACGAGCAGGAAATGCTCGCCGGGGTGGCCGTGGACGCGGTGTTCGACTCGGTGTCCGTGGCCACCACCTTCAAGAGCAAGCTGGCCGAGGCCGGGGTGATCTTCTGCTCGATCTCCGAGGCGGTGCGCGAGCACCCGGAGCTGGTCAGGAAGTACCTGGGCTCCGTGGTGCCCAAGGGTGACAACTATTTCGCCGGCCTCAACTCCGCGGTATTCACCGACGGCTCCTTTGTCTACATCCCCAAGGGCGTGCGCTGCCCCATGGAGCTGTCCACCTATTTCCGCATCAACGAGGCCAACACCGGCCAGTTCGAGCGCACCCTGATCGTCGCCGACGAGGGCAGCTACGTGAGCTACCTGGAAGGCTGTACCGCGCCGCAGCGCGACGAGAACCAGCTGCACGCGGCGGTGGTCGAGCTGGTGGCCCTGCCCGGCGCCGAGATCAAGTACTCCACGGTGCAGAACTGGTACCCCGGCGACGAGGACGGCAAGGGCGGCATCTACAACTTCGTGACCAAGCGCGGCGTCGCCCACGACCACGCCAAGATCAGCTGGACCCAGGTGGAAACCGGCTCCGCGATCACCTGGAAGTACCCGTCCGTGGTGCTGCGCGGTGACCACTCCGTGGGTGAGTTCTACTCGGTGGCGCTGACCCGCCATGCCCAGCAGGCCGACACCGGCACCAAGATGATCCACCTGGGCAAGAACACCAAGAGCACCATCGTTTCCAAGGGCATCTCGGCGGGCAAGAGCTCCAACGCCTACCGGGGCCTGGTGCGCATGGGCCCGCGGGCGGAGAACGCGCGCAACTTCACCCAGTGCGACTCGCTGCTGCTGGGCGATCGCTGCGGCGCGCACACCTTCCCTTACATCGAATCCAAGCACCCCAGCGCCACCATCGAGCACGAAGCCACCACCTCCAAGGTCAGCGACGACCAGCTGTTCCTGTGTCGCCAGCGCGGCATCGATCCGGAGAAAGCGATCTCCATGATCGTCAACGGCTTCTGCAAGGAAGTATTCAAGGAACTGCCCATGGAGTTCGCGGTGGAAGCCGGCAAGCTGCTGGAAGTGAGCCTGGAAGGGGCGGTGGGCTGAGCCACCGTCCAACCCCGATTTGAATCTGAATGAATTGTCTGGAAGTCGATTAATGCTGGAAATTCGCGATCTGCACGCCTCCGTGGCCGGCCAACCGATCCTCAAAGGCCTGAATCTCACCGTCAAACCCGGCGAGGTGCACGCCATCATGGGCCCCAACGGCTCCGGCAAGTCCACCCTGGCCAATGTGCTGGCCGGGCGCGACAACTACGAGATCACCGGCGGCGAAGCGCTGTTCGACGGCAAGAGCCTGGGCGATCTCGAGCCCGAGGAACGCGCCCAGCTGGGCCTGTTCCTGGCGTTCCAGTACCCGGTGGAAATCCCCGGCGTGTCCAATATGGAATTCCTCAAGGCGGCGCTGGAATCGGTGCGCGCCGCCCAGGGCAAGGAAGAGTGGGATTCGGTGACCCTGCTGCGCAAGGCCCGCGAGGCCTGCAAGCAGGTGGATCTGGACGCCCAGTTCCTCAAGCGCGGCGTCAACGAGGGCTTCTCCGGCGGCGAGAAGAAGCGCAACGAAATCATGCAGATGCTGCTGATGGAACCGAAACTGGCGCTGCTCGACGAAACCGACTCGGGCCTGGACATCGACGCCCTGCAGACCGTGGCCAAGGGGGTCAACTCCCTGCGCGGGCCGGAGCGCGGCATCGTGCTGGTGACCCACTATCAGCGTCTGCTGGACTACATCGTGCCGGACTTCGTGCACGTGCTGTCCGGCGGCAAGATCATCAAGTCCGGCGGCAAGGAACTGGCCCTGGAGCTGGAACAGCACGGCTACGGCTGGCTGACCAGCGGCGATAACGGCGACAACGGCAAAAAGGACCAAACGGCATGAGTGGCGACACCGCCCTGAACCTGCCCGAGGACCTGAAGACCCGGGCCCTGAACAACGCCCGCCAGGCGACGCCGGTGGAAGCGCTGGCGCCGCTGCGCCAGGACGCCCTGGCCGCCCTGGAAGGCACCGCCTTTCCCGGCCGCAAAACCGAGGCCTGGAAATACACCTCCCTGTACGCGCTTACCGACGGCCATCTGGCGGCCCGCGCCGAGGGCGCCGCGCCGGCGGACCTGCCGACGCTGAGCGACTACCGGCTGGTGATCGTCAACGGCCGCCTGGATGAAGAGCGGACCGCCCTGCCCGAGGGCGTGACGCTGGGCCGGGCGGCGCGCCGCCTGGAAGGCCTGACCACGCCGTTCGCCTTCTACAACGGCGCCGCCCTGGACGACGCGGTGACCCTGGACGTGGCCGCCAACACCGACGTGGCGGCACCGATCCAGGTGCTGCACGTGGCCGCCGGCGACGCGCCCTCGCACTGCAACGTGCGCCTGGAAGTGAACCTGGGCACCGGCAGCCGCCTGACCCTGATCGAGCAGTACCTGGCCCGCGGCCCGGTGCTGACCAACGCGGTCACCGCCATCCAGGCCGCCGACAACGCCCACCTGACCCATTACCGGCTGCAGGCCGACGCCGGCGACAGCCTGCACATCGGCACCCTGTTGTTCCAGCAAACCGGCGTCAGCCGCATCGACAGTTATCAGCTGATGGCCGGCAACCGGCTGCGCCGCAACGACGTGCGCGCCTTCCTGGACAAGAGCGGCGCCGAACTGAACATGCACGGCGTATTCGTGGCCCGCGACCGCAGCCACATCGACAACCAGCTGTGCGTGGAGCACCGGGTGCCGGACTGCACCTCCAACCAGGTCTACCGGGGCCTGGCCGGCGAGAAAGGCCGGGCGGTGCTGAACGGCCGCATCCATATCCACCCGGGCGCCAAGGGCACCCTGGCGGAACTGAGCAACAAGAACCTGCTGCTCAACGCCGGCGCCGAGATCGACACCAAGCCGGAACTGGAAATCTACAACGACGACGTCAAGTGCGCCCACGGCGCCACCGTTGGTCAACTCGACGCCCTGCAGCAGTTTTACCTGCAGTCGCGCGGCATCGACGCCGCCGAGGCCAAGCGCATGCTGAGCCTGGGTTTCGTCAACGAGCTGATCATGGGCCTGCCGGATCAGGCGGTGGCCGACTGGGCGCAGCCGTGGCTGGCCGCCGAGCTGGGCGGGCGCCCCGGCGCCGACGAGGAGGCCGCATGAGCTTCGATGTACAGGCCCTGCGCGCGCAGTTCCCGATCCTTGAACAGACGGTGAACGGCAAGCCCCTGGTGTACCTGGACAACGCCGCCACCACCCAGAAGCCGCGCCAGGTGATCGACGCCGTGCGCGACTACTACGAAGGCAGCAACAGCAATGTGCACCGCGCCGCCCATTACCTGAGCGACAAGGCCACCAGCGCCTTCGAGGCGGCCCGGGCCACCGTGGCGGAGTTCGTCAACGCCGCCCGCGAGGAAATCATCTGGACCAAGGGCACCACCGAAGGCATCAACCTGGTGGCCCAGTGCCACGGCCGCGAGCAGCTCAAGCCCGGCGACGAGGTGCTAATCACCGCCCTGGAACACCACGCCAACATCGTGCCCTGGCAGCAGGCCTGCGAGCGCACCGGCGCCACCCTCAAGGTGGTGCCCCTGCGTGAGGACGGCAGCGTCGACGACGAGGCCTTTTACCGGCTGCTCGGCGAGCGCACCCGCATCGTCGCCGTGTCCCACGTGTCCAACAGCCTGGGCACCGTGAACCCGGTGGCGGACTGGCTGAGCGCGGCCCGCGACGTGGGCGCCGTGACCCTGGTGGACGGCGCCCAGGCGGTGGGCCACTTCCCGGTGGACGTGCAGGCGCTGGGCTGCGACTTCTACGCCTTCTCCGCCCACAAGCTGTTCGGCCCCACCGGCATCGGTGCCCTGTACGGCCGCCGCGAGCTGCTCGACGCCATGCCGCCCTATCAGACCGGCGGCGAGATGATCGAGACGGTGAGCTTCGAGAAGAGCACCTGGAACCAGCTGCCCTACAAGTTCGAGCCGGGCACCCCCAATATCGCCGGGGTGATCGGCTTTGGCATCGCCGTGGGCTGGCTGCGGCAGCAGGACCGCGCCGCCCTGGCCGCCCACGAGAACGCCCTGCTGGCCGCCGCCACCGAGCAGGCCCGGGCGTTCGACGGCTTGAAAATCATCGGTAACGCCGCCACCAAGGTCGGTGTATTGTCCTTTCTGCTGGACGGCGCCCACCCGGCGGACGTGGGCACCCTGCTCGACCAGCAGGGCGTGGCGGTGCGCACCGGCCACCATTGCTGCATGCCGTTGATGGACGGACTGGGCATCCCCGGCACCGTGCGCGCGTCGTTTTCGATCTACAATACGCTGGAAGAGGTGGACAGCCTGTTCCGCGCATTGGAGAAGGTTCGCACTTTTTTGTAGGACGCCTTTCTGGAGGCAAACCATGACGGTACAGACATTCGTACCCGGCCAGGCCGAGATTCATCTGACCCCGGCCGCCCGCGACCAGGCCCGTCGCGAGATCGCCCGCGCCAACGCCGGCGGCATCCGTCTGGACCTGGATGAGTCGGGCTGCTCCGGCTATATGTACGAGCTCAACTTCGTCGAACAACCGCAGGACGGCGACCGCCGCTTCGAGGTGGACGGCGTGGTGCTGTACGTGCCGGAAAAATGGCTGGCCATGCTCAATGGCCTGCAAATCGACTATGTGAAGGAAGGCGTCAACAGCCTGTTCAAGTTCCGCAACCCCAACGCCACCGGCGAATGCGGCTGCGGCGAGAGCTTCACCGTCGAAGATATGGACGAGGTTTGATTTGAACATCCCTTCCGGGGGCCGTGCCACCGAGCAGCGCACCGTGGTGGTGAGCCGCGACGTGCCCGCGCGCCTGGTGCCGGACGGCACCCGCATCACCATTCACAAGAACAGCTTCGTCAACCTGCGCCAGGCCCTGGGCGGCACCTACACGGTGACGCTGAACGGCAATATGGCGCGCATCGACGGCACCGACGCCGATGCCATCGGCCAGACGCCGCTGGAGCTGGATTTCGAGGCGCCGGAAGAAGATGGCTCGGTGCGCGACGAGGATCTGAAGCAGGTGCTGGGCACCATCTTCGACCCGGAGATACCGGTGAACATCGTCGACCTGGGCCTGGTGTACGGCTGCGACGTGATCCGCCGTTCTCTCGATTCGGGGGAAACGAAAAACGTGGTGCAGGTGCGCATGACCCTCACCGCCCCCAACTGCGGCATGGGCCCGGTGCTGGTGGGCGATGTGGAGGACCGGCTGGCCAAGGTGCCGAACGTGGACGAGGTGGAAGTGGCGCTGATCTTCGATCCGCCCTGGAGCCGCGACATGATGACCGAGGAAGCCCAGCTCGAGCTGGGGTTGTTTTGAAAACGCCGGCACGCTTGCACGCAACACGCCAGCACGCGGCGTGTGAGCGTGAAGCGTGTTGCGTGCAAGCGGAGACATTGGGTTTTGAGCGAGTTTAATATCCGCGCCATCAAACTGGGCCGCGACGTGACCGCCGAGGACGTCCAAGAGGACCTGGAATTCCTGGACGACTGGGAAGAGCGCTACCGCTATATCATCGATCTGGGCAAGCAGCTGCCGCCCATGCCGGAGGCGCTGCGCACCGAGGACCGCTTCGTGCGCGGCTGCCAGAGCCAGGTGTGGCTGGTCACCGACTACGACGGCGACGCGGACACTCTGTATCTGGCGGTGGAATCCGACGCCCTGATCGTGCGCGGCCTGGGGGCGATCATTCTCACCGCCCTCAACGGCAAGACGCCCAAGCAAGTGGCCGACTACGACATGGACGGCTTTTTCGAACGCATCGACCTGCTGCGCCACCTGAGCCCCACCCGGGGCAACGGTCTGCTGTCGATGGTCGGCCGCATCAAGCAGGAGGCCGCCACTCTGGCGGCTTGACACCCTGGCGGCCTGACCCCCTCGCTCAGGCGCGGCTGCGCGCCGCGTCCCGCAGCCGCGTGACCACGCCCACCACATCCTCGCCGGCCCGGTCGATGCCGGCCTCGTCGGTGAACCGCCCCACGGAAAACCGCAGCGCGCTCTGCGCCAGCGCATCGCTCAGCCCCATGGCTTTCAGCACATAGGACGGCTCCAGGGACGCGGAGGTGCAGGCGGAGCCGGTGGACACCGCCGCCTCGGTCAAAGCGGTAAGCAGCATCTCGCCGTCCACGCCCTCGAACGCCACATTGAGATGGCCCGCCAGACGCGGTGCCTCGCCACCGTTCAGATGCACGCCGGGCAAGGCGCGCAGATGGTTCCACAGCCGATCCCGCAGCGCGCCCAGGCGCGCCTGCTCCGCGTCGCGGTCCGCCATCGCCAGCGCCAGGGCTTCGCCCAGGCCGACGATCTGATGGGTGGGCAAAGTGCCGGAGCGCATATTGCGCTCGTGGCCGCCGCCGTGGATCTGCGACGCCACGCGGATGTCCGGGTGCCGGCGCACGTAGAGCGCCCCCACCCCTTTGGGCCCGTAAGTCTTGTGAGCGCACAACGACACCAGATCCACCGGCAGCGCGCGCACGTCCAGCGGCAGCTTGCCGGCACTCTGCGCCGCGTCGGTATGGAACAGGGCGCCGTGCTCACGGCACAGGGCGCCGATGGCGGCGATGTCGTTGATCACCCCGGTCTCGTTGTTGGCGTGCATGATCGACACCAGCACGGTGTCGTCGCGCAGCGCCGCGCCCACGTCCGCCAGGTCGATGCGCCCGTCGGCGCCGGGCGTCAGCCAGGTGACCGTGGCCAGCCCCTTGCGCTCCAGCCAGGCGCAGGGGTCCAGCACCGCTTTGTGCTCGGTGACGGAGGTGATGATATGGCCGCCGCCCTTTTGCTCCAGCACGCCCTTAATGGCCAGGTTATTGGCCTCGGTGGCGCCGCTGGTCCAGACGATTTCACGGGCGTCGGCGTTGAGAGCATCGGCCACCTGGCGGCGGGCGTTTTCCACCGCTTCCTCCGCCAGCCAGCCGTACAGATGGCTGCGCGAGGCCGGGTTGCCGAAGTTGGCGTCCGGCCCCAGACAGGCCGTCATCGCCGCCACCACCCGGGGGTCCACCGGGGTGGTGGCGGCGTAATCCAGATAAACCGCTTGCGACATGATGGAAAGACTTCGTAGGTCGGGTTAAAGAGTGCTCACCGGGACCCGGTTCTGGTGGGCATCCTGCCGCTGGGCCACCGAACGCACTTCATGACGCGCCACCAGTTCACCCAGGGTGATGCCGGCCAGAAAATCCTGGATCTGGTCGGAGAGGTCGCACCACAGGTGATGGGTCAGGCAAATATTGCCCTCCTGGCAATCGCCCTGGCCACCGCAGCGGGTGGCGTCCACGGACTCATCCACGGCGGCGATCACCGCCGCCACGTCGATCTCCTCGCTGTCCCGGCTGAGGCGATAACCGCCCCCGGGGCCGCGCACGCTGGTCACCAGCTGGCGCCGGCGCAGCTTGGCGAACAGCTGCTCCAGGTAGGAAATGGAAATGCCCTGGCGTTCGGAAATGTCCGCCAGGGAGACGGGCCCGGCTTCCGCGTGCAGTGCCAGATCCAGCATCGCGGTCACCGCATAGCGGCCTTTGGTGGTCAGACGCATACCCACACCTTTGGTACGTGATTAACGCGATAGAGTAGTGAAAACCGACTAAATCGGTCAAGTATTACCGACACGATAATTGATAATCATTATCAAGTAAAACACGAATGTACAAGAAATGGACGCCCGAACCCCGCCGGGGGTTCCCCGCCTTGACAGGCGCGGGGCGCTCGCGGACAATTCGCGGCCTCTGTGGCAAGGTAGCTCAGCTGGTTAGAGCACAGCACTCATAATGCTGGGGTCGGCGGTTCAAGTCCGCCCCTTGCTACCACATTTAAAGGAAGCCGCCCAATGGGCGGCTTTTCTGTTTCTGCACTACCTTCGCATTTAATCCGGCCGACCCCGCTTTTTATGTGCTGGGGCCGGCGCAGGGTGGCCTGCCCGTTCAAGTCCGCCCCTTGCTACCACTCTTCAAGGAAGCCGCCCAATGGGCGGCTTTTCTGTTTCTGCGGGCCCAATCGCGGTCGAACGACCGCTCCTACGGGTCCGGCGCCGTCGTAGGAGCGGTCGTTCGACCGCGATAACCACCGGCAGCCGATCCACCCGGAGGGTTCAGGGTACCGTGCCGGAGGGCGGCGAATGCTCTCCGAGGACCTGGCCGTTGACGGTTTTGCCGTATTGGCCCTGGTGCTGGTGGAAGCGCTCCGCGGTGTCCTGGACCGAGCCGGTGAACCGCGGGTCCTGGGGGCGTTCGTGGCTGTTGATGAACAGCGCCACGTCCCAGGCCTGCTGGTCGGTGACGTCCGGTTTGCCAAGCGGCATGGCCGCTTTGATAAAGGCCGCCGCCGTGTTGACGCGGTGCATGCCGGCGCCCCAGTTGTAGGAGCGCGGGCCCCACAGCGGCGGGAAACCCGGCGCCCCGCCGGCGGCTTTCTGGCCCTGGCCATCGTCGCCGTGGCAGAGAGCACAGTGCTCCTGGAACACGGTTTCTCCGCGCGCGAAGGAGGGCGGCTCCGGCGGGTCGCCCACGTCCGGGTAACCGCGCACGTCCGGCGCCTCGCCGGTGGGCATGCCCTTGGCCAGCCAGAACGAATAGGCCTGCAGGGCCTGGATCACCTCGCCATCCCGGGGCGGCGCCTTGCCATTCATGCTGTAGGTGAAACAGCCCTGCAGGCGCTCGGCGAAATCGTTGACGTGTTGGTTCTTGCTTCGATAGGCGGGGTACATGGGCCAGGCGCTGCGCAGCGAGGCGGTCTTATCGTATCGGCCGGCGTCGAAGTGACAGTTCTGGCAGCTCAGGTCGTTGCCCACCCAGTCGCTGGCGAATTGCCCCGGGTCGGCGAAGATGCGCTCGCCCTGGCGCACCAGCTCGCCGAACTCATTGTCCGGGATGGCGCTGCGCGGCGGCGCCGCCGTGGCCGGCGCCGACGCCGGAGCAGCGGCCTGCCCGGATTCAGACGACGACGGCGAAGCCGATGACGCCGAAGCAGAGGGCCTTGGGGAGGAGGACATCGCCCCGGCCGCCGAGGCGGAATCGTCGGGGGCCGACTGGCCGGCGTAACGCTCCGCGTAATCCTCGGGCCCGCCGGTGAGCACCATCGCGAGCAACCAGGCTGCTATGGCCAGCAGGGCGCAGCCCGCCATCACCATCAGCACGGGCCGGTTCATCGCGGGTTTCTTTATTGCAGGCTTAGTCATCACCGGCCTCCGCTGTCGCCGCCGGCAGCGCGGCGAAGTACGCCGCTACCGCTTTCAGGTCGTCGTCGTCCAACCGTTCGGCGATGTGCCCCATCAGCCCCTGGGGCCCCGCCGGCCGGTTGCCGGCCCGCCAGGCCTTCAATTGGTCTTCCAGGTAGGCCGCCGGTTGCCCGGCCAGGGGCGGAAAATCCTCGCCGATGCCTTGCCCGCCCGGGCCATGACATTGCACGCAGGCGGGCAGATCCTGCTGCCAGCGACCGTGCACCGCCAGCGTGCGGCCGGGCCCGTCCGGCGGCGGGCCGCCGGCAGCCTCGGTGGGCGCCATCTCCAGGCCACTGAAGTAGCCGGCCACGGCCTGCCGTTGCGACTCGGACAGGCCGGAAGCGATGGGCTTCATGATGGCGTTGACGCGCTCGCCGCTGGCGAAGGCGTCCAGCTGACGCCGGAGATAGGCCTCGCCCAGGCCGGCCAGATGCGGGAAGGCGCCGCTGCCCTGCCCCTCGGCACCATGGCAGGCCACGCAACTGCCGGCGGCGGCCGGCGCGCCGTCGGGGCTTTGAGCAAAGGCGGAGGGAAACAGCAGACACAGTCCCAGGACCACGAACCAACGCGCCATACCGGGCTCCTCTTCATTCATGCCAGGCCTTTTGTGCGGGATAACAAAAGCCTAGCACCGCCAGTACCCACACGACCAGCGTGGATACTGGCCCGAGGCGCTAAAGCAGGACCAGATGGTTGGGCAGCTCGTTTTTCCGTTCGGTGGCGGGAATCTTGAGGATCAGCTCATCGCCGCAGGAGGCGATGCATTCCAGGAAGCCGTTCAGCACCTCGCCCTGCTTCACGTGGCCGGTGAAGGTGTCGACGATGGATTGCCAGCGTTCGTCCGGGACTTTCTCGGCGATGCCCCGGTCGGCCAGGATTTCCACGTAGTGCTCGGCCTCGCTGACAAAGATCAGCAGGCCGGTGCCGCCCTTGGTGTGGTGCAGGCCCTGGTCGAGGAAAGTACGGCGGGCCAGGTTGGCGGCGCGCCATTGCTTCACGCGGCGCGGCACCAGGGCCATCATCAGCGGCGGCCAGCGGAACAGCAGCCCCAGCACCACCAGCACGGTCCATTGCGCCAGCAGGGTTTCCAGGGCGCTCAGCCAGATCGGCAGAAACGCCAGCGCCAGGGGCACCAGCAGCGACAACAGCGCCGCCCACAGCAAGGGAATGTAGCGGTAGTCGTCGGACTGGCGGGCCAGCACCGTCACGAGTTCCGCGTCGGTGTCCTTTTCGATGGCCGCGATCGCGCGGGCCACCCGTTTCTGGTCTTCGTCGTTCAATAACATCTACCAGCCTCCCGAGGCACCGCCGCCGCCGAAACCACCGCCGCCGCCACCGAAGCCGCCGCCGCCAAAACCACCGCCTCCGCCGCCGCCGAAGCCTCCGCCCATGGGCACGAACACGGCGCCGCCGCCGCGACCGCCACGGCCACCACTGCCGAGGGCGCCGAGCCCCAGGAAAAGGGTGATGAACACCAGCACCATCAGATAGATCAGCACCGTGCCCAGCTGCCCGCCGCCCTTCTTGGCCGGCTCCGCCTGGTACTCACCGGCGATGGCGGCGCGGATGGCGTCCACCCCGGCATCGATGCCGCCGGCGAAGTCGCCGGCGCGGAAGGCGGGGCGGATTTCCCGCTGGATGATCACCGAGGAGAGCGCGTCGGTGAGCGCGCCCTCCAGGCCGTAGCCCACCTCGATGCGGATACGGCGCTCGTTGGGGGCGATGATCAGCAGCACGCCGTTGTCCTTGCCCTCCTGGCCGATGCCCCACTCGCGGCCCAGTTGGTAGCCGTAGTCCTCGATGGCGTAGCCCTGCAGATCGGGCAGCGTCACCACCACCACCTGGTTGGAGCTTTGCTGCTCCTCGGCGGCCAGCTTTTCGGTGAGCGCCTGTTCCTGGGCCGGCGTCAGCAGGTTGGCGTTGTCCACCACCCGGCCGGTGAGGGCGGGAAAGTCCGGCGCCGCCCAGGCCGCCGCGGTCAGCAGCAGCCCGAGCAGCACGGCCAGCCCGTGTCGCGTCAGCGTCATGGTTTACTCACGATCCGGTTCATTCAAAGTTGACGGAGGGCGCCTGCTCGGCGTTCTCCGTGGTGGCTTCGAAGTTCTCGCGCGGCTCCAGCTCGCTGTACAGCAGGCTGTGCCAGATGCGCCCCGGGAAGGTGCGGATCTCGGTGTTGTATTGCCGCACCGCCTCGATGTAGTCCCGGCGCGCCACCGCGATGCGGTTCTCGGTGCCTTCCAGCTGCGACTGCAGGGCCAGGAAGTTCTGGTTGGATTTCAGCTCCGGGTAGCGCTCCACCACCACCATCAGCCGTTGCAGGGCCGAGCCGAGCTGGCTCTGGGCCTGTTCGAACTGCTTGAACTTCTGCGGGTCGTTGAGGATGCCCTCGCCGGCCTGGATCGAGCCCACCTTGGCGCGCGCCTCGGTGACTTCCACCAGCACGTCCCGTTCCTGGGCGGCGAAGCCCTTCACCGTGTTGACCAGGTTGGGCACCAGGTCGGCGCGGCGCTGGTACTGGTTTTCCACCTGGGACCAGGCCGCCTTGACCTGCTCGTCGTAGGTGGGAATGGTGTTGATGCCGCAGCCGGCCAGGGTCATGGCCAGCCAGGCCAGCACGAAGGCGCGCCAAAGGTTCATGCAAGAATCTCCTGTTCAGAAGTGTCGGCAGTCAAGCAACTCCCGGCGCCGTTGGCAACCGTAACGGCGCGGATCAAGCGTTCCTTGCGCGCCCGGGTGAGCCCCTTGAGGCGCGCTTCCAGGCGGCCGGCGCGGGCCCGGTCGGGCACTTCCACGCACAGCACCAGGGCCACCGGGCGTCGTACCCGGGTGTAACGGGCGCCCCGCGGGCCGCCGTTGTGCTCCTTCCAGCGCCGCAGCACATCGGTGGTGACGCCGGTGTACAGCGAGTCGTCGGCGCAGCGCAGCATGTAAACCCACCATCCCGTGCCCTGTTTCACGGTTTTACATCTCCTTGCGATCAAGTTGCTATCATCGTGCGGTAAACAATAGCCTGAAACAGGGAGTTTCGCATGATCACCTATTTGTATTGGTTGGTGCTGGCGCTGGTCATCTTCGCGGCGCTGTTCGGGATCGGTGTGCGCATGGGCAAATGGAAGCCCGCCCTGATCATCGCCGTGATCATCTGGCTGGCCGGTACCCTGCTCTATTACTTCTGGTTGGAACAGATTTTCGTCAAGCGCCTGGGCGGCACCATGAACCTGGAAGTGCCCCAGGGCCAGCAGCACATCGCCGCTACCTGGAAGGGCGACAATCTGTGGATCGAGAACTACGATCCGGACACCAACCGCTGCATCTTCCGCGAATACTCCCGGGGCAACCTGCTGGAAGGCCAGGTGGTGATCAAGAACTGCAACCCGCTGCGCGCCGGCAACGGCGGCACCAGCGGCAGCGCCATTCCGGACGGCCCGCGCACGCCGCTGTAAGGCGGCCGCCCGCCGATATGAAGAGCCTTGGCGTCGCCTTGACCGGCGGCGCCGGATAGTGGTGTTGGACCAATACTGGTATCGGGTACCGAGGAAACGTTCATGATCCATCTACGCTGGTGCTTTGCCCTAGTACTGTTGCTGAGCGTGTTCAGCCTGGCGCTGACCACCAAGGCCCGGGCCGACGAGTGCGCGGCCCGCTTCGACCATGAGGTGCGCAAGCTGCACAGCAAGGACGACCTGGACCTGTGCGCGGCCACCGCCGGCAAGGTGGTGCTGGTGGTCAACACCGCCAGCCAGTGCGGCTTCACGCCCCAGTTCGAGGGTCTGGAGGCGCTGTACAAGAAGTACCGGGATCAGGGGCTGGTGGTGTTGGGCTTCCCGTCCGACGATTTCCGCCAGGAACTGGACGACGAGGGGCAGACCGCCAAGGTCTGCTACATCAACTACGGCGTCACCTTCCCGATGATGGCCACCTCCCCGGTGCGCGGCGACGCCGCCAACCCGGTGTTCCTCAGCCTCAATGAGGACGCCGGCGAGCCGCGCTGGAACTTCAACAAATACCTGGTGGATCGCGACGGCACCGTGATCAAGCACTATCCCTCCTCGGCCAAGCCGCTGGACGGCGAACTGGAAGACGCCGTGCGCGCCGCTCTCTGAGCGGCCCGGCTGGCTCCCCGGGCGTGGCCTTGCTATGGTTGAAGGCTCGCCCACCGCCACCACCGTCCCATGAAAGTGCGTAACAGCAAGGAACAACAACGCCAGCGCCTGCGGCGGGACATGGAGCGGTTCCTCTCCCGGGGCGGGCGTATCGAGGAAGTGCCCAGCGGCACCACCGGCGATGCTCCGGACCAGCCCCGCGAGCGGCGTTCCTTTCCGTTTACCCAGGGGCCGCCGGCCACCCGCACCGACCTGTCCCAGGTGGCGGCCACCATCGATGCCCGCAAGAAAGCCCGCCGCGCCCGCCGGCCGGCCGCCCGGCGCGGCCCGCGTCGCAAACTGGTCTATGATGATTTCGGCGAGCCGCTGCGCTGGGTGTGGGAAGATTAGAAACCGCACCGCCCCCGTTCGTTCATCCCATTGATTTCCGTGAAGGAGCTCCACCATGAAACGCCTTACCGCCTTCCTCTGTTTGCTGCTGTGCGCCGGCGGCGCCGGCGCCGAGGTGATCGAACAGGACATCAAGCTGCCCGGCGGCGCCGGCAACGGCGTGCTGTTCATGGACGATGACCTGGACCGCATGACCGCCGGCGTGATCGTGGTGCACGAGTGGTGGGGCCTCAATGACTACGCCCGTAACCGGGCGCGTCTGTTGGCCAAGGAGGGCTACGTGGCCCTGGCCGTGAATCTCTATGAGCAGGGCCAGGTGGCCAGCCACCCGAAGGACGCCAAGACGTTCATGGCCCAGGCCCAGGCCAACCCGGAACGCACCACCGCCCGCATCAACGCCGCCAAGACGCTGCTCCGCCAGCAGCAGTACGTGGACGACGACCGGGTGTTCGCGGTGGGCTATTGCTTCGGCGGCGGCGTGGTGCTGGAGCAGGCCCGGCAGGGCAACGACCTGGCCGGCGTGGCCAGCTTCCACGGCCCGCTGGGCACCGAGCAACCGCTGCAGAGCGGCACCTTCCAGGGCAAGGTGCTGGTGGCCACTGGCCAGGCGGACCCGATGGTGCCCGCCGAGCAGGTCAGCGCCCTGGTCCAGGAGATGACCGCCGCCGGCGTCGAGTTCCAGCTGCTGAGTTTCCCCGGCGCCCAACACGGTTTCACCAACCCGCGCGCCGACCAGCTCGGCCAGCGCTTCGAGATGCCGCTGGCCTACGACGGCCACGCCGACGACATCAGTTGGGGCGCGCTCAAGGACTTTATCGACACCCCCTGACCCCGCCCGCCGTGCCCCATCCCGGGGCACGGCGCACCATCACGGCCCATTCGCGGCCCCATTAACGCTCACGCCCTGCCCCACCCTCCCGGTCTTCTTCCTTTCAAATCAGCCGCTTGCCCGGACTGGCATCGGACTTGCGTGGGTCGACGCAGGAATCGAATGGCGTCTGTGGCCATCACGACTCGCACAATCTGGAAAAATGGATCGCTAGGGTTCCGGTGGGCTGTGCCCACGACTGGTCCGAGAGCGATCGACCTTCTTGCAAGGTTACACGGCGGGACAAAAGCCCGGGAGGAGACACCATGACGACAGTGTCATTGGATTCCTCACCGTCATAGCCTGAAGGAGGTCGACATGACCCGCATTCTGACTGCCTGCCTTTCCGCGGCCGCGTTGCTGACGCTCGCCACCCTGCCCAAACCGGCCCTGGCCGCCGGCGAACGGGACGACTTCAAAGTGTGCTGGTCCATCTACGTGGGCTGGATTCCCTGGCAGTACGGCGACGCCCAGGGCATCGTCGACAAATGGGCCGACAAGTACGACATCAGCATCGACGTGGTGCAGATCAACGACTACATCGAGTCCATCAACCAATACACCGCCGGCCAGTACGACGGCTGCACCATGACCAACATGGACGCGCTGACCATTCCCGCCGCCGGCGGCGTGGACAGCACCGCGCTGATCGTTGGCGACTTCTCCGACGGCAACGACGGCGTGGTGCTCAAGGACAACACCGACCTCGCCGACATCGAGGGCCAGAACGTCAATCTGGTGGAGCTGTCCGTGTCCCACTATCTGCTGGCCCGGGCCCTGGAAAGCGTGGGGCTGAGCGAGCGCGACGTGACCGTGGTGAACACCTCCGACGCGGATCTGGTGGCCGCCTACCAGACCGATGACGTGACCTCCGTGGTCACCTGGAACCCGCTGCTCAGCACCCTCACCGCGCAACCCGGCGCCAACCTGGTGTTCGACTCCTCGAAAATCCCCGGCGAGATCATCGACCTGATGGTGGTCAACACCGACACCCTCGAAGCCAACCCGAAACTGGGCAAGGCGCTGGTCGGTGCCTGGTACGAAATCATGGACCTCATGCAGGGCGACGGGGACCAGGCCAAACAGGCGCGCGCCGCCATGGGCGAGATCGCCGGCACCGACCGGGCCGGCTTCGAGGCGCAATTAAACGCCACCCGCATGTTCTACGACGCCGGCGAGGCGGTCAGCTTCGTCAACAGCCCGGACCTGAACACCACCATGCAACGGGTGGCGGAGTTCTCCTTCGAGCACGGGCTGCTCGGCGACGGCGCCCCGGACGCCGGTTTCGTCGGCGTGCAAACCCCGTCCGGCGTGTACGGCAGCGAGGGCAACGTGCAACTGCGCTTCGACCCGACCTACATGAAGATGGCCGCCGACGGCGACCTCTGAGCGCCGGCCGGGAGCCGACATGAAGAAGCTGATCAATCGCCAGGCCGGGCCGGTGGGCCGCTGGGCCCTCGGGCTGCTGCCGTTCGTGATTCTGGTGGTGCTCTATGTGGTGGCCTCCGACGCGCGCCTGGCGGCCAACCCCAACGACAAGCTGCTGCCGGATCTGGCCAGCTTCGTGGACGCCATCCAGCGCATGGCCTTCGAGCCCAGCAAGCGCACCGGCGAGTACCTGTTGTGGCAGGACACCCTGGCCAGCCTCACCCGGCTGGCCCTGGGCGTGGCCATCAGTGCCGCCATCGGGCTGGTGGTGGGCATCGCCACCGGCGCCCTGCCGCTGGTGCGCGCCGGCATCGCGCCGCTGGTCACCGGCCTGTCGCTGGTGCCGCCGCTGGCGGTGCTGCCGATCCTGTTCATCGTGTTCGGCCTGGGCGAGCTGGCCAAGGTGGTGCTGATCGTGATCGGCATTACGCCGTTCCTGATCCGCGACCTGCAGCAGCGCGCCGAGGAAATTCCCGCCGAGCAGGTGATCAAGATGCAGACCCTGGGCGCCAACACCTGGCAGATCATTCTGCGGCTGGTGTGGCCCCAGGTGATGCCGCGCCTGATCGGCGCCGTGCGGCTGTCGCTGGGCTCCGCCTGGCTGTTCCTGATCGCCGCCGAGGCGATCGCCGCCACCGACGGGCTCGGCTATCGCATCTTCCTGGTGCGGCGTTACCTGGCCATGGACGTGATTCTGCCCTACGTGGTCTGGATCACCTTCCTGGCGTTCGCCATCGATTTCGCGCTGGCCCGCTATTCCCGCTGGCGCTACCCCTGGTTCCACCAGGCCCGTTAAGGAGGGAACCATGGCCATCATCGAACTGAACAATCTGTGGAAGGAGTACGGCGATCAGGTGGTGCTGGAACGCCTCAACGCCCGCGTCGAGGAAGGCGAGTTCATCACCCTGGTGGGCGCCTCCGGCTGCGGCAAGACCACCTTCCTGAAAATGCTGCTGGGCACGGAAAGCCCGAGCCGGGGCCAGCTGCTGCTGGACGGCGCGCCGATTCCCGATGAACCGGACGAAAGCCGGGGCATCGTGTTCCAGCGCTACTCGGTGCTGCCGCACCTGACCGCCCTGCAGAACGCCAGCCTGTGCGGCGAGCTGGACGCCAACCGCTGGCTGGGCCGTGCCTTCGGCGCCACCCGCAAAGCGATCCGCGCGCGCGCCGTGGAGATGCTGGAAGCGGTGGGCCTGGGCGGCGCCCTGGACAAGTACCCCCACGAACTGTCCGGCGGCATGCAGCAGCGCCTGGCGCTGGCCCAGGCGCTGATCAAGAAGCCGCGCATTCTGCTGCTGGACGAGCCATTCGGCGCCCTGGACCCGGGCATCCGCCGCGACATGCACCAGTTGGTGCTGGACCTGTGGCGCGAACAGCGGCTCACCGTGTTCATGATCACCCACGACCTGGCGGAAGGCTTCTATCTGGGCACCCGCCTGTGGGTGCTCGACAAGGTGCGCCGGGACGCCCAGTCCCCGGAAAGCTACGGCGCCCGCCTCACCTACGACCTGCCGGTGGGCGACAGCCAGAAGGGCACCCTGCAGGCCATCGCCCGCAACGTGCACGACACCTCCCGTTTGCTACAAGGAGCCACCCCATGAAAGGAGCCACCCCATGACCGAACCGCTGTACGAGTACACCATGCCCGGCGGCGCCCATTGGTCGTTCCGGATGCGCCGCGGCACCGCCCTGCGCCTCACCGACCTGGACGGCGGCGCCAACGTGGGCCTGCTGTTCTACAACCCGGAAGAAAAGCGCGAGCGCTACAACGCGCCGGACACGCTCAAGGGCCAGCACACCTTCAAGCTGACCCGGGGCAACTGCCTCTACTCCGACATGGGCCGGGTGTTCGCCTCCATCGTCGAGGACGACTTCGGCTGGCACGACACCGTGTGCGGCAACCTGCACCCGGACGCGCTCAAGGCGAAGTACGGCGAACACGGCTACCAGGAACACCGCAACGGCTGGTACCTGAGCGGCCACGACAGCTTTCTGGTGGAGATGGCCAAGTACGGCCTCACCGAGCGCGACCTGGCCGCCAATCTGAATCTGTTCAGCAAGGTGGTCACCGGCGACGACGGCGCCCTGCGTTTCGATCCCTCGGCGGCGAAGGCCGGCGCCCGGGTCACTCTGCGTTTCGACATGGACACCCTGGTGCTGCTGCACACCTGCCCGCACCCGCTCAATCCGGCGTCGGACTACCCGAAGAAAAAAGTGCGGCTGGAAATGCTCAAGGCGGAACCGGTCACCGAGGACGACTACTGCCTCAACTTCCGCCCGGAGAACGCCCGCGCCTTCGAGAACAACCGCCTTTATTACCTGGGCGCCTGAGAGGAGGAGAACGACGATGATCAAGGAAAGTCCGTTTAAACCCGACGCCGCCGCCTTCCGCCAGGTGGTGCCCGCCGGCGACTATTTCCTGAAAGTGGTGCGCGCCGGCGAGACCTTCCGCATTCTCGACCTGGAAGGGAACCAGGCCGCCGACACCCTGTTCTACAACGCCGACGACACCGCCGAGCGCTACAGCGCCCAGGACACGGTGCGCGAACAGGGCAACGTTTATCTCACCGCCGGCTCGGTGCTGCGTTCCAACCGCAACCGGCCGATGCTGGAAATCACCGCCGACACCTGCGGCCGCCACGACACCCTGGGCGGCGCCTGCGCCACCGAGAGCAACACGGTGCGCTACGACCTGAAGAAGCGCTGCATGCACGCCTGCCGGGACAGCTGGATGCTGGCCATCAACGAGCACGAAGAGTACGGCCTGGACAAGCGCGACATCGCCCACAACATCAATTTCTTCATGAACGTGCCGGTCACCGCCGAGGGCGGCCTGACCTTCGAGGACGGCATTTCCGCGCCGGGCAAGTACGTGGAAATGAAGGCTTTGATGAACACCGTGGTGCTGATTTCCAACTGCCCGCAGCTCAACAACCCCTGCAACGGCTACGACCCGACGCCCATCGAAGTGCTGATCTGGCACTGACCGGCGCCCGCGCGCCGCGCCGGGGACGACCCCGGTGATCCGTGACCACGGCGGGACGGCCCGCCACGCCAGCGAGCGACCCCATGTTCAAGAAGGTACTGATCGCCAACCGTGGCGCCATCGCCACCCGAATCCTGCACACCCTGCGTACCCTGGGCGCCACCGGCGTGGCCGTGTACGCCGACGCCGACGCGGACTCCCGCCATGTGGCCGAGGCCGACCTGGCCCTGAACCTGGGCGAGGGCAACGCCGCGCACACCTATCTGAACCAGGACAAGCTGTTCGCGCTGATGGCCGAACACGGCATCGACGCGGTACACCCGGGCTATGGCTTTCTCAGCGAGAACCCGGACTTCGTGGAACGCTGCGAAGCCAACGGCATCGCCTTTATCGGGCCCACGCCGCAACAGATGCGCGACTTCGGCCTCAAGCACACCGCCCGCGCCCTGGCCGAGGCCAACGGCGTGCCGCTGCTGCCCGGCACCGGCCTGCTGGAAGACCTGGACGCGGCCCGCCGGGCCGGCGCCGGCATCGGCTACCCGGTGATGCTGAAAAGCACCGCCGGCGGCGGCGGCATTGGCATGCAGATCTGCCGCGACGACGGCGAACTGACGAAAGCCTGGGACACGGTGCGCCGGCTCAGCGCCAACAATTTTTCCAACGACGGCGTGTTCCTGGAGAAATACATCGAGCGGGCCCGGCACATCGAAGTGCAGGTGTTCGGCGACGGCCGGGGCACCGCCGTGGCCCTGGGCGAGCGCGACTGCTCCGCGCAACGGCGGCACCAGAAGGTGCTGGAGGAAACCCCGGCGCCGCATCTGCCGGACGCGGTGCGCGCCACCCTGCACGACACCGCCCGCCGGCTGATGGCGGCGGTAAGCTACCGCAACGCGGGCACCGTGGAATTCATCGTCGACCAGGACAGCAACGATTTTTATTTTCTCGAGGTGAACACCCGGCTGCAGGTGGAGCACGGTGTTACCGAGGCGGTCTACGGCGTGGATCTGGTGGACTGGATGGTGCGCCTGGCCGCCGGCGAGCTGGACGACCTGCACGCCCTGGCCGCGCCACTTCGCCCGCGCGGCCACGCCATCCAGGCGCGCCTCTACGCGGAGGATCCGAACAAGGATTTTCAGCCCTGCGCCGGCCTGCTGACGGCGGTGAGCTTTCCCGACACCGCCCCACAAACAGAGGGTCTGCGCATCGACCACTGGATCGAAGCGGGCCTGACCGTGTCGCCCTTTTTCGACCCGATGCTGGCCAAGGTGATCGTCCACCAGGCGGACCGCGACGGCGCCCTGGCGGCCCTGGAGGGCGCCCTGGCGCACACCCTGATCGAGGGCATCGAGACCAACCGTGAGTACCTGGGCGCGGTGCTGGCCGACCCGGTGTTCCGCAACGGCGAGATGACCACCCGCTATCTCAATCACTTCCACTATGTACCCGCCACCCTGGACGTGCTGGCCGGCGGCACCCTGACCACGGTGCAGGATTACCCCGGCCGCCAGGGCTACTGGCCGGTGGGGGTGCCGCCGTCCGGGCCCTTCGACGCGCTGAGTTTCCGCCTCGGCAACCGGCTGCTGGGCAACGAGGAAAATGCCGCCGGGCTGGAGTTCACCCTCAATGGCCCCACCCTGCGCTTCAATCGCGCCACCCGCGTCGCCCTCACCGGCGCCGATATGAACGCCACCCTGGACGGCGAACCGGTGGCCGCCTACCGGGCGATCGCGGTCGGCGCCGGCCAGACCCTCAAGCTGGGCAAGGTGCGCGGCCACGGCGCCCGCGCCTACCTGGCGGTGGCCGGCGGCCTGCAATGCCAGCCCTATCTGGGCTCCCGTGGCACCTTCACCCTGGGGCAGTTCGGCGGCCATGGTGGCCGGGCGCTGCGCACCGGCGATGTGCTGCACCTGGGCGAGCCCGGCACCGATACGGCTTCACCGGCGATTCCGGAGACCTTGAAGCCCGCCCTCGGCGACCGCTGGGAACTGCGCGTGATCTACGGCCCCCACGGTGCGCCGGACTTCTTCACCGACCAGGACATCGAGACCTTCTTCAGCGCCGACTGGCAGGTGCACTACAACTCCAGCCGCACCGGCGTGCGACTGGTGGGCCCGAAGCCGCAATGGGCGCGTCGGGACGGCGGCGAGGCCGGCATGCACCCGTCCAATATTCACGACAACGCCTACGCCATCGGCAGCGTGGATTTCACCGGCGACATGCCGGTGATCCTGGGCCCGGACGGCCCCTCCCTGGGCGGCTTCGTGTGCCCGGCCACGGTGATCCTGGCGGACCGCTGGAAGCTGGGTCAGCTGAAGGCCGGCGACCGCCTGCGCTTCGTGCCGGTGAGCCTGGACGACGCGGACGCCCTGGCCGCCGAACAGGACCGCTGTATCGACACCCTGAGCGCGCCGGCCCGCACGGCCCCGCCGGCGCCGGTGACCACCCCGGTGCTGGACCGCCTGGAGGAACAGGCGGAAGGCCCGGCGGTGGTCTACCGGGCCGCCGGCGACCGCTATCTGTTGGTGGAATACGGCCCCCTGGAGCTGGACCTGCGGCTGCGCTTCCGCGCCCACGCCCTGATGCTGTGGCTGCAGGAGAAGAACCTGGACGGGGTGCTGGAACTGACGCCGGGCATCCGCTCCCTGCAGGTGCACTTCGACCCCGCCGTGCTGCCCCGGACCGGGCTGCTGGCCACCCTCAAGGACGCCGAGCTGACCCTGGACAAACAGGACGATCTGGAGGTGCCCTCGCGCATCGTCCATCTGCCGCTGAGCTGGGACGACGAGGCCTGCCGGTTGGCCATCGAGAAATACACGCAGTCGGTGCGCAAGGACGCGCCCTGGTGCCCGAGCAATATCGAGTTCATCCGCCGCATCAACGGCCTGGACAGCGTCGACGAGGTAAAGCGGATTCTGTTCGAGGCCAGCTACGTGGTAATGGGCCTGGGCGACGTCTATCTGGGCGCGCCGGTGGCCACCCCCTACGACCCGCGTCACCGGCTGGTGACCACCAAATACAATCCGGCGCGCACCTGGACCGCCGAAAACTCGGTGGGCATCGGCGGTTCCTATCTGTGCGTGTACGGCATGGAAGGCCCCGGCGGCTACCAGTTCGTGGGGCGCACCTTCCAGATGTGGAACCGCTTCCACCGCACCGAGGCGTTCCCCCAACCCTGGCTGCTGCGCTTCTTCGACCAGATCCGCTTCTACGAAGTCTCCGCCGAGGAGCTACAGCAAATCCGCCGGGATTTCCCCAAGGGCCGCTACCCGTTCAAGGTGGAGGACACCACTTTCAATCTGGCCGGGTACCAGCGCTTTCTGGAACACAACGAAGCGTCCATCCGCGACTTCACCGAAGCCCGCAACCGCGCCTTTGACGAGGAGCTGCAGCGCTGGGAGGAAAGCGGCCAGCTGCATTTCGAAGCGCAGCAGGACCTGAACGCCGGCGACGCCGACGGCCTGCCCGACGGCACCCCGGTGGAAGCGCCCACCGCCGGCAATATCTGGAAGCTGCTGGTGGCCGAGGGCGATACGGTGGACGCCGGGCAGCCGGTGGCGATTCTGGAAGCCATGAAGATGGAGATCGAAGTCACCGCGCCGGAGGCGGGCAAAGTGATCCATGTGGCCCGCCAGGAGGGCCAGCAGATCAATGCCGGGCAGGCGGTGATGGTGATCGGAGCCCCGTAGGGACGGCTTCAGCCGCGCTCCCCCCCGCCGGCGGGGAGCAGCAACGAACGTGGCGTACCGAAACCAAAGCCGGCGAAGCCCCGTGTCAGACCCGGCGATACCGGGCCGGTGGCCCAGGCCGGGTCGCCGGCGTTGATGCCGACGGGTGGCAGCGGATCGAGCACCTGCGCCACCCGCCGGGCAATGGCGGCGCCGGAGTCCACCCATTGCACCGGACGCGGGGCGCGCTCGGCGAGTACTTCGCTGAGTAACGGGAAATGCGTGCAGCCGAGCACCACGGTATCCAGACGCTCCTCGGCCCACAGCGGCGCCAGCGCCCGGTCCAAGGCGTCCCGGTCCAGGGTCTCGCCGGCGACCCGGCGTTCCGCCTGGGCCACCAGGGCGTCGGCGGCCACCCGCACCACCGTGCGGCCGGCGGCGAAGTCGGCGATCAGGCGGTCGGTGTAAGGCCGGCACACCGTGGCCGAGGTGGCCAGCAGGCCGATCACGCCGCTGTGGCTGAGGGCGGCGGCGGGCTTGATCGCCGGCACCGTGCCCACCACCGGGATCGCCAGGCGTTCACGCAACGCCTCCAGGGCCAGGGTGCTGGCGGTGTTGCAGGCCACCACCAGGGCGCGGGCGCCGCTGGCCGCCAGCGCCGCCGCGCACACCGCCACGATGCGCGCCACCAGCCAGTCGTCCGGCTTGGTGCCGTAGGGCAGCGCCGCGTTGTCGCACACATAGGCCAGCGGCACCCCGGGCAACTGCGCGCGCAGGGCGCGCACCACGGACAAGCCGCCGACGCCGGAATCGAAGATCAGCACGGGATCGGTGTTGGACGGCTCGGACGCTGGGGTGGGCAAGGGCATGGTTTCCGGACGGTACTCCAGGGACCCGGCCACTCGGATCGGTGGCGCTTCAATGACGGGTTCTGGCCGCTAAGAGTACCGCCCCCGGGGCTCGGGGACAAAGGCCCGCTCAGTCCGCCGGCGCGCCGTGCCAGATGCGCACCCGCTCCGCCACGGTGTCGGCCTGGCGCGCCCAGCGGAAATGGTCCGCCTTGTCGCCGAGCTGGTGGGCGTCCAGGGTTTCCTCGATCAGGCCGGCGGCACGGAATTTGTCGGTGACCGCGTGCACCGAATCCGCCGGCGCGAAGGCGTCGTCCGCCAGGCGGATCGCCAGCACCGGGCCCGGGTACGCGGCCACGGCGGCCTCCAGATCCTGGTCCAGACCTTGCGCGCGATAGCGGTTGGTCAACGCCAGCCCGCGCCAGTCGGCCATTAACGTGCGCGCCTCCCGACCACCAAAGCCGATGCGGTCACCGGGGTAATAGCCCAGCACCAGATTGCAAACCGGAATCAGCCGGGTGAGCAGCCGGACCTTGTTGCGCATGGGCCCGGCGAAGGCGTTCAGCCAGGGGCTGCCGGTGGCCACCAGCACCAGGCCGTCCACCCGCGCCGGCAGACGCGCGGCGGTGAGGGCGGCGAAATGGCCGCCCAGGCTGTGACCGAGCACGTACAGCGGCGCTTCCGGATGATGGTCGCGCAGCCAGTCCAGCACCGCCGGCAGATCCCGGTCGAGCACCTCGGCGAAGCCCCAGTCGCTGCGCCGGGACGGGCGCAGGGCGCTGTCGCCCTGGCCACGCTGCTCCATCAGCGCCACGCTGAAGCCACGCGCCGCCAGCGCCACCGCCAGCTTGTCGTAAAAGCGCACGGACACGCCCAGGGCCGGCAGCACCAGCAGGATCGGCGCGCCGGCGGCGGCCGGGTACCAGCTCAAGGGCACCCGATAGCCGGCGCCGTTGTCGACGCTGAACGGCTCGCCGTTCATTCGGCGGCGTCCGTGGCGCGACGGGGCCGGCGCACCAGCTCCCCGGCGCAGTTGGGGCAGGTCGCGCTGAAGGCGGTGCAGCAGTCCACGCAGAAGCTGCATTCATAGGAACAGATGTAGGCCTCGCCGTCCTCGGCCAGGGCCTGCTGGCAGTGTTCGCAATGGCGTTTCATTTCCAGCATGTCAGTGCGCCTCCACCTTCCGTTTGCCGCAACGCTCGCACTGGTAGCGGGTCACCAGCTTGCCGCGCTGGCTGTCGAAGCGGGTGTTCTTGACCACCTTCCACTTGTGGAAGCCGTGCTGGCACAGTCCCTTCTTGGGCTTTTTACGGGCCGGCTTCTTGAACGGAACGATCTCGCCCATTGCATCACCTTGATTGACTTACCCGCCCGCAGAATACCGCAACCGGCGGGGGCGGGTGTCAAAGGATGCTGAACAACGGCACCTCACTCACCGCCGGGCGCCCAGAGCCACCGGAACCGCGCCCAGGCCGCGCCATTGGCACCAGACCAGGAAGGCGGTGATCAGGGCCAGGTCCGCCAGCAGCAGTTGGCCCCACAGTGACAACCGGGGCGCGGCCACCAGCATCACCACCGGCAGTGCCAGCACCAGGCCGGCGTCGGCCAGGGTCAGCAGGCGAACAACCCCGGGGCGCCCGTCCGGGCGGCGGGCCGCCCAGCCCAGATCCACGGCGAACAGCAGGCAAACGATGCCGGCGCCGGTCATCAGCAGCGGCGGCACGGCGCCGGGGTAGGCGCTGAACAGGCCCGCCAGGGGCCCGGCGGCGGCGATCAGGACGACACCCAGCAGGGCGGTGCCGATGGCGTTGAACCAAAGCGCGTGTTTCAGGGATTGCCAGGGCATGGTCTTTCTCCTCGTCGTTTCTGGTAGAGTCAGCATCGTCACGCCGGGGAAGTGAAACAATTACCTGGTGGGTAATGGCGCAACACAAGGTGCGAAGATGGACCCGGGCGAATTGCTTTCCGACTGGCGCAAGACGCGCCGCCTCAGCCAGCTTGAGCTGGCCGGCCGGGCGGCGGTGTCGAGCCGTCATCTGAGTTTCGTGGAAACCGGCCGCGCCCGTGCCAGCGCCGGCCTGCTGCGGCGGCTGGCGGCGGCCCTGGACCTCAATTGCCGCGACACCAATCAATTGCTGGTGGCCGCCGGCCACGCGCCGGTGTACGGCGAGACGCGCCTGGACGAACCGGCCATGGCGCCGGTGCGCGAAGCCCTGGAGGTGATGCTCGACAACCACCTGCCCTACCCGGCCGCCGTGCTCGACGCCCACTGGAATCTGCTGCTGGCCAATACCGCGCTGCAAGGACTGATCCAGGCGATGGTCGCCGAGGGCGGCCCGCTGCCGGCCACCGGCAACATCGTGGAGCTGGTGTTTCACCCGGAAGGCTTCAAACCCTTTATTCTCAATTGGGATCTGGTGGCCTCGGTGCTGCTGCGGCGCCTGCGCCGGGACCTGGACCTGCGCCCGGACCCGCCGTTGCAGCGCCTGTACCGGCGCCTGGAAGACCTGGCGGACGTGCCCGCCCTGCTGGGCGCCACGCCGGTCAGCGTGGACCCCATGCTGACCCTGCGGATGATGGTGGGCGGCCAGCGCCTGACCACCTTCTCCACCCTCGCCAGCTTCGGCACCGCCATGGATGTGATCATGGAGGAGCTGCGCATCGAGCATTATTTCCCCGCCGATGACGCCACCCGGGAATTCTTTGAAAAGAATTCGATACAGGATGCAGGATGAAGGGTACAGGGTTGGCACCGTGCCACTCCTTCACCCTGTATCCTGCATCCTGTATCGCGAATTGAATCGGCGCTTTCATCGCGCCGACGCGGCCGAACCCGTATAATCCCGCTCCCCAATTGATCGGCCACAGGATAGCCATGACCGAATTTACCCCCGGCCAGCGCTGGCTCAGCGAATCCGAGACCGAACTGGGGCTCGGACTGATCAAGGAGGTGGACTACCGTCTGGTGACGGTCAGTTACCCGGCCGTGGAAGAAGAACGTACCTACGCGAAGAACAACGCGCCGCTGTCGCGCATTACCTTCGACGTGGGCGATACGCTGACCACCGGCGACGGCCTGGACCTGGTGGTCAAGGACGTGGAGGACCACAACGGCCTGGTGGTCTATCACGCCTACCCCGCCGACGAGCCGGACAATGTACAGCCGGTGCCGGAGTCCTTGCTCGGCCACCGGCTGCGCCTGAGCGGCGCCCTGGACCGGCTGCTTACCAATCAGCTGTCGTCAAACCGCTGGTTCGAGCTGCGGGTGGCCGCGCTGCAGGCCCGCGCCCGCCGCGAGGGCTCCCCGATCCAGGGCCTGCGCGGCCCGCGCATCGATCTGATCGGCCACCAGTTGCACATCGCCGACCAGGTGGCACGCCGCTATGCGCCCCGGGTGCTGCTGGCCGACGAAGTGGGCCTGGGCAAGACCATCGAAGCGGGCCTGATCCTGCACCAGCAGCTGGAAACCGGCCGCGCCCGCCGTGCCCTGATCGTGGTGCCCGACGCCCTGGTGCACCAGTGGTTCGTGGAAATGGCGCGGCGTTTCAATCTGCGCTTTTCGATCTTCGACGAGGAACGCCTCAACGCCCTCTCCCGCCCCAGCGTGGACGAGGTCAAGGAGATGCTGGCGGATCTGTTCGCCGAGTCGGAAGGCGAAGGCGACGCGCCGGAGATCGACGACAACCCGTTTCTTTCCGAGCAGCTGGTGCTGTGCAGCACCGCCTTCCTGGAGGGCTGCGACATCGACAGCCTGGCGGCGGCGGACTGGGACCTGGTGATCGTCGACGAGGCCCACCATCTGCACTGGTCGCCGGACGCGCCCTCCGAGGCCTACCGGCGGGTGGAGCAACTGGCCGGCGCCAGCCGCGGCCTGCTGCTGCTCACCGCCACCCCGGAACAGCTCGGCCTGGAAAGCCACTTCGCCCGGCTGCGCCTGCTGGACCCGGACCGCTACCCGGACCTGGACGCCTTCGTGGCCGAACAGGAACGCTACCGGGAGGTGGCGGCGCTGGTCGGCGAACTGCACGACCAGGACCACTGGCCGGCGGATCTGAAGCAACGCGCCGCCGCGTTGCTGCCCGACGAGACCGTGGACGAAGCCCACCGCGAAGCGGTGCTGGCCGAGCTGCTGGACCGCTTCGGCCCGGGCCGGGTGATGTTCCGCAATACCCGCCAGAACGTGGCCGGCTTCCCGGCCCGCCAGGTGCACGGCGAGCCGCTGGCGCTGCCGGACAACTACCGGGTGGACGCGGACGAGGAACTGGCCCTGCGCCTGTACCCGGAAGCCGGCTTCGGCGACGACCGCTGGTGCGGCGAGGACCCGCGCGTCACCTGGCTGGAACGTTTTCTCAAGGAACACCGGGGCGACAAGGTGCTGGTGATCTGCGCCCGCCGCGACACCGCCATCGACCTGCACGCCCATTGCGGCTACAAGCTGGGCATGAACCTGGCGGTGTTCCATGAAGGCATGGACCTGATCGAGCGCGACCGGGCCGCCGCCTATTTCGCCGACCACGAGGACGGCGCCCAGGCACTGATCTGTTCGGAGATTGGCTCCGAGGGCCGCAACTTCCAGTTCGCCCACCATCTGGTGCTGATGGACCTGCCCCTGGACCCGGACCTGCTGGAGCAGCGCATCGGCCGCCTGGACCGCATCGGCCAGAGCGAGGACGTACAAATCCATGTGCCCTACTTCCAGGGCCACGCCCAGGAGGTACTGTTCCACTGGTACCACCAGGGCATGAACGCCTTCGAGCACACCAATCCCGCCGGCCACGAAATCCGCCAGCGCACCGGCGAGGCCCTGGAGGCCGCGCTCACCAAGCCGGACGACGGCGCCCTGCTGGACGACCTGGTGAGCCTGACCCGCCGCGAGGCCGGCGCCCTGCGCGAGCGGCTGGAACAGGGCCGCGACCGGCTGCTGGAGCTGGCCTCCTTCGACCCCGTTCGGGCGGAGACCCTCAAGGAACAACTGGCCGCCGCCGACGCCGACAGCCCCTGGCCGTTCATGACCCGGGTGTTCGACCACTACGGCGTGGACCAGGAAGAGCACTCCGACGACGCCTGGATTCTCAAGCCCGGGCCGCACCTGCGCGAGCCATTCCCGCACCTGCCCGAGGAAGGCGTCACCGTCACCGACCGGCGCGGCACCGCCATCGCCCGCGACGACATGCAGTTCCTCACCTGGGAGCATCCGCTGGTGGGCGGCGCCCTGGATCTGATTCTTGACGAGCACCGCGGCAAGGCCTCGGTGAGCCTGCTCAAGAATCCCAAGATCAAGGCCGGCACCCTGCTGGTGGAGGCGGTCTACACGGTGGAGCCGGTGGCGCCCCGCCATTTGCAGGCGGACCGCTTTCTGCCGGTGACCACGGTGCGCCGGCTGCTGGACGCCAACGGCCGCGACCTGTCCTCGGCGATCACCCACGACGCCCTGTGCCGGCAGTGCCACAAGCTGGAGAAGCCGCTGGCGCGCAAGATCGTGGCCAGCCAGAAGGGCCTGCTGGAGCAACTGCTCAAGGACGACGAGCGGAACGCAGCCGGCCAGGCCCGGGCGGTGATCGAGCAGGCCCTGGCGGCGATGCGCGACAGCCAGGATCAGGCGCTGCGCCGGCTGCGTGCCCTGCGTGACAAGAACCCGCTGGTCCGGGAGGAGGAAATCACCTACCTGGAACGGCAGACCGAGGCCCTGGAAGAGCGCATCGGCGATGCCCGCTTCCGCCTGGAGGCGGTGCGCGTCATCGTCGCCGGCAACTGAACCGGCCATTGAAGGAGAACAGCATGGACTATCTGCCCTGCGTGGAACTGGACCCGCAACAACCCGCGGACTCCAGCGTGATCTGGCTGCACGGCCTGGGCGCCAGCGGCCACGACTTCGAGCCGGTGGTGCCGGAGCTGGGTCGCAAGCGCACCCGCTTCGTGTTTCCCCATGCCCCGCAAATCCCGGTGACGGTGAACGGCGGCATGGTGATGCCGGCCTGGTACGACATCGCCGGCCTGGGCGGCACCAGCCCGGTGGACGAGGACGGCATCCGCCGGTCCGCCGCCCAGGTGGACGCGCTGATCGAGCGGGAAATCGAGCGCGGCGTGCCCGCCGACCGCATCGTGGTGGCCGGCTTTTCCCAGGGGGGCGCGGTGGCCTATGAAGCGGCCCTGCGGCATCCGCAAAAGCTGGCCGGGCTGATGGCGCTGTCCACCTACTTCGCCACCGCCGACAGCGTGGCGTTCAGCGAGGCCAACGCCGGCCTGCCGGTGTTCATCGCCCACGGCACCTTCGATCCGATGGTGCCGGAACAGGGCGGCCGCCGGGCGGCGGACACCCTGAGTGCCAAGGGCTACCCCACCGAGTACAAGACCTACCCGATGGAGCACGCGGTATGCCTGGAGGAGATCCAGGACATTGCCGCCTTCCTGGCGCGGGTCCTCGATTAACGGCGATCGCGGTCGAACGACCGCTTCAGGCGCTGAACACCTCGTCGAACAGATCGTCCATGGCCGCGAAGGCGCGCCGCGACACTTTCGGGTCGTAGACCGAGCGGCCCGGCATGTTCGCCCCCGGGTCGGTGAAGGAATGCACCGCCCCACCGAAATGGGTGAGCTGCCAGTCCGCGCCGGCCCCGTCCATTTCCTTCTTGAACGCCTTCAGTGAGTCCTCACTGACCATGGGATCGTCGGCGCCGTTCAGCACCAGCACGCTGCCCTTCACCGGGCCGGCGGCCGGCGCCGGCGTATCCAGCAGGCCGTGGAAGCTGACAAAGGCGCGCAGATCAGCGCCGTCGCGGGCCAGCTCCAGGGCACAGGCACCACCGAAACAGAAGCCGAGCATCGCCAGCCGGTCCCGGGCGATGCCCAGCTCACCGGCCTCCCGCTCCAGCACCGCCAGGGCGCCGCGCAGCCGCGCGCGCAGGGCGGCATTGTCGGCACGCGCCGCGCCCATGGCCTCCATGGCCTGGTCCGGGGTTTGCGGGCGCACGTCCTTGCCGAACGGGTCCAGCACGAAAATCGCCCGGGTGTTGTCCAATTGACGTTCCGCCTGGGCGATGGCGGCGTCGCTGATGCCGAAGAAATTGGGGGCCATCAGCAGGGCGCGACTGGGGCTGGCGCCGCGCAGATAAAGAAGATGGCCCTGGAAGGTGCGGCCGTCCACCTCGTAGTCGATGGCCTGATTAACGATATCACTCATGCGTTTCTCCCGATAAAAACGTTGCCATTAAACACGGCGCCGGCGACCACCGGCAATGCGGCAGCCCTCCGATGTGGACGTTTTCGGACCCGGCCCCGCCCCTGCGCGGTGGAAAGTGCCCCTGATCGGGAACCGGCGCCCCCCTGGCCGTTCAAAAATGGAAATCATTGCCGTTCAGGAGTGCTCGCCATGACCAAACTGGCCATCCAGGGTCTGATCGCCATCACCTCCGCCCTCTGGCTGCCCGCCCAGGCTGATCTGGCCCGCACCGTTTGGGGCGGCGATCAGGCCGGCGAAGCCCGCTCGGTGAAAGACGACGTGGCGGAGAACAGCCCCACCCTGTTCGTGCCCGGCCCCGACCGGGACCGGCGGGACTGACCCGGGCCGGAGCGCCAAAGGTTAAATTCGAAAAACCGGCGTGCGGTCGTTCACAGTTCCTTGCCGGGCCAGGAACGACTGCCCCGCGCAAGCCTCTGACTGCGTACCGACGGCGCGATTGTTGGTGGGCGCAAGGCCATCAGGGAGGGCCAGGGAGCAAGGACGCAAGCGCTCCGCCGGCGCGGTCGGACCGAATACGATGCGCTGATTCGAAAATTTGTCGGGATGGGAACGCCAGGTGGGGAACTTCCTCCACCGATACGGCACTAACCCAGTGAGTCTCCCAATACAATCAGGCAACCCTCCGGGCGTACAGTCAGGCTGACGCCCTTCTTTTTTGCCGTACTCATTCAGAAAGGCTCAGGTCTTCTTGCCGCCACCGGGGCCGAACGGCAGGGGAAAGGCGGTGACGTTGCTGCCCGCCTCGGTGATCTTGCCCACGCCTTCCTTCTCCACCTCGTCGATGCGGATCACCGCGTGCATGGGAATAAAGGAACGCTGCACCCCGGCGAACTGGTTCTTGAGCTTCTCCTCGGAGGGGTCCACCACCATCTGCGCCCGCTCACCGAACAGGAATTCTTCCACTTCGATAAAGCCATAAAGGTCGCTGGCGTAGATCTGACCTACGTAGATTTCGTAGATCTGGCCCTGGTTGAGGAAAATAACCCGATAGATTTGACGGCTTTTCGACATGATCCGGGAGGTATGAGTGCCTGAAACGGGCGCGCAGTCTAGCACAGATTGATCGTCCGGCATCCCCCGCAAGCCGTTGTTTTGCGGGCCTGGCGGCTGGACTTTGCCCCTTTGAATGACTAGAGTTACGGCCCACAATGCCGTGGGGCATTTTGCCGCACCCTGGGAGACCGCCGCCTTTTTCCTCACTTCCTGTAAGTGATTGTTCTAAGGCGATTTTCTCAATAATAAGGCGGGTTTTTGGCCACCCCCTTGGCCGCCCCCGCCCTTCCGGGCAGGGCCCCGGCAGGGCTCCACAGCATCTTATCCTGAAACTCGCTTTCCAGGTGCCGGTGACGGCAAAAGAAAAGGCGTGCCCCCTTGTTCCGGGGGGGACTCGCTGGGGAAAACAGGGAGCTAACGCATGCAGTCAACTCTGTTCCACCGCGCGGCGGTCGGTCTCATTTCGCTGATGATCAGCGGCATGGCCGTGGCCAGCGACTGGACTGAACGTTCCGACCACAACCTGCGGCCCGGGGTCACCGCGGTCAGCCAGGAAGTGTACGATCTTCACACCACCATCCTCTGGATCGTCACCATCATCGGCTTGCTGGTGTTCGGCCTGATTCTGATCTCCATGATCCGTCACCGCCGTTCCCGCCATCCGAACCCGGCCACGTTCCACGAGCACGTGTTCCTGGAGGTCCTGTGGACGGTCATTCCGTTCATCATCCTGATCGCCATGGCGGTGCCCGCCACCCGCGTGCTGATCGAGCTGGATGACTCCTCCGACGCGGAACTCACCGTGAAGGTCACCGGCCATCGCTGGAAGTGGGAGTACGAGTACCTCACCTACGCCGACGACAACAATATCGGCGTCTCCTTCATGTCCAACATCGCCACCCCGCCGGAACAGATCAACAACCCGGTGCTCGCCGGCGGCCTGTTCCCCTACGGCACCGCCCAGGACGCCGTGGGCAACGAGTTCCCCGAGAAAGGCGCCAACTACAACCTGGAAGTGGACCAGCCCCTGGTGCTGCCGTCCGGCCAGAAAGTGCGTTTCCTGGTCACCTCCGCCGACGTGATCCACTCCTTCTGGGTGCCGGACTTCGGCGGCAAGAAGGACGCCATCCCCGGCTTTGTCAACGAGACCTGGGCCAAGGTTCCCGAAGGCAAGGAAGGCACCTACTATGGTCAGTGCGCCGAGCTGTGCGGCAAGAACCACGCCTTCATGCCCATCGAGGCCAAGGTGGTGAGCCAGGCCGAGTTCGCCGACTGGCTGGCGCAGAAGAAGGAAGAGGCCGCCGCGGCCCCGGACCTGACGCCGTTCGCCGATCTGGACGAGGCCATGGAGCTCGGCCAGCAGACCTACGCCGGCAACTGCGCCGTGTGTCATGGCAACAATGGGGAAGGCGGTGTGGGCCTGCCGTTCGCGGGCAGCGACTTCGCCACCCAGGAAGAACATCTGGAAGAGCACATCCATGTGCTGGTGGAAGGCCGTGGCGCCATGCCCGCTTTCGCCGCCCAGTTGTCACCGCGCCAGATCGCCTCCGTCATTACCTACGAGCGTAACGCCTGGGGTAACGAGACCGGCGACCTGATTCAACCCGAAGACGTCTACGAACAAGAGTGAGGGAGGGGAGAGCGATGAGTACCGCTGCCGCTGCACACGATGACCATCATCACCACGCCCCGACCGGCCTGAAACGCTGGCTGTTCAGCACCAACCATAAGGACATTGGCACGCTGTACCTGTGGTTCAGCTTCATCATGTTCCTGGTGGGTGGCCTGCTGGCCATGGTGATCCGTACTGAGTTGCTGGAACCGGGCATGCAGTTCGTGGACCCGGAATTCTTCAACCAGATGACCACCGTCCATGGCCTCGCCATGGTGTTCGGCGCCGTCATGCCGGGCTTCGTCGGGTTCGCCAACTGGATGATTCCGCTGATGATCGGCGCGCCGGACATGGCGCTGCCGCGCATGAACAACTGGTCGTTCTGGATTCTGCCGTTCGCGTTCCTGATCCTGCTGAGCTCGGTGTTCATGAGCGCCTTCGGCGCCGGCCACCCGAGCGCGCCGAACTTCGGCTGGACCTTCTACGCGCCGCTCTCCACCGAGTACGGCCCGGCCTCCACCGACCTGTTCATCCTGTCCGTGCACATGATGGGGATCTCCTCGATCATGGGCGCGATCAACGTGATCGTGACCGTGTTCAACCTGCGCGCGCCGGGCATGACCCTGATGAAAATGCCGCTGTTCGTATGGACCTGGCTGATCACCGCCTTCCTGCTGATCGCGGTGATGCCGGTGCTGGCCGGCGCGGTGACCATGATGCTTACCGATCGCCACTTCGGCACCAGCTTCTTCAGCGCCGCCGGCGGCGGTGACCCGGTGCTGTTCCAGCACGTGTTCTGGTTCTTCGGGCACCCCGAGGTGTACATCATGATCCTGCCCGCCTTCGGGATCGTGTCGTCCATCATTCCGACCTTCGCGCGCAAGCAGCTGTTCGGCTACGCCTCCATGGTCTACGCCACCGCCTCCATCGCGCTGCTCAGCTTCGTGGTCTGGGCCCACCACATGTTCACCGTGGGCATGCCGCTGGCCGGCACCCTGTTCTTCATGTACATGACCATGCTGATCTCGGTACCCACCGGCGTGAAGGTGTTCAACTGGGTGGCCACCATGTGGCGCGGTTCGATGACCTTCGAGCTGCCGATGAAGTGGGCCATCGCCTTCGTGATCCTGTTCACCTGTGGCGGCCTGTCCGGTCTGATGCTGGCGATCACCCCGGTGGACTTCCAGTACCACGACACCTACTTCGTGGTGGCGCATTTCCACTACGTACTGGTGACCGGCGCGGTGTTCAGCATGTTCGCCGCCGCCTACTACTGGCTGCCCAAGTGGTCCGGCGTGATGCCCAACAAGCTGCTCGGCGAGCTGCATTTCTGGAGCTCCCTGCTGTCGGTGAACCTGCTGTTCTTCCCGATGCACTTCGTGGGCCTGGCCGGCATGCCCCGTCGCTACGCCGACTACGCGCTGCAGTTCGCGGACTACAACTTCTGGATTTCCATCGGTGGTTTCTGGTTCGGTCTGTCGCAGCTGTTCTTCCTGGCGGTCTGTCTGCTGTGCGCCATGAAGAAAGGCGAGAAGGCCGCGGCCCGTCCCTGGGACGGTGCCGAGGGTCTGGAATGGGAAGTGCCCTCACCGGCCCCGTTCCATACCTTTGAAACGCCCCCGGTGGTGAAATAACGGATCACGGATAACGGCGCCATGAGTCACGACAGCCTTGAACATCGCAACAAGCGCACCCTGCGCAAGCTCCTGATCTGGGCGCTGGCGATGTTCGGGTTCGCGTTCGCCATGGTGCCGTTCTACGACGTGATCTGTGACATCACCGGTTTGAATGGAAAGACCTCGTCGACGGCGAGCACCGAGGGTCCGGCACGGACCGTGGAAGACCGCACCGTGACCGTGGAATTCATCACCCAGCGGGGCCAGGGCGTGAACGGGGACTTCATGTCCGCCACCCGTCGGGTGAAGGTGCATCCGGGGGAAATCACCCTGGTGAATTTCTACGCCAGCAATCCGAAGACCAGCCAGATCGTCACCCAGAGCATTCCGTCCGTGACCCCCGGGGAAGCGGCGCGCTACCTGCACAAAACCCAGTGCTTCTGCTTTGACCAGCAGACCCTGGGGGCCGGGGAGCGCAAGGAAATGCCGATGATCTTCTATCTGGACCCGGAGCTGCCGGACCACATCACCACGTTGACATTGTCGTACACGATATTCGACGTGACCGACCGGGTCGCCGCCACCAACGACACCGTGATTAACAACAATGCGGTCGCCCAGTAACGGCCCGGTTGTACAGGAGACTTTTTCAAATGGCTACTGAGAAGTATTACGTACCCGAGAGCAGCCCCTGGCCCCTGGCGGCTTCGGTCGGGCTGTTCATGACCGCCGTGGGCGGCGCCCACTTTATCCAGCAGAGCACCGCCCCGGACAAGTTCGAGGGCAGCTGGGGGATGCCGCTGTTCTTCTTCGGCCTGGCCACCCTGTGGCTGGTGATCGCCATCTGGTGGCGTGACACCATCAAGGAATCCGTGGGCGGTCTGCACAGCAAGCAGCTGGGCATTTCCTACCGCCAGGGCATGCTGTGGTTCATCTTCTCCGAGGTAATGTTCTTCGGTGCCTTCTTCGGCGCCCTGTTCTACACCCGCTGGCTGATCGTGCCGTGGCTGGGCGGCGCCGGCAGCAACGCCATGACCCATGAACTGCTGTGGCCGAACTTCCAGGCCATGTGGCCGCTGATCAAGACCCCGGACGGCACCACCACCCAGGCCATGGGTGCCTGGGGCCTGCCGGCGATCAACACCGCCATCCTGCTGACCAGCTCCGTGACCCTGACCATCGCCCACCACGCTCTGCTGGAAGGCAAGCGCGGCCGGCTGATCGGTTTCCAGGCGGCCACCGTGCTGCTGGGCGCGATCTTCCTGGGCCTGCAGGCCTGGGAATACCACCACGCCTACGTGGAAATGGGGCTGACCCTGCACGCCGGCATCTACGGCAGCCTGTTCTTCCTGCTGACCGGGTTCCACGGCGCCCACGTGACCATCGGCACCATCTTCCTGTTCGTCACGCTGCTGCGTGTGATCAAGGGCCACTTCGACGCGGAAAACAATTTCGCCTGGGAAGCGGGGGCCTGGTACTGGCACTTCGTGGACGTGGTCTGGCTGTTCCTTTTCGTGGTGGTGTACTGGCTGTAACCCCGCCGACCACCCTGGAAACAAAAAGCCCCGGTCACAAGCCGGGGCTTTTTGTTTTCGGCCTTTACTGCGCCTGTTCGATGGGCTCCCCGTAGCGCTGGCCCGGGTTGACGTCGTGGGGCTGGATCCAGCCCATCATCATGCTCAGCAGAATGAACAGGAACACCGCCGCCGAGAAACCCACCCGCCAGGCGAGCGCGCGCATGGTCTTGCCGTCCTTGCCCTGGCCGCGCACCAGCGACATCAGCGCCTTGCCCAGGGAGGCCACCGCCGCGATCAACAGCACGATGACGATCAGCTTCACCCACCACATATGTTTCTCCTTAGCCAACGCCGGGCGGCATTGCCTCGACGTGCGAACCCGGTCGGGTACAATACGCGCCCATTGTAGCCGCCACCCCAGCGAGTGAAAGATGAAGAGGCGCTTTTCCCCCCTTGGCCTGCTGCTCACGCTCACGGTGGTCGCGGTGTGTCTGAGCCTGTCCTGGTGGCAATGGCAGCGCGCCGGCGAGAAACGCGCCTGGCTGGCCGACCAGGCGACCAAGGCCCACGCCGCCCCGGTGAGCCTGGCCGAGGCGCTGCGCCGCGACGACCGCCAGCACCTGCCGGTGCGGGTACACGGCGAGATCGACAACGACCACCCGGTGCTGCTGGACAACCGCACCTACCAGGGCGTGGCCGGCTATTATCTGCTCAGCCCGCTGCGCGCCGACGATGGCCGCTGGGTGCTGATCAACCGGGGCTGGCTGCCCCGAGGCGCCGACCGCGCCACGCTGCCCGAGGTGACGCCGGTGAGCGGCGCGGTGACGGTGACCGGCACGCTCTACCAGCCGGACGCCCGCGCCCTGGTGCTCAAGGACACCCCACTGGCGGAGCACCAATGGCCGCTGCGGGTGCAGAAGGTGGATTTTGAAGCCATCGGGCGCCGACTTGGGTTAGAATTGGCGCCCTTCGAGATTCGGGTGCCGCCCGAACAGCCCCTGGGCGATGCCCCCGTGCTGCCAAGGCCCTGGCAGGACATCACGGCGGCGATCAGCCCGGAACGCCACCAGGCCTACGCGCTGCAGTGGCTGGGGCTGGGTCTGGCCGCCCTGATCATGTACCTGGTCGCCCATTTCCGCCGGCGCCCCCGACCGGATCACTGAAACATCATGTCGCCACGTCTTAAAAACAGGCTGACCCTGCTGGCCATCGTCGGCCCCTTTATCGTGTTCTTCATCGTCGGACGCTATTTCGTGGACCCCTGGTCACTGCCCCGGGAAAACAAGGGCCAGCTGATCATCCCCCACGTGCAGATCGCGGCGCTGGAGCTGCAAGACGCCGACGGCGAACCCTACGACGATGCCGACACCCAGGGGCTGTGGAGCCTGCTGTACGTGGCCGGCCCGGACTGCGACCGGGCCTGCAAGAACGGCCTTTACTATCAGATGCGCCAGGTGCAACGCACCCTGGGCGAGAACATGGAACGGTTGCGCCGGGTGGTGGTACTCACTGCGCCGGCGTCCGAGGACCTGCGCGGCTTTCTGGACGATCAGGCCGCCGGCATGGTGGAAACACGGGGCGACGCCGGCACCGTCAAGGCGGCGCTGGCACCGGCCTACGAAGACGCCGGCGGCGACGCCGTGGGCGATATTTTCGTGGTCAGCCCGGACGGCCAGATCTTTCTGCGCTACCCCACCCACGAGGACATGGACGCCACTCTGGAGGAGGCGGAAAACATCCGCCTGGATCTTGAACGTACCTTGAAGGGCTCGCTGATCTGAGGCGGCGCCCGCTATCCCTACAGGTTTCGACACATGCATCCCGAACCCCGGCAACCTTTGACTTCCTCGCAAATCTGGCTGCGCCGCGTGGCCGTGCTGGCGCTGATCCTGGCCGCCGGCGTGATCATTCTGGGCGCCTGGACCCGGCTCTCCGACGCCGGCCTGGGCTGCCCGGACTGGCCCGGCTGCTACGGGCACCTGGACGTGCGCAAGGCCATCGCGCACGTCAATGAACAGAACGCCACCAACCCCGGCGAGCTGCGCGAGGCGCACAAAACCGTTCCGGAGATGGTGCACCGCTATTTCGCCTCCACCCTGGGGTTGCTGATCCTGATCATCGCCGGCCTCAGCGTGGTCAACCGCAAGCGCGAAAAGCAGCCGCTCAAGCTGCCCCTGTTTCTGGTGGCGCTGGTGATCTTCCAGGGCATCCTCGGCATGTGGACCGTCACCATGGGGCTGCAGCCCACCATCGTGATGCTGCATCTGCTCGGCGGCTTCACCACCCTGACGCTGCTGGCCCTGCTCACCGCCCGCCTGTACCGCTGGCCGCGCTTTCTCAACGATTGCGACGTGCGCAGCCTGAAGACCCTGGGCGGGCTGAGCCTGGCGGCGGTGGTGCTGCAGATCGCCCTGGGCGGCTGGACCACCGCCAACTACGCCGCGGTGGTGTGCACCGAGCTGCCGATCTGCGAGGACGGCTGGGTGGAGCACATCAATTTCGAGGACGCCTTCGTGTTCTGGGGCCATGAGCACGACAAGCCGGACTACGAGTTCGGCGTGCTGCAGAACGACGCGCGCACCACCATCCACGTGCTGCACCGCTTCGGCGCCCTGCTGGTGACGTTGATGGTGCTGCTGCTGGTGGGGCGCATCCTGACCCGGGCGCGCAGCGTGTTCTTCCGCAACTTCGGCCTGGCGATCCTGGGCCTGCTGGCGTTGCAGATCACCCTGGGCATCAGCAACGTGGTGTTCTCGGTGCCGCTGTGGGTGGCGGTGTCGCACAACTTCGTGGCGGTGCTGCTGCTGATATCGCTGGTACTCTTTATCCGCGCCATCAACGTAAAATGCGCGGCCCGTCATCCGCGGGGCCCGGACGGGCCGCCCCGGGATTAGTCCAGATCAGGCCGAGAGGGAGCCACCATGAGCGCGAACGACAAGACCATGAGCGCCCCGCCGGAGTCGCGTGAACGCCCGACGCCGGGCTGGCGCGACTATCTGGCGCTGACCAAACCCGGCGTGGTGATGCTGCTGATGGTCACCGCCGTGGCCGGCATGTTCCTGGCCACCGACCCGCCGGGCATGGTGCCCCTGGACATCTTCATCCCCGCCTTCGTGGGGCTGTCCCTGGCGATGATGGCGTCGGCGGCGATCAACCAGATCATGGATCAGAAGATCGACGCCATCATGAAGCGCACCGAGAAACGCCCACTGGTGGCCGGCAAGATCTCGCCAAAGGCGGCGGTGACCTTCGCGGTGCTGCTGGCGCTGGCCTCCATGGCGATGCTCTATTTTCTGGTCAATCCGCTGACCGCCGGGCTGACCCTGTTCGGCTTCGTCGGCTATGCCTTCGTCTATACCCTCTACCTGAAACGCGCCACGCCGCAGAACATCGTGATCGGCGGCATCGCCGGCGCCATTCCGCCGCTGCTCGGCTGGGCGGCGGTAACCAACTCCCTGGACCCCTACGCCTGGCTGCTGGTGCTGATCATCTTCGTATGGACACCGCCGCACTTCTGGGCGCTGGCGATCCACCGCGCCGACGAGTACGCCAAGGCGGACGTGCCGATGCTGCCGGTGACCCACGGCATCCCCTTTACCCGGGAGTCGGTGCTGTACTACACCATTTTGCTGTTCATCTGTTCGCTGCTGCCCTATCTGACCGGCATGAGCGGGCTGATCTATCTGGTCAGCGCGGTGATCCTCAGTGGCATTTTCCTGGTGCACGCGGTGCGGCTGCGCTTCAGCAGCAACCCCAAGCTGCCGATGAAGACCTTTGGTTATTCCATCGTCTATCTGTTCGTGCTGTTCACCGCCCTGCTGGTGGATCACTACCTGCCGCTGCATCCTCTGCAACCGTGACGCGATCGTCATCGCGCCAATAGCCAGGGACCAGCGCTTGCAGTAACGTTAAGCACGGTCAAGCCGACCCGGCAGGGGAAAGGGGGAAACATGGGTACCTGGCTGTTCTTCGCCGTCATCATCGCCGGGCTGATCTATCTGGTGGCGATCTACAATCGCCTGGTCAGCCTGCGCAACCGCTTCAGAAACGCCTTCGCGCAGATCGACGTGCAGCTGCAGCGCCGCCACGATCTGATTCCCAATCTGGTGAGCACCGCCAAGGCCTATCTGGACCATGAGCGCGACACCCTGACGCGGGTCACCGAAGCGCGCAACCAGGCCGAAGGCGCCCGCCGCGACGCCGCCGAGCGGCCGGACGACGGCGCCGCCGTGGACCGCCTGGGCCGCGCTGAATCGATCCTCTCCGGCAGCCTGTCGCGGTTGCTGGCGGTGAGCGAAAACTATCCGGAGTTGAAAGCCGACCGCGCCATGGCCGACCTGATGGAGGAACTGGCCGCCACCGAGAACCGCATCGGCTTCGCCCGCCAGGCTTTCAATGACGCGGTAATGCGCTACAACACCTACCGGGAGCAGTTCCCCCATAACGCGGTGAGCGGCTTCTTCGGACCGTTCAAGGAAGCCGCCTTGCTGGACATCGAGGATCCGGAAGCGCGCCGCGCGGTCCACGTCGCCTTCTGACCCTCCCACCATGGACTTCTTCGATCATCAGGCGCGGGCCCGGCGGCGCACGGTGCTGCTGGTGGGGTATTTCCTGGCGGCGCTGGCGGCGGTGACCGCCGCCGTCAATCTCTGCGCCTGGCTGATCGGCCGCTGGCTGCACCCGGCTCTTTCCTGGCGCGACTGGCTGCTCAGCAACGCCGGCCTGGCGCTCACCGCCGCCACCCTGGCGGTGCTGATCGGCGGATCCCTGCGCAAGGCTTGGCAATTGCGCGAGGGCGGCCCGGCCCTGGCGCGACTGCTGGGCGCCCGGGAAGTGCCCGCCCAGCCCCGCGACGCCCGCCACCGGCGCCTGCTGCAAGTGGTGGAAGAAATGAGCCTGGCCGCCGGCACCGTGCCGCCACGTACCTATGTGCTGGAGCGCGAGGACGGCATCAACGCCCTGGTGGCCGGGCTGACGCCCTCCAGCACCGTTCTGGTAGTGACGCGGGGCGCTCTGGAGCGCCTCAGCCGGGACGAACTGCAGGGCGTGGTGGCCCACGAATTCAGCCATATTCTGAACGCGGACATGCGCTTGAATCTGCGCCTGCTGGCCGCCCTGGCCGGGGTACTGGCGATCGGCAAGGTGGGCGAGTTCCTGCTGCACGCGACCACCGGCGACGGCCACCGCCGGGGCCTGCCGCTGTTCGCCCTGGGCGGCGTGCTGCTGATGGCGATCGGCTTTGCCGGCCTGTTCTTCGGGCGGCTGATCAAGGCCGCCATCTCCCGCCAGCGGGAACGGCTGGCGGACGCCAGCGCGGTGCAGTTCACCCGCCAGCCCGCCGGCCTGGCCGGGGCCCTGATCAAGATTCGCCAGGAGGGCTCGCACCTGCGCAGCCCGCACGCGGAGGACCTCAGCCACATGGCCTTCGCCGAAACCCTGGGGCTGCGCTGGCGGCGCCTGCTCGCCACCCACCCGAGCCTGGATCAGCGGCTGCGCGCCCTGGGCGCGGACTGGCCGGTGCGGGCCCGGGCGCGCGCCCGCCAGGCCCGGGCGCCGTCATCGGCGGCGTCCGCGCGGGTGGGACATCTGGACGCGGCCAACCTGGGCTATGCGCGTTCGCTACTGGCCAGCATTCCCGACGATCTGCAGCGGGCGCTGCACACCCAGGAAGGCGCCGAATGCGTGCTCTACGCCCTGGTGCTGGGCGCTACGCCACCGCCGCCGGCGCTGCGCCGCGGCCGCCGGGGCGCCCTGGTGGAGCAGGTGCGCGGCCTGGGCACGCGGCTGCGTCTGCCACTGCTGGACCTGGCGGTGGCCACCCTGCGCCAGGCGCCGGAGCGCCGCCGCCCGGTGATCGTCGCCCAATTGCAGGCGATCACCCGGCACCGGGGCCAGGACGACCTGCTGTGCCGGGCGCTGGCGGCCATCGCCCGACAGGCGCTGACGCCACCGAAACGGCGCCTGCCGGGTCTGGAAATTCATCGTCTGAGCGCGGTGGCCAACGAAATCCAGGTGGTGTTCTCGGTGCTGGCCTGGGCCGGCGATTCCGCCCGCACCACCGCCCTGGCCGCCTTCCAGCGCGCCACCCACGGGCTGCTGCCGCCGGGCCGTCTGCTGCTGCCGCCGGACCGCTGCGGGCCGCCGCGCCTGCAGACCGCCGTGGACCGCCTGACCCGGCTGACGCCACTGCTGAAGGCGCCGCTGATCGACGCCGCCGCTGATCTGGTGCTCTCCGACGGGCAGGTCCAGGTGGCGGAAGCCGAACTGCTGCGTGCCCTCTGCGCGCTGCTGGATTGCCCCATGCCGCCCCTGTTCCGGTCCTCCCTGGACAATATTTGAACATTTTACAATCTGTGATACCGTTCACAAATTGGGGAAGGGGGAATTCGGGATGCAACTGACCAAGATCAGTCATCGTAATACCTGGCAGGCGGTGTGCGATCGCACCCGGCTGATCCGTGACGGCGAACTGGATCCGGGCCTGACCGCCTGGCTGGCCGCCCAGGGGGTGGTCGTCGGCGACAGCGTGTTCGCCCTGGTGTGCCGCTGCGACGAGCGCATGTACACCGGCACCCTGGTGGATGGTGGCGGCCGGGTGTTGGAATACCTGGTGAACCTGGATAACAGCGACGACGATACCCTGGACGACGTGACCGGTGCCCTGGGTCCGAAGTGCCCCACCCATCCGCGCACCGACCCCCGCGACCCGGTGACCATGGCGCTGATGATTCAGCGCGGGCTGGCGCCGTCCACGGAGCCGGCGCCGGTGACCGTACCGGCCTGATCCGCCCGATAGGGCAGCAAGGTGCGCGCCTCGTCCCGGTAGGCCAGCACCTGACGCGCCTCGCGCTGACAAAAATCCGCCACCGCCTCATGGAACGCCGGCTCCGCCAGCCAGTGCAGTGAATAGGTCAGCACCGGCTCGAAGCCGCGCAGAATCTTGTGCTCACCCTGCACGCCCGGGTCGAACTCCGCCAGCCCCCGCTCGATGGCGAACTCGATGCCCTGGTAGTAGCAGACCTCGAAATGCAGGGCGTCGTACTCCCGCACGCTGCCCCAGTAGCGGCCATACAACGCCCGGTCGTCGAACAGATACAGGCCCGCCGCCACCGGCTCGTCGCCGTGGCGCGCCAGCACCAGCAGCAATTGGTCGCCCAGGCGCTCCGCCAGCCGCAGGAAAAACGCCTCGCTCAGATAGGGGAGCTGGCCGCGCACCAGGTACGTGTTGGCGTAGCAATGGTAGAAGAAGCGCCAGCTTTCCGGCCCGATGTCGGCGCCGGTGAGCCGTTCCACGGTGAGCCCCTGCTCGGCCACCCGGCGGCGCTCCCGGCGCACGCTCTTGCGCTTGCGGGAATTGAAGGTGGCCAGGAACGCCTCGAAGTCCGCGTAGTCCCGGTTGAACCAGCGGAAGTGGCAGGCCTGGCGCTCGATCAGCGGCAGCGCCGCCAGCGCCTCCCGGGCGGCGCGGTCCGGAAACAGCAGATGCCAGCCACTGGCGCCCTGCTCCCGCACCCGTTCGCGCACCTGCCGCCACAGCTCGTCGGCCGGCCAGTCGCCGCGCCAACGGGGCCCCACCACCGGGGTGAACGGAATGGCGCTGACCAGCTTGGGGTAATAGGGCAGCCCGTGGCGCTGGTAGGCGTCGGCCCAGGCGAAATCGAACACGTATTCGCCCCGGGAGCCGTCGCGGACATAGAGCGGCAGGAAAGCGTCATCCTCTTGCGGATGGCTATCTTTTATAGGGCCGTTTCGTAAATGACAGGGGGCCCAGCCGCGCTCCGGGGTGGCGGCGCCGGTGTCCTCCAGCGCGCCCAGAAAGGCGTCAGTGAGAAAGGGAAAGCGCATTCCCGCATGATACTGGCCGTGGCGCGCGGCGGCGAGAGCCACGGGACATGAGATTGCGTGTCCGCTTCGTTACAATTCGCGGCAACAAAATGCGCGACGACAACCAGAGAGGCGGTGCTTCAAGCCTCCGATCCGCTGCGCGATCTATTTGCTTCGAAAAAGGTAAGCCGATTCCATGAAAGTCTCCACACCCTTGGCGGCCGTGTACGGTCTGGCCGTCCTGTTGCTGGCGCTGCCCGGCGCCGGGTTGCTGTTCGCCCCCGACCACTTCGTGCTGCTGGTCCATGGCGGCGAGCAGGTCGTGATGATTTCCCCGCTGCTGTCGCAGCAGACCGGCCTGGGACTGCTGCTGGCGGCGGCGGTCAATCTGGTGTGCCTGGCCGGCGGCGCCACCCGGCGACCGCTGCACGCGGCGGTGCTGGTGTACCTGATCGGGCTGGTGGCCAGCCATGGCGAGGCCGCCTTCGGCGCCGCCGCCTGGCTGTGGGTGCCGGTGCTGCTGTACGCCCTTGCGCTGCTGCCCTGGGGCCGCCTGCCGGCGCCCCGGATGCCGTCGGCGGCGGGCCACGACGGTCGCCGCCGGGGCGAGGTGAAGTGGTTCAACCCGAAGAAGGGGTTCGGCTTCATTCTCGCCGACGACGGCGAGGAGATCTTCGTCCACTTCAAGGCGGTGCTGGACGGCGGCCGCCGCAGCCTGCGCGCGGGCACCCCGGTGCGCTTCGTCACCCGCCACTCCGAGCGCGGTGAACAGGCCGATCAGGTGGAAATCCTGGAATGACCCTGGCGCCCCTGGACTGGGCGGTGCTGCTGGCCTATCTGGCGGTGGTCCTGCTGATCGGTTTCTGGTTCGCGCGGCGTAACACCAGCACCGAGGAATATTTCGTCGGCGGGCGCCGCTTTCGCGGCTGGGTGATCGGCCTGTCCCTGGTGGGCACCTCGATCAGCTCCATCACCTTTCTGGCCTACCCCGCCGACGCCTTCAAAACCGGCTGGCTGCGCTATCTGCCCAATCTGGCCCTGCCGCTGGCGCTGGTGATGGCGGCACGGGTGTTCCTGCCGTTTTTCCGGCGCGGCAACATGACCAGCGCCTACGAGTTTCTGGAGTTGCGCTTCGGGCCCAGCGTGCGGGTGTACGGGGCGGTGGCGTTCATCGTCGCCCAACTGGTGCGCCTGGCCATGATCCTGTGGCTGCTGTCGCTGCTGATCCTGCAACTGGTGGACGTCTCGCCCGGCGTGGCGATCATCGCCGCCGGTCTGTTCGTGGGCCTCTATACCGTGGTGGGCGGCATCGACGCGGTGATCTGGACCGATGTGCTGCAAACCCTGGTGCTGCTGCTCGGCGGCCTGCTGTGCGTGTGGGTGGTGGTGGAGGCCCTGCCCGGCGGGCTCGGCCAGGTGTTCCACGAGGCCGGCGCCGCCGGCAAGTTCGCCCTGGCGGAATGGCGCGACGGCGAGCCGCAGCCGGTGCGCTGGGGGCTGTCGTTGAGCGAGAAGACCGCCACCATGATGCTGTTCATCGGGCTCACCAACTGGCTCACCGAATATTCCAGCAATCAGAACACCGTGCAGCGCTATTGCGCGTCGCGCTCCACCCGGGAGGCGCGCCGGGGGCTGTGGGTGTATCTGTTCACGGCGCTGCCGGTGTGGGCGTTCTATATGTTGCTGGGCACCGCCCTGTGGGTGTTCTTCCAGCACCACCCGGATCCGGTGGCCGAGGCGGTGCTGGCCGGCACCGCCAAAGCCGAGACCATCGTGCCCTGGTTCATCACCGAGTACCTGCCCGCCGGCGTGGCCGGGCTGGTGGTGGCGGCGGCGCTGGCGGCGGCCATGAGTTCCCTGGATTCCAGCATCAATTCAGTGGCCACGGTGTCCATTGTCGACTTTTACCGGCGTCATCTGCGCACCGGCCTGGACGACCGCCACTATCTGCGCTCGGCCCGCTGGGTGGCCACCGCCGTCACCGTGCTGATGATTGTCGGCGCCCTGTGGCTCAACGGCGCCGACACCCATACCTTGCAGGACACCTCCACCATTCTGGTGTCGCTGTTCGGCGGCGGCATGCTGGGGCTGTATTTGCTGGGCTTCCTGAGCCGGCGGGGGGACGCGCGGGCGGCTTGGTGGGGCATCGTCGCCACCCTGCTGTTCACGTCCTGGACGGTATTGACCAACGAGGGGGTGCTGCCGACGGCGCTGAGCGCGCCGTTCGACCTCTATTACACCGGCCTGATCGGCAATCTGGTGATGTTTCTGGTGGGCTATGGCGCGGCCCTGTGCTGGCCGCGCCGCACCGACTGATCAGCGCTGGCCGGCCACCCGCACCGTCGCGGGGGCCGGGGTTTCCAGCGGCCGCTGTGCCGCCGGCACCCGCTGGGCACGGCGCACCAGCAGCCGATCGCGGACCAGCCAGCCAATCGCCCAGAACACCAGCCAGGGGTCGACCAGATAGTCCCAGAGATTGTCCGAGTGCAGCACATTGGCGCCGTAGGCCAGTTGGGCCACCACCAGCACCGCGCAGCTGGCGTAGGCCCGGTTCAGCCAGGCGAACACCCCCACCAGCAGCAGCACCGCGCTGAACAGGGTATCGCCGAAGCCCAGCGCGTAGGGGTCCGCGTAGCTGGAGCCCAGGCTCATCGGGTAGAACCACAGCGCCAGCCCCACCAGCAGCAGGCAGGCGGCGCGCAGTTCCCGCACCGGCAGCCAGTAGTGGCCGGTCAGCCGGTGCTGGATGGCCACCAGCGCCAGCAGCCCGGACGACAGACTGAAGTGGCTCAGGTAGCTGAGCACCCAGCCGCTCAGGCCGTAGGGGAACGGCAGCAGCGCGGCCACCAGGGCCAGCACCGCCAGCCCTGCCCGGGCCGGTTTCGGCAGGCGCGCGCCCAGGCGCAGGGCCACCGCCACCAGCACCAGCGCGCAGATCAGTTCCGGCATCATCATCCTTTGTCCCCCTGGCCGTCACCGGCGGGCAGCCAGGCGTGGCGAATCGCGCTCTTGTTCCAGGTGTAGAGAATGTGCACATCGCCGTTGCTGGCCTGCAGCACATAGGGATAGTCGTACTGAAACTCGCAGCCGTCATGGCTGCACTTGTTGTGGTCCACGCGGCGGCGCAACAGCGCCGGGTTCTCCGCATTGAGGGTGTCCGCCACTTCCTCGTCGATCATGCCCAGGAAGGCGGTTTCCTCCACCCGGCCCTCGCGCCAGGCTTCGCGGTTGTGGAAGAACAGGCGGTCGGTCCAGGTATTGCCGCTGTCGAAGGTCTCGTGCACGCACAGGTCGTCGCGCTCGTAGGCGTTGCAGTTGGCCACCACCAGCCAGTGGCCCGGCGACAGCACCACGCCGCCCACCGCCGCCGACGGATTGGTGAGCTTGGAGCCGTACAGCGGCGTCCAGTCGTTGCCGCCGTCGCCGGTGTCGCTGCGGTACAGGCGCCCCTGGTCGTCCTCGCTTTCGTTGCGCAGCAGGGCGGTGGCGCGCTTCGGCCCGTCCACCAGGATCAGCGGCTGGATCGCCTTGCGGCCGTGGCCGATGCGTTCCTTGTCGACGATATGGTTGTCGCGGTCCAGGCGCAGTATCTCGCCGAATTTGCCCACCATCTCATGGTAGACCGGCAGTCCCACGGTGCCATCCTCATAATGGATGGGCGGGGTTTTCACCAGGGTGCTGATGTTCAGGAACGGGCTGGCGGTGAGCGCTTCGTCGAAGGTCCAGGTGGCGCCCAGATCATCGGAGTCCATCACCACCAGACGGCTGGCCGCCCAGCCACCGAAGCTCACCGCCACCACGAACAGACGCATGCGGCCGTCGTCGTCGAGCACCGGCACGGCGTTGCCGAGCTTGCGCACATGGCGCCCCCATTGCAGGCGGATCTGCTCACGGGTGACCACCCGCTCTTCCTCGCTCCAGCGCGACCGGCGCGGGTCGAAGACGGCGGAATGAATGCCCACGTCCTCGGCGCCTTCCGCGGAGCCGGCGAACCAGAAGGCGCGCAGCCGGCCGTCGGGCAGTTCCACCATGGAGGCGGCGTGCACCAGAGGGGTTTCCGCGTCGGAGGCGAACCGCATTTGCCAGCGGCCGTCCAGGTTGTCATGGCCGCTTACGTAGTCGGTGCGGAACGCGGGCTCGTCCACCCGCTCCTCGTGTTCCGGCAGCGTCACCAGAAAGGCCGCCACCAACATCACCCCTACCCACCAATGCAGCCACCGATGCGTCCATCGGGGCGGGAAACGCTTCGTCATAGTCGCGGGCGTCTCACTGTTGCGTTGTCATTAGTTGCTGCGTCAGTTACTGCCTGTTTGTCGCCATGCCGCGTCGCGCCAAGGCGCCGCGTGCCGTCAAGAGCGCCGAGTCTAACACCGGCGCGCCGCCTTTGGCCTCGGCCGGACCGCCCGGCGCGCTTGAAAAACGGACCAACGGCCCAGCCGTTCCCAGATGATAGGCCTATCATGGCCCGACCTCCTACGACGTTCGGATCAGACGATATGCGGAAAAGCGTCCTGCCACTGCCCATGGTGCTGCTCCTGCCTCTGCTGGTGGGCAGTGTCGATGGCGTGGTGCGCTCCCCCGGCGACCGGGAACCGCTCTGGTCCCTGATCAGTGACCTCCAACAGGTACGAGTGTTCCGCCAAAATGACGGCGGCCACGATTTCGCCATTCGCGGCACCACCCGGTTCGCGCTGCGGGACGAATACGCCCTGGTGGCGGTGCTGCGGGATTACGCCGCCTACCCGCAATGGCTGCACTTCGTCACCGGGGTGGACGAACTGGCCCCCGGCGCCGACGGCGCCCGCCGGCTGCGCTTCACCACCCGCCTGCCCTGGCCGCTGCGCGACCGGGAAGCGCTGCTGGAAAGCCGTCTGGTGCCCGGCCCCACGACGACGGATCAGGTCACCGTGGCGTTGAGCAACCGGCCCCGGCTGCTGCCCCCGGACCCGGACTACGTGCGCGTGCCCCGGCTGCACGGCAGCCTGGCGTTCCGGCGCCTGGGGGACGACCGGGTGGAGGTGGACTACCGCCTGCGGCTGGACCCGGGCGGCGACCTGCCCGCCTGGCTGGCCCGCCTGCTGCTGCGCGACGCGGCCCATTTCACCCTGCGCCGCCTGCGCGCGGCGGTGCGTCAACCGCGTTACCAGGGCCACTACTACAGCGGCCTGGATTTGCGTGGTCCCGGCCGCCCGGCGCGTGCGGAAAACGTAACAAAACCCCAATAACACCTGTCCTTTTCGGACAGCGCCGTTACTATTCCGCTACTATTAGCCCTGCTCCTTTTTTGCCGCCCGGACGGAGTCGACAGGCATGGTCAACGCGCTCTTCTTCGTATATTCCTGGTTTATCTTCGCGCCGCTGATGCTGGCGGCCACCGTGCTGTTCGGGCTGCTGTGTTTCCTGCTGGTGCCGTTTCTGGGCCCGCGCCGCGCCGGCCGGCTCACCGCCGTGCCCTGGTCGCGCCTGGGCCTGATGCTCAGCGGCGTGCAGGTTCGTCTGCACGGGCTGGAGCACCTGGACCCGAAACAAAGCTATGTGATCGTCGCCAACCACCTCAGCCAGTACGACATCTGGGTGCTCTATGGCCATCTGGACAAGGACTTCCGCTGGGTGATGAAGCAGGAGCTGCGCAAGGTGCCGGTGATCGGCCCCTGCTGCGCCCTGCTCGGCCATATCTTTATCGACCGCAGTGACTCCCGGGCCGCCATCGCCAGCCTGGAAACGGCCAAGGCGCGGCTGGTGGGCGGCACCAGCATTCTGTTCTTCCCGGAAGGCACCCGCAGCCGCGACGGCGAACTGCGCCCCTTCAAGAAAGGCGCCTTCCGCATGGCCCAGGATCTGGGCCTGCCCCTGCTGCCGGTGACCCTCACCGGCACCCGCGAGATCCTGCCCCCGGACAGCCTGCGCATGCACCCCGGCGGCGCGGCGCTCACCGTGCACCCGCCGGTGGCCATTGACGGCGCCGACGAAGCGGCGCTGGAGGCCGCCCTGGCGCGCTGCCGCTCGGCGATCGCCGGGTTGGCCGCCGAAGGCTGCCTGGAGCCGACCTGACATCGCGCCACGGCGGCAGGGTCAGCGCCCATCCGGTGATTGGCCCGTTTGGAATGGCCGGAATCGCTACACTCCGGCCATTCCATCGCAACGGACGAAGTCGCAATGAAACAGTTCAACGATAAAGTCGCCGTGGTCACCGGCGCCGGCTCCGGCATCGGTCGCGCCCTGGCCCATCAACTGGCCGAAGCGGGCGCCCGTCTGGCGCTTTCCGACATCAACGAAAGCGGTCTGCGGGACACCGCCCGGGAACTGGGCCTCGGCGAGGACCGCCTGATCACCGAAGCCTTCGACGTGGCCGACCGGGACGCGGTGTACGCCTTCGCCGACCGGGTAGCCGGGCACTTCGGCGCCGCGCACCTGGTGATCAACAACGCCGGCGTGGCCCTGGGCGCCACCGTGGAGGACATGAGCTACGACGACTTCGAGTGGCTTATGGGCATCAACTTCTGGGGCGTGGTGTACGGCACCAAGGCCTTCCTGCCCCATTTGAAGCGCGCCGGCGAAGGGCATATCGTGAACATCTCCAGCGTGTTCGGCCTGATCGGCGTGCCCACCCAGTCCGCCTACAACGCCGCCAAATTCGCGGTGCGCGGTTTCACCGAATCCCTGCGCCAGGAGCTGGAAATCGAAGGCGGCCGGGTGTCCTGCACCAGCGTGCATCCGGGCGGCATCAAGACCAACATCGCCCGCAACGCGCGCATGGCCGACGGCATGGAACGCATCACCGGCGATCCGGAAAAGGCTCGCCGGGACTTCGAGAAGATGTTCCGCACCACGCCGGAGGAAGCGGCGCGCACCATTCTCAAGGGCGTGCGCGGCAACAAGCGGCGTGTGCTGATCGGCTCCGACGCGCGCGCCATCGACAGCATGCAGCGGCTGATGCCCACTGCCTATCAACGCATCATGGTGGCCGGCCAGAAGATGGCGCGAAAGTAACCGTCAGCAATAAGGATCGACCATGCTCCCGTTTTCCCAGGCGGCCGAGAACAACAAGGGCCCCATCCTCGAGGTCCTGCGCGAGTACCTCACGGCCCCGGGAACGCTGCTGGAAATCGGCGCCGGCACCGGCCAGCACGCGGTCTGGCTGGCGCCCCGCTTTCCGGACATCGGCTGGACACCCTCGGAGCAGCCGGAACATCTGCACGACCTGAACCGGCGCCTGGGCGCCGAACCCGCCGCCAACCTGCGCCCGGCGATTCCCCTGCGGGTGCAGGAGGCGTGGCCGCTCGGGCCCTTCGAGTACATCTTTAGCGCCAATACCTTCCACATCATGTCCGCCGACCAGGTGACCCTGTGCATCGAACAGGCCTGCCGGCGCCTGAGCGCCCAGGGGCGCTTCTGCGTCTACGGCCCCTTCCACTACGACGGCCAGCCCACCAGCGACAGCAATCGCCGGTTCGACCAGAGCCTGCAAGCGCGGGACCCGGCCATGGGCATCCGCGATCAGGAATGGGTGGTGGCGCGCTTCGCCGATCAGGGCCGCGCGCTGCTGGGTGATCACGCCATGCCCGCCAATAACCGGGTTTTGGTATTCGGATAAGCCCGCTTTTTATACACTGTGCGGTCTGACGACGCCGCCGGCCGGCCGGTGGAGCCGCCAGACCGCCGTTCCCGGCTTTCCTGACCGAGCGATTCGATGCAAAACGAGACCACGCAAGACTGGACCCTGGAGCAATTCCAGGTGCCGGAAAAAGAAGGGGAGACCCGTTTCCACGACTTCGATCTGGAACCGGCGCTGATGCGCGGCATCGCCGACGCGGGCTTTCAATATTGCACACCGATCCAGGCCAGCGTACTGGCGCACACCCTGGCCGGCGCCGACGCCATCGGCCGCGCCCAGACCGGCACCGGCAAGACCGCCGCCTTCCTGATCACCATGATCAACGACCTGCTGCGCCACCCGATCACGGTGAAGCGCTTCGCCGGCGAACCCCGCGCGCTGATCGTGGCGCCCACCCGGGAGCTGGCCATGCAGATCGAAAAGGACGCCAGGCAACTGTCGGCGCACACCGACCTGCAGGTGATGAGCGTGGTCGGCGGCATGAACTTCAACCGCCAGCAGGAACGGCTGCAGACCCGGCTGATCGACATTCTGGTGGCCACCCCGGGCCGGCTGCTGGATTTCGCCAAGCGCCGCGACCTGTGGCTGGACCGGGTGGAATCCCTGGTGCTGGACGAAGCGGACCGGATGCTGGACATGGGCTTTATTCCGGACGTGAAGCGCATCGTGCGCATGACCCCGCCCAACCGTCACCGCCAGACCCAGCTGTTCTCCGCCACCTTCAACGACGACGTGATGGCCCTGTCGCGGCGCTGGACCGAGGACGCCGCCGTGGTCGAGATCGAGCCCACCCAGGTGACCACGGAGACCGTGGACCAGAAGGTCTACATCACCGCCACCGACGACAAGTTCAACCTGCTCTATAACCTGATCACCCGCGAGAACATGGACAAGGTGATCGTGTTCGCCAACCGCCGTGACATCACCCGGCGTCTGAACGACCGGCTGCACAAGAAGGGCCTGAAGGTGTCCCTGATTTCCGGCGACGTGCCCCAGAACCAGCGGCTCAAGACCCTGGAGCGCTTCCGCGCCGGCGACCTGCAGGTGCTGATCGCCACCGACGTGGCCGGCCGGGGCATCCATATCGAAGGCGTCTCCCACGTGATCAACTACAACCTGCCGGAAGACCCGGAGGATTACGTGCACCGCATCGGCCGCACCGGCCGGGCCGGCGCCAGCGGCGTGTCGATCAGCTTCGCCTGCGAGGACGACGCCTTCCTGTTGCCGCAGCTGGAAGAAGCCATCGGCATGAAACTCAATTGCGAGCACCCGGACGCGGCCCTGGTCGCCGACCGGTAACGGAGCTTCCCATGGCGGAACGTATCGGCCCGGAACAGGGCCGCGAAATCCTGCGCGACGGTGGCGCCCTGTTTATTGATGTGCGCGACCCGGACAGCCACCGGCAGGCGCGCATCCCCGGCGCCCTGCCCCTCAGCCAGGCCGGCCTGGAGGCCTTCCTGGCCGCCACCGACCGCGCCCAGCCGCTGGTGGTGTACTGCTACCACGGCCATTCCAGCCAGTCGGCCAGCGACTTTCTCAACGACCAGGGTTTTCAATCCGTGGTCAGCCTGGACGGCGGCTTCGAGTACTGGCGGCAGGCCTACCCCGATCAGGTGGAAACCGGCGGCGACGACCTGGCCGGTTAGCGCCAGCGCCCGCCGCCGTCGTCGCGGCAGTGGCGCGGCCGGCGCCGCTTTTGGCGATGATGGCGCCCACCCGTTCTGAATAACGAGGAAGCGGATGAACGCAGCCGACCTGGCCGGCGCCCTGCGCGCGGCCCACGTCGCTCACGCCCGTGAGCGCTTGCAGCAAAAAGCCTACTGGCAAACGCAACTGGACGACGGCGTCAAAGCGCTGGGCAAGACGCCGCTGGGCGCCCTGGTGGACGCCGACGTCCTCGCCACCGTGGTGGACGACTGGCTTGCCCAGGTGCACACCAGCCGCGGTCTGGAACCGGTGATCCTGCAGGTGGCCGAGGCGGTGCGCCTGCGCGCCATCGACGAGCCGGCCACCGTGGGCGAGCTGCTCGAGGAACATCATTTCGAGGCAATCCTGGCCCAGGCCCTGCGCCTCAGGTCCCTGCGCGAAAAAGCCATTCACGCCTGCCTCAACCACCCGCTGGTCAGCGACATGGTCAGCGAGATGCTCTACACCGGCATCAAGAATTTTCTGCTCGAGGAAAACGCCCTGGCCAAGCTGCCCGGCGTCAGCAGCATGATGAAGCTGGGCCGCAAAAGCGTGGGCCGCGCCATGGGTGGGCTGGAAGAGCCGATCCGGGATTACCTGCGCCACAACATCCGCGCCACCCTGCGCACCGGCGAGCAATGGCTCAACGCCCAGCTCACCGATCAGCGCATCGCCGAGCTGGCCCGGGACGGCTATCGCCGACTGGCGCCGCTGCGCCCCGCCGACGCCCTCCGCCAGGCGCCGGACGACCTGGTCGCGCGGACCGTGCCGCACGCGGTGGTGATCGCCGACGAGGCGGCGCGTCTGGACTACAGCCGCGCCCTGGTGAAAGCCGGCATGCTGGCCGCCGTGCGGGCGCTGCTCGACCACGACCTGCCCGGCCTGCTCAAGGCCATGGGCACCACTCCCAAACAACGCAGCAAAGTGCTCGCCCCGGCCCTGGCCAGCGGCGCCCGGGTGCTCGACGAACAGGGCGTCCTCACGCCCTGGATCGAGAACGCGCTGGGGGATTTCTACGACAGCGAAGCGTGTCGGGGAGTTTTACAGGAAGCGTTGGGCGAATAGCACCGATGCGGGAGCGGTCGGACGACCGCTCCCACGGCTGGGTGGAAAGTTACAACCAGATCTCCGCGTACTCCGCCAGCAACGACCTCGGCACGCCCATCAACTGCACCGAGCCGCCGTGCTCGAAGCCCTTGAAGCGTTCGGTCATGTAGGTGAGCCCGGAGCTGATCGGCGACAGGTAGGGGGTGTCGATCTGCGCCAGGTTGCCGAGGCACACCACCTTGGAGCCCTCCCCGGCCCGGGTGATGATCGCCTTCATCTGATGGGGCGTCAGGTTCTGGCTTTCGTCGATCAGGATCAGGGATTTCTGGAAGCTGCGGCCACGGATGTAGTTGAGCGCCTTGAACTGGATATTGGCGCGTTCCTTGACGTACTGAATGCTGCCCTGGGGATTCTCGTCGTTGAGGTGCAGCGCCTCGATGTTGTCGTTGATGGCGCCCAGCCAGGGGTCCATCTTCTCTTCCTCGGTGCCGGGCAGAAAGCCGTGCTCCTCGGCCAGGGGCGGCGTGGAGCGGGTGGCGATGATCTTGTTGAAGCGGCGCTGCTCCACGGTCATTTCGATGGCCGCCGCCAGCGCCAGGATGGTTTTCCCGGAGCCGGCGGCGCCGGTCAGCGTCACCAGGTGGATGTCCGGATCCAGCAGCAGTTGCAGCGCCACCGCCTGCTGCACGTTCATCGGCTTGAGCCCCCAGGCCTCCTGTTCCATCAGCGTCTCGGCCTTGTGGTGGCGCAGGGTCACCACGCCGCCCTGCACGCTGACGATGCGGCCCACGAAGCCCTGCTCGTCAAGAATGAACTGGTTGGGATAGACCTCCTCGCCAAGAATGTCGCTTACCACCAGGCCGTGGGACAGGCGGTGCAGGGTCTCCGCTCCTTCCTGCACGGTCTCCACCTCGGTGACCTGGTCCCAGAACGAGCCCGCCACCTCGAAGTAGCCCCGCGTCAGTTGCTTGATGTCGGAGACCAGCTGATCGTTCTGGTAGTCCTCCGCGTCGATGCCGCAGGCACGCGCCTTGAGGCGCATGTTGATGTCCTTGGTGACCAGCACGTAGCGGCAGTCCGGGTCGGCCATCTTCATGGCCATTACGTCGTTGATGATGCGGTTGTCGTTGAGGTGCTCGGGCAGGGCGCCGCCGCCGCTGCCACCGCGCGGCATCAGCACCGTGAGGGTGCCCTGCTCGGTGCGGCCACGGTTGATGGGGATGCCCGCTTCCACTTCCGCCGGGCTGGCCTGCCCCAGCACCCGGTCGATCTGGCGGATCGCCGCCCGGCAGTCCGAGGCGGTGTGGGATTTGCCGGTTTTCAGACGGTCCAGTTCCTCCAGCACGGTCATCGGAATCGCCACCCGGTGCTCCTCGAAATTGAGCAGCGAGTTGGGATCGTGGATCAACACATTGGTATCGAGAACGTAGGTCTTGGGTGTGGCGTCGGGTTGGCCGTGGCGGGCGTTGGATGGGTTGGCTTTGGCTGCGGAGACGGAGTGCAAAGTGGCCGCGCGCTCTTCCATGCGTTTCCCCTGTTGGTCTGCACCTGATGGTGCGGTTGGGCGACCGGGGCGAACGTCCCCTGGCGGGTTCTCGCGAATGGATACAGCGGGTCGCGAGAGTGACGTGCGCTCCTGCCGCCGTGTTTTTGGCTCACCGGCGGTGGCTGGTCTGGCACAGTTCGGATCGCGATCCCTCCCGCGCGGGCGGGATGTGAATTACCATAACCCAGCTTTTCACCCCTGACAACGAGACCGACACGCCGAGAGCCGACCATGTCCGAGCAACCCGACCCGGCGCACCCCGAAGTGCGCATGCCGCCGCCCCTGCTGCATCTGGGCGGCCTGCTGATTGGCCACGGCCTGGACCGGGCCCTGGGCTGGACGCTGCCGGACTTCGCCGGCCGCCAGACCCTGGCCACGGTGCTGGCGGTGGCCGGCGCGCTGCTGGTGGTGACCGCCCTGCTGCAACTGGCCCGCCATCGCACCACGGTGATGCCGCACCGCGCCGCCCGGGTGCTGGTCACCGGCGGCGTGTTCCGGCTGAGCCGCAATCCGATCTACTTGTCGTTCGCGCTGCTGCATCTGGCCTGCGCCCTGAGCCTGGCCAGCCCCGGCATGCTGTTGATGCTGCTGGCGGTGCTGTGGGTCATGCAAACTCACGTGATCGCCGCGGAAGAAGCGTTTCATGCCCGCCGCTTCGGGGATCAGTGGCGGGCGTATCACCAGCGGGTACGGCGCTGGCTGTAAATCCGCGCCACGCCTTCAGCCGCTCCGGCGGCCCCAGCTCCCCGGCGAGCCGCGGCGCGTCGAAATCGCCGGGCACGAAGCCGGCCACCCGGGCGTCCCGGGGCAACCAGCCCAGGCGCCGGTACATCTCCGCCACCAGTTCCGAACAGAACCAGCCACGCCGGTCCGGTGGCCGGGTATAACCGCTGAGCAGATCCAAGGCGTTGCACCAGAGAAAATTCTTGTAGGGACGATGCAGCAGGCGCCGCACCAGCCGCGCCACCAGCCGTTGCCGGCGCGGGCAAGGCGGCGGCCCCAGGCGGCGGCGCACCACGATCTCACCGGGGTAATCGCGCAGTTTGTCGGCCAGCGGCACCAGCGCCACCCCGTTCACCGGCCGGCCCAGATGCAGGTCGGCGGATTCACTGCTGCCCATGGCTTCCAGCACCAGCGGCCGGTCATCGCCGGGCAGGCGCACGATCATGGCGATGTGACTCCAGCGGCTGCGGGTGAACAGCCGGATGGTGGCACTGACCAGACCACGGCCGGCGAACAGCAACAGATCGCCGGTTTGCAGGGACGGAACGGACGGAGCAGGGATCACCACGCTACCCACCGAAAAGCCGGGACTCGTCAGGCAGACTGGCCGGTGGCGATGACAGGGTCCTGACAGTTTGGTCTCGGTTGGGTGACAACCGCCGGCGCCCGGCGCAGCCACTCACTGTCATAAAACCGTGACCTGACCGTGACAGCATGGCCCCAACGTAGCCGGTTCCCGCCATGCAAGAACGACTCTATCTGTTGCAACGACATCTGCCCGAACTGCTCCATCTGGACAGCCTGATCCGTCTCGGTGAACGGCACCTTCGTGTCAGCGAAGTACTCAGCGTGCCCCAGGGCGGCCTGGATCTGCCGGTGCGGGTGATCGAGATGGGCAGCCGCTCACCGGCGGCGCCGGCGATCGGTTTCTTCGGCGGCGTGCACGGCGTGGAACGGATCGGCACCCAGGTGATTCTTTCCCTTCTGCACAGCCTCATTCACCGGCTGCAGTGGGACGACCAGATGCACCGGCGGCTGGAAAGCGTGCGCCTGGTGTTCATGCCGATGGTCAACCCGGGCGGCATCTGGCGGCGCACCCGCAGCAACCCCAATGGCGTGGATCTGATGCGCAACGCGCCGGTGGACGCGGACGGGCGCGTCTCGTTTCTGGTCGGCGGGCACCGCCTGAGCCGCCACCTGCCCTGGTACCGGGGCCGCGCCGGCGCGCCCATGGAACCGGAGGCACGGGCGCTGATCCAGGTGGTACAGGAACGGTTGCTGAACGCGCCGGTGTCGCTGAGCCTGGATTGCCACAGCGGCTTCGGCCGTCGCGACCGGATCTGGTGCTGCTACGCGCGCACCCACGCGCCCATCGACCATATCGGCGAGGTGTTCCGGCTCAAGCAGCTGCTGGAGCACACCTACCCGCACCACCACCGTTATCTGATCGAGCCGCAGTCGCTCAACTACACCACCCACGGCGACCTCTGGGATTACCTGTACGATCAGGCCCGTGAGCAGAGCCCGGAGCGCACCTTCCTGCCGTTCACCCTGGAAATGGGCTCCTGGCTGTGGGTCCGCAAGAACCCGCGCCAGATGCTCGACTTCTTCGGTTATTTCAATCCCATCATCGGCCACCGCCACGACCGGGTGCTGCGCCAGCACCTGCCGCTTTGCGATTTTCTTATCGCCGCCGCCGCCAACGCCGGCAACTGGCTGCCCACCGGCGAGCGCCGCCGCGCCCTGGCCCGGGAGGCGGTGCGGCACTGGTTTGGGGAATAGGTGGCTTTCCATAAACCCGCTGGTGGCTTTCCATCAACCCGCTGGTGGCCCTCCTCTTGCATCCGTACACTCGTTTCAACCGTTGAGGAGGACCACCATGATCAGAATAACCACCGCGCTGCTGCCGCTGGCGCTGCTGAGCGGCTGCCAGATGTTCGCCTACCAGGAACCCACCGGCGCGCAAACCGCCACCGTCACCTTCACCGGCGACGCCGCCGCCCAGCCGGCGGTGTGCGTACCGGGGAGCGGCTTCAAGGACACCCGCGAGGCGCTGGCCGTGAAGCCCTGGGAAACCAACGCCTTCGACAAGCTGTTCCAGACCATGAAGAAAAGCGAGACGGTCACGGTGGCGGTGGCGCCGTCGGACCAGGCCCGGGTGGGCGTGGTGTTCAGTGAGGCCCGCGCCGGCGGTGGCCGGGATCGCTGCCGGGTGGCGGCCCAGTTCGAGGCCCGCGCCGGGGAGCGCTACCAGGCCCACTTCACCCGTACCGACACCGGTGCCTGCGGTCTGGAGATTCGCGGCCAGGACGGCGCCCGCGCCGACGCCGTGCCGGTGGATTGGCAGTGTCCGGACTGACACCGGCGGCACCGGGGGCGGCGGGCATCAGTGCCGCCCCATTCTGGTGCCCTGCACCAAAACAGAGCCTCGCCCCTTTCCCGTTTTCGTTATTTTACCTTTCCCGACCCGCTTACCCTTCCCCAACCCTCTGATACAAAACGTTTTTATATTTTTGGCACGCTCCCTGCTAAATAACATTCAGCCTCCCCGGCCAGTGCGCCAGGAGCGCACAACTTAGAACAGTTATTTGCAAAGAGGGTTGCACATGAAACACGTATCTAAGATGAAGAAGACCGTTCTGGCCGCCGCCGTGGCCACCTCCGCCGCCGTCCTGGCAGCGCCGTCGGTGGCGGTGGCCGAAGTCAGCGGCAACGTGGGGATTTCCAACATCTACCTGTGGCGTGGTCAGGATCTGTCCGCCGGTAATGCCCAGGTCTTCGGTGGCTTGGACTACGCGCATTCCTCCGGCCTCTATGCCGGTGTGTGGGGCAGCTCCGAAAACGATTCCGACGGTGACGGCGACGCCAGCACCGGCGGCATGGAATACGACCTGTACGTGGGCTACGGCGGCGCCGTGGGCGACTTCACCTACGACCTGTCCTTCGTCGACTACAACTACCCCAACGCCACCGACGCCGACTTCCAGGAAGTGGTCGCCAGCCTGGGCCTGGCCGGCTTCTCCGCCGCCGCCTTCATCGGCGTGGGCGATTACGGTCACGGCAGCGACGCGGTGGACAACAAGGACAACTACTACAACCTGGGCTACAGCTACGATCAGTTCGGCATCAACGTGGGCTACTTCGATTTCGACGCGGATTCTTCCGACTACACCCACGTGGACCTGACCTATGCCCTGACCGATGAGCTGGGCTTTACCGTCTCCAAGGTCGTCGACTCCGATGACGACAATATGGACGACGCCAACGATACGCTGTTCGTGGTCACCTATGCGCTGTCGTTCTAAGCAACGACCTTTGAAGTTTTGAAAGACCGTTTGAAAGACTGAGAGGCAGAAAACTTCGGGCGGGCTCTCTCCCCCCGCCCAACCTTTTTCACACCGTGGGGCCCTCCCTGGTCCTCGCTGGAAACGCAAGCAGGCCCCACGGTGTTTTTTAATTCCTTACTCTGATCCCTTCCCCTCACCGCCGCTCAAGGGGCGCTGTGGCGCACCTCGAAGTCGGCGCAAAGATCACCGTGATTGGTAAACGTCAGGCACACTTCCACCCGCTGCCCGGCACGGGGCACATCGGTCAACGCGGTCAGTTGCAGAAAGCGCCGCCCGCGCCGGAACCGCAGCCGGTCACCGGGGTCCAGACGCACTTCCTCCAACCCCCGCTCACGCCGCTGGCCGTCCTTGCTCACCACCGTCTCGCGCAACACCGCGGAGCCGGCGAAGCGGACCTCGGCGCCGTCCAGGCGCACCGAGCGGTTGCCCCGGTTGTACAGCTCGAAATAGCCGGCCATGGCCGGGGCCACCGGCGGCACCGCGCGCAGCCAGGCGTTGTCGAGGGTCAGGTCATCGGCGGGGGCGCTGGTGGCACCGGCCAGCAGGCCGGCGCCCAGCAGGGCGTCACGCAAAACGCGGAGCGTAGGCGGCATGGTTCACCTCCAGGGATCGTGAGCGCCCAGGCTAGGTGATCAGAGGCCGGGATGCATCCAGCCGGCGTCAGGGCGCCTCGCGGCGCACCGGGAAGTCGCTGCACAGATCGTCGTGATCGGCAAACGTCAGACAGATCTCCACCTCTTCCCCGGCCTCCGGGATCGAAGCCACCTTCATCAGCATCAGGTGCTTGCCGCCGGGGGCGAAGGTGGCCTGGTCGCCCGGCTCCAGGGTGATGCCGCTCAGGTGCACCATGCGCGCCTGGCCGTCCTCGGTGGTCTCGGTATCGTGCATCATGGCCATGCCGGCGATCCCGGTCCTGGCGCCCTTGAGCTCCACCGGCCGGTCGCCGTCGTTGCGCAGGGTGAAGTAGCCGGCCATGGTCGGCGACACCGGCGGCACCGCGCGCAGCCAGGCGTTTTCCAGTACCAGATCGCCGGCGGACGCGGCGCCGGCCAGGGCCAGCAGGGCCGTGCCGGCCAGGCCGTTAAAGAAGGCTTTGTACATCATCGGTCACCTCGTCGATGTTGAAGTCCGACGGGTACAGTTTGCGCACCCGCCCCTGCTGGTCCAGCAGGTAAACGTAGTCACTGTGGGTGAAGTCGTACTCCGCCGCGCCGTCACCGGATTGCAGATAGACCACCCCGTATTGCTCCGCCACCGCGCGAATCTCCGCTTCGCTGCCGGTCAGGCCGATCACATTGGCCTTGAACCAGGGCACGTACTCGCTCAGGTGGGCCGGCGTGTCCCGGCTCGGATCGAAGGTGATGAACAGCGGCTGCACCGCGTCGGCGTCGCCGGCCTCGCGCAGGTTGCGGTACACCTGGGACACCCGCGCCAGGGTCGCCGGGCAGATGTCCGGGCAGTGGGTATAGCCGAAGAACATCAGCACCACCCGCCCTTGCTGGTCGGCCAGCCGGAACGGCTGCCCGTGATGGTCGGTGAGGGTGAAGTCCCCGCCCAGGCGGGTGTTCACCGGCAGTTCCTGGCGCGGCTCGGCGCAGGCGGCCAGCAGCAGCAGGCCGGCCAGCACCGGCCACGAACGAAAAACGGTCAGCATGGGTTCCTGCTCCGGAGTGCGACGGCGGCGCCGGATGATACCGTGCCGGGTCCGCCGCGAGCCAGACGGTGCGGCGTTTTGCCGCGCTCGGGGTTCGCAGTTTACCGGCTCCGGCGGTACAATCGGCGCCCATTTTCCAGTGATCCACGGTGTTCCCCATGGCGCGCAAGCTGTTTATCCAGACCCACGGCTGCCAGATGAACGAGTACGACTCCACCCGCATGGCGGATCTGCTGGGGTCGAGCCACGATCTTGAGCCCACGGACAATCCGGAAGAAGCGGACGTGCTGCTGCTCAACACCTGTTCGATCCGCGAAAAAGCCCAGGAAAAGGTGTTCCACCAGCTGGGCCGCTGGAAGCGCCTGAAGGACCGCAATCCGGACCTGATCATCGGCGTGGGCGGCTGCGTGGCCAGCCAGGAGGGCGAGGCGATCCGCGAGCGGGCGCCCTATGTGGACGTGGTGTTCGGCCCGCAGACCCTGCACCGCCTGCCCGGCCTGATCACCCAGGCGTCCACCACCCGTTCCCTGGCCATCGACGTGACCTTCCCGGAAATCGAGAAGTTCGACAGCCTGCCGGAACCCAGCGTGGACGGCCCCAGCGCCTTCGTATCGATCATGGAAGGCTGCTCCAAATACTGCACCTTCTGCGTGGTGCCCTACACCCGCGGCGAGGAAGTGAGCCGCCCGGTGCGGCCGGTGCTGGATGAGATCCGCCACCTGGCCGACCTGGGCGTGCGCGAGGTCAACCTGCTGGGCCAGAACGTGAACGCCTACCGGGGCCCGGGCGCCGGCGGCGCGATGGTGGATTTCGCCGAGCTGCTGCTGCTGATCCGCGACATCGAGGGCATCGACCGCATCCGCTACACCACCAGCCATCCGATGGAGTTCTCCGACGCCCTGATCGAGGTGTACCGGGAGATTCCGGAACTGGTGGACCACCTGCATCTGCCGGTGCAGTCCGGCTCCGACCGCATCCTGGCGCTGATGAAGCGCAACCACACGGCGCTGGAGTACAAGGCGAAACTGCGCAAGCTGCGCCGCATCCGCCCGGACATTTCCTACAGCTCGGATTTCATTATCGGCTTCCCCGGCGAGACCGACGCGGATTTCGAGGCGACCATGAACCTGATCGCCGACATCGGTTACGACGCCTCGTTCAGCTTTATCTACAGCCCGCGCCCGGGCACCCCGGCGGCGGACCTGCCCGACGACGTGCCGATGGCGGTGAAGAAGGAACGGCTGCGCCTGCTGCAGCAGCGCATCAACCAGCAGGCCCAGGACATTTCCCGCAAGATGGTGGGCAGCACCCAGCGCATCCTGGTGGACGGCTTCTCCAAGAAGGACCCGGGCCAGCTCAAGGGCCGCACCGAGAACAACCGGGTGGTGAACTTCGCCTGCGACGACATCGACCTGATCGGCGAATTCGTCGACGTGGAGATCCTCGAAGCCCTGCCCAACTCGTTGCGGGGCGGACTGAAGGCCCTGGATGAGGCCGGCTGATGGCCATATTGAAATTCCAAATCGGTTTAACCACGACCTTTATTTAAACCAGCGGTTATATAAACTGGCGTCCATTCGTTTCCGATTCGCCCGTAATCATTCATAAGGAGCCCGACAAATGCGTGTTTGGCTGACCGCCGCTTTGCTGTCCCTGGCCTCCCTGGCCGGCGCCCAGCAGACCATCCTCAACAGTTCCTACGACATCGCCCGGGAGCTGTTCCAGGCCTATAACCCGGAATTCCAGGCCCACTGGAAAGAGAAGACCGGCGAGGACATCACCATCAAGCAGTCCCACGCCGGTTCCTCCAAGCAAGCCCGCGCCATTCTTCAGGGCCTGGACGCGGACGTGGTGACCTTCAACCAGGTCACCGACGTGAACGTGCTGCACGACAAGGGCAACCTGATTCCGGAAGACTGGAACACCCGGCTGCCGAACAACTCCAGCCCGTACTATTCCACCACCGCCTTCCTGGTGCGCAAGGGCAACCCCAAGAACATCCAGGGCTGGGCCGATCTGGCCAAGGACGGGGTGGACGTGGTGTTCCCCAACCCCAAGACCTCCGGCAACGGCCGCTACACCTACCTGGCCGCCTGGATGGCCGCCGAGGAGCGCTTTGACGGCGACGAGGAAAAGATCCGCGACTACATGGCGCACTTCCTGGCCAATGTGTCGGTGTTCGATTCCGGTGGCCGCGGCGCCACCGTCACCTTCGCCGAGCGCCAGATCGGCGACGTGCTGATCAGCTTCGAGTCCGAGGTGAACAACATCCGCAAGCAGTACGGCAGCGATGAGTACGACGTGGTGGTGCCGAAGACGTCCGTGCTGGCCGAGTTCCCGGTCACCGTGGTCGACAAGGTGGTGGACAAGCGCGGCACCCGCGAGGTGGCCACCGAGTACCTGGAATACCTGTACAGCAAGGACATCCAGCAGCTGCTCACCACCTTCAACTACCGTGTGCACCATCCGGACGTGGTGAAGGCCACCGAGGACCAGTTCCCGCCGGTGAAACTGCTGAAGGTGGAGGACTACTTCGGTTCCTGGGCCGAGGCTCAGGACACCCACTTCGCCTCCGGCGGCGAGCTCGACAAGCTGCAGGCGAAAGCACGGAGCCTGCGTTAATTGGCGATCCTGCGCACCCGACATTCGGTTCTGCCCGGCTTCACGCTCAGCTTCGCGCTGAGCGTGTTCTTTATCTGCCTGGTGATTCTGGTGCCGCTGTCCGGGTTGGTGCTGCACGTCAGTGACATGAGCTGGGACCGCTACTGGTCGGTGATCAGCAACCCGCGCAGCCTGGCCAGTTTCAAGGTCACGGTGTTGTCCGCCGCCGGCGCCAGCCTGATCAACGCGGTGGTCGGCATGCTGCTGGCCTGGGTGCTGGTACGCTATCGCTTCCCCGGCCGCCGCGTCATGGACGCCCTGGTGGACCTGCCCTTCGCCCTGCCCACCGCCGTGGCCGGCCTGACCCTGTCGGCGCTGTTCGCCGCCAACGGCTGGCTGGGCCAATGGTTCGAGGCGGTGGGCATTCCGGTGGCCTACACGCCGCTGGGCATCATGATCGCCATGAGCTTCACCAGCCTGCCGTTCGTGGTGCGCGCGGTGCAGCCGGTGTTGGAGGATCTCACGCCGGACGTGGAAGAAGCCGCCGCCACCCTGGGCGCCACGCCGATGGCGTCGTTCTTCAAGGTGGTGCTGGCCCAGTTGATGCCGGCCCTGCTCACCGGCACCGCCCTGGCCTTTACCCGCAGCCTGGGGGAATACGGCGCGGTGATCTTTATCGCCGGCAATATGCCCTTCGAAACCGAGATCATCTCGCTGCTGGTCAATATCCGCCTGGAAGAATACGACTTCGCCGCCGCCAGCGCCCTGGCGTCCGTGATCCTCGGCGCGTCCCTGGTTCTGTTGTTCGGCATTCAGGTTGTGCAGGGCAGGATGATCAAGCGTTGGCAGGGCGGGTGAAGCTGCAAGCTCTCTTCTAGATTTCAACCGCCCGCCCGATGAACAACACCGGCCCGGTGGGGCGGTCCTTGGGCGAGCCGCCTTGCGGTTCCAGAGTCAGTTCGAACAGCTGGCCGCTCTCCACGCCGCCCACCCGGTTGGCGGGAATCACCAGCGTCCGGCCCGGTTCCACCAGCCCCAGGGAGCGCGGTCCGGGGGCGTCGTTTTCCAGGGTCCAGAACTGCACGCTGCGGTCGGCGGCGTACTGGCCGGTGACCAGCGGCGTCAGTTGCAGGTCGCCGTCGGCGGACACGGTGACGCGCCAGCCCGGGCTGGCGGCTTCACCGGGGGCCTGCAGCACCACCGTGTAGACCGGCGCCGGGGCCCGCAACGGCCCCAGCAGCAGCACCACCGCCACCAGCAGCGCGGCACTCACCGTGCGCCACACCGACACACTGGCCCAGCCGGCCCGCCACCAGGGCGTGGCCACGCCGGCCTGGCGCGCCACCCGCCGCCACAGGTGCGGGGGCAGGCGTTCCGGCGGCAGCAGGTCGGCGGCGCCGGTCCAGCTCTCCCGCCAGCGCGCCGCCAGCCGGCCCGCTTCCGCGTCCAGCGCCAGCCAGCGCTCGATGTCCTCGGCGCGCTCGCCCTGATGCAAACCGAGCACGTACTCGGCGATCAGCAGACGGCGCTCTTGCGGGTCGTCGGGAATCATAGCCGCAGACACTCCTCTAACCCCTTCAAGCCGGATCGGATCCGGCTCTTGATGGTGCCCAGGGGCACCGCCAGATGTTCGGCGATCTGTTCATAGGTGTAGCCCAGGTAAAACGCCATCAGGATCGGCCGCCGCCGCTCGCCGCGCAAACCGCGCAGACAAACCCGCAGGGCCCGGTCCCGGCGCTCGTCCAGGGAGCATTGCTCCGGCGAGGGGCCCGGGTCGGGCCAGTCGTCGCCGGGCAACGCCTCGTGGTCATGGCGCCGTGCGCCGCGGTGCTGGCTGAGCAACCGCAAACGCAGGATACCGTGCAGCCAGGCCCGGGCGCTGCCGCGCTCGCGGTGGAAGCGGCGCGCGTTGCGCCAGGCCTGCACGAAGGTATCCTGCACCGCGTCCTCGGCGGCGGCGCCATCGCCGGTAAAGCGACGGGCCAGCGCCAGCAACCGCGGTGCCTCTCGAAGATAGAGCCGATGGAAGGCGTTCCGATCACCGTCGGCGCAGGCCATCAGCAGGGTGTTGCCGTGTTCCAGATCTTGCTGACCGTCGTCCATGGCGGGGTCCGGGGCGCGAAGGATATTGACGCGATCTTGCCGGTACCGGCGAGAAGGGTCTGTCAACGCGGCCCGCCGGGCCACCGGAACGGACAGGCCGCCCTTCCCTGACTCGGAAAGAGCGGCCCGCCGGCGCTTACTCGGGCGCGGGCTCGGGCGCGCGGCCCAGGTAGTCGGCGATCAGCGATACCGATTCCGGTGAGGCCTGGTCGTAGCTCAGCGACGGTGCGATGTCACCGCTGGCGGCGTCCAGGATGTTGTCGAAGCGCAGCACCTTGCCCTGGGACTTCTCGGCCACATACAGGTGCTCACCGTCGAAGGCGATGTCCACCGGGTTGCCCAGCAGGGTGTTGCCCACGGTGCTGTTGTCACCGTTGTCGATGCGCACCGCCACATTGGTGATGCCGTCGGCGGTGGACGCGCCGTTCAGCACGTACAACTTGCCGTCGGTGGGGTTGGCGCCGCTGCCCACGTCGGACAGGATCAGCTGGTCGGTTTCCGCCACATGGACGATGCCGTGCAGGTTGGTGGGCGCGGCGAAGGCGGTGCCGCCCTCGGCGGGCACGATGATGCGGTCCGCGCCGGAGGCGCCGCGCTCGCTGCCGTAGTCGTCGAACACCGCCACGGTGCCGTTGGTGAGCGCCACGTACAGGCGGTCGCCGTCCGGGTCATAGTCCAGGTCCCAGGGCGCCACGGTCAGGTCGGTGACGAACACTGGCGCGCTGTCGCCGTCGGCCTGGGCGCCGAACACGCGCACCGCCGGGTCGCCCTGGTCGGTGACCAGCACCCAGCCGGGGCCGTCGGCCACGTCGAAGCCCTTGGGCGCGGACAGGCCGGTATTGCCCCCCTCGATAACGCGGTCGCGGCTGGCGTCCAGGCTGTCGCCGTCACGGCCGGTGGCCAGGCGGTTGATCACGGCAATGCCGGTGTCGGCGGTCACATAGGCGTCGCCCATCTGATTGAACGCCAGGCTCTCCCGGTCCTGGCCGGTGGTGAAGCCGCGCTGCTGGCTGGTGAGGTCCAGGTCCAGGATCACCACGTCCGCGTCCCCCGGCGCCGCCGGCGGGTTGCTGGTCACCGCCACCCCGGTGAAGGTGACGCCGGTGGCGTCGATGTCGGACAGGTCGGCCATCGGCTCGGCGTCGATCAGCCGGGCCAGGGATTCCGGTTTCACGCTGTCCACCGCCAGATCCGGGGCCACGTCACCGCTGGCACCGCTGAACACGTTGCGGTACACCAGCACCGCGTCGTTGGACTTCTCGGCGATGTAGGCGGTATCGCCATCCAGAATCAGATCCACCGGGTTGCCCAGGCGGGTGGCCGGGCCGGCCACGGTGCGCGACGGGGTCACGGTGCCGCTGGCGGTGGCGGCGTTCTCGATCACGTACAGGGCGCCGTCATCGGCGATGGCGGCGTCGCCCACGTCGGTGATCACCAGGGTGTCGGTGTCGGCGCGATAGTCGATGCCGTGAATATTGGAAGGGGTACCGGCGCCGTCCGGCGTGATGGTACGCGCCGGGGTGGCCATGAAACCACCGGCCACGTAGTCGTCGATCACCAGCACGGTGCCGTTGGTCATGGCCAGGAACACGCGGTCGGCGTCTTCGTCATAGACCAGGTCCCAGGCATTGGCGGGCAACGCGGTGGTGGCCAGGGGCACGGCGTCCTCGCCGGCGGCGGTGCCGAACACCTGCACGCTGTTGCCGCCGGTGTTGGCGGCCATGACCAGGCCTGCCCGGTGGGCGATGGCGATGCCCTTCAGGGTCATCGAGCCGTCCGCCGGGATATCGCGGTCCAGGGTGGCGTCCGGGGAACCGGCGTCGGCGCGCTCAGCGAGGCGGTGCAGCACCTGCAGGCTGCTGGGGGCGCCACTGCGGTCGTTGGCGGCGTAGAGGTTACCCAGCAGATCCAGGGCGATGCCTTCGTTGGCGTCCGCCGCGAAAGTGGCGGTGACGTTCAGGTCGGCGTCCAGCCGGTCCACCTGGCCGACCAGGCCGCCGCCGTTGTGCATCACCAGCAGGGGCGTGCCCCGTGGCGCGGCGTCACCGCCGCCCGGCGCCCGCCGGCTGTCACTGTTGCCGCCGCAGGCGGCCAGGGTCACCGCCATCGCCAGGGGCGTCAGCCACATCAAACCTTTGCCTTTCACGTTCATGCTTTTCTCCTTGTTAAGCTGGAATGCGTCACGATGGGGCCGGGCGTCGGGCTCCGGATTCCCTGGGGTGATACGCACGGCGGGCGGTTTTGGATGTAACCGTGGGTAAAAAAATGTGGCGAACGGTGGGGCGGTGATCTAACCGAATGCCCAGATGTTCTAAAACAGCGCTTTATTTTGCTGATACGGAATATAGAATCAGTGCCCTGCTTTTCTTCCCCCGAGACGGAGTCGCCGCCCCATGCCCCGACACTGGCACCAATGGGCCCTGATCCTGGCCGCCTTCGGCGCCGTGGTGGTGCTGCTGGTGCTGCCGCTGGTGCTGATCTTCACCCAGGCGTTTTCCCAGGGCGCCGCCGTGGTGGCCGACAACCTGACCAGCACCGACATGATCAGCGCCATCAAACTGACCGTGATCGTGGCCCTGGTCACGGTGCCGGTGAACCTGGTGTTCGGCGTGCTGCTGGCCTGGTGCGTGACCCGCTATGAATTCCGTGGCCGCAAGCTGCTCACCACCCTGATCGACATCCCCTTCGCCATGTCCCCGGTGGTGGCCGGCCTCTGCTATCTGGTGGTCTATGGCGGCCAGAGCGTGGTCGGCCAGTGGCTGGACGACACCCTCGGGCTGCAGCTGATGTTCGCCCTGCCGGGCATGATCATGGTCACCGTGTTCGTGACCTGCCCCTATGTGGCCCGGGTACTGATTCCGCTGATGCAGTCCCAGGGCACCGAGGAAGAGGAGGCGGCGGTGCTGCTGGGCGCCTCCGGCTGGCAGGCGTTCTGGTACGTGACCCTGCCGAAGATCCGCTGGGCGCTGCTCTACGGGGTCGTGCTCACCAACGCCCGGGCGGTGGGCGAATTCGGCGCGGTCAGCGTGGTGTCCGGGCTGATTCGCGGCGAGACCCTGACCCTGCCACTGCTGATCCAGATGCTCAACGAGGACTACAACAGCGTGGGCGCGTTCACCGCCGCCGGCCTGCTGGCCGCCCTGGCGCTGGTCACCCTGCTGCTGAAAACCGTGCTGGAATGGCGCCAGCGCCACAAAATCGATGCCGCCCAGGAGGTAACCCCGTGAGTATCCGCGTCGAGTCGATCCGCAAAACCTTCGGCGGCTTCACCGCCCTGGACGACATCAGCCTGGACGTCTCCGACGGCGGCCTGGTGGGCCTGCTGGGCCCGTCCGGGTCCGGCAAGACCACCTTGCTGCGCATCATCGCCGGCCTGGAGCGGCCGAACCGGGGCCGGGTGTTCTTCAACGACCGGGACGTGACCACCCTGGACGCTCGCCGCCGCCGGGTGGGCTTCGTGTTCCAGCAATACGCCCTGTTCCGCCATCTCACCGTGGCCGACAACGTGGCCTTCGGCCTGCGCATGCTGCCCCGCGACCAGCGCCCGTCCCGCGACGCCATTCGCGCCCGGGTGCGCGAGCTGCTGGAGCTGGTGCAGATGGACACCATGACTGGCCGCTACCCGGCGCAGCTGTCCGGCGGCCAGAAGCAGCGGGTGGCGCTGGCCCGGGCCCTGGCGCTGAAGCCCGAGGTGCTGTTGCTGGATGAACCGTTCGGCGCCCTGGACGCCAAGGTGCGCAAGGAGCTGCGCCGCTGGCTGCGCCACCTGCACGAGCAGATCGACGTGACCAGCCTGTTCGTCACCCACGACCAGGAAGAGGCCATGGAGGTCTCCGATCGGGTGGTGGTGATGAGCCAGGGCCACATCGAGCAGGTGGGCACGCCGCTGCAGGTCTATGAACAGCCGGCCAGCCGCTTCGTGTTCGATTTCCTGGGCCACATCAACGCTCTGGAAGGTCAGTACGACGGGCGCCTGTGGCGGGATGGCGAGGCCAGCCTGCGCCTGGACACCCACGGCGCCTGCCCGAACGGCGACCTGACCCTGTACCTGCGCCCCCACGAGGCGGAGCTGGCCCGCCAGCCCAGCGACAGCGCCTCCCTGCCGGTGCGGGTGGCCGGTCGCAGCGTGTTCGGCGGCACCGTCACCGTGGAGCTGGAACCGCGCGGCTGGGGCCGGGGCATCGTGGAAGTGGAAGTGGACCGGGAAGCCTGGCGCGAGCTGGACCCGCAACGGGACGAACCGCTGTTCCTGCTGCCCCGGGATCTGCAGACGGTGACCTGCGACGGCGACCTGGGCCCCCGGGTGCGGCCGGCCTGAGCGAACTCTGTAAAATCGGTAAAACCGCGGCGCCTCACGGGTTACACTGCGGGCTCAGCCCCAAGGAGTCGCGATGCGAGCACTGATCTTTTCCGCCACCGGAAGCCTCGGCAACCTGACACTCACCGAGCGACCGACCCCGCAGCCGGCGGAGGGCGAGGTCCGGGTGGCAATCCGCGCCGCCGGCCTCAACCCCAGTGACGTGAAAAACGTGCTTGGCCGCTTCCCCTACACCACCACCCCGCGTATTCCCGGCCGTGATTTCGCCGGCGTCATCGACGCCGGCCCCGCCGACATGATCGGCCTGGAAGTGTGGGGCAGTGGCAAGGGCCCCGGCTTCACCCTGGACGGCAGCCACGCGGAGTATCTGGTGGTGCCGGTGAACGGCGTCAGCCGCAAGCCGGCGGCCCTGTCGTTCGCCCAGGCGGCGGTCAGCGGCGTGCCCTATCTGACCGCCCTGGAGTCCCTGGAACGCTGCCAGGTAAAGGCCGGCACCGCGGTGCTGATCATCGGCGCCGGCGCGGTGGCCCGGGCCGCGGCGGGGCTGGCGCGGGCGCTGGGTGCCCGGGTGATCCTGGCGGCGCGCCGTTCCGCCCAGGTGGAGCAGTTCGGCGACCAGGGCCTGCGCGCCCTGACCCTGCCGGCGGCCAACAATCTCGGCGACGAGGTACGCGCACTGCTGGGCGATGCCCCGGAGGTGATCCTGGACACCACCGGCTTCTGGCTGCCCGCCGCGGTGGAAACCGTGGCGCCGTTCGGCCGCATCGCGGTGATCGCCGCGCCGACCAACGGCAAGGTGGAGACACCGATCATCAATTTGTATCGCCGCGGCGGCAGCATCGTGGGCATCAATTCCATGCTTCACGAGCTGCCCGCCAGCGCCGCCATGCTGGACCGGATCGGTGCGTTTTTCGAGAACGGCGCGGTGCCGGCGCCGCTGGAATTCCAGGAAGTCCCGTTTTCCCGGGCCATCGACGCCTACCACGAGATCGACGCCGGCAGCACCCGCAAACGGGCCCTGATCCCGGATTGAGGCGCGGCCCGCCGGCGGCTGTCCGACAACCGGCCCGGTACCTCTTGCCCCGGACCTGACCGGGCGGCTAGAGTGCGCGTGAAGGAGAGGTCGGCCAGCGGCCTCCCGGCGCTTTCCCCGAACCTGGCTTCGGGGTATGCTCAATTCATCGACAACAGCCCGCGGGGCCCCCTTTACCCACTTGGACACACCAGCCGCTTCCCAGCAAGTCAGTCTTGAACCCTACGACTCCCGTCGCCTGGCCAGCCTCTGTGGCCGGCTGGACGAGCACATCAAGCAGATCGCCCAACGCCTGAAGGTGGACATCCGCAACCGCGGTAACGTGTTCCATTTGTCCGGCGACTCCCAGGCGGTGCAGGCCGCGTCCTCGGTGCTCAGTGATCTCTACGAGCAGACCGCGGAAGTGGAAGACCTGACCCCGGAAATGGTGCATCTGCAGCTGCAGCAGTCCGAGCTGTCGGAAAAGGTGGACAACACCGTGGCCTTCCCCAGCGACGAGGTGGTGATCCGCACCAAGCGGGCGCGCATCAAACCGCGCGGCGGCCACCAGCGGGAATACGTCAAGAAGGTACGCCGCTTCGACATCAACTTCGGCATCGGCCCGGCCGGCACCGGCAAGACCTGGCTGGCGGTGGCCTGCGCCGTGGACGCCCTGGAAAAAGCCGAGGTGCAGCGCATCCTGCTGGTGCGCCCGGCGGTGGAGGCCGGCGAGAAGCTGGGCTTCCTGCCCGGCGATCTGGCGGAAAAGATCGATCCCTACCTGCGCCCGCTCTACGACGCCCTCTATGAAATGCTCGGTTTCGAGAAGGTCGCCAAGCTGATGGACCGCATGGTGATCGAGGTGGCGCCCCTGGCCTATATGCGCGGGCGTACCCTGAACAACAGCTTCGTGATTCTGGACGAGGCGCAGAACACCACGCCGGAACAGATGAAGATGTTCCTGACCCGCATCGGCTTCGGCTCCAAGGCGGTGATCACCGGCGACGTGACCCAGGTGGATCTGCCCCGCCATCAACGCTCCGGGCTGGTCAACGCCCTGGACGTGCTGGACGGCGAGACCGAGATCGGCGTCACCCGTTTCGACAGCCGCGACGTGGTCCGCCACCCGCTGGTGCAACGCATAGTAGAGGCCTACGACCGTCATGAGCGGGATACCGACACCCAGCGTTGAGGTCCAGTGGGCCAGCGACGCCAGCGACGCCCCCGACGAATCGGACTTGCGGGCCTGGGCCCTGAAAGCCGCGGAAGTGGCCGGGGGCGTGGTCGGCGACATCACCGTGCGGGTGGTGGACGACGCCGAGATCCGGGTCCTGAACCGGGAGTACCGGGGCAAGGACAAAGCCACCAATGTGCTGTCCTTCCCCTTCGACATGCCCGAGGGCCTGCCCGAGGACGCCTTCGAGCCGCTGCTCGGCGACATCGTGATCAGCGCGCCGGTGGTGCGCCGCGAAGCCGCCGAGCAGGACAAGGCCCTGGAGGCCCACTGGGCGCACATGGTCACCCACGGCGTGCTGCACCTGCTCGGCTACGACCATATCGAGGACGAGGACGCGGAGGTCATGGAGGCCCTGGAAGTCCGCGCCCTGGCCGAGCTGGGCTACCCGGACCCGTACCAACCCCTTGATGATCAACCTTCCACCGAAAGCATGGAGCTCGACCCCTGATGTCGGACGATTATTCCGATAGCGGCACCGGCCGAAGTTGGCTGGAGCGCGTCGGCCAGTTTTTCACCTCCACCCCCGGTTCCCGGGAAGAACTGCTGGCTCTGATGCGCTCCATGCGCGACAGCGACGTGATCGACGGTGACACCCTGGGCATTATCGAAGGCGCCATCTGCGTCTCCGACATGCAGGTGCGGGAAATTCTGATCCCGCGCTCGCAGATGGTCAGCATCCGCGCCTCCGACGACCCCCGCGATTTCCTGCCCACCATCATCGACTGCGCCCACTCCCGCTTTCCGGTGCTGGGCGACGACCCGGACGAAATCATCGGCATCCTGCTGGCCAAGGACCTGCTGGCCCTGATTCTGGAGCCCGCCAAAATGGAGCGCTTCTCGATCAAGGATCATGTGCGCTCCGCCATGGTGGTGCCGGAATCCAAGCGCCTGGATTCGTTACTGCGGGAATTCCGCATCACCAAGAATCACATGGCCATCGTGGTCAATGAATACGGCGGCGTGGCCGGGCTGGTCACCATCGAGGACGTGCTGGAACAGATCGTCGGCGAGATCGAGGACGAGCACGACATCGAGGACGACGACTACCTGATCAAGGATCTGGAAGGCGACGACTATACCGTCAAGGCGCTCACCCCCATCGACGAGTTCAACGAACACTTCAAGACCGGCTTCAGCGACGAGGAATTCGACACCATCGGCGGCCTGGTAATGCAGGCCTTCGGGCATCTGCCGCAGCGGGAAGAGGCGGTGGAAATGGGCGGCTTCCGCTTTACCGTGCTGAGCGCCGACGGGCGCACCATCCGGCTGCTGCGGGTCACGCCGCTGGACGCGGCCGCCACCGACTAGCGTCGGACACCGGCGGCGTGGCGTATGCCGGTTCCTTTACGTATAACGTGACGTCAGCAAAGTGGGGCTTCGAGCCCCTTTTTCCATTCCAGCACCGGGACCGACGACACCCATGCTCAACCTGCTGCTTGCCCTGATCGCCGGGCTTCTGTTTCCGCTGGCGTTCGCGCCCTATGACCTGTGGCCGCTGTTGCCGGTGAGTATCGCCCTTGGCTACGTGACCCAGGTGCGCGCGCCGACGCCGCGCCGGGCGTTGCTGCACGGCTGGCTGTACGGGCTGGGGCTGTTCGGCTTCGGCGTCAGCTGGCTGCATGTGTCGATGACCGATTACGGCTTTATGCCGCTGTGGATGGCGATTCCGTTCACCGCCGCCTTCGCCGCCGTGATGGCGCTGTTTTACGGCCTCACCTTCTGGCTGACCCGGCGTCTGGGCGGCGGCGCGCTGATGTTCGCCGGGGTCTGGGTGCTGCTGGATTGGGTGCGCGGCTGGCTGTTCACCGGTTTCCCCTGGCTGTACGCCGGCTACGCCGCCATCGATACGCCGCTGTCCGGACTGGCGCCGCTGGGCGGCATCTGGGCGATGACCCTGACGGCGGTGCTGCTGGCCGCCACCGGCATCGATCTGATCGCCCGGCGCGGGCGCGCCACCGGCCCGCTGACCCTGTCGGCGCTGCTGGTGGTGGTCGCCCTGGTCGGGGGCCAACTGACCTTCACCCGGCCCGCCGGCGACCGCCAGGCGGTGGCCCTGGCCCAGGGCAACGTGCCCCAGGACCTGAAATGGCTGGCGACCATGCGCCAGGAGACCCGCGAGATCTACGCCGGCCTCACCGACCAGGTGCCCGACGGCACCCTGGTGATCTGGCCGGAGTCGGCGATGATCGAGTTCTACCAGGACATCCAGGGCTTCGTGGACGGCGAGGGCCAGGCCCTGGCCGCCCGGGGCGGGGCGCTGATCAGCGGCCTGCCCTGGCGCGACGACCGCCACCTGCCCACCACCTACCACAACAGCATCGCGGTGGTGGGCACCGACCACGACGACGGCGTCTACCACAAACAAAAGCTGGTGCCGTTCGGCGAGTACGTACCGTTCCAGGACCTGCTGCGCGGGCTGATTCCATTCTTCGATCTGCCCATGTCCAGCTTCACGCCGGGCCACCCGGGCCAGCCCAACCTGCACGCCCTGGGCCATGAGATCGCGCCCTTTATCTGCTACGAGATTCTCTACCCGGATCTGGTGGCCACCCGCAGCGCCGGCGCCGATGTGCTGCTGACGATCAGCAACGACGCCTGGTTCGGCACCTCCGCCGGGCCCCATCAGCACTTTCAGATGAGCCGCCTGCGCGCCGTGGAAACCGGCCGCTGGCTGCTGCGTGGCACCAACAACGGCATCACCGCGGTGGTCGATCAGCACGGCAAGGTGCGCGACCGGCTGCCCCAGTTCCAGCGCGACCTGCTGCTCACCGAGTACCAGCCCCGCCAGGGCAGCACCCCGTTCATGGCCACCGGCGCCTGGCCCACCCTACTGCTGGCGCTGGCGCTGGTGGTGCTCAATCGCGGGCGCGGCGCCCGGGGTTTGCTGGATACCTTTCCCGGGCGCTAACGCTATTGGATCGGGTGTTATATTTTTTAGGAATAAGCATATAACCTATTTGACAGCGCCGCCCCGGCCTCCTATAAACAGCACCAGGGATCCCTTTTTCCCGAGGAGGCCGTCATGACATCCGCGCCCACCGAACACCCCCAGGTGGAAAGCTTTTTCGATCACGACACCAACACCGTCAGCTATGTGGTCATCGACCCGGCGACCCGCCATTGCGCCATCGTCGACTCGGTGCTCGATTACGACCCGGCCGCCGGCCGTACCCGCCATCAGGGCGCCCGGCGCCTGGTGGATTTCGTGCGCGCCCACGAGCTGACCGTGGAGTGGCTGCTGGAGACCCACGTGCACGCCGACCACCTGTCGGCGGCGCCCTGGCTGCAGGAACGGGTGGGCGGCAAGCTGGCCATCGGCGACCGGATCCGCACCGTGCAGGAGACCTTCGGGCGCATTTTCAACGCCGGCACCGACTTCGCCCGGGACGGCAGCCAGTTCGATCATCTGTTCCACGACGGCGAAACCTACTCAATCGGCAAACTGGCCTGCCGCGCCCTGCACACCCCCGGGCACACGCCGGCTTGCATGAGCCATGTGATCGGCGACGCGGTGTTCGTCGGCGATACCCTGTTCATGCCGGACTACGGCACCGCCCGCTGCGACTTCCCCGGCGGCGACGCCCGCACCCTGTACCGCTCGATCCGCAAACTGCTGGCGCTGCCCGACGAGACCCGCATGTTTCTGTGCCACGACTACCTGCCGGAGGGCCGCGAGGACTTCCACTGGCAAACCACCGTGGGCGACCAGCGCCGGCACAATATCCATGTCCACGAGGGCGTCAGCGAGGAGGCCTTCGTGGCCATGCGCGAGCAACGCGACGCCACCCTGGGCATGCCGCGCCTGATTCTGCCGTCGGTGCAGGTGAACATGCGCGCCGGCCACCTGCCGCCGGCGGAGAGCAACGGCACCCGCTATCTGAAGATTCCCCTCAACGTATTCGGCGCCCCGGAGGCCCCATGAACGACTACACCCATCTCACCCCGGATCTGGCGGTCTCGCCGCAACTGCGCCCCGAGGACATGGCCACCCTGGCGAGGGACGGCTTCCGGGTGGTCATCAACAACCGCCCGGACGGCGAAGGCGAGGATCAGCCGGACCATCGCGCCATGGAACAAGCCGCCCGTGAGGCCGGCCTGACGTATCACTACCAGCCGGTGGTGGCCAGCGAGATCAACGACGACGACGCGCGCCGCTTCGCCGAGCTGATCCGCCAGCAACCGGGCCCGGTGCTGGCGTTCTGCCGCACCGGCAACCGCTGCGGCAAACTGTGGGAGCGGGCCCAAACCCTGACCCCCTGAACCGCCGCCCATGAAACCGAGTCACTGGCTGCCCGCCGCCGGCTGGCTGGCCGGCTACCGGCGCGAGGACGCCGCCGCCGACGGCCTGGCGGCGTTGATCGTCACCTTGATGTTGATCCCGCAGAGCCTGGCCTATGCGCTGCTCGCCGGGGTGCCGGCACAGGTGGGCCTGTACGCCAGCATTCTGCCGCTGATCGCCTACGCCCTGTTCGGCTCCAGCCGCACCCTGGCGGTGGGCCCGGTGGCGGTGGTCTCGCTGATGACGGCGGCCGCCGCCGGCCAGGTCGCCGGCGGCGACGCCGACCGTTATCTGGCCGCCACCGTGGTGCTGGCGTTGATGTCCGGCGGGTTGCTGGTGGTGATGGGCGTGCTGCGCCTGGGCTGGATCGCCAATCTGCTCAGCCATTCGGTGATCAGCGGCTTTATCACCGCCTCCGGTCTGCTGATCGCCGCCAGCCAGTTGCGCCATCTGCTGGGCATCGATATGGGCGGCGACACCCTTTGGCAACTGGTGGCGTCCGGCGCCGGCCACCTGGATCAGGTGCACGGCCCCACGCTGCTGCTGGGCGGCACCGCCGTCCTGTTTCTGCTGTGGGCGCGGGGGCCGCTGAAGCGGTGGCTGGGGCGCACCGCCCTGCCGCCCTGGCTGGTGGATTTGCTGACCAAGGCCGGCCCGGTGGTGGCGGTGATCGCCACCACCCTGGCCGCCGGGCCGGGTGGTCTGGCGGAGCGTGGCGTGGCGGTGGTCGGCCCGGTGCCCGGCGGCCTGCCGGTGCCCACCCTGCCGGCCTTCGACCCCGGGCTGTGGCAAGCGCTGTGGCTGCCGGCGCTGTTGATCAGCCTGATCGGTTTCGTGGAATCGGTATCGGTGGCCCAGACCCTGGCCGCCAAGCGCCGCCAGCGGGTGGACTCCAACGCCGAACTGATCGGCCTGGGCGCCGCCAACCTGGCCTCCGGGGTGAGCGGCGGCATTCCGGTGACCGGCGGCTTCTCCCGCTCGGTGGTCAATTTCGACGCCGGCGCCCGCACCCCGCTGGCCGGCGTGTTCACCGCCGGCGGCATCGCCCTGACCACCCTGTTCTTCACGCCGTGGTTCCAGTTCCTGCCCAAGGCCACCCTGGCCGCCACCATCATCGTGGCGGTGCTGTCCCTGGTGGACCTGCCGGCGCTGGCGCGGGCCTGGCGCTACGCCAAGGCGGACTTCACCGCCATGCTGGTGACCCTGCTGGGGGTATTGGCGGCGGGCGTGGAAGCGGGCGTGATCGCCGGGGTGGCGTCGGCCCTGGCCCTGCACCTGTGGCGCACCAGCCAGCCACACATCGCGGAACTGGGCCAGATGCCCGGCACCGAACACTTCCGCAATGTACGCCGCCACCGGGTGATCACCTCGCCCCGGGTGCTGTCGATCCGCGTCGACGAATCGCTCTACTTCGCCAACGCCCGGCGCACCGAGGACGCCATCTACGACCGCGCCCTGCACCGTGACGGCCGCCGCCATGTGGTGCTGCTGTGCTCGGCCATCAATCACATCGACGCCAGCGCCCTGGACAGCCTGCAAACCCTCAACCGCCGCCTCGCCGACGCCGGCGTCACCCTGCATCTCTCGGAAGTAAAAGGACCGGTGATGGACCAGCTGCAGCGCAGCGATTTCCTTCAACGGCTGACCGGGGAGGTGTTTCTCAGCCATTACCAGGCGTTGGAAAAACTCGACCCGGACACCGCCCGCGCCGCTGGCGCGATGCGGCCTTCGGCCGCGATACAGGATACAGGGTGAAGGATACAGAAACCGACAGGGTGACCTCCCTTCATCCTGTATCCTGCATCCTGTATCGCGGCCATAGGCCGCCCCCTAAAAATACCGGATCCGATACCAAACCAGAGCGACCCATTCCCGCCAGATCACCGGGACCTCCACCAGCGCGCCGGCGGAGGGCAGCCAGGCTTCCCGGGGCAGGGTGTCCACCGCCACCGGCGTGACCGTGAGGCCCTGGCGGCGGAAGCTGAGGGTGGCGCGGGGCAGGTGGGCGCGGTCGGTGACCAGCAGTACCGACTCGATGCCCTGGCGGCGCAGCAGCGGGGCGCTGTTGACCGCGTTTTCCCAGGTGCTGCGGCTGCGCGGCTCGATCCACGTTCGTGCCTCGGGCCACAGCCGCCGGGCCTGGTCGGCCATCATCGCCGCCTCGGAATCGTCCGGGTCGCGGGGTGTGCGGTCCTCGGCGCCGCCGGTGAGCAGCAGCGGCAGGTCGCGCCGGCGGGCCTCCTCCACGCCCCGGTGCAGGCGCCGCAGGCCGGCGGGGGTGAGCCGGTAGCCGTCGCCGTGGCGCTGGCGGCC
>JAKUPL010000017.1 GCA_022449455.1 Alcanivorax sp. | reverse complement strand
GCTTGGCCCGGTCGCGACACCGTTCTGGATGGCGCTGCCGGGCCGCCTGGCGCCGGTAGGCCGCCGGGGCGATCTGCAATACTCGGCAGATCGGCTCGACCCCGTAGGTATCCCGGTGCTGATCGATGTAGGCGTTCAGGACTTCAGTTTGCGGTCGAGCTCCGCCTGGGCGAAAAAAGCGCTGGCCGTACGCAGGATGTCGTTGGCGCGCCGTAGCTCTTTGTTCTCGCGCTCCAGCTCCTTCAGACGTTGGGCCTCGGCCGTGGTCGTACCGGGCTGCTCTCCGACATCAATCTCGGCACGCTTGACCCATTCCAGCAGCGTCTGCGGCACGCAGCCAATCTTGGGCGCGATGGACTCCACGGCGGCCCATAGCGTACTGCACGCGCTCGAACTTCAGGGGAAAACTTATTGGATTTGGTCATGGCTCCATTCTCTCAGATACTGGAGCCTCCGCGATACCCGGGGCGGTTCACGTACAGCCAGTCGCTCCCCCAGCGTAGCCGCCAGACCGCATCGCCATGTCGGCCACGCAGATCATCGGTGACATAGCTGCCATTCAGCTTCTGCAGAGAATCCAGGTCGAGGGCGGAGACCCACTCCGCTGGCAAAAAGCCGGTGAGTAAATCGCGCACCATCCGTTTGTGTGAGAACAGCAGCTTGTAGCTGGTGTCGTGCTCATCCATAAGCAACGCTCCTGCTTAGACTGAAAGAGCACCAGGATAGAGGGCCGGCAGCGCCAGGGCTGTGCGACAACACGGACAGAATATGTAGGAAAAGAGCGATGCGGGGTGGACCCTGGCGTCGCGCTACCGGTTTTCCCGTACACGAGCTGGGAGGCGCAGAGCGAATACTCGATGTTTGCCGTCTTGACCCAAAATGTCCCTACCGCGGATGTCGGGCCGCCCGTTGCGCCAGGTAGCGCGTTAATGCTTTGCGAACCAGGTCGTTCAGAGACGCGCCTTCCGAGGTGGCGGCAGCCATCAAGCCTTAGGGCTGAGGACGTTGGTCGAACCGCAGGTCGATATCCAGCGCGCGAGTAATGCGCAACAAGGTGTCGAAGCCGGGACGACCCTCGGGCGCAAGGGCCTTGTACAAGCCAGCACGAGTGAGCCCCGCCTTCTCGGCCAGGTGGCTCATATTCTGTGCGCGGGCGATATCGCTCAACGCGGCCCGGATCAATGAACCGTCGCCGGGGTCGTCGCTGATGCAAGCGTTAAGGTACGACACCATGGCTTCCCGGCTATCCAGGTAATCAGCCGCGTCCCAGGGTTGCAAAGAGATAGTTTTCATGGCTCCTCCCGATACTGTCTAGCCAGCGACTGGGCGGCACGAATGTCTTTACGCTGCGTGGCTTTGATGCCGCCCGCAAGCAAAACCAAGATGCCTTTGTTTCGTCTAGTCAGATAGATGCGATAGCCCGGACCGGTGTGAATTCGCAATTCATAGACGCTGCCACCAAGTTGCTTGATGTCCCCTGGGTTACCCAACGACAAGCGCCTGAGACGAGCAAGGATATGAGCTTTGCCCTGGGCATCCTTGAGTCCGCGAAGCCAGTGATGGAAGCCTGGCGTGGAGAGTACGGACTCAATGGGGTCAATGTAAACCATGGTATACACCGAGTCAATCAATATGGAAAACGTTGGACGTCAGCAGAAGGCGCCCCTGAAACGAAGTGATGGAACGGTCAGCATAAAACCGAGGCCGCCTGGGTGCTGTAATACCAGGATGAAAACGCTGTCAGTGATAGCGGACATTCTCTGTAAGCAAAAACGTCGAAGAAGGTCGCGTTACGTTCCGGAACAGAAAGGGCGGCTAAAGATCGCCACGTATTAAAGCAGAATCTTTATATCGCCAGATCAAATAAAGAAAGCACCCTATTATCCGTCCCCTTTTAATAGAAATCCCGATCTGGCGCCCACCTCGCCAAAAAACATCCCTGACTAATCTTTATAAGTGCTTGAAAGTAGGGCGTAACATTGTAACTGGGAAAATAAACCCATTTTGTGAGCCTGTAATCCATTGCGTCGGTTTTAGCGATTTCCGTAACGTGAAGACGTCAACGCGCAAACCGTGCGTTGGCCGGGACAGGCCAGGGAAGCAGTAGACCTGTCCCGAATACTTAAGACAATGAGTCTAATATAATCAGGAGATTGATGATGAACGTTTCAATGAAAAAAGGTCTGCTGGCTTTGGCTGGTGCTGTGGCTCTGGCGGGTGCTGGGGCGGTTCAAGCGGAGACCTATTCAGGTACGACTACACTGAATAAACCTGGCGCTCCGACCGCAGTCTGTACTCTTACTATCAATGGAAGCATCAGTGGTTCCGGTGCAGTATCAGTTTCTAGCGGTGACGTCACCGGCAATGCACTGTGTGACGCTATTCAGCTTAGTAACTTCAACTGGACCGGGACCTTGAGTAACACCAGTGGTGCCGGGACGACGACTTTGTCTACCCCGATAGCCAGTGTGCCCGGGACCTTTGAATGTAGCGGAACCGTCACTGGGATTTCTTACCCATCTGTAAACGGTGATGGATATCCGCCGCAGTTTGTTATTAGTGGAACAAGTAACTTCGGTGATTGCTCTCTCAGTGGCACGTTAAATTTGGAGTAAGATTTTAGGTCGGGCCATAAGGCCCGACCGTCTTTTAGTGTTTTTTGAATTTAAGTAGCCTTAAAAAGATTATTTGATTGGGGTGGAAATATATTTAAGGTAACTGCCTCTTTCTGGGATTTGCAAATGTATTTCCATGACCGGACCTGGAGAATTGCCGTAGAGATCGAAGTAGACAGGATCAAGATTGAATTGTTCGATGATCATCCTTCCATCTTGTAAAAAAGTAACGGGCCCTGATAGCCGCAAAGTTGTTTGATAGCTGTAGAAGTTGTGATAGGCAAAAGATAGGAAGAGGCTGTCGGTAACAAATTTTTGAAGCTCAGGAGCGTTGAGGTATAGATCCACCTCTGCTTCAAATACAGGCTGTCCGTTTTTCTCAGTTATCCAACCAATGATTGGCTGATTTCTTGCGCAGGCATTTGTCGCGCTCTCTATACAATCTGGGTTGTCTTTGCCGTAACGCATGCGCATTACTTGGTATCCGCTTTGAGAGGGGGTGCTAATGTTGCCTGGTCCTCCTTTCAGTATAGTATAGAATGAGGTTGTCACTACTTTTCCGGGAAAAAGATGTACTTTTAATCCTTTTTGTGGATCGGTTTTATTGGTTACCTCACCAAAAATTGTGCTGTTTAAATAGGTGAATTTGTCATCGGGACACTCTGAAGGCGTTGCGCTATAACATTGGTCGGAAAAAGTCACGCAACCGGTTTGATCTGGAAGCGGGTCATAGCTTTCGTATCCGCACCCTATGTTGGCTCCTACTTGAACAGCGTTAGAGCTACCGGTAACCGGAACAGGGAAATCCGCAATATCATTAATGCTGTAAAACGTTGACAATATCTTTGCACTATTTGGCGATGGCCTAGTACCCCCGGGATCGATTAAATGCCCTCCCTGACTGGTTTTTCCTTGAGTAAAAGGATCTGGAGTGTTTGTTGGTCCGGGTTCCGGTTGTTCATATCCATAGAAAGTGACTGCGAAGGCCCAAAAGAAATTTAAATGCTGTTCGATCGTAAGTACGTCTCTTTCGGTATCATGCATTAGGTTGCCGTTGGTGTCGGATACGGGCTCGGTGCTGAGTTTTTGAAGAACATTGTCAGAGGCCATGTCGCCGAAAAAATATTGAGTCATATCTGGGCCGCCACCATCTGCAGATGCTAAAGCCGTAGTGCCAATATTGAAAGGCATTATCTGGAAGGGGTCTGGATCTTCCAAATCTTGTACTTCTATTTCGCCAAGCAGTCGAGTCTGAATAGGAAGGCCGGATAAGTCGCAGATTGAAGAATTAACTGGATCGCTGGAGTCACACACCGCATTATTTGAATTTATATCACCGTTAGAACCAAGTACATAGCTATAAAGTTGACCATCTATCCATGGTTCATTCGGGATAAACGTAATTGTTTTTCCGACTGTGATGATTTCCCCTTCTACGCTACTTTCGATGTTTCCTTGAGAGTCTAGACGATGGACTTGGAAGCTTCTTCCCAGCGATACACTGTCAGGATCGATACTCTTTGAAAAGCTTATCATGATGGGGCGATCGGCTCCCATTCTCATTATTGGAAGATGATCATCCTCCGGAAGCTCGTTGCTGCCTGAAGGTAGGCCGCCTGCGCATCGGCCGGCATTTTCCATTATCAAGTCGGTTGTGGACGGCTCAATGTAGCATGGGTAGCCTGGATAGAGTCCCGATATATAAGCAGAACGCGTTACCACCGAGGTGGTGGCGCCTGAAGGGTCACCGGTGGGTCCACTGAGTTGGATACGTTGCTGAGTCTTAATTGCCAACGAAGCCATTTCGTCAAATGCTTCTTGCAGTAGATTTCCCGACAAATCCATTACCCCACTCCCAAGCTGCAACCGATACTCAATCGGATTCAACTCCTCACTATATTGCAGCGGCTCTTTGGGCTTCACCACCAACGCCGAGCCATCCAGATAATAGTCAATATCCTGTTCCAGCACGCCGCTGTTGTCGGTTTTATAAAGCGTGACCTTGCCTTCCACGCTTTGCGGGTCCAGCGGTTCATCGAAGTTCAGGATGATGGGGTCGCCGGGCTTGGCCATTTTGCTTTTGTCCGGTCCGCCTTGGGCGGTCAGGTCTTCCAGGGTCCAGCTCTGCAGGGTCGGGGGCGTGGTGTCCACCATGCGTTCCGGGGCGTTGGTCTGGTCGGGGTAGGATTGCAGCTGGAAGCTCAGCAGGCCGTGGGCGAATTCCTGGCCCAGCACGTCCGGTTCCACCATGGAGACCGCGTCCAGGTTGAGCACGCCGGCGTTGGTGTCCACCTCGGCCATGCCGACCAGTTCGATGTGCAGCAGGTCCTGGGTAAAGCCGCCGTTGGCTTCCGGGTTCTCGGTGGCGATGGCCACGTCCATGAACAGCCGGATCTGGCGCAGGGCGTCGTCCCGAGTGCTGTAGGGGTTGCTGGTGAGGTAGCCGGTGGCGTCGCTGAGGAAGTGCATTTTCACCTGGCCGGAACTGATACCCGCGGGCACCGCGCCGCCGATCATCACGTCGATGTTGGAGCCGATAAGCAGGGTGGCGCGCGGCACGCGGATGGGGGTTACCTGGGGGTAGACCACGGAGCTGGCCAGTTCCGCGTGCACGTCGCCTTCGGACTGGGTGGCGCTGTTGTTGCCCAGCAGAGTGGCGTTCACCGGCACCTGGTTGATCGGCTTGCCGGTCAGGCGCGAGGTGCCGTCGCCGGTGCCGGGGTCGCCGGGCACGGTGACTTTCTGCACCAGGATCGCCGGTTCACCGTCCGGTGAGGAGTCCTTGGGTGTGAAACGGATGTTTTCGCCGTCCAGGGGCACGCCGTAGGTGCTGGCCAGGCCGTCTTCCAGGTAGAGGCGGTATTCCTCGCCCGGGGTGAGATAGTCGGGCACCGGGTCCACGGTCATATAGGGGCCGTCCACCAGCAGGCGGGCCTCCACCAGGTCGCCGTTGCTGTCTTCGATGCGCACGTTACCATCCACGCCGTAGGTGGCGGTGGCCCGGTCAATGGGCTGCGAGAATTGGTAACGGAAAGTGGAGAAATCCATTACCGGTTCCTGGCTGCCGCCGCTCGGGTAGCGGCGGTTCAGGGCGAACTGTTCGCTGGTGATGGTTTCGCTGCGCGGGCCGCGCTGGGCGGCGCGGGTGGTGAAGGTGAGGTTGCCCACGCCGTTATCGAGCTGCAGGCTCTGCAGGTCCACCCGGTATTCGGTGTGGGCGGCCAGGTCCTGGCCGGGCTGCAGCAGCAGAGTGCGGCCGTCGTTGCCCACCGGGGTGGCGGTGAAAGCCACGGAGTCGCCGGTGTCCACCCGGGTCAGGGTGACGTCGTTTTCCACGGCGGCGGTGTCGACCCGGTCGGTGAAGCGCAGCACCACGGGCGCAGGGGTGGCGATCTCGGTCTGGCCGTCGGCGGGGTAGGCGAACGTCAGTTCGCGGGTCGAAGGGTCGGCGCTGCGACCGGCGGGCGAATCGCCGCCGCCGCCGCAGGCGGCCAGCACCGACGCGGACAGCAGCAGCACGCTGGATTGTTTAAGAAAAGCGGCTCTCATGGGTGCGAATCTCCAATTATTTTTATGGCTCGGGTTGTTATATTGATGAAGGCGTTGACCCGCCTGTTCTTTGCATAAAGAAGGGGCCATTTGGAACATGGCATCGGAGAGCCTGCGGCCAGCCGAAAGCCGAATTAATCGCAAAAAGAGGAAAACGACGTTTTCGCAAGGGTTCGATGGGCTAACCGCTTGTTTTTCCGAGCGCGGGCGAGCACTAGTAAAAAGGGGACAGAGACCATTGGGCCAAAATATTGGCAGTGTCCGAAAATGACCGACCGGTTTTTCCGCAGATAGTAAACAGCAGGGCGGCTTCCTTTTACCGTTATTTTCTGTCCCCTTTTTATTTTAGGAAAGGGGACGGAAAATATTCGGTCAGAAGTAAAAAGGGGACAGATAACAGCGGCCCGGAATTGCGAAAAGTCGCTTTAAATGCCGGAGGAATGCGTTTTTATTAAAATCTTGCTTACGGCGCCGTTCCGCGAAGTCTTACGGGCTTTTCAGCCTTTTCCTACAGATTCCGTCCGTTCGGTAGGACGGTGGTCTCGGCGCCCGCCACGCACACTGGGTCCACCTTGTCAGGCGGTTCAGGAGCGTTGCTTATGGATGAGCACGACACCAGTTACAAGCTATTGTTTGCCCACGACCGAATGGTGCGGGACCTGCTGATCGGATTCCTGCCGGCGGAGTGGGTGGCTTCGCTCAACCTGGAGTCTTTGCAAAAGTTGAACGGCAGCTACGTCACCGAGGATTTGCGCGGCCGGCACGGTGACGCGGTCTGGCGGCTGCGCTGGGGGGACGATTGGCTGTATGTGTATCTGCTACTGGAGTTTCAGTCGTCGGTGGATCGTTTCATGGCGCTGCGCATCCTGGTGTACACGGGATTGCTGCATCAGGATCTGATTCGCCAGGGTGAGCTTGGTGTTGGACGTCGATTGCCACCGGTGCTGCCCATCGTGTTGTACAACGGAGAGCGGCGCTGGCGTGCGCCCACCCGTCTGCGGCCCTTGATCCACGTGCCGCCGGCGGGTCTGGAGTCATTCCAGCCCGATCAGTCCTTTCTGCTGATTGATGAGGGCGCTTACCAATCGGATCCGCCGGCGCCATTGGATAATCTGGTTGCCGCTCTGTTCCGGCTTGAGCATCACCGCTCGTCGGGCGAAGTGGCGACTGTGCTTGAGCGTTTGGTAAAGTGGCTGTCGGACCCGGAACAGGCGCCCTTGCGCCGTGATTATCTGATCTGGTTGCGGCGCCGGCTGCCACGCTGGTTTCCCGGCGAAGTCTTCCCCGAGTTTCGGGATCTGCAAGAGGTGTACGAAATGATCGACAACCGCTTCGCGGAATGGAAGGAGCAGCAGCGCCGGGAGGGCGTGTTGCAGGGTGTGGCGCAAGGGCGGGAGCAGGGTCTGGAGCAGGGGCGCGCCGTGGAGGCCCGCCGGTTGCTCGGGCGCCTGCTGGCACGACGTTTCGGGCCGGTGTCCGACCACATCCAGGCCCGGTTGGAGGCGGCGGATACCGACCAGTTGGAGCTTTGGATCGAGCGGTTACTGGACGTCAATACCTTGGACGACGTCTTCCGATAAACGGGCGGGTGGCGTACCCGGTCAGGGACCGCGCCACCAGCGTCGCCACCAGGCCATTCCGTTCCGTTTTTTTTTCTTGCGCAGGCCCACGTGGGCGCCGTCGCAGTGCGGCGGTCGGCTGGTGGCGCCGCAGCCGCAGAACAGCACGATCTCTTCCTTGCCGGCGGTGTAGGTCAGCCGGTCCTCCGCCGGACAGCGACCGTCGGTGCAGAATGGCGCAGCGTCGCTTTGCCCGCAGCGGCACCAGTGGCGGGTCTCGCCGGGCCGCATCTTCACCGGCTGCGGATAACGCGGCGCCGCCGGCTGTTCATCGCGCATAATGAGTCTTCCTTTCGTTAACCCGCGTCCACGCGAGAGGTGGCCTCGACCACCGAAAGCCGCATTCCCACGGCGTGTAGCACCGCGAGCAAGGTTTTTAGTGTGGGATTGCCCGTCGGCGACAGGGCCCTGTAAAGCGCCTCGCGAGCGATACCGGATTCGCGAGCAACCTGTGCCATTCCGCCATAGGCTTCGGCGATATCGCGCAGGGCGAGCAAGCCGGCACCCCGATGGCTGGGATCGTCCAGTTCTTCCAACGCCGCCTGAAGATACTCAAGCGCAAAGGCGCGACTGGCTCGCAGTTCCGCGATGGTCGCGTCCGTGTGGGAGACGGACGCCGCGACAGAAGGGTTCATAGGTTTCTCCTTTGCCAATCTTCCCAGTAAACGCGCGCCCGCCGGATGTCGCTGCGCTGACTGCTCTTGTCGCCGGCGCACAGCAGGATCACCAGATTCGTGCCGTGCTGACCGAAATAAAGACGGTAGCCAGGACCGGTCGGGTCGCGCAGTTCATGGAGACCGCCGCCGAGGGCGCGGGTGTCGCCAAACAAGCCGGCTGCCAGACGGCGCAGGCGAATTTCCAGCCTGGCTCGACCGCGAGGATCCCGAAGACGCTTGAACCAGGCGGTGACGGGGACGCGGCCCGCGGCGGTCCGGTAACGATACAGTTCGATCATACCTGCTTGCCTTTGTAACTTAAAGGTTACTGGCCGGCACTTGCCATATTGGGCGAGGCCGTGGAGCACAGGATGAGCCGGGGCACGGTCGGGCTGTATCGGAGGAGTCGGATTCGATCTGTAGGAAAATGGCCAGGGCGATTGTAAGCCCGACCTGCACGATGGCTTGTCGCCGGATGGTCACGGGGTTGTCACGGGACCGCAATGGGGGGCTTCCAGACTGGCGGAAAAATCAGCCTGGAGCTCGTTATGCTTGCGCACGCCGCTGGAAGGATCAAAGCTCTGCGCCCGCCGTTTCTGGTCCGGTCCCGGGAGCGGGACCTGGAAGGCGGGAGCCGGTTCAGCGCCTATTTCACCCGCTCACGGCGGGAGATTCTCAAGGTGCAACGGTTGCGCTACCGGATTTTCTCCGAGGAGTACGGGGCCAGCTTCCATGCTCCGTTCGGCCTCGACCGGGACCGCTTCGACCGGCATTGCCTGCATCTGGTGGTGCGCGATAACCAGACCGGCGAGCTGGTGGGCTACACCCGGGTGCTGCCGGGCGAGCGATTGACGCGCACCGGTGGCTTCTATTCCGCCGGCGAGTTCCATATGCCGCTGGTGGAGCGTCTGAATGGCCGGGTGGCGGAAATCGGCCGCACCTGCATTCACCCGGAACATCGCGGCGGCGCGGTGATCACGGTACTCTGGGCCCGTCTGGCCCGGTATATGCTTGAAAATGAAGTGCGCTATTTGATCGGCTGCGCCAGCGTGGCCCTGGGCGAGGGCTACAACGTGGCGGCCATCGACCGGCGCATTCGCGAGGCGCACCTGGCGCCGGCGGCGCTGCGGGTGACGCCGCGCTGCCGGCTGGAGCCGGTGCCCGGCGACGCCCTGGCCGAGCGGGGCGTGAAGATGCCGCCGCTGCTCAAGGCCTACCTGCGCATGGGCGCCCGGGTGTGCGGCGAGCCGTGCTGGGATCCGGATTTCAACTGTCTGGACTATTTTATTCTGATGGAGGTGGACCGCCTGCCGGCGCGCTACGTGCAGCATTTTCTGCAGCCCGCCGAGGCGGTGGCAATGGTATGACCGAACCGGATCTGTCCGCGCCCGCCGGGGCGCCGGCCGGGCCACGGGTGCTGGCGCGGCGCCTGTGGCGGGCGTTGCGCGTGGTGGTGCATCTGTTGGCCGGGGTGGCCGAGGCGTTGTGGCGGCGGGCCGCCCGCGACCCGCACCGGGCCGAGATTCTGCATGCCAAGCAGCGCTGGTGTCTGCGTCTGCTGAGCATTCTCGGCGTGGAGCTGCGCGTGCATGGGGCCCTGCGCGGCGGCCCGGTGTTTCTGGTGGCCAACCATGTGTCCTGGCTGGACATTCCGGTGATCGCGGCGGCCCGGCCCTGCCATTTTCTGTCCAAGGCGGAGGTGGCGCGGTGGCCGGTGATCGGCTGGCTGGCGCGCTCCGTGGGCACCTTGTTCATCCGCCGGGGCGGCGGCGAGTCGCGTCAGAAAGCCGAGGAAATCCGCGCCCATCTGGCGCGGGGCCGCAGCATTCTGGTGTTCCCGGAGGGCACCACCACCGACGGCACCGGCGTGCGCCGTTTTTTGCCGCCGCTGTTCGTGGCCGCCGAGCATGCCACCGTGCAGACCGTGGCGGTGCGCTACCGGGACGGGGAGGGCCGGGTGGATACCGGGCTGGCGTTCATCGGTGACGACGAATTCCACCACAACCTGTGGCGGCTGATGGGCCGGGAGCGGGTGGTGGTCGACCTCACTTTCGGCACCCCGGTGCCGGCCGCCGCCGCCCGGGACCGGGCCCGGGCCGCCCGCGAGCAGATCGCCGCCGCCCTCATCTGAAGCGGTACACCGGCCGCCCGCTCCTACGGTAATATGGCCCCCCTTTCCCCGCATGAGGATGGTCCGTGACCCGTGCCAGCGAATTGAAGAAATCCGATGTGATCGAACACAACGGCGGTCTGTTCGTGATCCGCCAGATCGACGTCCAGTCGCCCTCCGCGCGGGGCGCCGCCACCCTGTACCGGGTGCGCGCCCAGCAGGTGGGCGGCGGTTCCAAGTTCGAGGAGCGCTACAAGGGCGACGAGGACGTGACCACGGTGTCGTTGCAGCGCCGGCCGGTGCATTTTTCCTACGTGGACGGCGACGACTACGTGTTCATGGACGATGAGGACTTCTCCCAGTATCCGCTCAAGGGCGAGGACATCGCCGACGAACTGCCGTTCATCACCGAGCAGGGCGACGGCGTGCTGGCGTTGCGAGTGGGCGAGGCGGTGATCGGCCTGGAGCTGCCGGCCTCGGTGGTGCTGACCATCACCGAAACCGCCCCGGCCATGAAGGCCGCCTCGGCCAGCGCCCGCACCAAGCCCGCCACGCTGGAAACCGGGCTGGTGGTGCAGGTGCCGGAATACCTGCAGGAAGGCGAGAAGGTGAAGATCAACACCGCGGAACGGAAATTCATGTCCCGGGCGTGATGACGGATACAGGATTCAGGATGCAGGATACAGCGCGGAGCGTGCCATGCCGCCCCCAAAGCCGTGCCCGCGCTTGCAGGGTCGGCGGCGCGGGGCACGGTGCTTTCGGTGGTTTCGGCACGCGCCTCGCGCTGTATCCTGCAGCCTGCATCCTGTATCTGCTGCTGTCCGGCTGTCAGGTCGGCTATTACGGCCAGGCCATCAAGGGCCATTTCGGCCTGATGCATCAGCGCCAGCCGGTGGCGCGGGTGGTGGCCGATCCGGCCACCCCGGCGCCGGTGCGGCGGCAGCTGCTGCTGGCCGGCGACGTGCTGGAGTTCGCCGGCCGGGAACTGGCGCTGCCGGCGGAGGACGTCTACCGCACCTATGTGCCGCTGGAGCGCGACGCGGTGGTCTGGAACGTGCAGGCGGCGCCCCGTTTTTCGCTGACGCCGAAAACCTGGTGTTATCCGTTGTTGGGGTGCCTGAGCTACCGGGGCTATTTCCGCGAAGAGGCGGCCCGGGCGGAGGCCGGCAGGCTGGCCAAGGCGGGCTGGGACACCGACGTGGGCGGCGCCATCGCCTATTCCACCCTGGGCTGGTTCGAGGACCCGCTGACCACGCCCATGATCGACCGTTCCGGCCCGTCGCTGGTGGAGCTGGTGCTGCACGAGCTGGTGCACCGGCGGTTGTACATTCGTGACGACACCCGCTTCAACGAATCCCTGGCCACCATGGTGGCGCGGGAAGGCACCCTGCGCTATCTGGCCCACCACGACCTGAAGGTGGATCTGGCCTGGTGGCGCCAGCGGGACCGGGCCCGGGACGCCTTTCTGGCGCTGGTGGGCGAGGCCCGCGACGGGCTGGCCCGCCTGTACGCCGGCGACCTGGACGAGGCGGCCATGGCGGCGGCCAAGGCGGCGCGCATCGAGGCCCTGCGGCGGGATTTCCGCGCCCGCGCGGAGCAGGTGCCCGGCCTGGACGCCTACGCCGGCTTTTTCCAGGGTGATCTGAACAACGCCCGGCTCAACGGAGTCCATGATTATTACGGTCTGGTGGGGACCTTCCAGAAAATACTGCTAAGCTGCGGCGGGCAATGGCCCTGTTTCTGGGAGCGGGTGGAGGCCCGGGCCCGTGATCGGGGCTGAGGCACGACGAGGACACGCATGCTTGAACTGGTACGCATCAATAACGCCGCCGTGGCGAAACGTCTGGCCGATGTGCTGGCCCGGCGCGGCATCCACACCCGCCTGGAAGAGGGGCAGGGCGAGTACACGCTGTTTTTGACCGACCCGGCGCGCCTTGAGGAGGCCCGCGAGCTGGCCCGGGAGTTCCTGGCGGACCCGGCCGGCCGCCGCTGGCAGGACGACGCCTGGCGCGCCAGCGAGCCGGTCACCGGCCTGCCCCGCGAAAAGGTGTTTACCGGCGGTGGCTGGTTCGCCAGCCTGGGGCCGGTGACGCGCACCGGGCTGATCGCCTGCGCGTTGATCTTCCTGTCACCCTATGTGATCGGTCCGGTGCTCTACGAGGCGCTGATGTTCCCGGACCAGCCGCAAACGTTGATGAGCCAGCCCTGGCGCCTGCTCACCCCGATGCTGTTGCACTTCTCCGCGCTGCACATCATTTTCAACCTGCTGTGGTGGTGCGATCTGGGGCGCCTGATCGAGCGCTTCCAGTCCGGTTTCCAACTGCTGTGGCTCACTCTGGTGGTGGCCGCGGTCTCCAATTTCGCCCAGTACCTGGACACCGGTCCGCGCTTCGGCGGCCTGTCCGGCGTGGTGTATGGGCTGCTCGGCTATCTATGGCTGTATGGCAAGGTCAATCCGGCGGCGGGGTATCAGTTGCGCCGGGAGATTGTGCTATTGATGCTGGCCTGGCTGGTGATCTGCTACGTGGGATTGTCCGGCATCGTCGCCAATACCGCCCACCTCACCGGCCTGCTGAGCGGTGCGGCGATCGGCGCGCTGGTCGGTTTGTACCGGCGCATGCGCTACTATCGCACATGAAAAAAGGCGCAGCTAAAAAAGGCGCGGCTGAACGGATGGAGAGACGTTTGAAGCAACGAACAAGGGCCCTGGTGGCCATGGCCGGCCTGATGCTGATTCTGCAGGGCTGCGGCCTGACCCGGGTCGGCGACAGCCTGGGGCAGGGCGTGCGTCAGAACGGCGACCTGGACACCGTGGAGGCCGGCCTGCCCAGCTATCTGCTGATGATCGACGGTCTGATCGTCAACTGGCCGGAACGCCAATCCCTGCTGCTCACCGGCGCCGATCTGTACGGTGCCTATGCCGGTCTGTTCGTGGACGACGAAGCCCGCGCCGCGCGCCTCAATGCCCGGGCGCTGGACTACGCCCTGCGTGCCGCCTGCGTGCATCAGGACGAGTATTGCCGGGCCCGGGAAATGGACGTGCCGGCCTTTGAAAGCCTGCTGGCGGAGGCCGACACCGGCGACCTGCCGGTGTTGTTCACCCTGGGCGGCGCCTGGGCCGGTTACATCCAGACCCACTCCGACGACTGGAACGCGGTGGCGGAGCTGTCCCGGGTGCGGCTGCTGATGGAGCGGGTGGTGGCGCTCGACGAGCACTACCAGTACGGCCAGGCTTACATGTACCTGGGCGTGCTCAACAGCCTGCTGCCGGCCAGCCTGGGCGGCCAGCCGGACGCCGCCCGGGACGCCTTCCAGCGCGCCATCGAATTGTCCGATGGCGACAACCTGCTGGCCCGGGTGCTCTACGCCCAGCACTATGCGCGGCTGGTATTCGACCGCGACCTTCACGACGAGCAGCTGCGGCGGGTGCTGGACGCCGACGTGGACGTGCCCGACCTCACCTTGCAGAATGCCTACGCCAAGCGCGAGGCGCGCCGGTTGCTGGACAGCGCCGACGAGTATTTTTAGTGCTTCCTAGCACCAGGAGAAAACCATGCTGAGAACCGCCGTGGCCGTGCTGGCCCTGATGCCGATGCTGGCCCTCGCCACCACCCTGAAGATCTCCACCCTGTATCCGGACGGCACCGCCGTGGTCAAGGCGCTCAAACAGGCCGGCGACACCATTGAGCAGGACACCGACGGGCGGGTATCGCTGAAGATCTACCCGGGCGGCGTGATGGGTGACGACCAGGCGGTGCAGCGCAAGATCCGCGTCGGCCAGTTGCACGGGCAGATGGCCCAGGGCGGCGCGTTCGCCCGCTATTATCGGGACAGCCAGATTCTCAACGTGCCGCTCACCTTCAATAACTACGCGGAAGTGGACGCCGCCCGCGAGAAGCTGGACCCGCTGATCAAGCAGGGCCTGGAAGACAACGGCTGGGTCAGTTTCGGGCTGGTGGACGGCGGTTTCGCCTACATCATGTCCGGCCAGCCGGTGCGCGGTCTGGATGATCTGCGCGCCCAGAAACTGTGGTTGCCCTCCGGCGACAGCGCCTCCGCCAACGCCGCCGACACCCTGGATCTGTCGCCCATCGTGCTGAATATCGGCGGCGTGCTCACCTCGCTGCAGACCGGCGCCATCGACGCCTTCGCGGCGCCGCCGGTGGCGGCCCTGACCCTGCAGTGGTATTCCCGGGTCAAGTACATCACCGATCTGCCGTTGCTCTATACCTACGGGCTGCTGGCCATCGAGAAGCGGCACTTCGACCGGCTCTCGGAGGCCGACCAGAAGGTGGTGCGCCGGGTGCTGGAAGGCACCTTCGACGACATCGACGCGCAAAGCCGCGAGCAGAACAAGGACGCCTTCCAGGCGATCCAGAACCAGGGTCTCGAGCTGGTCAGCCCCAGCGAGTCCCAGCGCGCCGAGTGGAAGCGCTACGCCGACAAAGCCACCCAGCAATTGGTGGAGGACGGCCAGCTCAGCGAGGGCATGCTCGACCGGCTGCACGCGATTCTTGAGGCCTACCGGAACAGCGGTTCCTGATGCGTCGCTGGCTCGGCTGGATCCACCGCTTCGAGGACGGCCTGATCGTTCTCATCGTCTTGATGATGGTGGGGCTGGCGGTGGCGCAGATCGTGCTGCGTAACCTGGCCGGCACCAGCCTGGTGTGGGCGGACCCGTTGCTGCGCAACGCGGTGCTGTGGATCGGCCTGCTCGGCGCCATGATCGCGTCACGCAAGGACGAGCACATCCGCATCGATCTGGCCGCCAATTTTCTGCCCGAGCGCCTGCTGCCCTGGATCACCGGCCTGGTGGACCTGTTCACCGCCGGCATCTGTCTGCTCACCGCCTGGTACGGCCTGGGCTTCGTCATCGAGGAGCGTCAGTTCGGTGGCGCCGCCTTCGCCGGTATTCCCAGCTGGCTGCTGCAGTCGGTGATTCCGCTGGGCTTCGGCGTGATCGCTCTGCGTTATCTGATTCTGTTCGGTCTGGGGCTGGTGGGCCGGCGGCCGCGCATGCGGGAGCCCACGCCATGATCCTGATCGGCGCCTTGGTGCTGGTGTTGCTGGCGCTGCTGGGCGCGCCGCTGTTCGCGGTGCTGCTGGGCGCCGCCGCCCTGGGCTTTTACGCTCTGGGGTCGCCGCTGGCGGTGCTGCACATCGACATCTATCAGTTGGCGGACTCGGTGGTGCTGATGGCGCTGCCGCTGTTCACCTTCGCCGGTTTTCTTCTCAGCGAGTCGCGTACCGCCGACCGGCTGATGCGGCTCAGCCAGGCGGCCTTCGGTTGGATGCCCGGCGGCATGGCGTTCGTGGCGCTGGTGGCCTGCGCCTTCTTCACCGCGCTGACCGGCGGCTCCGGCGTCACCATCGTGGCGCTGGGCGCGCTGCTGCTGCCGGCACTGGTGAAAGCCGGCTATCCGCAGCGCTTCAGCCTGGGGCTGGTGACCTCGTCCGGCAGCCTGGGGCTGCTGCTGGTGCCGTCGGTGCCGCTGCTGATCTACGGCATCATCGCCCAGCAACTGTCCCAGCAGCTGGCCATGCCGCCGGTGGAGATCGTCGACCTGTACCTGGCCGGCGTGGGGCCGGCCCTGTTGATGGTGGTGCTGCTGTATCTGTATTGCCTGTGGGCCACCCGCGCCGGCGACGCCAACGCCGCCACCGCGGTGCCACGCCAGCCGTTCAGCGGCGCGGAACTGCGCGCCGCCCTGTGGGACGCCCGCTGGGAACTGCCGTTGCCGCTGGTGGTGCTGGGTGGGGTGTTCTCCGGCTTTCTGGTGGTCAGCGAGGCGGCGGCGGTCACCGCGCTTTATGTATTGATCGTGGAAGTGTGGCTGTACCGGGAAATCCCGCTGCGCCGGTTGCCCGGCATCACCCGCGAAGCGATGGTGATGGTGGGCGGCATTCTGCTGATCCTGGCGGTGGCCCAGGCGTTCGCCGATTATCTGGTGTACGCCGAAGTGCCCGAGCGGTTGTTCCAGTTCATCCAGACGCACGTGCACAGCAAAATCGCCTTTCTGATTTTGCTTAATATTCTGCTGCTGGTGCTGGGCGCGCTGCTGGATATCTTCGCCGCCCTGGTGATCATGGTGCCGCTGATTCTGCCGGTGGCGTTGCGCTATGGCATCGACCCGGTGCACCTGGGCATCATCTTCGTGGCCAATATGCAGATCGGCTACATCACGCCGCCGGTGGGCATGAATCTGTTCATCGCCAGTTACCGGTTCCGCAAGTCCATCACCGAGCTGTTCGCGGCCACCATTCCCTTCATGCTGGTGCTGATCGTGGCGCTGCTGGCGATCACCTATATCCCCGCTCTCAGCCTCTGGCTGGTGCGCTGAACCGGTCACCCCGCCACGGGGTGACTGGACACGGCGTTTCTCCTGTGCACATACTGCCGGGTATGACCACGGCGCGGTGGACCCGGTGCTCACCAATGAGCGCTGTTCGTTCTGGCAGTTCCGCTTCGATGCCGGTTCCGATATGAAGATGAACGCCCTGACCAACTGGATCCAGGATCAGAAGGACATCAAGAAGGTGTATCTGATCAACCAGGATTACAGCTTCGGCCACTCCGTCTCGCAAATGGCGCGGGACATGCTGAAGGAAAAACGTCCGGACATCGAAATCGTGGGCAATGACTTCCACCCCCTGGCCAAGGTCAAGGACTTCACCCCCTACGCCACCAAGATCAAGGCGTCCGGCGCCGATGCCATTATCAGCGGCAACTGGGGGCAGGATATGGTGCTGCTCGCCAAGACCCTGGCGGACTTCGGCGTGGACGCGCCGTTCCTGACCTATTACGCCGGCAGCCCCGGCACCGTGACCCAGGTGGGCGAACGCGGCGTGGACTACATCTATCAGATCTATGCCTATTACGGCGACACCGAGGACCCGGAAATCGGCCAGCGTCAGAAAGATATGTATGAACAAACCGACTGGGATTATTTCCTGTTCTATCCGCGTCTGACCACGATGATGGAAATGCTCAAGAAAGCCGCCGACCAGGTGGACAGCGTGGACCCGGTGAAGATCGCGTTCGCCATGGAAGGGCTGTCCGTGGACATGGACACCGGTACCTACACCATGCGCAAGGAAGACCATCAGGTGCAGCAGCCGATGGTGCTGTCGGTGATGAAGGACGACATGCCCTACGGTGCCGAGGGCACCGACTACAACTTCGCCAAGGTGGCGCTGATTCCCGCCGAGGACGTGGCCATGCCAACCACCTGCAAAATGCGCCGTCCCCAGCAGGACTGAACCGGTCGGGCGCCGGCGCCGGAACGCCGGTGCCCGGCGCTAGCCGCTCTTGCCGCCGCCCTTGCGCACGTTCTTGACCCGCAGCGCATTGTTGCCGCCGCCCACCGGCGCCACCTCGAACTGCTTGGGGTAGGCACGCAGCAGATCGCTGAGTTTCTTGAAACCGTAGAGGCGGGTGTCGAAGGCCGGGTTGCGCTTGTTGATGTTTTGCCCGAGCGCGCCCAGGTGCACCCAGTCTTCTTCGTCGGCGATGTCGTCGATCACCCGGGTGATCAGTTTCAGCGGCGGTTTTTCCTGATTGCCGGCGGCGGCGGCCTGTTCCTTGCCGGCGGGCTTGCCGTCGCTACCGGCGGTTTCGCCGCCGTCGTGGTCGGCGCGCAGGATTTCCGTGTAGATGAACTTGTCGCAGGCGGCCACCAGGGGCTTCGGCGTTTTGCGCTCGCCGAAGCCATAGACGGTCAGCCCGCCCTCCCGCAGCCGCGCCGCCAGGCGGGTGAAGTCGCTGTCGCTGCTGACCAGGCAGAAGCCATCCAGCGCCCGGGTATACAGCAGGTCCATGGCGTCGATGATCAGCGAGCTGTCGGTGGCGTTCTTGCCGGTGGTGTAGGCGAACTGCTGCACCGGCTGGATCGAATAATCCAGCAGCACCTGCTTCCAGCCGCCCAGGTTGGGCTTGGTCCAGTCGCCGTAGATGCGTTTCACGGTGGCGGTGCCGTACTTGGCGATTTCCTCGAACAGCCCCTCGACAATCGCCGGCGCCGCGTTGTCGGCGTCGATCAGCACCGCCAACTGCTGCGGCGCGTCGGTTTGGTTGGCCATGGTCGGTCCCTTGCAATGGAATCCGACCACTGTACCAGTCATGCCGGCGGTCGGGTACGCGGGCCCAGGTCGAACGGACCGACGATCATCTCGCCGGAGTGCGCCCGGTGGTAGGCCTCGCGGGCTTTCCAGGCCTTGCCGTAACGGTAGAACGGAATGGTCGGGTACAGGTGATGCATCAGATGGTAGTTCTGATACATCAGCAGCGGTGTCAGCCAGGCTTCCCGGCCCATGCGCATCAGGGCGGTGTGGTGGGGGTTCTGGTCCTGGCGGCCGGTGTGCGGGTAGTGGGGCAGCACCATGAACACCAGGCACATGAGAAAGAACGCCAGATAGGTGGGTATCAGCCACAGCGTCAGCATGTAGAACGGGGCCCACACCCAGAGAGCGGCGATGATGGCGCCGGCCACCAGCATTTCCCGCACCACCTCGGACACTTTCAGGCCCGGCAGCCGGCCCGGGTCACGCAGAAAGTAGACCACATAGAAATACGGCCACAGGCCCCACAGCGGCCAGGTCCACAGGCTGCGGGCCATCCAGTGGTCCGGGTCGTTCTCTTCGTTGGCGAAGCGGTGATGGCGCATGTGCAGCAGCCGGAACAGCCGGCCGCGGCCGAAGGGCACCGCCACGAAGGTGGCCGCCGCCAGCAGCCAGTCGTTGGCTTTCGGGCTGCGCGCGGCGCAGCGGTGAATCGCCTCGTGGGCCGGCGTGAACAGCGCATAGCCGGCCACGCCGTTGACCACCATGCCCACCCACAGGGGCCACAGGTGATTCATGGTCAGCACCCAGCTGGCGGCGATGGTGCCGACGCTGCCGATCAGGATCGCCACCGTGGGCCAGGCCAGGGTGGGTGACAACCGCAGCCGGGCCAGCCGCTGCTTTTCCAGAGTCTCGGTGGTGTCGCTGTGCATCGCGGGTCTCCGCCTGGTTATATGAACACAGTGTTTACCAGCACGGGGCCGACCGGCAGACGTGGAAATTGCCAACAGGGGGATAAAAAGTGACAGGATCAGGGCCGCCGGAAGTCCCGGGGCCGGGTGCCGTACCAGCGGCGAAACGCGCGCCGGAAGCTGGCCACCTCGGTATAGCCCAGCTCCCGGGCCACCGCCGCCACGGTGTAATGGGGCAGGCCCAGCAGCTCCGCCGCCCGTTGCGCCCGGGTGCGGTCGCGCAGGGCCTGAAAGCGGGTGCCCTCCGCCTTCAGCCGGCGGATCAGCGTGCGGGGGCTGATGTGCAGGGCCTCGGCCACCGCTTCCAGGCCCGGCTCCGGCTCGCCACGCAGGCGTGCCAGTACCTGATCGCTGAGCGACCCATGGCGGCGCAGGGCTTGCTGGCGGGCCTCGCATTGACGCACCGCCATCCACAGCAGCTCCCGGTCGTGGCTGGGCACCGGCTCGTCGCCGTAGTGGGCCGGCAGGGTCAGGGCCACGGCGGGGGCATCGAACACCACCCGGATGCCGGCGAAGGCTTCCCGGTAAAGCGCCGCGTGCTCCGGCGGCGGGTAGTTGAAGTGCACGGCGCCGTCCTCGATGGGGCGCCCGCGCAGCACGATGTGGCAGGCGAAGGCGGAGGCCAGCGCGGATTCGGTGAGAAAGCGCACCGCGTAGTCCCGGGGCTCGATGAAGTCCAGCCGCAGGGTGATGGCGCGCCGATCTTCTTCCAGATGGGTGCTGAACACCCGGGTGCGGGTGTTGTTGAAGCGCGCGAACAGCCCCATGGCGTCGCGCAGGGTGGCGCTGGCCATGGCCGCCATGCCCATCGGCCCGTGCATGGCGGGCAGGGCGCGCAGGCCGGTGCGCAGGGCCAGGTCCGGCCGTGGCGACAGGGCCAGGGCGTTGGCGATCAGCCGGCGGGCGCCGGGCCAATCGATAAACCCTTCGCCCTGCTCCAGGGCGACCGCGTCGACGCCGGTGCCCTCCAGCAGGGTGGCCAGTCTGGTTTCGTCCAGCTCCAGGGTCTGGGCGATCATGCGGCAATAGGTCAGCGCCAGGTCCGGGCTCACGGTGCCGCTGTCTCCGGCGGCTCGGCCAGATAACCCGCCACCATGCGGGTCAATTCCCGGGCCAGCGCCTGCTCGCCGATCAGATCGCCCTGGCTGACATGGCGCACCATGGTGAACAGCACGCTGTTGGTGACGATGAACACGCGCACCTCCAGGTTTTCGATGGGGTAGTCCCGATAGTGGCGCAGGAAATACAGCCGCGACAGCTCCATGAAGTGCTGCTGCAGCAGATCCACCATGCGATGGGTGGGCAGGCGGTGCCAGTTGCGTACCAGTTCCAGGTAGAGGCCATCCCGGGAGCGCAGCACCGAAAAACCGAACAGGATCGAGCGGTGCACCATCTCGTTCAGGTCGTTCACCGCCATCAGCGGCAGCCGCCGCAGGCCGCCGGCGATGTCCTCGGCCAACCGGTCCATCAGCGCCTCGATCAGGGCGCTCTTGTCGCCGAAATACTGGTACAGGGAGCCCACGCTGACCCCGGCCTGCTCGGCGATGCGCGCGGTGGTGGTGTCGTCCAGGCCGTGGCGCTGGATGCACAGGGCGGTGGCGTCCACCAGGGCCCGCACCATCTCCCGGGAGCGCTTCTGTTGGGGCTGTTTACGCATGGGACCTCGAAACGCGAATTGAACGCGAATAGATATTCGCATTAACGTTCGCCTCTGAGCAAGTATCCCCGGCAAGCGGCTACAGGAGAGCACCATGAACGCACCGGCCCCGGCCACCGCCCCCACCCGGGCGCGGCCGTTCGAGAAAACCGCCACCCCCACGCCGGCCTGGCTGCGCCGGCTGCTGGGCCGGGAGCTGGCGCCCAGCCGCGACGAATATCAGGCGGCGCTGGACGACCTGTGGGCCGGCGACCCGGCCATGGATGCGCTGATCGATTGGATGTACGCCTACGGCCCGGCCCGGGCACGGCCGCTGTTCGAGACCGCGGTGCGCGAGGGCGTGGACGCGGTGCCGGACTGTCCGGCGCCGCTGAGGGCGTTCATGGATCAGGTGGCGGCGCCGGCCTGGTTGGACCCGGCGCTGGTGGACGAGGGTGCCCGCTTCATTCAATCCACCGGCCGGGCGGCGCCCTACGTGCTGCGCGACCTGGCGCTGATGGGCGGCTATTTGCTGTCCGGCTTCAACCAGTCCCTGGTGCTCACCGGCGCGCTCAGCCAGGGCACTGCCCGGCGGGTGGCGGAAACCGGCAAGTGGTGGATCGACTGCACCGAGGAGGGCGGCCTGTTGCCCGGCGGGGAGGGCTATCGGGGCACCCTGCATGTGCGCATGGTGCATGGGCTGGTACGGCGCAACCTGGACCGCCGGCAGGAATGGGACCATGCCCGCTGGGGGCTGCCGCTGAATCAGGTGGACATGGCGGCCACCTACCTGGGCTTCTGCGTGGTGATGCTGGGCGGGCTGCGCAAGATGGGCATTCCGGTGACGGCGCGGGAATCCCGGGCGGTGATGCATCTCTGGAAGTACGCCGGCTGGCTGATGGGAGTGGACGCGCGCTGGTTGGTGGATCGCGAACGCGACGGCATCGTCCTGTTGCACCACGCCATGATGACCCAGAGCCGCCCGGACTGGACCAGCCGGGAACTGGGCCGGGCGCTGTCCCGGGAGCCCCTGTCGCAGCATTTCCGGCATCTGCCGGCGCTGCGGCGGCGCTGGGCCTACCGGCGCCACCTGAGCATCACCCGTTATTTTCTGAACCGGGAGAAGATGCGCCAGCTGGGCCTGCCGGAGGGCGCCAGCCCCTGGTTCCCGCTGGTGACGCTGGTGCCGCGCTTCGCCGGCCATGTGACGCTGCGTTACCTGCCGGGCCTGCGCCATTGGCAGCAGCGGCGGGGTCGCCGGGTGCAGAACGCGGCCCTTGGCCATCTGTTCGGTGACCAGGAGCGCGACCTGGTACGAGCCGACCTATAAAAGAATTCGATCAATCCGTTCGGCTCACCGTTCTGCCTTCACGTCGCCGTTATCGGTAGAGTTTCAGACTCTGCCGCAGACGATGGAGAGGAACGACGCAATGAAACGGATTCTGGTGCTGTATTACTCCATGTACGGACATATCGAGTCACTGGCGGACGCCGTGGCCGAGGGCGCTCGCTCAGTGGATGGCGTGGAAGTGACCATCAAGCGAGTCGCCGAAACCATGCCCGAGGACGCCTTCAAGGCGGCCGGCGGCAAGACCGATCAGAAAGCCCCGGAGGCCAGCCCCGGTGAGCTCAAGGATTACGACGCGGTGATCGTCGGCACGCCCACCCGCTTCGGCAACATGAGCGGGCAGATGCGCACCTTCTGGGACCAGACCGGCGGCCTGTGGGCCAACGGCGCCCTGGCCGGCAAGGTGGCGAGTGTGTTCACCTCCACTGGCACCGGTGGCGGCAAGGAAACCACCATCGTGTCCACCTGGCTGACGCTGGCGCACCACGGCTTCCTGCTGGTACCGCTGGGTTACGCCGACCCGGATCAGGCGCAAATGGACATCAGCGAAGCCCATGGTGCATCGCCCTACGGCGCCGGCACCCTGGCCGGGCCGGACGGCAGCCGCCAGCCCAGTGAGAAGGAATTGTCCCTGGCCCGTTACCAGGGCGAGCAGGTGGCCAAGGTCACCGTCAAGCTGTAGCAAAACCCGGCTTTACCGCAACAAACACGCTGATTCTTACCCCTTGATCCGCCCGTCCCCCGGGCGGTTTTTTTTTGCCTGTCCATCAGCGCCGCGCTTCGCGCGCCTCCCGCAGCTGTTGGAGACGCTGTTCCAGAGCCCGCAGTTGCGCATCCTGTTGTTCCATCAGCGCGTCGTTGGCGGTCTGCCGCTGGCGCAGCGCCTCCGCCCGTTCCCGCAAGGCCCGCTGTTCGCGGCGTACCGCCTCGACCGGTGGATCGACTTCAGCGGCGGAGGGCGTCGCCCCGGCGGCCGGCGGAGGGGCGCCGTTTTGGGCCGCGCCGGTGGCCCCGGTGCACAGCCACAGAACGCACACCCACGCCGGCAAGCCGCTCCTCGATAAACCCATCTCGCCGCTCCTCGCCACTCAAAACCGCAGTCTAACGCCGGATACGACAAACCGCCTAGCCGATGGCTAATAGGGCGGTGTTTGCCGCTTGTGTGGTTCATAAACTTCATGTAGTTTAAGGACGACAGCATGAGCGTAACGCAATCCCGGCACTTCCATCGCTGGCTCGCGCGTTTGCGTGATCCGGTGGCCAAGGGCCGGTTGGTATCGGCGATCCACCGGCTGAGCGAAGGCCTGACGGTGGACACCAAAAGGGTGGGGACGGAAATTCGTGAGCTTCGTCTGCACCACGGGCCCGGGTACCGGGTTTACTTTTACCGGAGTGGTGACACTCTGATTCTGTTGCTTTGCGCTGGCCACAAAGGGTCGCAGCAACGGGATATTGCCCGCGCGGAACGCATTCTGCGCGACTGGAGGTGCGAAGATGACTGAGCGTTTTTTGCCTTTCGATCCCGCTGAGCAACTGGCGGATCCGGTGGCCGCCGCCGCCTTTATCAACGAGGCGCTGGCCACCGACGACGCCGGTTATATCGCGCGGGCCATGGGCGTGGTGGCCCGGGCCCGGGGCATGACCGGGCTGGCGCGGGAGACCGGTCTGTCCCGGGAGCAGCTTTATCGCTCGTTGAGCGAGCGCGGCAACCCCACCCTGAAAACGGTGCTGGCGGTGCTCAAGGAGCTGGGCGTCGAGATCAGCCTGGTTGAGCGGCGCCGCTAGCCGACCCAGCCGGCGGCCAGCGCCGTGCCCGCCACCACCAGAATCGTTGCCCACAGCAGCGCGCCCAGGGCCAGCGGCCGCCAACCGGCCTGGCGCAACAGACCGAGGTGGGTACTCAGGCCCAGGCCGGCCATGGCCAGGGTCAGCAGCAGGTCGTCCACGCTGGCCAGGGCGGGCCGCAGGGCGGTGGGGATCAGACCCAGGCCATTGATCACCATGGCCAGCACGAACCAGAGCGCGAAGGGTGGCACGGGTAGCCCGGGGCGGGGTTCGCCGGCGCCCGCGCCGGTCCCGCTCCGGGCCGCCAGGGCCAGCAGCATCAATGCGGGCGCCAGCATCATCACCCGCGCCATCTTGACCAGCAGGGCGGGGTCCACCAGGGCCGGGGACATGGCCTGGGCGGCCACCAGCACCTGGGCCACCTCCTGGACGGTGGCCCCGGTGAACAGCGCGAAGTCCGCCGGGTCGCCGAACAGCGTGGGCCAATGGCGGAACAGCACCGGCAGCAGCAGCATGTTGAGGGTGCCGAACACCACCACCGCGGCCACCGCCATGGCACCGTCCCGGTCGCGGCCACGCAGCACCGGTTCGGCGGCCAGCACCGCCGCCGCGCCGCAGATACCGTTGCCGGCACCGATCAACAGGGCGGCGTTGCGCGGCATACCGAACAGCCGTGGTCCCAGCCAGCCGGCCAGCACCAGGCTGACCAGGATCTGGGCGGCGTCCAGCACCAGCACCGCGGGTCCCAGCTGGGCCACCGCATCCAGCGGAATGCGCAGACCATAGAGCACGATGGCGGTCTTCAGCACCGGCCCCTTGAACAGGGTCAGGGCGGGCTGGGCGCGTTGACGCCAGGGCGCCGGCAACGGCTGCGCCACGATCAGGCCGACCAGCAACGCCAGGGCCAGGGCGCCCAGCCCCCACTGGCCGGCCAGGGGCGTGTGGGCCAGGGCCAGGCCGCCGAAACCACAGGCGAGAACCAGTGCGACGGACGGCCAATCTGATCGGCGTGGCAGAGCGAGAGGGATCATGGCGGTCTCCAGAGTGGGGTGGGGAAGACCACTGTGACGGCAGGGAAGAAATAAATATATTTAATAATTATAAAGATATAACTAAAATAAAATTATGAATGAGACAACGTTGCGCCAATGGCGCCTGTTTCTGGCGGTGGCGGATACCGGCAGCGTGGCCGCCGCCGCGCGCCAGGTGTCGCTGACTCAGCCGGCGGTCAGTCTGGGCCTGGGCCAATTGGAAGAGCGCCTCGGCGAGCGCCTGTTCGACCGGGTGGGGCGCGGCCTGCGCCTCAATGGCGCGGGGCGGCGTTTGCTGCCGGAAGCACGGGGGCTGCTGGAGCAGGCCCACCGGTGCGAGTCCTTGTTCCAGGAGAGCACCCTGGAAGTGACCCTGGCCGCCACCCACACCCTGGGCAATTACTACCTGCCGCCGTTGCTGGCCGCGTTCCGGCGGCGCCACCCGGAGGCGGCGGTGCGCCTGGAAGTGATCAATACACGGCGGGCGGTGGAGCGTCTGCTGTCCCTGGATACGGAGCTGGCGCTGGTGGAAGGGCCGGTGTCGCATCGGCGGCTGGAGGTGCGGGTCTGGCGCGACGATACCCTGGTGCGGGTGGCGTCGCCGGCCCTGGCGGCCCGATTGAGCGGCCAACCGGCGGCACGCTGGCCCTGGGTGATGCGTGAACCCGGTTCCGGCACCCGGGCGGTGATCGAGGCGCGCCTGGGCGAGGCGTTCCCGCCCGCGGAGCGGATCATGCAGCTGGGTGCCGGCGAGGCAATACGTCAGGCGGTGCTGGCCGGCGCCGGGGTCGGTTATGTCAGCGAGGTGGCCGCCGCCTCGGCGCTGGAGGACGGGCGGCTGGTCAGCGTAACCGGCGTCGGCGAGCGTTTGCGCAGACCGCTCTATCTGTTGCGTCATCGGCAACGGGAGCAAGGCGCCGGCGAGCGGGCCTTGCTGGCCATGTTGCGAGAACAACAACCACCGTCCGGCGCCCCTCAGGGCTCCAGGCCGTAGCGGCGCAGCAGGTCGCGGTTGCGGTCCGCCCACCGGTCGTAGCGGCGCCGCAATTCCTCCTCGTCGGGTACCGGCACGCCAACCCACTGACAGCGTTGGATAACCGCGCGTTTGAACGCGCCGTAGCCCCCATAACGGCGCATGGAAAACCATTTTTTGCGGCCCCGGTTGGCGGTCACCGAAAAATTGCCGCCCAGTGGTTTGTCCCGGAACGTCACCGTGACGCCCACCAGCCCGAAAGGATTGCCATTCTCCGGCGATTCCCCGTCGTCGCCGGCGTACAGCATCAGCGGGCGCCGGTCGCCCATGGCGGCGCGCACCGCCGGGTCGTCCAGCGCCGCATCGCGCCAGCGGCGGGCTTCGTGAAGAGCGGCCACGCGGCTGCCGTAACGGCGATCACGGAACGAACGTCGCCGTTGGTGGCGGCGCCCGTGCCGATCCAGATAGGGGACGGCGCACCACCAGAACTCGCCGCCGTGGTTGCGGTAAATGTACAAAAAGGAATGCACGCGGGGCGTTCGTTTCACGGGATCCGTCATGGCTCTGACTTCCGTCCTGATCGTTATTATTGCTTTTATGCAATAAATGAAATCAGGGCTATTAAGGCAAAGCGACCCCGGGAAAGACTGTTCCTGCTCTATATGCAAAGAAAGAGCGGTCTTTTCTCACGATTTTGATCGTCTTAAAAAGTCCGCGTAAAAACAAAGATATTTGTGGGATCTGATTGTGGTTTGCTTTAAACGCAATGCTTTGGCGGGCCTCCGCCAGGAACGGCGGGCAAAAAAAGGGGCGCCGAAGCGCCCCTCGTCCATGGCGGTGCCTTCAGCTTTTCATCATTTGCCGCAGCACGTAATGCAGGATGCCGCCGTTCTTGAAGTAGGTGACTTCGGCGCCGGTATCCAGGCGGCTGATCGCCTTCACCGTGCTTTCCTTGCCGTCCTGCTTGCGGAACACCACTTCGATCTCCTGGCCCGGTTTCAGGTCGTTGCCCAGGTTGGGGATGTCCACTTCCTCGGTGCCATCCAGGTTCAGGGTTTTGCGGGTGGTGCCCTCCGGGAACTGCAGCGGCAGCACGCCCATGCCGATCAGGTTGGAGCGGTGAATGCGCTCGTAGCTCTCGGCGATCACCGCGCGCACGCCCAGCAGCCGGGTGCCCTTGGCGGCCCAGTCCCGGCTGGAGCCGGTGCCGTATTCCTTGCCGGCCACCACCACGGTTTCCACGCCATCGTGCTGATAGCGCATGGCCGCGCCGTAGATCGGCATTTCCTCGCCGCCGGGCAGGTGCTTGGTGTAGCCGCCTTCGATGTCCGGGGTCATCTCGTTGCGAATGCGGATGTTGGCGAAGGTGCCGCGCATCATCACTTCGTGGTTGCCGCGTCGGGAGCCGTAGGAGTTGAAATCGATGGGCTCCACGTCGTGGCCCTGCAGGTAATGCCCGGCGGGGCTGTCCGCCTTGATGGCGCCGGCCGGTGAGATGTGGTCGGTGGTGATGGAATCACCCAGCAGCGCCAGGATGCGCGCGTTCTTCACCGGCGCCACGTCGTCCACGTTTTCGGTGAGGCCCTCGAAGAACGGCGGGTTCTGAATGTAGGTGGAGTGCTCGTCCCATTCATAGGTTTTGGACTCCGGAATCGGCAGGCTCCGCCAGATTTCGTCGCCGTCGAACACACTGGCGTATTCCTTGCTGAACATCTCGGTGTCCACCGCCACCAGGGCGTCCTGGATCTCCTTGCCGGACGGCCAGATGTCCTTGAGAAAGACGTCATTGCCGTCCTGGTCCTTGCCCAGGGGTTCCTTCTCCAGATTGATCTTGACGGTGCCGGCCAGGGCGTAGGCCACCACCAGCGGCGGCGAGGCCAGCCAGTTGGTGCGCACGCTCTGGTGAATGCGGCCCTCGAAGTTACGGTTACCGGACAGCACCGACGCCACCACCAGATCGCCCTCGGCGATGGCCTTGTCGATCTCGTCCGGCAGCGGGCCGGAGTTGCCGATGCAGGTGGTGCAACCGTAGCCCACCAGGTCATAGCCGATCTTGTCCAGATACTCCTGCAGGCCGGCCTTGTTCAGGTAGTCGGTGACCACCTTGGAGCCCGGCGCCAGGGACGTTTTCACCCAGGGCTTGCGGTTCAGGCCCTTCTCCACCGCTTTCTTGGCCATCAGGCCGGCGGCCAGCATCACGCTGGGGTTGGAGGTGTTGGTGCAGGAGGTGATCGCGGCGATCACCACATCGCCGTGGTCCAGATGGAAGGTCTCGCCGTCCAGGGTCACTTCCACGCCGCTGGCGGGTTCCTTGTTGCCCACCGCGGTCTGGCCGCCTTCGCCTTCCAGCCTGCTGATCTCGCCGTCGTCGAGTTTCAGTTCCTTGGTGATCACGTCGATGATGGCGCGCTTCACGCCGGTCATCGGCACCCGGTCCTGGGGGCGTTTGGGGCCGGCCAGGCTGGGCACCACCTCGCTGAGGTCAAGCTCCAGGGTGTCGCTGAAGGCCGGCTCCGGGGTGTCCGGATAACGCCACAGGCCCTGCTGCTTGCAGTAGGCTTCCACCAGCTCGATGGCCTCCTTGGGCCGGCCGGTGAGTTCCAGGTATTCGATGGTGCGTTCGTCGATGGGGAAAAACGCGCAGGTGGAACCGAATTCCGGGGACATGTTGCCCATGGTGGCGCGGTCCGCCAGGCTCAGATCGGCCAGACCCTCGCCGAAGAATTCCACGAATTTACCGACCACGCCGCGCTCGCGCAGCATCTCGGTGACGGTCAGCACCAGGTCGGTGGCGGTGACGCCCTCACGGAGCTTGCCGGTCATCTTGAAGCCGACCACTTCGGGAATCAGCATCGCCACCGGCTGGCCGAGCATGGCGGCCTCCGCCTCGATGCCGCCCACGCCCCAGCCGAGCACGCCCAGGCCGTTGATCATGGTGGTGTGGGAGTCGGTGCCCACCAGGGTGTCCGGGTAGGCGAAGTTCTTGCCGTCGGACTCGCTGGACCAGACGCCGCGGCCCAGATACTCCAGATTCACCTGGTGGCAGATACCGGTGCCCGGCGGCACCACGCGGAAGTTGTCGAATGCTTTCTGGCCCCAGCGCAGGAATTGATAGCGCTCTTTATTGCGCTCGTATTCCTTTTCCACGTTCTGCTCGAACGCCTGGGCATTGCCGAACTTGTCGACCATCACCGAGTGGTCGATGACCAGGTCCACCGGCGCCAGCGGATTGATCCGCTCCGGGTCGCCGCCGGCCTTGGCGATGGCGTCGCGCATGGCCGCCAGATCCACCACGCCGGGCACGCCGGTGAAGTCCTGCATCAGCACGCGGGCGGGGCGGTAGTTGATTTCACGGTCGGAGGAACGCTTCTCCGGCCATCGCACCAGGGCCTCGATGTCCTCGGTGGTGACCGTGTCGCCGTCTTCGTGGCGAAGCAGGTTTTCGAGAAGCACTTTGAGGGTGAAGGGGAGCTTGCTGAGATCACCCCAACCCTTATCGGCGACGGCATTGAGATCGTAGTAATGATAGGTCTTGCCGCTCACGTCCAGGGTCTTGGCGCTGTTCAGGGTGTCCTGGCCAATCCGTGTCACTGCGCACCTCCTTACGTTGGCGAAAATCTTCGTTGGCGAAAGTCGTTCGTTTGGGGGATTACCCCATGATAGTACGCCCTTGTGCCCGGCACATGAAACGGCCGGTCCGGGGCCGCGAGTTTTACACCATTTCGCAAAAAGCCAGTGATCGCGGCGTTAGGGTCTGTTCACACTACTTGCATCACGCCTGCTGGATGTCATTTTGGTCTCCAGCTAGGCGGAGGGAGCGCGGTTTGGTCATTCCAAATAAGTGACCGACAACGACGCTGGAGGCCAAAATGGCTCCAGCCCTTCGGGTTGTGGCTAAAAACCCACCCCTCCGCGTTACTCGTCGTTCATTTGGAGTCACCAAACTTCTCTCCTCGTGCCTTGATGGGTGGGCTTTTAGCCACAACAGGCGTAATGCAAGTAGTGTGAACAGACCCTAGGCTGCGCGCCTTTTCAAATAATAAAGGACACGTCATGTACGAATGGATTCAAGAGCATAACAAGGTGCTCAGCGTCCTGATCAGCTTCGGTACGTTGCTGATCTGGCTGGTTTACGCGCAGCTGCTGTACAGCAGCTATCGGCGGCAGGTGCGCCCGCGCATCGTGATCAACCGGGGCAAGCACCGGGACCTGAACGCCCTGTGCATCATCAGCAATATGAGCGCCGAAGCGGTGTTCGTGGAGCACATCCTGGCCCGGCTGGAAACCAGCGATGGCACCGTGTTGGAGGACGTCACCGAGCTGGAGCAGGAGTATGAGCAGGGCGACGAGGAACAGGACCCGCGCGACAGCCCCGCCGTGTCGTTGCGCGAGAGCACCCGTCAGGGGCCTCTGAACTCCGGTGATTTTCTGCACATCGGCTCGTTCCAGGAGGTGATCCGCCGCACCCTGCGCGGCCAGCGTCCGCAACACGGCGACGATGAGGCGCCGGTGCGGCTTAAGGCGCTGACCATCCAGGTGGTGGCCATTTACGGGTCCGACGATATGCCCATCGGCGTGGAACGCCGCTTTCTGATCAAGCACGGTGAGGACGGTCACCGCCTGGTACCGGCCACCTGGGACCGCCGCCGTCTGCGCCGTCTGATGGACACCCTGCGTCGGGAGCAATTGGCGGGCGATCCATAATCCGCTGTAATGGGCCCTTTCGCGACGGCGACGGGGGCGCAAACATGGGGTTTCAATCGGTGGATCGGCGCACGGTATCGGCCTGGCGCTTGCAGGCCCTGGCCGGTGTGGCGGTGGCCGCTCTGGCGGCGGTGGCCGCGGTGATCGCCCTGCCGCAGCTGGCCGGCTGGCCGGTGCCTGGCCTGCTCGGCGGGCTGCTGGTGGTGGCGGCCGGTCTGGCGCTGTGGTTGCCCGCACTGGCCCATGCCCGCTTGCGCTATCGCCTGGACGAGCACGGCCTGACCATCGAGCACGGCATTCTGTGGCGCCACCGTATCATCGTGCCGCGGGTGCGCGTTCAGCACTCCGACATCAGCCAGGGCCCGCTGCAGCGGGCCTTCGGCGTCACCACCCTGCGCCTGTACACCGCCGGCAGCCGCTTCACCGTCAACAGCCTGCCGGGACTCGCCGACGACCAGGCCCGGGCGCTGCGCCGCCAGTTGCTCGATGAGGGCGATGGCGATGCGGTATGAAAACGGTCATCCGATTCCCGAACAGCGTCTGCATCCGCTCAGCTGGGTGTTTTACCTCTCCGGTGGGTTGGGCGCGGCGCTGCCCGCCGTGGCCGCCCTGGCACTGGGGGCGGAATGGGGCGGTGGCCTGTGGGTGCTGCTGCCGCTGATCCTGATCGGCCCGCTGGCCGGACTCTGGCACCAATGGGTATACCGCTACGACGCCGGCCCGGACGGGCTGGTGATCCGCGAAGGGCTGATCTTCCGCAACCTGCGGCAGATCGATTACCGCCGTATCGAGAACCTGGACACCCGGCGCAACCCGTTGCACCGCTTGCTGGGCGTGGCCGATGTGAAGGTGGAAACCTCCAGCGGCGGTGGCGCCGAAGCCACTTTGCGAGTGCTGTCGCTGGCGCAGGCCGCGCGCCTTGGCGAGGCGGTGTTCGCCCGCCGCCGGGCGCTGGATGCGGATGCCGGCGAGGAGGCGGTCAACGCGCCGCCGGTCGCGGAGGCCGAGGTATTACTGCGGCTGCCGCCCGGCGAATTGATCCGCATGGGCCTGATCGATAACCGCAATCTGTTCTGGCTGGGCGCGGTGCTCGGCTCGGTGGTCCAGGTACTGGGCGTGGACTTGCTGGAACGGGTAGTGGGACCGGCGTTGCGGGACGCCGGGCTGCGCTACGTGAGCGAGCTGGGCCTGATGCTCAAGGTGCTGCTGGTGGCGGGCACCGTGATCGGCGTGCTGCTGGTGGGCAAGGCGCTGTCGGTGCTCGGCGCCCTGGTCCGTTATCACGACTATGTGCTGGAGCAGGACGGCGGTGATCTGCGCGCCCGCCATGGCCTTTTCACCCGCCACGCGGTGACGCTGAGGCTGGCGCGGGTTCAGGTGGTACACCAACTGGCCACGCCGCTGCACCGTCTGTTCGGTCGGGTGGCCCTGCAGGTGGATCTGGCCGGCGGCGCCGGCGATGCCGATCACGGCGACGGCGCCCGGCCGCTGGCGCCGATCTGCCGGGCGGACAACGCCCCGGCGTTGATCGACCGGGCGTTGCCCGGGCTGGCGCGCGGCGCGCCGGAATGGCGGCCCCTGTCGGCGCGTACCGGCTACCGGCTGACCCGCCTGTGGTTGTGGTGCTGGGCGCTACTGAGCCTGCCGCCGGCGCTGTGGTGGTGGGGCTGGCCGGGGCTGGCGGCGTTGCCCGCCGGGCTGCCGGTGGCGCTGCTGCACGGCCACCTGTACGCCCGCTATACGCGCTGGGCGCTGACCCCGGATTTGTTGCTGTTTCACCGTGGCTGGCTGTGGCGGCGGTTGGCGGTGGTGCCGCGCAACCGCATCCAAACCGTGCGTCTGACCCGCTCCCCGTTCGATCGCCGCTACCGGATGACCGCCCTGGAGGTGGACACCGCCGGTGGCGGTCTGACCAAGCGGCGGGTGAGGCTCGGCTACCTGGACCGCGACGTGGCCGCGCGCCTGGCCAGGGCACTGGTGTAAATTTCATGACGTCGCCGCGTCACCGGGTGCGGCGGCCCTAACGGAGAACCGACATGCTGGAATGGATGACCTCGCCGGAGGCCTGGATCGCCCTGGCCACCTTGACCGCCCTGGAGATCGTGCTGGGCATCGACAACATTATTTTTCTGTCCATTCTGGTGGACCGCCTGCCGGAAAAGCAGCGCCCCAAGGCGCGGTTTATTGGTCTCTCCATGGCGATGGTGATGCGCTTGCTGCTGCTGGCCTCCCTGGCCTGGCTCACCAAGCTCACCGCGGATTTGTTCACGGTGCTCGGGCAGGGTATTTCCGGGCGTGATCTGGTCTTGATCCTGGGTGGGTTGTTTCTGCTTGCCAAATCGGTGCTGGAAATCCACCACTCCATCGAGGACGCCGATGAGCAGCCGGAGCTGGCCAAACCCAAGGTGGGGGCGTCGTTCATGGCGATCCTGATTCAGATCGCCGTGCTCGACATGGTGTTCTCGCTGGACTCGGTGATCACCGCCGTGGGCATGGCCAACCACATTGAGGTAATGGTGATCGCGGTGATCATCGCGGTGGGTTTCATGATGGTCTTCGCCAACGCCATCGGCCGCTTCATCACCGAGCACCCGACCCTCAAGATGCTGGCGTTGTCGTTCCTGGTGCTGGTGGGCACGGCGCTGATCGCCGACGGGCTGGAGTTCCATATTCCCAAAGGCTACATCTACTTCGCCATGGCGTTCAGCTTCGGCGTGGAAATGCTCAACCTGCGGGTGCGCGCCAAACGCAAGGCGACCGCCGTGGAGCCCTAGCGGCTGCTAGGGCTCCACGCGCTGCAGCTGTTCGAGCAGCGTCATCAGGGTCTTGTAGTTGTCGGCGCCAAGCTGACGTTTGATGCGGCGGTATTGCTGGTGCATATCGCCGCTCATGGTATCGAACAGGCGATGGCCGGCCTCGGTCAGGGCGACGCACAGCCGGCGCTGGTCATTGGCCGGCTTCCAGCGTTTCACGTAGCCGGTTTTCTCCAGGCGTACCAGTACGCCGGTGAGGCTGGGCCGCAGGATGCAGGCGATTTCCGCCAGTTCACGGCTCTCCAGCTGGTGGTCGGGGACCTCCTTGAGGATGCGGATCACGCGCCATTGCTGTTCGGTGAGGCCATGCTCGTTGAGCAGCGGACGGAAAAAGCCCATGGCGGCCTCGCGGGCCTGAAGCAGGGCCACGGTCAAAGAAGGCGTGGGTTTGGCCATGCGGTCGGGGTGCTCCTCGGATGCGGCGCGGTGAAGGCTTACGGATCCGCCACGCACAGGTATTTCAGTTCCAGATAGTCATCGATACCGTGGCGTGAGCCTTCGCGGCCCAGCCCGGATTCCTTGATGCCGCCGAAAGGGGCCAGTTCGGTGGAAATGATACCTTCGTTGATGCCGACCATGCCATATTCCAGCGCCTCCGCCAGCCGCCAGGCGCGTCCCAGATCGCCGCTGTAGACATAGGCGGCCAGTCCGGAGGGGGTGTCGTTGGCCAGCGCCAGCGCCTCACCCTCGTCGCGAAAACGGAACACCGGCGCCAGCGGGCCGAAGGTCTCCTCCCGGGCCACGCGCATGCTCGGTGTGACGCCGCTGAGCACGGTGGGCTGGAAGAAGCCGCCGCCCAACGCGTGCGGCTCGCCGCCGCACAGCAGCCGGGCGCCGCCCGCCAGGGCGTCGTCCACGTGCGCCCGTACCTTGTCGACGGCGCCGGCGTGGATCAACGGGCCCTGTTGCGCGTGCTCGTCGCCGGCGGGGCCCACCTTCAACGCCTCCACCGCCCGCGCCAGCTTGTCGCAGAAGGCGTCGTGGACACCGTCCTGGACCAGAAAACGGTTGGTGCACACGCAGGTCTGGCCGCTGTTACGGAACTTCGAGGCCAGGGCTCCCTCAACCGCGGCGTCCAGGTTGGCGTCGTCGAACACGATGAAAGGGGCGTTGCCGCCCAGTTCCAGGCTCAACTTCTTCACCGTGTCCGCGCACTGCGCCATCAGCAGTTTGCCCACCGCCGTGGAGCCGGTGAACGATAGCTTGCGCACCCGCCGGTCGCCGGTGAGGCGGGCACCGATGGCGGCGGCGTCGCGGCCGGGCACCACGTTGAACACGCCGGCGGGCAGGCCGGCGCGGCGGGCCAGCTCGGCCAGGGCCAGCGCCGAGAGCGGGGTTTCCGGGTCCGGTTTGAGCACCAGCGTGCAGCCCGCCGCCAGGGCGGGGCCCGCCTTGCGGGTGACCATGGCGCAGGGAAAGTTCCAGGGCGTGATGGCCGCCACCACGCCCACCGGCTGCTTCAGCGTGGCCAGCCGCCGGCCGGGCTGATCGCCGGCCAGCAGCTCGCCGTTGACGCGTTTGGCTTCCTCGGCGAACCACTCGATAAAGCTGGCCGCGTAGTCGATTTCGCCCCGGCTTTCCGCCAGCGGCTTGCCCTGTTCGCGGCTCAGCAGCCGGGCCAGATCTTCTCTGTGCTCGAGCATCAGGTCGAACCAGCGGCGCAGGGTTCGTGAGCGTTCTTTGGCGGCAACAGCGCGCCAGGCGGGCAGGGCCCGGGCGGCGGCGTCGATGGCGCGGTCGGTGTCGGTGGCGCCGGCGTCCGCCACCTGGATGATCAGGCTGCGGTCCGCCGGGTCGCGTACCGGGAAGCGGGCGCCGCCGTCGGCGTCCCGCCAGTGGCCGCCGATGTAGCTTTGCGCGCGCAGCAGGCCCGCGTCGGCCAGGGCCAGGGGAGAGTCGGTCATGAAGGTTCCTTGGTTCCGATCGGGGCGCGGGTCAGTAAACGGACGGGCCGGCGGGCACGGCCGGGGCGTCGTCACCCTTGAACTCGGCGGCCAGGCCCTTGAGCGCGCCCATCAGCAGGCTGGTGTCCACGCCCACGGCCACGAACAGGCAGCCCAGTTCCAGATAGCGCCTTGCCAGGTCCCGGTTGGCGTTGAGGATCCCGGCGGCCTTGCCGGCCCGGCGCACGCGCGCGATGGCGTCCTCGATGGCCGCCTGCACCTCCGGGTGCGCCGGGTTGCCCCGGTGGCCCAGGGAGGCGCTGAGATCCGCGGGGCCGATGAAGACGCCGTCGACGCCGTCCACGGCGGCGATCTGGTCCAGGTTGTTCAGCGCTTCGCCGCTCTCGATCTGCACCAGCAGGCACATTTGCTCATCGGCCTGGTCCAGGTAGCCGGGCACGCTGTTCCAGCGTGACGCCCGGGCCAGGGCGCTGCCCACGCCACGCACGCCGTCCGGCGGGTAGCGCATGGCGCGCACCAGTTGGCGGGCCTGGTCGGCGCTGTCCACCATGGGCACCAGCAGGGTTTGAGCGCCGATGTCCAGGTACTGCTTGATCAGGGCGGTGTCGCCCACCGGCGGGCGCAGCACCGGACAGGCCGGGTAGGGCGCCACCGCCTGCAATTGGGCGAGCAGGGTGCGCAGATCGTTGGGCGCGTGTTCGCCGTCCAGCAGCAGCCAGTCGAAGCCGGCGTTGGCGGCCAACTCGGCGCAATAGGCGTCGCACAATCCCAGCCACAGGCCGATTTGCGGGCGGCCCTCGGCGAGGGCCCGTTTGAAGGTGTTGGCGGGCATGTCCATCTGTTTGTCCTTAAACGAACCGGCAGGCGATGGCGCCCAGGTCATCGTAGTCCACGTGGAAGGTGTCGCCGGGACGCACCGCCACCGGCCGGGTGAAGGAGCCGCCCAGGATCAGCTGGCCGGCTTCCAGACCCACGCCGTAGGGCGCCAGACGGTTGGCCAGCCAGGCCACGCCTTTGGCCGGGTGATTGAGCACCGCGGCGGCGACGCCGGATTCCTCGATCACGCCGTTGCGATAGAGAATCGCCGACACCCGGCGCAGGTCCAGATCCATGGGCCGGATCGGGCGGCCGCCCATCACCACGCCGGCGTTGGCGGCGTTATCGGAAATGGTGTCGAACACCTTGCGGGTGACGCCGGTGTCCTGATCCACCTGCTGGATGCGCGCGTCGATGATTTCCAGGGCGGGAATCACGTAGTCGGTGGCGTCGAGCACATCGAAGACCGTGCAGTTCGGCCCTTTCAGCGGCGTGGCCAGAATAAAGGCCAGCTCCACCTCCAGGCGCGGCACGATAAAGCGGTCGATGGGAATGTCGGTGCCTTCGTCGAACAGCATGTCGTCGAGCAGGGCCCCGTAATCCGGCTCGTCGATGTTCGAGGACACCTGCATGGCCCGTGACGTCAGGCCGATTTTGTGGCCGATCAGCTCGCGCCCGTCGGCGATTTTGCTGGCCACCCAGGCGCGCTGGATGGCGTAGGCGTCCTCGATGGTGATGTCCGGCTGTTCCAGGGACAGCTGGCGGATCTGGGTGCGTTGCCGTTCGGCCTGGTCGAGCCGTTCAGCGGCCTGACGGATGAATGCCTCGTCGAGCATCAGCGCTCTCCCTTGAGAAAGTCGTGAATATTGTTGTGTTTGAAATTGAGGTCCGGATCCAACTCGGTCATCTCGAAGGACACCGCCAGCAGACGTTCCGCCTGCAGCGGCGCGAAGTGCGCCTTGATCGCCTCGAACAGGGTTTCCGCCACGGCCCGGCGGGTGGCCAGGTCGCGACCGCTGCCCACTTTCAGGGTCATATGGACGAAGGCGTAGTCGTGGGCGCCGTCGGCGATGCGGTACGTGTCGTGGCGGATGGCGCGGCTGCGGATGCCGCCCAGCGGGAACACACCGGAATCGCCGAGCACCCGGTGCACGGTTTCGAACAGGGCGGGGAAGTCCGCGTCGCCGTCCAGGTTGGCGCTGTATTCAGCGATGAAGTGAGGCATGGAATTTCTCCTTGAATCGCGATGGGGCCTACCAGGGCAGCGGAAAAACGGCGTTGATCTGTCCGGTGCCGGAGCTGGCGTACAGGTCGGTAAGCACTTCCACCGGCCGGTCGTAGTCCTCGCCGCCGAGCAGACCCAGCAGCATGGCGGTGTCGTGCATGCCGCCCTCGCCGTAGCAGTGCTCGGCGTAGTCCGGCAGCATGGCGCAGAACTCCTTGAAACGGCCCTGCTTCCACAGTTCCACCACGCGCAGATCCATCTGCCGGTCGAACTCGCGGCTCCATTTGTGCAGGTTCTGGTCGGCCAGGCGGTCGTCGGAGAAACGGTGCGAGAGGGAACCGGAGGCCAGCACCACTACCTTGCGGTCGCTGGCCTCGATGGCGCGGCGCACGGCGGCGCCGAAGGTAAAGCTGTCCTCCAGCCGGTGCCAGGCGCACCAGGACGCCACCGACACCACCTTGAAGTGCTGCTCCGCGGGTACGTCCATGTGCATGTAGCGCATCGGCACCAGGGTGCCGTATTCCAGATGCAGGCTGGAAATATTGTGCGCGCGGGTGCGCACGTCGGCGGCGTTGGCTTGCTCGGCGATGAGTTCGCCCAGGTCCGGGGCGCCGTCGTACCGGTAGTGCATGTCCTTGATGAAATGGGGCAGCTCGTTGCTGGTGTAGATGCCCTCGAACCGTTCACCGCAGTTGATGTGGTAGCCGCTGTTGACCAGCCAGTGCACGTCGAACACCAGGGCGGTGTCGGCGCCCAGCGCGCGGGCACGGCGGCCGATTTCCTTGTGCCCGTCGATGGCCGCCTGCCGGCATCCCTGGTGGGGACCCGGCAGTTCGGACAGGTACATGGACGGTACATGGCAGACTTTGGCGGCGAGAACGACCTCTCCCATTGTTCTTCTCCTTATCGCCGCGCCGGGGTCAGACGCCCCAGCGCGGAATGTGATGGTGGCCCATGGCGACGCAGACGTTCTTCACCTCGGCGAACACCTCGAAGCTGTATTCACCGCCCTCGCGGCCGGTGCCGGATTGTTTGATGCCACCGAAAGGCTGGCGCAGGTCGCGTACGTTCTGACTGTTGATGAACACCATGCCGGCTTCGATGCCCCGCGCCATGCGGTGGGCCTTGGCCAGGTTCTCGGTCCACACGTAGGAGGCCAGGCCATACTGCACGTCGTTGGCCAGCTCCAGGGCGTGGGCCTCGTCGGTGAACTTGCCCAGGCACACCACCGGGCCGAAGATTTCTTCCTGGCAGATGCGCATCTTGTTGTCCACATCGGCGAACACCGTGGGCTGGATGAACTGGCCGTTGGCGACGCGGTCGGGCAGGCCCTCGGGGCGCTCCAGGCCACCGGCCACCAGTTTGGCGCCTTCCTCGATACCGATGCGGATGTAGCCGGTGACTTTCTCGTAGTGCTGCCGGGTGATCATGGAACCGACCTGGGTATCCGGGTTTTCGGGATCGCCCACCTTCAGTTTTCTGGCCCGTTCGGCGAACTTTTTCACGAATTCGTCGTAGACGCTTTCCTGAATGAAGATGCGGCTGCCGGCGGTGCAGCGCTCGCCGTTCAACGAGAAGATGGTGAACAGCGCGGCGTCCAGGGCGCGATCCAGGTCCGCGTCCTCGAACACCAGCACCGGCGACTTGCCGCCCAGTTCCATGGAGTATTTCTTCATGCCACCGTTCTGCACGATCTTGCGGCCAGTGGCGGTGCCGCCGGTGAAGGACACCGCGCGCACGTCCGGATGACGCACCAGGGCGTCGCCGGCGGTGGACCCGTAGCCCTGGATCACGTTGAACACTCCGTCCGGGATGCCCGCCTCCTTGGTCAGCTTGCCCAGTTCCGCGGCGGTCATCGGCGACAGCTCGGACATCTTGAGCACGGCGGTGTTGCCCAGCGCCAGGCAGGGGGCGGTTTTCCAGGTGGCGGTCATGAACGGCACGTTCCACGGCGACACCAGCGCGCACACCCCCACCGGCTGGTACAGGGTGTAGTTGAGCATCTGGTCGTCCACCGGGTAAGTGTGGCCGTTCATGCGCGTGCAGACTTCAGCGAAGAAATTGAAGTTGTGCGAGGCGCGCGGGATCAGCACGTTCTTGGTCTGATGGATGGGCAGACCGGTATCCAGGGTTTCCAGCTCCGCCAGACGCGGCACGTTTTCATCGATCAGCTCGCCGAGTCGGCGCATCAGGCGCGCCCGTTCCTTGGCCGGAGTGTTGGCCCAGGCCGGAAACGCGGCTTTGGCGGCGGCCACCGCTTCGTTCACTTCCTTTTCGGTGCCGCTGGCCACCGGACCGATGACTTCGCCGGTGGCCGGGTTGATGTTGTCGAACGTTTCCGGGCTTTCCACTTCCCGGCCGTTGATCCAGTGCTTGATCACGATGACTGCTCCTTCGCGTTCTTGAAGAATTCACTTTCGCTGAGCATGGTGTTGCGCAGCCGACCGATGCCCTCGATCTCCACGTCCACCACGTCGCCGGGTTGCACGTCCGCCATGCCCTTGGGGGTGCCCGTGGCGATCATGTCGCCGGGCTGCAGGGTCATGAAGCCGGACAGGTATTCGATCAGGAAAGGCACGTCGAAAATCATGTCGGCGGTGGTGCCTTCCTGTTTCAGTTCGCCGTTGATATAGGTGCGCAGGGTCAGGTTGTTGGGCTCCGGAACCTGGCTCCTGTCGACGATCCAGGGGCCCACCGGGGTGGTGCTGTCGCGGTTCTTCACGCGCAGGTTGGGCCGGTAGTAGTTTTCCAGGTAGTCGCGGATGGCGTAGTCGTTGCACAGCGTATAGCCGGCCACGTACTCCAGGGCGTCGGCGCGGCGGACATGGCGCGCGGTCTTGCCGATCACCGCCACCAGCTCGCACTCGTAGTGCATATAGTCCACGCCATCCGGACGCCAGCTGTAACCGTCGTGGCCGGTGTAGGCGTTGGGCGACTTGACGAACACCAACGGTTCCTTGGGCGCCGACTTGAAGCTCAGCTCGGCGGCATGATCGGCGTAGTTCAGGCCCAGGGCGAACAGGGTGCCGGTGGCCGGCGGCAGCCAGGTCACCTGGTCGGCGTCGAGGACTTTGCCGTCGGCCAGCACGATATTGCCGTCGTCGTTGACGGTGACGTCGAGCACCTCGCCCCGGTGCTGGATGCGAGCGTGTTTCATGAGCGGTCTCCTTTCCGGGTGGCGTCTTCTTCCGTCACCAACGACACCAGCGTGCCGACCTTGTCGATCTCCACCGCCACTTCGTCGCCGGGCTGAACGTCCACGCGGCCCGCCGGCACGCCGGCGATCAGCAGGTCGCCTTCGTGCAGGGTCATGAATTCGCTGAGCTCGGCGATCAACCGCGCCACCGGGCGCACGAAATTGGCGGTGTTGCCTTCCTGTTTGAGCTCACCGTTGACGGTGAGGCGCACGCCCAGGCCGGACGGGTCGCCGACCTCGGTGGCGTCGGTGACCCAGGGGCCGATCGGGCAGAAGCCGTCGCGGCACTTGGCCTTCACCGCCGGCCGGTAATAGCTGTCTTCCGGCAGGCTGAATTCGTTGACCACGGTGTAGCCGGCCACATGGGCGAGGGCGTCCGCTTCGCTCACCCGGCTGGCGGTCTTGCCGATCACCACGCCCAGGGACGGGCCGGGCTGCAAACGCTCGCCGGTGGGCCGTGCCACCGACCCGAGATGGCCGTTGCGGGTGTTCGGGGTCTTGATGAACAGCACCGGTTTGGCAGGCGGCTTGTCGTAAGGGGGCTGGTTGAAGCTGTCCAGGTGAGACTCCAGCAGGGCGCGGTCGTTGAGGGCGATGCCGAACACGGTGCCGGACACCGGCGGCAGCCAGCGCACCGGGTCGGCGGCGAGGATCTCGCCGTCGGCGCGCCGCAACCGTTCACCGTCCACGGTGACGGCGCTGGGCTGGCCGTTGATTTCCACGAGGGCGTGGCGCATGGGAACTCCTGTTTGTTCTTTGCCGGATTTTGTACATTAAGATGTTAATGAATTCAAGCGGCCGACGTGATCGGGTATGCTGGGCCGTGGAGAGCCCTTATGAACAACAACGAACCGATTCCCAACATCAACATCGGTCAGGTCTACGATCAGCGCTACGCCGACGCCGAGGTGCACTACGACGCGCTGGGCCCGATGGCGGATTTCTTCGGCCGCAACATGCCGGCCCACCGCCATGATCGTTTTTTCCAGGTGCACTTCGTGAAAAGCGGCCTGGTGCGTGTCTATCTGGACGAGCGCCAGCATCACCAGTACGGGCCTCTGTTTTTTCTTACCCCGCCCACCGTGACCCACGCCTTCGTCACCCAGGCGGACGCCGACGGCCATGTGCTCACCGTGCGCCAGCAGCTGGTATGGAGCCTGCTGGAGGAGAGCGGTGACCTGGGCGATCCCACCGAGGTACGACCGTTGTGCGTGGCCCGCGCGCAGCTGGAGCCGCACCGGCACGCCGAGCTGGACCGTTTGGAGCGGCTGTTCGACGCGCTGGGCGATGAGGCCGCCAGCGACGGCGCCGGCCGCGAGCTGGCGGTGCGCAGCCTGGCGCGGCTGATTTTTATCCGTCTGTTCCGGCTGTCGAGCAGCGCGCTGCCGTCGCAACCGGCCCGCCACGAGGACCTGGCCGTGTTTCAGCGTTTCCAGATGTTGATCGAGGACCATCACGCCCAGCATTGGACGCTCTCCCAATACGCCGAGGCCCTGGACGTCACCGAAAACCGGCTCAACGAGATTTGCCGTCGCACCGCCGGCAAACCCAGCAAGCGATTGGTGTTCGACCGCCAGATTCAGGAGGCGCGGCGGCTGCTGATCTTCACCGCCGCCTCCATCAACGAGATCGGCTACCGTCTGGGCTTCAACGATCCCGCCTACTTCTCCCGTTTTTTCACCCGAGAGGCGGGCATGACGCCGGGGCGCTATCGCCGCCACAACCGGCGCGGCTGATCGGCTCAGCCCGGGCGTCGGGTGTTGGCCTCGAAGAACGCCGCCAGTTCGTCCACCGCGTCGAACGGCAGCACCTGGGAGACGTAGTGGTCCGGCCGCACCACGACCACGGCCCCGCCACGGTCGATGCCGCGTGCCTCGAAGATGTCCTGCCGTGGATCGATGGCGTAAACCTTGTCGTAATCGATGAGCTGGAACGGGCCCACCCGGGGTTTGAACAACGGCGCGATGGCCGGGCCGAATTCCACCTCGCCGTGGGTTTGCTGGTAGATCACCTTGATGTCGAACAGGCTGTCCAGGTCGGCGCCGACCGGGGTGAAGCGCACCACCGGCGAGGCGGCGGCGTCGAGCATCCATTCCGCCCAGCGGTTCAGGCGCTCGGCGCCGGTGTCGGCGAAGGCGTAGAGGCGCCAGCGGCCGTCGGCGGTGGCGTGGTGGCCCAGGTGCACGTCGTTGCCGTCGCACACCCGCATCACCGGCGCCGACTTGAAGCGCTTGCCCACCGGGAAGCCGGTGGCCAGAGCCTGGTGACGGGTGTCGCCGGTGATCATTGAAGGGCGATATTCGGTCATGAAGCCGGCGGGGAATTCGGCGGTTTTTACATAGAAGTCCGCCAGTTCCTTGGGATCGTCGAATTCCTCGGTGGGCCTGGCCATCAGGCTCGACCATTCGCGGTCGAAGTCGATCAGGTTCTGCGCCACTTCCTGGCGCTCCTCGGAATAGGTGGCCAGCAGTTCCGCCGGCGCCTGGCCGGACAGCACCTGGCCCAGCTTCCAGGCGATGTTCCAGCCGTCCTGCATCGACACGTTCATGCCCTGGCCGGCCTTGGCGCTGTGGGTGTGGCAGGCGTCCCCGGCGATGAACACGCGCGGCGCCACACGGCCCTCGTCCCCCGGGTCCACGTCGTCGAACTTGTCGGTGACCCGGTGGCCCACCTCGTAGACCGTGTACCAGGCGCAGTCCTTCACCTCCAGAGTGTAGGGATGGAGGATGCGGTTGGCCTTGGCCACGGTGGTCTCCAGGGTGGTCTGGCGCACCTGACGGTTGTCGTCGGCGGACACCTCGCCCAGGTCCACGTACATGCGGAACAGATGGCCACCTTCGCGGGGGATATGCAGGATACTGCCGCCGCTGGCGGACTGGATCGCGCATTTGGTGCGGATATCCGGGAAGTCGGTGGTGGCGAGCACATCCATCACGCCCCAGGCATGGTTGGCCACCTTACCCAGGTGCTGGCGGCCAATGGCCTGGCGCACCTTGCTGTGGGCGCCGTCGCAACCGATCACGTATTTGGCATGCACGATGCGTTGCTCGCCTTCCCGTTCGCCGCTCACAGGGCGCAGGGCCACGGTGACCGGGTACTCGGCGCTGCGGTCGATTTCCAGCCCGACGAATTCCAGACCGTAGTCCGGCTCGATGCGCGCCGGCGCGTGGCGGGCGTACTCCGCGAAGTAATCCAGCACCCGCGCCTGGTTGACGATCAAGTGCGGGAATTCGCTGATCTCGCCGGTGCCGTCATCCAGCGCCACCGAGGCACGGGCGATGTGGTCCGGGTTGGCCGGGTCCGGTGACCAGAACGCCATCTCGGTGATGCGGTAGGCCTCGGCGGTAATGCGTTCGGCGAAGCCGAAGGCCTGGAAGGTTTCCACGCTGCGTGCCTGGATGCCGTCGGCCTGGCCGAGCGTCAGGCGGCCTGGGCGACGTTCCACGATGCGGGTGGTGACGTTGGGGTATTTGGCCAGCTGGGCGGCGGCGATCATGCCCGCCGGGCCACTGCCGACGATCAGCACGTCGACCCGCTCGGGCAGGTCCTCGGGACGGTTGATGCCGGTGCCGGCGGCGTCCTCGACGCGAGGATCGCTGGAAACATAGCCGTGGTGATGGAACTGCACTGCGACTTCTCCCTTTTTATTCTGATGAGTGTTGTTCTGGCGATCGGGGTGGGTGTGATCGCGTTGCTTTTTTCATCATCGGCGAGCCCCGTCGTCAGGCCCAGGTGTTTTCCAGAGGAAAAATTGCACTTTCCAACGGCGACGGTCGCGAATGTATACCCGCCCGTGTCGAAGCGAATTTTATTCGGGGCGGCGCATTGACCGGCTGCTTGAAGGCTGTTTAGTATTCATTAATAAATTAATGGATTGTGGTGCGCTGCACGCAGCGTGTCGCCATCGAAAACAACAAGCAAACACAGCGAGAGGTCGCCATGAAAACACCTATAAGAAACCTCCCCCTTCGAATCGCCGGCAGCGCCCTGGGCCTGATGCTCAGCCTCGGCGCCGCCCATGCCGACGACAGCGTCACCCTGCGTATCGAGCATTTCCTGCCGGCCAATTCCAACGCCCAACAGAATGTGATCGAGCCCTGGTGTGAGGACATGAAGGCGGCGTCGGACGGCCGTATCGAGTGCGAGATCTATCCGTCCATGCAGCTCGGCGGCACCCCCGGGCAGCTGGCGGACCTGGCGCGCAACGGCGTGGTGGATGTGGTGTGGACGGCGCTGGGCTATTCCGCCGGCCGCTTCCCGCGCAGCGAGGCGCTGGAACTGCCGTTCGTGCTGCCGGCCGGCGGCGAAACCGCCAGCCGCATCATCTGGGACTATTCCACGACGTACGCCAAGGACGACTTCAAGGACTACAAGGTGCTGGCGGTGTACAGCGACGGTGGCGGCACCCTGCACACCGCCCGCAAGGCGGTGCGCAATCTGGACGACATGAAGGGCCTGCGGGTACGCGCGTCCACCCGGTTGGCGTCCCGCTTCCTGACCTCGGTGGGCGCCACCCCGGTGAGCATGCCGCCGTCGCAGATCGCCGACACGCTCTCCAAAGGCGTGATCGACGGCGCCCTGGCGGTGTGGGAGGTGGTGCCGCCCACCAAACTGGACGAAACCACTTTCTACCACACCACTACCGGGCCGGATCAGGCCACCACCACCGTCACCACCCTGGCCATGCTGATGAACCAGCAGCGCTATCAAAGCCTGCCGGATGACCTGAAAAAGATCGTCGATGAGTACAGCGGCGAGGCGCTCACCGTGCGGTTCGGCAAGGCCTGGGACCGGGCCATCGATCAGGTGAAGAATCGCATCGACGGCGATGACGCGCACACCGTCATCACCCTGGACGCCGCCGCCTATCAGGCCATGCTCGAGGCGTCGCAGAGCGTGGTCGATGACTGGGTGTCCAACGACGACGGCGGCCTGGACCGTCAGGCCCTGTTCGACGGCCTTCAGAAAACGGTCAAGCAATACACCCCGGAACTGGCGCGCTGAAGCGCGCCTCGCTGCGAACGGAGTGAGCAATGGCGGGCGTAATTCTGCGTCGGTTGTCGCTGGGGTTCGCCCTGGCCGGTGGCGCCATCGTCCTGGCGCTGATCGTCATGTCGCTGGTGTCATTGGTGGGGCGCAAGCTGTTTTCCGCGCCCATCCCCGGTGACATCGAGATGCTGCAGATGGCCATCGCCGTGGCGGTGACGGCGTTCCTGCCGCTGTGCGAGATCACCGACAACCACATTCGGGTGGACCTGATAGCGGGCTTTCTGCCGGCGCCGCTGAACCGGGGGCTGCTGGCCCTCGGCCATTTGCTGCTGGCGGCGGTGGCGGCGCTGATGGGCTGGCGCACCTTTCTGCTGATGCAGAACAGTCAGGATTACGGTTCCACGTCCACCATGCTGGGGGTGCCGCTGTGGTGGCCCCAGGGGCTGATGGTGCCGAGCCTGGCGTTGCTCGCTGTGTGCGGGCTGTATCGGGCGGCGCGGGAGATCAGACCATGAGCGGCATGCAAACCGGTCTGTTGGTGCTGGCGGTGCTGATGGGCCTGCTGGCGCTGCGGGTGCACGTGGGCATCGGCATGTTCCTGGCCGGCGTCCTTTGCTATGTGCTGGTCAACCACGGCGACCTCAACGCGCTGCTGTTCACCATCAACAATCTGGTCTACGCGCGGGTGTCCGATTACGACCTGGCGGTGATTCCGCTGTTCGTGCTGATGGGGCAGTTCGCCATCCACGGGGGCTTGTCGCGGGCGCTGTTCCGCGCCGCCTCGGCGTTCATCGGCCACTGGCGGGGCGGGCTGGCGATGTCCGCCGCCGGCGCCTGCGCCGGCTTCGGCGCCATTTGCGGCTCGTCCCTGGCCACCGCCGCCACCATGAGCCAGGTGGCCTTGCCGGAGCTGGAGAAGCACCACTATCCCAACAAGCTGGCCGCCGGCACCATCGCCGCCGGCGGCACCCTGGGCATTCTGATTCCGCCGTCGGTGCCGCTGATCGTCTACGCGGTGCTCACCCAGGAATCCATCGGCAAGCTGTTCGTGGCGGCGATCATCCCCGGCCTGGTGGCCATGCTCGGCTACCTGATCGTGATCCGACTGGTGGCCATGCGCACCATGCGCGACGCGCCGCGCGTGGCCAGGGCGGCGTGGGGCACGCGCCTGCGCGCCTTGGCGGAAGTGTCGCCGGTGCTGGTGGTGTTCCTGGTGGTCATCTTCGGTATCTACGGTGGCTGGGCCAACCTCACGGAAGCGGCTTCCATCGGCGCCGGCGCCTGCGGCCTGTTCGCCGTGATACGGGGCGGCATGCGTGGCGAAGGGCTGGTCAAGAGCCTGATCGGCACCGCCGAGGCGTCGGCCATGATTTACCTGGTCGTGATCGGCGCCGACCTGCTCAACAGCGGCCTGGCGCTCAGCCGCATGCCGGTGGAGTTGGCGAACTGGGTACAGGCCAGCGGCATGGCGCCGTTCGCGGTGTTGTTGTCGATCCTGGTGATCTACCTGCTGCTGGGCTGCGTGATGGATTCCCTGTCCATGATCCTGCTCACCGTGCCGATTTTCTATCCCATCGTGGTGGGCCTGCCGTTCTTCGACCTTACTCAGACACAGATTTCCATCTGGTTCGGCATCATCGCCCTGATGGTGGTGGAGATCGGTCTGATTACCCCGCCCATGGGTATGAATCTGTTCATCGTGCAGAAATTCAGTGAGCGTACCTCCCTGGCGACGGTGAGCAGGGGCATCGTACCGTTTCTGGGCGCCGACCTGGTGCGCATTGCCTTACTGGTGACGGTGCCGGCGTTGTCGTTGATGTTGCTGTCCGTGATCTGAGTCCCGCCTTTCTCCGCTTCTCTCCGCTACTACTCGGTCGCGGCACTGTCTTGGGCGGTGCCGCGAGCGCGCCCGTGCGTGCGGGTTATCGGTGCATACTTCCGCGCTGCGTTGTCCACCCTTTGGGGGACGAGGATTGGAAGCCTTCCTTGCTACGGTTGAGTGAGTTGAACGGTCGCCATAGACGGCCGCTACCTATAACAACTTGATGAGCAAGGCTGTTTTCATGTCAGTGCAGGATCGCCCTTTTCATTTAACGGTGTCTCGGTTCGCCGCGGAGGCCAAGGACATCGCGTTGCTTGAGTTGCGAGATCCGGAGGGGCACTCCTTGCCGGTTTTCTCGCCGGGTGCTCACCTGGAATTGGTACTGGAGGATGGCCTGCTACGGCATTACTCGTTACTCAATTGCAGTACCGAGAGAGACCGTTACGTAGTGGCGGTCCACCTGGCGCCGCGAAGCCGAGGGGGTTCCTCATTCATTCACTCCCGGGTGCGACAGGGCGACGTGATCACCGCGCATGGCCCGCGTAATAACTTTCCATTGGACGAAGACGCGCCGGGCTACTTGTTCGTCGCCGGTGGCATTGGCGTGACCCCCATTCTGTCAATGGTCCGTTGGTGTGAGCGTCAAGGTAAGCATTGGCGGCTTCTGTATGCCTGCCGAAACCGTCAACGAGCGGCATTCTATGAAACGCTCGCTGAGATGGGCGGAGATCGCGTTCAGTTCCATTTTCAAGATGAGCAGGAGGGACGGTTGCCGGACGTGAATGCTTTTATCAAGCAGCTGCCCGATGGGCATCATCTCTACTGCTGTGGGCCTGACCCCATGATGCGCGCGGTGCGTGATCATGCCGAAGCGCTCGACATCGACAGGGTGCACTTTGAATGGTTTGAAGCGCCGGCGGCGCAAGCCGGACGGGATGAGCCCCAGGGCGACGCCAGTGGCTTTGACGTGAGGCTGATGGAGCGTGATATGACGATCCATGTGCCGCCGGATTTAAGCATTCTGGAGGCACTTGAACAACAAGGCATTGATATGCCCTACGCATGCCGCGCGGGGATCTGCCGGACCTGTGAAGTGGAGGTGTGTGGCGGGGAGCCCGACCATCGCGATTTCATCCTTGATGATGAGGAGAGGGGAAGCGGAAAAACCATACTGGTGTGTGTATCAAGATCAAATACCGACACGCTCGACCTTAAGATTTAGAAAAGAACAAAGTAAAAGGAGGTAACGCCATGACTCGACCGGTACGGAACATTATTGCCAGTTCGAGAAGAGCCGCCACGGCGATGGCGGATAATAGTACGCCGTTCATCTACAACGAATGGTATGTGGCCGCCTTCGGCGAAGAGTTGGGACGAGCATTACTGGCGCGCCGTATTCTGGGCCGAAGGGTGGTGCTTTATCGCACGGAAGCGGGTCACCCGGTGGCGTTGGAGGATCGCTGCCCGCACCGCTCCTTTCCGCTCTCCGAGAGTAGCCTGGAAGGCGACACCATCGTATGTGGGTATCACGGTTTTCGTTATAACGCCGAGGGGGATCTGGTCGAGGTGCCCTCGCAAAATGCCTGTCCAAAAGGCATCGGTGTGCATGCTTATCGATTGGTGGAACGCGGCCCCTTGGTCTGGATCTGGATGGGCGACCCGGATCGGCTGGATGAGAGTCGTATCCCGCATCAGGAATGGTTCGACAGTGGCGACTGGGAATACTCCACCGGTTATCTATACCACCGTGGCAACTACGTAAGCATGCATGAAAACCTGATGGATCTGACTCATCTTTCCTATCTGCACGCGGACACCATAGGTACACCGGACTATGCGGGCGCGCCTTACGACATGGACCTTACCGAGGGTAATTACAAACTGCACCGTAGAGTGGTGCCGACCCGATTGTCGCCCGTATGGGGTAAAAGTACGGGACTGGATGGTCTGGATAGCGCCGCCAGGCTGATCACTTCGGAATTCGTATCACCAGCACTGCATCGGGTGAGTGGCACCTTTTATGATTCCGCTCTGCCTGATGGCGAGCGGCCGGAGTACCGTATCTGCACGGCGCATATTCTTACCCCGGAAACCGCGCATACCATGCACTATTTCCTGGTGCATGGTCGGGATTTCGCCACCGAAGATGAAAACATCACGAAGTTTATGCATGAGCAACTGTTCGCCGCCTTTGAAGAAGATGTGGTGGGTCTTGGCAAATTGGAGGATGTACTTAAGGAGCGTGATGACAACACCTTCGAGATATCGGTGGCCAGCGATGCTCCCGCCATTGCAACACGTACTTATCTCAAGAAGCGTGCCGAGCAGGATGCGGGGCCCGCGTTCGGGGTGAAGGCATAGCTTTATTCTCCTTTCTCTTTCAGTAAATGCCGTTGCATAAAACGGCATTTTTTAATATTCATAACATTAACATGTTAATAAAACTAAGAAGGAATAACATAATGAATATATTAAGAGTGGGCTGTTTTGTTCTTGGTGGCGCCATTGCCATCATTGCCGGTAACGCAACAGCAGTTACCTTCAAAGTGCAGGATACCGAAGTGGGTGTCAGCGGCTACGCACGCATGAATATGACTTATGATATTGATCAGGACCTGGGAGACGCCAACGCGGTAGGCTTTGATCTGGATACCGAAGGTGACGGCACCGGCCCGGATTGGGATATGAGCGCAGCGCAAAGCCGGATCGGCTTTTCCACCGCGACACCCATGCAGCGCGGTACCTTGAAGACCTTTATCGAGGGTGATTTTCTGGCGTCCGGAAACTTCCGCCTGCGTCATGCCTATGGCAGCTGGAATGGTATCCTGGCGGGCCAGACCTGGGCCAATTCCTCGCTGTTTCTGGGGCGTACACCGACCCTGGATTTTCCCAGCCTGGTCGGTTATCCGGGTCATGTGAACGAGGCCCGCCAGGCTCAGGTGCGTTATACCCGCGGCGGCCTCTCCCTGGCGGTGGAAGATCCCACCAGCGACGTCCATGGCGCTGGTTCCGGCGGACGGTTGCTTTTGGACCAGAACAACACCGATACCATGCCCGACCTGACCGCCCGCTACGAGAACACGTCGTCACGGTTCCAGTACGGTGGCAGTCTGGTATTGCGCCGCCTCACCGTGGACGATGGCACTAACTCCGACTCCACTTTCGCCTACGGTCTGGCCGGTGCCTGGCGTGTGACGATTACCGACCGCACCTCCATCCAGGGCGGTGTCAACTACGGTGATGGCCTCGGTGCCTATCTGTATCGCTCCGGCGCCCCCGGCGCGTACCTGGATGGGCTGGGTGACGTGAACAGTATCGCCGGTTACGGGGGCGCCGTTGGCCTGAGCCATCAGTTGACGCCGGAGGTGGCATTCAACGCGAGCCATGGTTTCGCCAAGGTGGACTACGACGATGCTCGGGACGATCTTGGCACCGCCACCGTGGCGGACATGGACGAGTATCGCTCCACCACCTTCATCAACGTACTTTGGACGCCAGTGCCGCGGATAATGTTCGGCGCCGAATTGGGCGTGGTCTCCATCGAAAAGGTCGATGGCGACGACGCCACCGCGAATCGCCTGATGCTGGCGGCCCAATACTCCTTTTAACCCGAGGCGGGGTGCGGGTGGCCCGGTCCCGGCCCCGCTTTTTTTACGTCGATCGCCCGGCCAGCGGCGCGCCGCACCGGTTGCATGGATTGGCAATCAGATTGCACGAATCCTCAATTCGGCGGCCACCAGCTGCTGCTAGGCTTGATGGAGCTCCCCCTGCCGGGCAGAACGCAACAGAAAAAGGATGATGAGATGTCGACTAAACAACCGGATCCCGGCCCTCTCCATGAAGACATGTGGATCGATGGCACTTGGTGCCGCGCCGCAGGAGACCAGCGCTTCGCGGTGTTCAACCCGGCCACCGGTGAACCCATCGCGAATGTCAGCCGGGGTGGACCGGAGGATGTGGAGCGGGCCGTGCGGGCCGCTCGTGCTGCCCTGGGAAAGGCGGACTGGCGGGATCTGACGCCCTATCAGCGGGAACGTCTGCTCCATCGCCTGGCGGATCTGGTGGAGGCCGATGGCGAGCGCCTGGCGGCGCTGGAATCCCTCAACCAGGGCAAGTTGCTGAAGTGGTCCCGGGCCATTGAGGTGGGTGGTGGCGTGCAATGGCTGCGGTACATGGCCGGTTGGGCCACGCGCATCCAGGGCAGTACCTTCGACCTGTCGGTGCCTGCTCCGGCGGGCATGCGGTTCCGGGGGACGACTCTCCGCGAGCCGGTGGGCGTGGTTGGCGCCATCGTACCCTGGAATTTTCCGCTCGCCATGGCGATCTGGAAAATCGCACCGGCATTGGCCTGCGGCTGCACGGTAGTGCTTAAGCCGGCGGAGGAGACACCACTGACCGCCTTGCGGCTCGCTCACCTTGCCCGCGAGGCGGGAATTCCCGACGGCGTGCTGAATGTGGTCACCGGGGACGGCGCCACCGGCGCGGCTCTGGTCCGGCATCCCGACGTGGATAAGATCACCTTTACCGGTTCCACCGAGGTAGGTCGGGAAATCGGAGCGCAATGCGGGCGGGACATTCGCCGCGTGGCGTTGGAGCTCGGTGGTAAAAGCCCGGTGGTGATCATGGACGATATGGACGTGAACGCCGCCGTGGAGGCCGCCGCCGGCGCGATTTTCTTTAACCATGGACAGGTGTGCACGGCCGGTTCCCGGCTGTATGTAGCCCGTTCTCTGTACCAGCCAGTGGTGGAGGGCCTGGCGGCGCTCGCCGAGGGCCTGTCGCTGGGCGCGGGCCTGGACGACAGCGCCGATATGGGTCCGATGGTGTCCGCGGGCCACCGTGACCGGGTCCGCGAACTGATCGACACAGGCCGCGAGGAAGGCGGCGAGGTACTGGCCGGCGGGGAGCGTTATGACGGGAAAGGCTACTATGTGCGCCCGACGGTTGTGGCCAACCCGCACAACAAGCCGTTGACCCTGGTGGAAAAGGAGGTATTCGGCCCGGTGGTGGTGGCCATGCCGTTCGAGGACCTCGACCAGGCCATCGACCAGGCCAACGATTCGATGTACGGACTGGGCGCGAGCATCTGGACGCGGCGCCTGGATTACGCGCAGCGAGCCGTGGAAGGCTTTCGCGCCGGCACCGTATGGGTCAATGCCCACAATCTGGTGGATCCGGCTATGCCGTTCGGCGGTGTCAAGAGCTCGGGGATAGGGCGCGAACACGGCGAAGCCGCCATTGAGGCCTACACCGAACTGAAAAGCGTATGCATGGGCTTTTGAGCCGATTTGGAGGATGCAATCAATGTCCAAAGATGAGTATGACGCCGGGCTGGCGGTCCGCTATCGGATGTTCGGCCGCTCGGTGACCGATGAGCAGATTCAGGCGGCGGGCATGATCACACGGCCGATTCAGGACCTGGTCACCGAGCAGTGCTTCGGTGGTACCTGGAGCCGGCCGGGCCTGGATCTGAAAACGCGCAGTTTACTGACGGTGGCGATTCTGATCGCCATGGGGCGCAGCCATGAATTGAAAATTCATCTTAAGGGCGCGGTCGCCAATGGCGCCGACGCCATGGAAATTCGCGAGTTGATTCGCCACGCGGCGATATATTGCGGCCTGCCGCCGGCGGCGGAAGCCGCCTACGTCAGCGAAGCGGTGCTGGCCGAGCTGGGCGTGGAGATGGAGGAGCCGGGCCATGACTGAATCAATCACGGTGGCCTTTATCGGCCTGGGCAATATGGGCGCTCCGATGGTGGCTAACTTGGCGCGGGCCGGCTTCGACTTGAAGCTTTTTGACGTGGATGGCGAACGTGCTCGCCGACTGGCCGAGGAACATGGCGCCGCCGTGGCCGACGGTTGGGCGAATCTGGCTGATGGCGCGCGGGTAGTGATCACGATGTTGCCTACCGGCGCCCTGGTTCGGGAGGTTCTGCTGGACACCGACGGCGGCTTGGCGCGGCATCTGGCGCCGGGCACCCGGGTGGTGGACATGAGTTCCTCGGAACCTTTGGGTACCCGCGCGCTGGGTGAACAACTGGCGCACGCCGGCGTCGGGCTCGTCGATGCACCGGTGTCGGGCGGCGTGCCGGGCGCGCAAGCCGGCACCCTGTCGATCATGGCGGGCGGCGATGACAACGATATCGAGGCGGTAATGCCCGTGTTCGAGGCACTTGGCCAGCGGGTTTTCCGGGTTGGCCCGCGGGGCGCCGGGCACGCCTGCAAGGCGCTGAATAATTACGTGGCGGCGGCCGCCTACACCGCCACCGCCGAGGCGCTGGCCATCGGCACGGCCACCGGGCTGGACGACGCCACCCTGGTCGACGTGATCAATCACTCCACCGGTCGCAGCTTCAACAGCGAAGTGGTATTCGCCAAGCAAGTGGTGCCTGGTACCTACCAAACCGGCTTCGCCTTGGGGCTACTGGCCAAGGATGTGGGGATCGCCGCGGACCTGGGCCGGGCACTGGGCGTTGACGCGCCGGTGAGCACCTGTGTACAGACGCGTTGGCGTCAGGCGGTGGAGAGCCTTGGCGCCGACTGTGATCAGTCCCGGGCACTGATGGCCTGGCACGAAGAATAGGCGTACGCGCTTTCCTTTTTCCGATAATAAGAATGCTTAGGAGAACAACATGAAACCCTTCATCAAACCGCTTCTTATCTTGATGCTTTGTCTGGCCGGTACCCTGAGTAGGGCGAGTGAAACCCTGTTCGTCTCCCAATGGCTGCCAAAGAGTCACCCTCTCTATCAGGTCATGGAGCAATGGCAACGGGATGTCTCCGCGGCCACCGAGGGCGAGCTGTCGTTCAACGTGCTGCCTCAGGCCGTGGCCGCGCCGGCCGATCATTACAACGCGATTCGCGACGGCCTGGCCGACATTTCCATCGCGGTGCTGGGCTACACGCCGGGCCGCTTTCCGCTCACCAAGCTGGTGGAAATGCCGTTCATGACGCACACCGCCGAATCCAACTCGGTGGCGTTCTACCGCCTGGCCGCGCGCACGCCGGCGATGATGAAGGAGTTTCGCGACGTCAAGGTGCTGGCGCTGTTTACCCACGGTCCCGGCGTGGTGTTCAACACCCGCAAGCCGGTGCGTACGGTGGCTGACCTGAAGGGCCTGAAGTTCCGCGTTGGCGGTGGCGTGGTCAATCAGGTGGCTCAGGCGCTCGGCGCCAACGCCTCGCTAAAGCCCGCCACCGAGTCCTATGAGCTGCTTGCCAATGGTGTCATGGACGGGGTCTGGTTGCCCTTCGAGTCCCTGTACACCTATAACCTGCAGGGCCTGATCAAGCACGCCACCAGCTTCCCCGGCGGTCTTTACACCTCCACCTTCATCATCATGATGAACAAGAGTCGTTGGCAGGAGCTCAACGAGGCGCAACAGCAAGCGGTGCAGGAGCTCTCTGGTGAAACCTACTCCCGGGAGCTTGGTCAGGCTTTTGATCGCATGGACCGCGATGCACGGATCAAGGCGGAGAAAGCGGGCATCAGGGTTATCGACGCCCCGGAGCCGCTGGTGAAGTCGGTGCGCGACGGCGTCAAGCCATTGTTGGACGAATGGAAGGAGGTGGCCGTCGATAAGGGCATTGAGGACCCGGACGCGGTGATTGAACGCTATCGCGAAGACATCGCGCAATGAAGCGATTGCGTCATCTGGTCGGTCAGCTGAATCGTCTGCTGTTGATGATTGGCGGGCTGGCGCTGTTCGCGCTGATGGTGCTGACCTTCGCGGACGTGACGGGGCGCAAGTTTTTTCATGCTATCCCCGGTGCTCTGGAGGTCAGCGAAATGCTGATGGTTTTGGTGCTGTTCTCCGGTCTCCCGGTGGTGTCCTGGCGAGGGGAACATGTTGGTCTGGACGTAATGAATCACTTCTACCGCGGCCGGCTGGATCGAATCAGCCGGTTTTTCGCCGACATGGTCTGCACGGCGGCGCTCGGCTTCCTAGGCGTGGCCTGCGCCGGCATGGCCGCGCGCACCCTGCAGGATGGGGACGTGAGCACGCACCTCCGGCTGCCGATCGGCTGGTTTATCTCCCTGATGGCGGTAATGCTGCTTATCGCGGCGCTGGTGTCGCTGATCCGTGGTGTATTGTCGCTTCTGGATGCCGCGCCGGGCCCTGGCGAGGAGGCATCATGACCGCTTCCTTGCTGGGCTTTCTGGCGGTGTTCGCGATGATGGCGTTGCGTGTGCCCATCGCGATGGCCATGGGAGTGGTGGGCTTCGCCGGCCTGGCGCTACTGAGAAACTGGGATGTATCGGTGGTCAGCACCTTGCTGGTGATCAAGAGCACGGGCTTCTCCTACACTTTGTCGGTGATCCCGTTGTTCCTGTTGATGGGTAACATCGCTGCTCGCGCTGGCATGGCCACTGAATTGTTCGAGCTGGCGCGGGCGTTTCTAGGCCACCGTCGTGGTGGCATCGCCATGGCGACGGTGGGCGCAAGCGGTGGGTTTGGCGCGATTTGCGGCTCGTCAATCGCCACTACCGCCACCATCACCAAGGTGGCTTATCCGGAGATGCGCCGGCTGGATTATTCGCCGGCGCTGATCGCTGGCACCGTGGCGGCCGGCGGTACTCTGGGAATTTTGATTCCTCCATCCACGCTGTTGATCATCTACGGCATCCTGACCGAAACCAATATTGGCAAGTTGTTCGCCGCCGGCTTTCTGCCCGGTTTGCTCACGGTTTTCTGCCTGTGCCTGATGGTGGGCTGGCGGTGCCGTCGTGATCCGTCGGCGGCGCCGACTTCCGAGCGCTATGACTGGCGGCGTCGCTGGCGAGCCTTCGGCAAGGTGTGGGGCGTGGTGGCGCTCTTCGTACTGGTGATCGGTGGCATCTACGGGGGGCTGTTCACCGCTACCGAGGGGGCCGGCTTTGGCGCTTTCGGTACCCTGGTGCTGGCCTTGGCCCGGCGTCGCATTGGCTGGTCCGGGGTGAGTGGCGCGGTGGCGGACGCCACGCGCACAACTGCCATGCTGTTCGCGATCCTAATGGGCGCGCTGATATTCGGTAATTTCATCAATTTTACCGGCATGCCCGGCCAATTGCAGAGCTTTGTTTCCGGCTTGGCTGTCAGTCCCACGGTGGTGGTCCTGGCCATCTGCGCAATCTATATCCTGTTGGGCAGCGTGATGGAGGAACTATCCATGGTGATGCTGACCGTGCCCTTGTTCTTTCCGGTGATCGTTGGCCTGGGTCTGGATCCGTACTGGTTTGGCATCGTTATCGTGATGGTGGTGATGATCGGCATGATCAGTCCACCGGTGGGCATGAACCTGTTCGTGCTGAGTTCACTGGTGCCGGAATTGCCGGTATCCACCGTCTACCGGGGTGTGCTGCCGTTCATGGGCGCGCTGGTACTGGCCCTGCTGCTGGTGATTCTGTTTCCGGACATCGCCACTTTCCTGCCTCAATGGACAAAATGATAAGGAGTCTCCGTGTCTGAAAAAGCTGTATCCGAATCCAGCCGTATCGGCTTTGTCGGTTTGGGCGTGATGGGTGCGCCCATGGCCGCGGCACTGTCCCGGGCCGGTTTTCCGCTGGCGCTCTACGACGCCGATCCGAAGCGCGCGCCGTCGCTGTCCTTGCAGGGCGCCCTGTGTTGTGACAGTCCCGCCGAGCTGGCGAGCGCCAGCGACATCGTGATCACCATGTTGCCCAACGGCGGCGTGGTCAGCGAGGTGGTGACCATGGATCAGGGGTTGCTGGAGGGCCTGCGCCCCGGCAGCTTGCTGCTGGATACTTCCTCGTCGGAACCCTGGCTGACTCAGCAAACCGCCGCCATCCTGACCGACGCCGGAGTCCGCATGGTGGATGCTCCGGTCTCCGGCGCGGAGTGGGGCGCCAAGGCGGCCGAACTGGTGTTCATGGTGGGCGGCGGTGACGCCGACGTGGCTCGCGTGCGGCCTTTGCTTGATGCCATGGGACGTCGTACTTTTCATCTCGGCGCGCTCGGTTGTGGCCATATCATGAAGTGCATCAACAACCTGATCACGGCGATGAATCTCACCGCCACCGCCGAGGGCCTGGTGATCGGAAAGCGATACGGGCTTGATCCAGCGGTCATGACTGATGTACTTAATGAAGCTACCGGGATGTCCTGGATCACCCGGACCCATATTCAGCAGCGGGTGGTGTCGCGTACTTTTGACGACCCTTTTAAACTGGCATTGATGTTCAAGGATGTAGGCATTGCCCTGAACATGGCCCGTGACAGCGGCGTCGAACTGCCGGCCGCTTCCCTGAACCATAAGCTCTGGCAGCGGGCCTGCGACGCTAACGAGGCCGGCGCCAGCGTCAGTCGTTTCGTGGCTTGGCTGGAGACCATGACCGACACGCCGCTGACGTCGGAACGCGACGATGACGCCCGCCCGGCTCGCTGAGGAGTCGGGCGCCACCGATCCCAGGACAGAATAATAAAATGCAATTGGAGTCGGCAATGAACGAACTGACCGCACAGGTGAGTGTGGATGGACTGGACAGCTGGCGACGCACCATGCAGTCGCACTTCCTGCGGCTTGATTACGAGTCACCTAGGCCGCGGGAATTCCGAGCCCGGGGCGTGATCGGTCGTTTCGCGAATAGCGCGGTGGCTCGGTTGGACACCAATGCCAACCGGGTGGTGCGTCGGCCTCAGTACGTTAAGGATGCGCCGGCCGCCTATTACAAGATCTTCTGGCAGATGCGGGGGGTCAGCCGTATCCAGCAGGCCTATCGCAGCTCCACGCTGAAGGCGGGAATGTGGTCGGTTTACGACACCACCCGGGAATACAGTATTGAATCCACCGACGGCTCCAGTTTCATGGTGCTGATGGTGCCGCAACTGGAATGCGACGGCTGGATGAGCAGTGTCGACGCAGTTTGCGGCCGTGCCCTGGATGGCCGTGGCGCTCCCAATATCGTGTTGTCCTCGCTCACCGGCTTGCTGTGCGACGGCGGCCTGCAACCCTCGGCGCAGGGCGCCTTGCAGGACGCCACGGTAAAGCTGATTGAAAGCGCCCTGGATGGCGAGGCCGCTGGTGCCGGCAACAATCACAAGCCGGCGGTGGGCTCGCGTTTGCAGGAAGTGAAAGCCTTCATTATCCATCACCTGGCGGATCCACGGCTCAGCCCGGATACCGTTGCGGCGACGTTCTCCATGTCGCGACGCAGTCTTTATAACCTCTTCCTGCTGGGGCAAAGCACGCCCAGCGCCTTCATCCATCAGGAACGCATGAACCGCGCCCTGGTGCTGTTGCGCGACCCCGATCGCCGCGGTCAACCAGTCTCGTCGATCGCGGTGGAGTGTGGTTTCTCGGACCCGGCGCATTTCAGCCGCGCGTTTCGCGCCCGTTTTGGTCTGCCCCCGGGCAGCTGGCGGGACCGGTTCGCCAACTTTCAATCTCAATAGGAATCCGTATGCATAAATTCATGGTGTTGTACCCGAGGCCCGACGATGAAGCGCACTTCCGGCGCTACTACGCGGAAAAGCATCTTCCACTGGCCGGCACGTTACCCGGGCTTAAACGTTATGAATGCGTCTACCCCGAAGCCATGGGGCCCCATCCGTCGCCGCATTTCTGCATTTTCGAGGGCTGGTTCGAATCCGAGCGGGCAATGCGGGATGCGCTGGATAGCGAAGTGGGCCGGACGCTTGCCGAGGACGTACCCAATTACTCCCCCAAGGGTGCGCTATTGTTGTCCGCGCCGGTGGAGCCCGCGTCCGCCTAAGCCAACGACCATGAGGGGCATCGCCCTTCGGGAGGCTTCATGACCACGGTGACCAGAATATCGGAGTCCGCGGGCGGTGACCCGCTTTCCACCCTGGCGGCGGCCATGGGCAGTGATAATTTCAGCCAGGTATTCATGGACCGGCTTGGTCATTGGGTGCTATCGCAGCATTTCAGTCTGATGCGCATGGACCAGCCGCTGCCGAGCATGCTGATGGCCGGAAGTTGTTACCATGATCGCAATCTGGTGTGGCGTTGCTGGCGCGACTACAGCCACTTCGGCTATCAGAATCACGATCCCATCCTTACTTCCGTGCAGCGTGCCGGGCTGCGAGCCAACCGATTCTATATCGGTCGGGCTTGTGCCCGGGACATTCGTTTCCGTCCCTATCGGCAAGGTATTTATGAGAATACCGGGATCGAGGAAAAGCTTTCCGGCCTGCATAGGATCGATGGAGGTGCCACGGTCCTGTTCAATCTCTACCGCCACGGCAGCGAAGGGGCATTTTCCGACCGGGAGCTGAGTGCCTTTGAGGCGCTCTGCCCGGCGCTGATGAAGATTCTGCAGGGCCACCTGGCGCTGCGGGAGGCCCGCGACGTGCTACGGGGCGATGACCGTGAAAAGCTGCGCGCCCGCTTTCCCGAGCTCACAGGCCAGGAGCTTAATGTCTGTGTGCTGATCGCCCAGGGCATGACCTACGCGGGGGTCGCCGCCACCCTTGGAATCAAGGAATCCACGGTAAAGACCCTGCGTAATCGTGCCTTCGCCCGCATGGGTATCAATTTTCGGAATCAGATCCACGGCTTTCTACGGTGAGCCCGTCGTGCCGAGACCGGGCCGGCGGACGCCGCCACTCCGGCGGCTTCCATAAATGTTTGAGCCGCTGACCCGGCGAGCCACGCCGGGCCATGTCGCGGAACATATCCCGGTATTCGTGGCACCAGTTGACGATCAGGCTGTGGCTGTACACCGGACGGGTGATGCCGTATTCCACCGGTTCATCGTCCCGTTCCTCGGTGAAGGTGCCGAACAGGCGGTCGAAAACGATAAAGACGCCGCCGTAGTTGCGGTCGATGTAGTCCGGGTTGCGGGCATGGTGCACGCGATGGTGACTGGGGGTGTTGAAGAGCCACTCGATCCACGGGTGCAGGCGGCCCACCAGGGTGGTGTGAATAAAAAACTGGTAGACCAGGGACAGGGCATAACAGACGCCGATCCACACCGGATTGAAGCCGATCAGCGTCAGCGGCACATAGACCAGCCAGCCGCCGTTGAAGATATTGGTGGCGTTCTGGCGCATGGCGGTGGAGAAGTTCATGCGTTCGGAGGAGTGGTGGGTGACGTGGGCGGCCCACAGCCAGCGCACCCGGTGGGAACCACGGTGGAACCAGTAGAAGCAGAAATCGGTGAGCACCCAGAGCAGGGCGGCGGTGCCCGCGTTCAGAGGAATGTCCAACAGCCGGTGGTGGTAGGCCAGGGCGAACACCGGGAAGGAAAGGACCCCGGCGAACAGCAGCTCGGTGGTCTGGTAGCCGGCGCCGAGCAGGAAGTTGCGCAGGGATTCGCGGGCGTCCACGCGTACCGGATCGTGGCGAATGCGCAGGTATTCCCACAAAAACACGCCGATGAACACCGGCGTGGCCACCACGAAAATCAGCTGCCGCTCGTCCAGGGCCAGCCACGGAGACACCGTCTGCCAGAGCGGCGCCAGGCCACTGTTGCGCCAAACGTCCTCGAACATGGTCATCAGCGTCATGGCCGGTGCCTCCAGGGTGCAAGCCAATGGGATGAGCCCATTGTGGGGCGTAGCTGAAAGGTGGTATTGACGAATCACGCCGTCTTTTTGACAATTTACGCCAATACGAGACGACGCCAACCGATAAGGAATACCGATGGCCTCTCCCATGCGGGTCACCGGCGCCTGGGTGCAGTTGCTCAGCGACTGGCTGGACCGCGAAAACCTGCCGGCGCCGGAATTGCGCGCCGTGCTCGACAGCCGCGGGCCGGCGGACGTCGTCGACCTGCCGCTGTGGCGGCGGCTGCTGGAGCAGGCGGTGGCGCTACGGCCCGGGGCAACGGCGCCGGGGCTGGCCATCGGCGCCCTGGTGCAACCGCGCCATGTGGGCGTGCTGGGTTATCTGACGCTGACCTGCCAGACCCTGGGTGAGGTGATGCTGGCCTACCAGCGTTACGAGAGCCTGTTCTACGGGCGGGATCTGGTCCAGGTGCAGGCCGGTGAGGCGGGCATGACCCTGCGCTGGCCGGGGGAGGCGTCCCTGGGCACCCTGGCGGACAGCGTTTCCATCGCCGCCCTGGTGACCTTCATGCGCCGGCTGCTGGAGCAGGGCCTGGCGCCACGGCGGGTGCGTTTCGTGTTCCCGGCCCCGGCGCCGGCGGAGCGGCGCGCTTACCGGGCGTTCTTCGGTTGCCCGGTGGCGTTCGACGCGCCCCACACCGAGGTGGTTTTTCCGTTGTCGTTTCTTGGCTTGAGCCTGCCGCGCAGCGACGCCGGGTCCCGGGCGCTGCTGGATCGGCAGGCACGGGCGCTGTTGCGCGCGCTGCCGGATTCTGACGGTTTTGACCGGGCGTTGCAGCATACCCTGGTGGCCCTGCTGCCCGAGGGGCGGGTGAGTCTGGCCCGGGTGGCGGCGCGCCTGCACGTGTCGCCGCGCACGCTGCAACGGCGGCTGGCCCGGCGCCGGCTGAACTGGCAAACGCTGCTGGACCGCACCCGCGAACAACTGGCCGGGCACTACCTGGCCGATCCGTCGCTGACCCTGGGGGAAATCGCCCTGTTGTTGGGCTATTCCGAGCACAGCGCCTTCAGCCGGGCCTACCGGGGCTGGACCGGGCGCACCCCGGCCCGGGACCGGCGGGACCATCCGCCCGGCTCTTAGCTACCCGCCCAGCAGTTGCTCCTCCGCCGCCTCCACCGCTTCCAGGGGGCCGTAGAGGATCAGGATGTCGCCGTCGAGCAGCATGGTGTCGTCGTCCGGGTGGGCCAGGGTGCGGTCTTCCCGGCGCAACGATTGCACTTCCACCTTGCCGCCGGCCAGGTCCAGATCGCCCAGGCGCTGGCCGATGGCGGCGGCCTGGCCGTGCACGGTGACCGCGTGCAGCAGGCGGTAGGGGTTACCGGCGCGGTCGGCGGTGGGCAGCGATTCGCCGTGGTAGTAGCCGCGCAGCAGCTTATAGCGCTCGCGGCGGCTCTGGCGCAGCATGGCCAGCACCTTGCCGAACGGCGTCTCCAGCATCATCAGCGCATGGGCCACCAGCATCAGCGAGGCTTCCAGCACTTCCGGCACCACTTCCGCGGCACCGGCGGCCAGCAGCTCGTCCAGGTGGGCGTCGTCGCGGGTGCGCACCAGCACGCGCAGATCCGGGCACAGCTGGTGGGCGGTATGCAGGATGCGCTCCGCCTGGCGCGCGTCATCGAAGGTCACCACCAGCAGGCTGGCCCGGTGGATGCCGGCCCGTTCCAGGATTTCCTTGCGGGTGGCGTCGCCGTAGAGAATGCGCTCGCCGGCCTGGCTGGCCTCCTGGATGCGCACCAGGTCGGTGTCGATGGCCACCGCCTGATGATGGAAGCGGTGCAGGTAGCGCATCAGGTTCTGGCCCACCCGGCCGTAGCCGCACAGCAGCACATGGCCGGTGGTGGCCTCGTCCACCGCGGGGGTGTCCGGTTCCTGTTCCCATTGCCGCAGCAGGCGGCGGGTGAGGGTGCCGCTGTGTTCCAGCAGCGCCGGGGTCACCGCCATGGTCAGCACGGTGATCGACACCAGCACCCCGGCCTGCTCGTTGCTGATCAGACCGTGGGTGACCGCCAGGGCCATCAGCACGAAGCCGAACTCGCCGCCCTGGGCCAGCAGCACGCCGGTGCGCAGGGCGGTTTCCCGGCGCTCGCCCAGCAGCCGAAGCACCGCCGTCACCACCGCCAGCTTGAGCACCATCAGCAGGCTGGCGCCGACCAGGATCCAGTGCCAGTAATCGACGAACAGGGCCGGCGACACCAGCATGCCCACGCCCATGAAGAACAGACCCAGCAGCAGGTCCCGGAATGGCCGGATATCGGCCTCGATCTGATGCCGGAAATGGCTTTCGCCCAGCATCATACCGGCCAGAAAGGCGCCCAGCGCCATGGACAGGCCCAGGGCGTGGGTCACCCAGGCGGCCAGCAACGCCAGCAGCAAAGCGGTCATCACGAACACTTCGTCGGAGCGTGCGCGACCGGTCTCCTCCAGCGCCCGCGGCAGCACCCATTTGCCGATCACGTAGATGCCGGCGAACAGCAGCACCGCCTTGCCCAGGGTGGTGGCGGCGGTGGCCAGGGGGTTGCCGGTGCCCGGGTCGGCCAGCACCGGCAGCAGTACCAGCAGGATCACCGCCGCCAGGTCCTGGAACAGCAGCACGCCGGTGGCGGCGCGGCCGTAGCCTGTGTTCACCGCGCCCCGGGCGATCAGGTCGCGGATCACCATGGCGGTGGAGGAGAGCGCGAAGGCGGCGCCGCCGATCAGCGCCACCGCCGGGGTCGGCGCCAGCCACCACAACAGCGCGATCACCGGCAGGGCGGTGAGCAGCACCTGCAGCGGGCCGGCGCCGAACACCACCCGGCGCAGCGCCAGCAGGCGCGGGATGGAGAATTCCAGGCCCAGGGAGAACAGCAGAAAGACGATGCCGAACTCGGCCAGGTGCTGCATGCCGGCGGTGTCGCCCACCCAGCCGAAGCCGCCCGGTCCGGCGAGCACACCGGCGCCCAGGTAGGCCAGGATCGGCGGCAGGTGCAGGCGGCGAAACACCACCACCGCGAACACCGCCGTGGTCAGCAGGATCACCACCAGAGTCAGGGAATCGTGCATGGTCAGGCGTCGGCTGGCATGAAGATCAGATCCGTGGTGCCGACATCCCGGCCCAACTGGCTGAGCGCGGTGCTGAGCTGGCCACGATGGTGGGTCTGATGATTGAACAGATGGGTCAGGCACAGGCGCATGGGGTAGCGCCGGGCCTGGCCGGTGGAGGCGGACACGTAGCTCAGTTCGCCCTCGACGCGCGCCTCGTCCAGGGCGGTGGTGTAGTCGAGCAGAGCCTGATCGGTACGCCGCCGTTCCCGTTCCAGGGTGGCGAAGTCGGCGTACAGCTCCTGGTCCAGGCGGTCCACCGGAAACGGCCGGTCGGTGAAGCGGCCCAGCCACATGCGGTCGGTGAGCAGCAGGTGGTTGAGCGTGCCATGTATGGAGGTAAAGAACAGACCCCGCGCGGCTTTGCGTTCGGCATCGTCCAGCGCCGCGCAGACGGCGTAGAGTTGACCGTGCTGCCAGCGGTTATAGCGCGCCAGCGTGTGGTAATGCGGCTGCCACATATGGGTATCCCCCGGTGATCGGACCCTTTGCGGATACTTTAATGCAGCGACGCCGCCGCTCAAACCGTCATGCCAAACCGCGACACCGGGCGGCCACCCGCCGGCGCCGGCTCACACCTTGCTGCTGAGCTCACGGATCTCCTGATTGAGGATGCGGTCGTTCATGCTGTAATCCACCGGCACGTCGATCACGTGCACGCCGCCGGCGCCGTAGCATTCCTCCACCAGCGGCACCAGGCCCTCGGTGCTTTCCACCCGGTGGCCCTGGGCGCCGTAGGCCTTGGCGTAGGCGACGAAGTCCGGGTTGTGGAAGTCCAGGCCGAAGTCGTGGAAATCCATTTGCTTCTGTTTCCACTTGATCATGCCGTAGCCGTCGTCGCGCAGGATCAGGATCACCAGATCGAGACGCAGGCGCACGGCGGTTTCCAGTTCCTGGGAGTTCATCATGAAGCCGCCATCGCCGCACACCGCCATCACGCGGCGCTCCGGGTGCACCATCTTGGCGGCCATGGCCGAGGGCAGGCCGGCGCCCATGCTGGCCAGGGCGTTGTCCAGCAGCACGGTGTTGGGGTGGGTGGCGGGATAGTTACGCGCGAACCAGATTTTGTACATGCCGTTGTCCAGGGCGATGATGCCGTCGCTGGGCATCACCTTGCGGATCTCATGGACCAGGCGTTGCGGCAGGATCGGGAAGCGGTCGTCGCGGGCGCCTTCGGTGATGTGCTTCTGGAGGGCGTCGCGGACCCGGTGGAAATCGGCGAAGCCCCAGTGCTCCTGGGGTTCCAGGCGTTCCTTGAGCTGCCACAGACTGTTGGCGATGTCGCCCACCACTTCGATCTGCGGGAAATAGACCGGGTCCACCTGGGCGGAATTGAAGTTGATGTGCACCACGGTGGCGCCGCCGGGCTGCATGAAGAACGGCGGTTTCTCCACCACGTCGTGGCCCACGTTGATGATCAGGTCGGCGGCGTCGATGGCGCGGTGCACGAAGTCGCCGTCGGACAGCGCGGTGTTGCCCAGGAAGTGGGCGCCGGTTTCATCCACCACGCCCTTGCCCATCTGGGTGGTGATGGCCGGAATGCCGAGCTTCTCGATGAACTGGCGCAGCATCTTGCTGGTGAGCTTGCGGTTGGCGCCGGCGCCGACCACGATCAGCGGCTTGCGGGCGCCGCTGATCGCTTCCACGGCGCGGCAGATGGCCTTGTCCTCGGCGATCGGGCGGCGTGTCAGGCTCGGCTCCAGCACCGGCATGGTGGAATGCTCGCGGGCGATGTCCTCGGGCAATTCCAGGTGGGTGGCGCCGGGGCGTTCTTCCTGGGCCAGCCGGAACGCCTCGCGCACCCGGGCGGGGATGGTGTCGCCGCTGACCACGGTTTTGGTGAACTTGGTCAGGGGGCGCATCATGTCGACCACGTCGATGATCTGGAACTGCCCCTGCTTGCTGGACTTGATCGGCTTCTGGCCGGTGATCATCACCATCGGCATGGCGCCGAGCTGGGCGTAGGCGGCGGCGGTCACGAAGTTGGTGGCGCCGGGGCCCAGGGTGGACAGGCAGGCGCAGGCCTTGCCGGTGAGGCGGCCGTAGGTGGCGGCCATGAAGCCGGCGGCCTGTTCGTGACGGGTGATCACCAGTTTGATGGACCGGGAGCCGCGCAGCGCCTCAAGCAGATCCAGGTTCTCTTCGCCGGGAATCGCGAAGACGTATTCGACGCCCTCCGCCTCCAGCGCCCTGACGAACAAATCAGAAGCTTTCATGCAGCTCTCCTTACCGGCGCGCGACGGGGGCACCCGGGGCTTTCAGGTCGGTGTGTGAAGTGCAGGTACTATAACGCGCCGGCAAGGCGCGGGGATACGGAAAGTACGGACGCGCGCCGGTGATGGCGGCGTGAAGCGAACGGGGCGAATCGGCCCGGCTCAGTGCCAGGTGCCCTCGGTGTTCTCGCATTGCTCGAGAAATTCCTCGGCGCTCATTTCGATGGTGTCGTCGTCTTCGCCATCAAGGTGGGCGCTGACCTGCTCCTTGAGCCGGCCGACCACGGTGGTCATCATCGCCAGGGTTTCTTCCACCTGTTCGATGGCGGAGAGAAGATCGCGGGCTTCCTCGTTGAGGTCGTTCTGGAAGTCGTCGTCTTGATACTGGCTCATGGGGCCTCCGTGAAGGGGTCCGGTTATGGTGCCAAAGGACGGCGACGGGGAAAACCCCGCCGCTGCCGCTTCGGGCACGGAAATCCGGGACCCGGTCCCAGGACTCAATCCCAGGAGAGCGCGCCGCCCACCTGATATTCCGTGACGCGGGTTTCGAAGAAGTTCTTCTCTTTCCGCAGGTCCATGATCTCGCTCATCCAGGGGAACGGGTTGGTGACGCCCTTGAACTGCTCGGGCAGGCCCAGCTGGGTGAGGCGACGGTTGGCGATGAACTGCAGGTACTCTTCCATCATCGCCGCGTTCATACCGAGCACGCCGCGCGGCATGGTGTCGCGGGCGTATTGGATTTCCAGCTCGGTGCCTTCCAGGATCATCTGGGTGGCCTTGTCGCGCATCGCCTGGTCCCACAGGTGCGGGTTTTCCAGCTTGATCTGGTTGATCACGTCGACGCCGAAGTTCACGTGCATGGACTCGTCGCGCAGGATGTACTGGAACTGCTCGGCCACGCCGGTCATCTTGTTGCGGCGGCCCATGGACAGAATCTGGGTAAAGCCGCAGTAGAAGAACACGCCTTCCAGCACGCAGTAGAACGCGATCAGATTCTTGAGCAGCGCCTTGTCGGTTTCCACGGTGCCGGTGGTGAAGGCCGGGTCGGACAGTTCGCGGGTGTACTCGATACCCCACTGAGCCTTCTTGGCCACCGAGGGGATCTCCCGGTACATGTTGAAGATCTCGCCTTCATCCATGCCCAGGGACTCGATGCAGTACTGGTAGGCGTGGGTGTGGATCGCCTCCTCAAAGGACTGACGCAGAATGTACTGGCGGCACTCCGGGTTGGTGATCAGGCGGTAGATGGCCAGCACCAGGTTGTTCGCCACCAGCGAGTCGGCGGTGGAAAAGAAGCCCAGGTTGCGCTTGACGATGCGCCGCTCGTCCTCGGTGAGGCCGCCTTCCTTCTTCCACAGCGCCAGGTCGGCGTTCATGTTGATTTCCTGGGGCATCCAGTGGTTGGCGCAGCCGTCCAGGTATTTCTGCCAGGCCCAGTCGTACTTGAAGGGCACCAGCTGGTTGAGGTCGGCGCGACAGTTGATCATGCGCTTGTCGTCCACCTCGACCCGGCCGGCGGTGCCTTCCAGCTCGGCCACGCCCTCGGCGGCGTCCATGCGCGCCACCGCTTGCTGGGCGCGGGCCACCGCGTCGGTCAGGGCTGCTTCGGTGCTTCCTCGCAGCTCGTCGTGTCCGGGCTGTCGTTCTGCTTCTTCAGTTCCTGCATGCGCAGCACTTCCCGCTGCCGGTGCTTGAGGTGCAGGTGCCTTTTCCTCAGATACCGACTCAGATTGCGGCGCCGCTGCGCCGGCACGGCCGTGCTGCTTGGGGGTCGGCGTCTCTTGCGCATGAAAATCGTCCCAGCTGAGCATTTGTCTCTCCATTCTTTCAGGGTGGCGCCTTGGCGTCACGGATGGTGCATTCTTTAAAGAAGCCGCTTGCACGCAACACGCTTCACGCTGGCACGCGAAAAGGCGTGATGCGTGCCGGCGTGTAAGCGTGCTTGCGTCGTTTATTGACAGGCTTCGCAATCCGGGTCGTCGATGGAACAGGCCTGGGGCACGTCCGCGGCCTGGCTGAAGTCGCCTTCGGCGGCGTCCGCGCCGGCGGCCGCGGCGGGGGCTTCACCGCCGCCTGATGACACCCGGTTGAGTTTGCCGTCGTTGATGGTGGACTTCTCGGTCTGGGTGGCGCCGATGGCGCGCAGGTAATAGGTGGTCTTCAGACCCAGCAACCAGGCCATCTTGTAGGTGACGTCCAGCTTCTTGCCGTTGGCTTCGGCGATGTACAGGTTCAGGGACTGCGCCTGGTCGATCCATTTCTGGCGGCGGCTGGCGGCTTCCACCATCCAGCGCGGCTCGATCTCGAAGGCGGTGCGGAAGCGCTCTTTCAGGTCCGCCGGCACCCGCTCGATGGGCAGCACGGAACCGTCGTAGTACTTGAGGTCGTTGACCATCACGTTGTCCCACAGGCCGCGCTCCTTGAGCGCGTTCACCAGGTACGGGTTGACCACGGTGAATTCGCCGGACAGGTTCGATTTCACGTACAGGTTCTGGTACGTGGGCTCGATGGACTGCGACACGCCGGTGATGTTGGCGATGGTGGCGGTGGGCGCGATCGCCATCACGTTGGAGTTACGCATGCCTTTCTTGGCGCGCTCGCGCACGCTGTCCCAGTCCAGGGTCTGGCTGCGGTCCACCTTGCAGTAGTCCTCGCCGCGCTGCTTGACCAGGATGTCGATGGAGTCGATGGGCAGCACGCCCTGGCTCCACAGGGAGCCGTCGAAGCTCTGGTAGGCACCGCGCTCCTCGGCCAGATCGGCGGAGGCCTGGATGGCGAAGTAGCTGACCGCCTCCATGGACTGGTCGGCGAACGCCACCGCTTCCGCCGAGGCGTAGCTGAAGCCCTGCTTATAGAGCGCGTCCTGGAAGCCCATGATACCCAGGCCCACCGGCCGGTGCTTCATGTTGGAGCGTTCCGCCTGGGGCACGCTGTAGTAGTTGATGTCGATGACGTTGTCGAGCATGCGCACGGCGGTGTTGACGGTGCGCGCCAGCTTGTCGCGGTCCAGGGCGCCGTCGACGATGTGCTGGGCCAGGTTCACGGAACCCAGGTTGCACACCGCGATTTCGTCCTTGTTGGTGTTCAGGGTGATCTCGGTGCACAGGTTGGACGAATGCACCACGCCCACGTGCTGCTGCGGACTGCGCAGGTTGCACGGATCCTTGAAGGTGAACCAGGGGTGGCCGGTTTCGAACAGCATGGACAGCATCTTGCGCCACAGGTTGATGGCGGGCAGACGCTTGTAGAGCTTCATGCGGCCGTCGCGGGTCATCGCCTCGTACTCTTCGTAGCGCTTCTCGAACGCTTCGCCGTAGAGGTCGTGGAGATCCGGCACGTCGTTGGGGCTGAACAGGGTCCAGTCCTGCTCATTGATCACCCGCTTCATGAACAGATCGGGAATCCAGTTGGCGGAGTTCATGTCGTGGGTGCGGCGGCGGTCATCGCCGGTGTTCTTGCGCAGCTCGATGAATTCCTCGATGTCCAGGTGCCAGGTTTCCAGGTAGGCACAGACCGCGCCCTTGCGCTTGCCGCCCTGGTTCACCGCCACCGCGGTGTCGTTGACCACCTTGAGGAACGGCACCACGCCCTGGGATTTGCCGTTGGTGCCCTTGATGTAGGCGCCCAGCGCGCGCACCGGGGTCCAGTCGTTGCCCAGGCCGCCGGCGAATTTGCTCAGCATGGCGTTGTCGTGGATGGCGCTGTAGATGCCGGACAGGTCGTCGGGCACCGTGGTCAGGTAGCAGCTGGACAGCTGCGGGCGCAGGGTGCCGCTGTTGAACAGGGTGGGCGTGGAGCTCATGTAATCGAAGCTGGACAGCAGATTGTAGAACTCGATGGCCCGTTCCTCGCGCTGCTCCTCGCGCACCGCCAGACCCATGGCCACGCGCATGAAGAAGCACTGCGGCAGCTCGATGCGGGTTTCATCGTGGTGAATGAAGTAGCGGTCGTAGAGGGTCTGCAGGCCCAGGTAGGAGAACTGCAGGTCGCGCTTGCCGTCGATGGCGGCGCCCAGCTTGGCCAGGTCGAATTCGGCCAGCTCCGGGCTCAGCAGTTCGTACCCGATGCCTTTCTCCACGTAGGCGGCCAGCGCCTTGGCGTAGAGGTCTTCCATCTCTTCCTGGTTGGCGCGCTCGGCCACGCCCAGGTATTGCAGGGCCTCGGCGCGGATCTTGTCCATCAGCAGCCGGGCGGTGACCTGGGAGTAGTTGGGCTCCATCTCGATCATGGTGCGGGCGGTCATCACCATGGAGGTGTTGACGTCCTTGATGGAGACGCCGTCGTACAGGTTCTTGACGGTTTCGGCGATGATCTTGTCCGGGCTGACCTGCTCCAGGCCGTGGCAGGCCTCGTGGACCAGGTGCTCCAGGCGGGCCATGTCCAGCGGCGCGCGGCTGCCGTCTTCCATGGTCACGGCCATGTCCACCTGATGCTTGGGCTCGGGCAGATCGCGGGCACGCTCGGCGCGTTTGCGGGCCTGCTGGTCCCGGTACAGTACGTAATCGCGGGCCACCTTGTGCTCGCCGTTACGCATCAGCGCCAGTTCCACCTGGTCCTGGATTTCCTCGATATGAATGGTGCCGCCGGAGGGCATGCGACGCTTGAAGGTGGCGCTGACCTGCTCGGTGAGGCGCTCCACGGTTTCGTGGATGCGCGAGCTGGCCGCCGCGGTGCCGCCTTCCACGGCCAGAAAGGCCTTGGTGATGGCCACGGTAATCTTGTCGTCGTCGTAGGAGACCACCTTGCCGTTGCGCTTGATCACGCGCAGCTGGCCGGGGGCGGTGGCCGCTACGTCGCGTTCCGCATCGTCGCCGGCGTGAACGCCGGGACTGGCCTGATCACGATTCATATCCGTCTGCATGATGCCCTCTCCGTCTGTGTGCTTTGGCTGTGCTTATGTCTGTCGGGTGCTGTTTTTCCGTTTGCCGGACGGCGCAGGGCCGTTCGGCGGGTGCTCGCGCCGCCGGTCTCCGGTCGGCGATGGCGGGGGCCGGGAATGCGGCCCGGCGGCGCAAACACCATATGTAGTATCTCGATTCGTACTTCGCAGGTCGGGCGGGGCGGCCTTGGGCGTCCGCGGGAGCCGTAAGCGGCTGATCCGGCGGCGTTTTTTCGGGGGCGGAAAAGAATCGGCCCGGCATCCCGAAAAAAGGTTCCAAAACCCAATATCTTGGGGTCGCTGCCCGATACCGCTACAAGTTATAGGTGAGGCGGGCCATTTGCAACCTTTCCGGCTGGGGAAATCCTGTGGATAATTTGTGGGGTTTTGTGGGCAATCCGGAGGCCGGTCTCCAGGGCGCTTGGGCCGGCCCCACAAACCCTATATATTGTGCCGCGCGGGCGCGCCGTTTCGGTTGCCGGGGCGCACCGGTATGCGTATAAAAGAATGCGAACGGCCCACATACATAATTGATAAGGACAAGGACGGGATGACCACCGTGCAGGATAACCCGCCGACCATCATGATCGTGGAAGACGATGAGCGTCTCGCCGATCTCACCTGTGAATATCTTCAGTCCAACGGCCTCGACGTCACCGTGGTGAGCGACGGCGAGGAGGCGATCCGCCGCATCCGTTCCGAACAGCCGGATCTGGTGGTGCTCGACCTGATGCTGCCCGGCGCCGACGGGCTCACGGTGTGCCGTGAGGTACGCGGCGCCTTCAAGAACCCGATCCTGATGCTCACCGCGCGCACCGACGACATGGACCAGGTGCTGGGCCTGGAGATGGGGGCCGACGATTACGTGGCCAAGCCGGTCAAGCCGCGGGTGCTGCTGGCCCGTATCCGCGCCTTGCTGCGGCGGGTGGAAACCGACAACGAGCGGGACAGTTCCCCGTCGCGCCTGGAGTTCGGTGCCCTGGTGATCGACAACTCCGCCCGGGAAGTGACCCTGCGCGGTGAGTCCGTGGACCTGACCAGCGCCGAGTACGACCTGCTCTGGCTGCTGGCCTCCAACGCCGGCACGGTGCTGTCCCGGGAAACCATCTTCGAGAAGCTGCGTGGCATCCAGTACGACGGCCAGGACCGCTCCATCGACGTGCGTATCTCGCGCATCCGCCCCAAGGTGGGCGACGACCCGGAGAACCCCAAGCGCATCAAGACCGTGCGCTCCAAGGGCTATCTGTTCGTCCGGGAAATGAGCACCGGCTGATCGCCGGGGCGGAGCACCCCTCTTGAGCAGCATCTTCGTCCGTATCTACGGCGGTATCCTGGTGGCACTGCTGATCATCGGCGCGCTCACCTATGCCGGCGTGGAGCTGGTCAATGATTACCGCTCCCTGCTGTATCGCGAGCGCATGGCCAAGGGCACCTTCTACCTGATGGCGGAGGGCTACCGGGGGCAGGACGCCGCCGGCCGCCAGGCCTGGTCGCTGCACCTGAGCCGGCTGTTCGGCGCGCCGGTGGCGGTGGACGACCGCGCCGGCCTGCAACTGTCCTACCGCGAGGCGCTGCATCTGGATGAGGGCCGCGTGGTGTTGCGCGGCAGCGCCGACGCCGCCACCGTGGATGTGCTCTACGCCCTGCCGGACGCGCCCCTGTATCTGCGCGCGCGCCTCAATCGCCTGTCCGAGCAGCAGGCCCGGGCCACCGCCCGGCTGGTGCTGGACTATCTGAGCGAGCGCGGCGGCGGCGACGCGGTGCTCGCCGAACTGCGCGGGCATTTCGGCTACCCCCTGCGGCTTCAGCCGGCCTCGGAACTGCAACTGGATGGCGAACAGCGCCAGCGTCTGCTGCGCGGCGAGGCGGTGTTCAGCCTCTCCGACAGCACCAGCCGCGACGCCAGCGTGCGGGTGCTGATGCCGGTGGACGGGGGCGCCGACGCGGTGCCCCGGGTGCTGGTGCTCGGCCCCATGTACCTGTTCGATCCGTTCCCCTGGCAATTGCTGGCCATCGCCGGCGTATTGGCGCTGTTGCTGGTGGCGGTGTCCACCTACTTGCAGGTGCGCCCGCTGCAGACCCGCCTGCGTCGCCTGGGGCGCGCCGTGAAGCGCCTGGGCGGCGGCGATCTGGCCGCCTACGCGGACGTGCGCGGCAACGACCCGATCGGCCAGGTGGCCTCCACCTTCAACGGCATGACCGCCCATATCCGCCGTCTGATCGAGGCCCAGCGGGAGATGACCCGGGCGGTGTCCCACGAGCTGCGCACACCGGTGGCGCGGCTGCGTTTCGGCCTGGAGATGCTGGCCGACTGCGAGTCCGCCGAGGAACGCCGGGACAAACTCAATGCCCTGGACCGGGACATCGAACAGCTCGACCAGCTGATCGACGAAATCCTCACCTACGCGCGCCTGGAGGAGGGCACCCCGAACATCGATTTTCAGCCGGTCTATTTGCGTGAGATCTGCGAGCAGCTGGCCGGCGAGCTGGACGGCATCCGTGGCGACATCGCCATCGAGGTGGCGGGCGACGCGGAGCTGACCGTGGACGGCGATCCGCGTTATCTGCACCGCATTCTGCAGAATCTGGTCACCAACGCGCTGCGCTACGCCGCCTCGCGGGTGCGCATGACCCTGCGCGAGGAGGGCGACTACCGGGTGCTGGACGTGGACGACGATGGCAAGGGCATTCCCGAGCATCAGCGCGAGCGCGTGTTCAAGCCGTTCGCGCGGCTCGACAAGAGCCGCCACCGGGCCAGCGGCGGTTACGGTCTGGGCCTGTCCATCGTCAAGCGCATCATTGAGTGGCACGGCGGCGAGATCCGGGTGTCCGAAAGCGACTGGGGCGGCGCGCGCTTTCGTGTCATTCTGCCCCGGCACCAGCGACAACAACACGTATTGGGGCGCGGTCAGGTCACGCCGGAGTAGCGTCCGCCGGGTTACCCATGGATTTGCAGCGGAGGCATGATGTCGTCTTTTATTCTCGCCATCGACCAGGGCACCACCAGCTCCCGGGCCATCGTATTCGATCGCGACGGCGAAACCCTGGGGCAGGCGCAGAAGGAATTCCGGCAGCACTTTCCCCGCGACGGCTGGGTCGAGCACGACGCCCAGGAAATCTGGAACGACGCCCTGGCCCTGTGCCGTCTGGCCCTGCGCAACGCCGGCGTGGAAGCCGGTGACCTGGCCGCCATCGGCATCACCAACCAGCGCGAAACCACGGTGCTGTGGGATCGGCGCACCGGCGAGCCCCTGGCCCGCGCCATCGTCTGGCAGGACCGGCGCACCGCCGATACCTGCCAGCGCCTCAAGGACGACGGCCACGAAGCCCTGGTGCGCGAGCGCACCGGTCTGCTGCTCGACCCCTATTTCTCCGCCACCAAGCTGGCCTGGCTGCTGGACCACGTGGACGACGCCCGCCAGCGGGCCCGTGACGGCGAGCTGGCGTTCGGCACCATCGATTGCTGGTTGCTCTGGAAGCTGACCCACGGTCGCGTGCACGCCACCGACGCCACCAATGCCTCACGCACTCTGCTGTTCAACATCCATACCCAGCAATGGGACGAGGATCTGCTGGCGGTGTTCGACATTCCCGCCGCCCTGTTGCCGGAGGTGCGCGACAGCGCCGGTGAGTTCGGTCGCACCGACACCGCCCTGCTGGGCGCGCCGGTGCCGGTGGCCGGCATCGCCGGGGATCAGCAGGCGGCGCTGGTGGGCCAGGCCTGTTTCGAGCCCGGCATGGTCAAAAGCACCTACGGCACCGGCTGCTTCATGGTGATGAACACCGGCGAGGCGGTGACCTCGGAGAACCGGTTGCTGACCACCGTCGGCTACCGGCTCAATGGCCGCACCACCTACGCGCTGGAGGGCTCGATCTTCGTCGCCGGCGCCGCCATCCAATGGTTGCGCGACGGCCTCAATCTGATTTCCCATGCCAGCGAGACCGAAGCGCTGGCGCGGCGGGTGGGCTCCGCCGGTGGCGTCTATCTGGTGCCGGCGTTCACCGGCCTGGGCGCGCCCTGGTGGGACCCCCATGCCCGCGGGGCGTTGCTCGGCCTGACCCGGGACACCGGCATCGCCGAGGTGGTCACCGCCGGCCTGGAAGCGGTCTGCTACCAATCCCGGGATCTGCTCGAGGCGATGGCCGCCGATTGCGGCCAGCGGCCCACCGCACTGCGGGTGGACGGCGGCATGGTGGTCAATAACTGGCTCGGCCAGACCCTGGCCGACGTGCTGGGGGTGCGCGTGGACCGGCCCCGGGTCACCGAGACCACCGCCCTGGGCGCCGCCTATCTGGCCGGTCTGGGGGTGGGCCTGTTCGAGGACCTGGAGGCGGTGGCCAGCCACTGGCAGCGCGACCGGGCCTTCCAGCCTGCCCTGGAGGAGAGCGAAAGGGAACGCCGTTACCGGGGCTGGCGTGAAGCGGTAAAGCGCGTGTGTTCGGATAACCGGTCCTGAAAAGTCGACCAAAAAATGTGAATCGGCTCACATTTTTATCTATCATTCCTTCGGGTAACCGGTGTTCTGCTGACCCATAATCCAAGCCCTCGCCCCGCGTGGTCGAAGGGCACTCCATGGCAGCACCGTTCGCGTCCGTGTCGATGGCCTGGGGGAAGGATCGTATGCGTGGTGGGCACGCCGTACCCGGCGAACGCCAGGATCTCTATTTGCAGCGCCTCGCCTTCGCCCTGCTGGTGGGCGGCGGCGCGCATACGCTGGTCTGCTGGCTGATTCTGCAATGGGGCTTCTTCCGGGGCGGTGACGCCGCCTTCGCCGCGCTGTTCCTGTTGATCTGGGGTGGCCATCTTGCATTGCTGGGGTTCGCCGGGCTGCGCTTCAACCGGCGCCTGGAGGACCCGGCCATGACCGAGCCGCTGATGGTCTGGTCGACGGTGGCGCTGCTGCTGTCGGTGGCGTTCGTCGAGGAAGTGCGGCTGGCGGTGATGAGCTTCTTCTTCGCGATTCTCCATCAAGGCGTATTCCGGGTACGGCGCCGGCGGGTGGCGCGGGCGGCGGTCGGCGCCGTGGCCGGCTACGCGCTGGTGCTGCTCCATCTGCAGTTGGGCGGCGCGTTGCCACGGCCGGTGGCGGAGTGGAGCCAGTGGCTGCTGTTCGCCCTGATCACCCTGGCCATGGTGCTCCTGGCCAGCGAGATCTCCAGCATCCGCCTGCGATTGCGCGAGCGTAACCGCCAGCTCTCCGACCTGCTGGAGCGTATCCAGGACCTGGCGATTCGCGATGAACTCACCGGCCTCTATGCCCGCCGGCACGCCATGGAATTGCTCGACAAGGCCTGCCGCCAGGCCCGCCGGGGCGGCTTTCTGCTGGCCGTGGCGTTCGTCGACCTGGACCATTTCAAACGCATCAATGACCGCCATGGCCACCAGTTCGGCGACCGGGTGCTGGTGCGCTTCGCCGAGCTTACCCACCGGTACCTGGGCGAAAAGGACATCGTGGCGCGGCTGGGTGGCGAGGAGTTTCTGCTGGTGATGCCGGTGATCGACCTGGACCAGGCCCGGGACAGCGTCACCGGCCTGCTTGATGCGTTGCGTGCCCAGCGGTTCATGGCGGCGCCGGCACTGGAAGTGACCGCCTCCGTGGGACTCACCGTGGCCGGCCAGAACGAAACCCCGGACCAGGTGATGGCGCGCGCCGACCATCTGCTCTACCGGGCCAAGTCCGGCGGTCGCGACCGGGTAATGACGGCGGGCCCGCCATGAGGACGCCGGACGACTGGCGCCGGGTGCGGCGGCTGACGGTCAGCGAGCGGCGCTTGCTGCGCCGCCACGGTCGGGCGGTGTTGTCGGTGGCGGCCCTGCACGTGCTGTTGACCCTGCTGTTGTGGTGGTTGGGGGTGCTGCAACTGGCGCCGGCGCTGCTGGTGACGGTGTTCGCCGGGCTGCTGGTGCCGGGGCTGGTGTACCTGGGGTTGATCGAACTGGGGTTCACCGCCGAGTGGCGGGAGCCGAGCCTGTCGATGCCGGCGGCGCTGATTCTGCTGGCCGCCTTTCTGATCACCGGCTTCGGCCTGGACGAGGCGCGCATCAGTGCCTTGATGCTGTTTTTTCCGCTGCTGCTGCTGGTGTCGTTCCGACTCGGGGCCGGCGGCCTGCTGGCCCTGGCGCTGTTGGCCAGCGTCGGCTACCTGCTGATGCTGGCGCTGGCCTGGCGCGACCATGGCCTGCGGCTGAGTCCCACTTTGGAGGCCCTGCAGTGGCTGGTGTTCAGCCTGGTGAGCGTGAGCTTCGCGGTCACCGGCAGCGGCGTCAACGGGCTGCGCCGGCGACTGGCGGTGAAGAACCAGGCGCTGGCCGACGCCCTGGAGCAGGTCCGTGATCTGGCGATCCGCGACGACCTCACCGGCCTGTTCAACCGGCGCCATATTCTGCAGGTGCTGGAACATCAGAAGGGCCTGGCCGACGGTGGCATCTATCCGTTCTCGGTGTGCTACGTGGACCTGGATTATTTCAAGGCCATCAACGATGCCTTCGGGCACGGCTGGGGCGACCGGGTACTGCGGGACTTCGCCGATTTCGCCCTCACCGATCTGCGCGGCGGCGATTACCTGGCCCGGCTGGGCGGTGAGGAATTCATCATGGTGCTGCCGCAGAGCAGCCTGGAAGGGGCGGAACTGGCGGCGGAGCGTCTGCGCAAGGGCTGGGGGCAGCGGGATTTTCGAGCGCTGAACGGGCCGCACAAGGTCAGTCTTTCCGCCGGGGTGGCCTGTTACCGGCCGGGGGAAAGCATCGATCAGTTGATCGCCCGGGCCGACCACGCCCTCTATCTGGCCAAGAGCCAGGGGCGGGATCGGGTTTGTCGGGAAGAGCCGTAGGCGCGGCCGGGTGCCGTGCCGGCTGTCAGGCCAGCAGAAACTCCAACAACGCCTTCTGCGCGTGCAGGCGGTTTTCCGCCTGATCCCAGACCACCGAGCGGGGGTCGTCGAGCATATCGTGGCTGATTTCCTCGCCCCGGTGGGCGGGCAGGCAGTGCATGAACACGGCCTGCGGATCGGCCCGGTCCATCAGCGCCGGGCTGACCTGATAATCGGCGAACTGGCGGGCCCGTTCGGCCTGTTCTTCTTCCTGGCCCATGGAGGCCCACACATCGGTGGACACCAGGTGCGCCCCGGCCACCGCTTTCACCGGATCCCGCTCCAGGGTCACCCGGTGGGCGAATTCCTCCATCAGCGCCGCCGGCGGATCGAACCCTTCCGGGCAGGCCACGGTGAGGGAGAAGTCGAACTGCTCGGCGGCGTTGATGTAGCTGGCGCACATATTGTTGCCGTCACCGATCCACACCACCTTGCGGCCCTGAATGGCGCCCCGGTGTTCCATGTAGGTCTGCATGTCGGCGAGCAGCTGGCAGGGGTGGAACTCATCGGTGAGGGCATTGATCACCGGCACCCGGGAGTACTCGGCGAACTGCTCCACGGTGTCGTGATCGAAGGTGCGGATCATCACCGCGTCGACCATGCGCGACAGGACCCGGGCGGAATCCTCCACCGGTTCACCGCGCCCCAGCTGGGTATCCCGCGGCGACAGAAACACGCTGGCGCCGCCGAACTGGGTCATGGCCACCTCGAACGACACCCGCGTGCGGGTGGACGACTTCTCGAAAATCATGCCCAGGGTTTTACCGCGCAACGGCTCGTGGAACTGGCCGGTGTGCAGCATGGTTTTCAGCTCCACCGCGCGTTGAATCAGATAGCCCAGTTCCTTGGGGGTCAGGTCCATCAGGGTGAGGAAGTGACGGGTGCTCATGGGCGCTCCGAATCACGGGCGAATTCGACCAGCACCCGGCTCAGGGTGTCGGCGAGAAAATCCAGTTCCTGATCGTCGATCACCAGCGGCGGCAGCAGGCGCACCACCGAGCCGGCGGTGACATTGATCAGCAGGCCGGCCTGGCGGGCACGGGCCACCACCTCACCGGCGTCGCGGTCCAGCTGAATGCCGATGATCAGGCCCCGGCCGCGCACTTCGCGAACCATTGGCAGGTCGGCGAGCCGTTCGCGCAGGGCGGCGCGCAGCCGCTCGCCCTTGGCGGTGACCGTGGGCACCACCTCCCGCTCCAGGGTGTCCACCACCGCCAGGGCGGTGGCGCAACCCAGCGGGCTGCCGCCGAAGGTGCTGCCGTGACTGCCCGGGCCGAACAGTTCGGTGGCGGCGCCGGCCACCAGGCAGGCGCCGATGGGAAAGCCGTTGCCCAGCCCCTTGGCGGTGGTCAGCACGTCCGGCTGCACGCCTTGTTCAAGACAGGCGAAGTAGCCGCCGGTACGGCCGTTGCCGGTCTGGATCTCGTCCAGCATCAGCAGCCAGCCGTGGCGGTCGCAGCGTTCGCGCAGACCGGCCAGGAAGCCGTCGTCCGGCACCCGCACGCCGCCTTCGCCCTGGATCGGCTCGGCCAGCACCGCCACCACATTGGCGTCATCGGCGGCCGCGTCCACCGCCGCCAGATCGTTGTAGGGCAGGGTGCGGAAGCCTTCCACCAGGGGCGCGAAGCCTTCCTTGACCTTACGGTTGCCGGTGGCGGACAGGGTCGCCAGGGTACGGCCGTGGAAGCTGTTTTCCATCACCAGCACCACCGGGTGTTCGATGCCGCGGCGGTGGGCGTGCAGGCGCGCCAGCTTGATGGCGGCCTCGTTGGCCTCGGCGCCGGAATTGCCGAAAAACACCTTCTCCATGCCGGCCAGACGGCACAGCCGCTCGGCCAGGGCTTCCTGGGCCGGAATCCGGTACAGATTAGAGGTGTGCACCAGCCGGGCGGCCTGCTCGGACAGCGCCCGGGTCACCGCCGGATGGGCGTGGCCCAGGTTGCACACGGCGACGCCGGAGACCGCGTCCATATAACGCTCGCCGGCCTGGTCATAAAGCCATACCCCTTCGCCGCGCTCGAAGGCGATCGGTTGCCGGGCATAGGTGGGGATCAGGAACTGCTCGCTCATTGCTTTCTCACCAAACGAAAAACGGCAGCCTTGGCTGCCGGGTGGACTGTGGATAATACTGGTGGACGGCATACGACGCAATTGGCTCAAGAATGACCATGAACCCGATCCAACTGAGCATTTTCGCTAACCGCCTGGCCGGCATCTGCGACGAAATGGGTGCTCTGCTGCGCGCCAGCGCCCTGTCGCCGAACATCAAGGACCGGCTGGATTTTTCCTGCGCCATCTTCGACGCCGGCGGCGGTCTGTGCGCCCAGGCCGCCCACATTCCCGTGCATCTGGGGTCCATGGCCTACGCCATGGCCGACCTGGTGGAGGGCCGGGACTGGCGGCCCGGCGACCTGCTGGTGGTCAACGACCCCTATCTGGGGGGTACTCATCTGCCGGACGTGACGGTGGTGGCGCCGGTGTTCCTGGACGAGCGTCTGATGGCCTTTACCGTGACCCGCGCCCACCACGCCAACATCGGCGCCAACAGCCCCGGGTCCATGCCGGTATCGCGGACCCTGGAGGAAGAAGGTCTGGTGATCGCGCCGCAATGGCTGAAGCGCGCCGGCGCCTGGCAAGTGCCGCTGTGCCGGAGTCTGGCCGGGCTGGCGGACGATCCCGAGGCCCGGGCGGCGCCGCTGGACGTGCCGCGCTTCGCCGACTTCGCCGCCCAGGCCAGTGCCTGTCAGGCCGGCGCCCGGCGGCTGGCGGAGCTGGTCGCGGAGCGCGGCGCCGACGCCCTGGATACCGCCCTGACGGCGCTCAACGACTATGGCGAGCGGCGCATGCGCCAGCGGCTGGCCGACCTGGCCGACGGCGTTTACCGGTTCACCGACCTGATGGACGACGACGGCCAGGGCCAGCGGGACATTGCCATCGCCGTGACCCTCACGGTAAGCGGTGACCGGGCCCATCTGGATTTCACCGGCACCGCCGCGCAGGTGGCCGGCAACATCAATTGCCCGCTGTCGGTGGCGGCGGCCGCCGCCTGGTACTGCTTCCGCTGTCTGCTGCCCGACGACGCGCCGTCCTGCGCCGGTCTGTTCCGGCCGGTCACCCTGACGGCCCCGGAGGGCAGCCTGGTCAATGCCCGGCGTCCCGGGGCGGTGGCCGCCGGCAACGTGGAAACCAGTTCGCGCATCGTCGATGTGGTGCTGGGCGCGCTGGCCGGTGCCCTGCCGGAAGCGGTTCCGGCGGCCAGCCAGGGCACCATGAACAACCTGGCCATGGGCGAGGGCGGTGAGCGGCCCTGGGACTACTACGAAACGATGGCGGGCGGGCAGGGGGCCCACGCCGGCGGCGACGGCTTGTCGGCGGTGCACAGTCACATGACCAATACCCTGAACACGCCCATTGAGAGCCTGGAAGAACACTATCCGTTGCGGGTGCTGCGCTACGCGCTGCGGCGCGGCAGCGGCGGTGCCGGCCGCCACCGGGGTGGGGACGGCATTGAACGGGAACTGCAATTTCTGGCACCGGCCCGGTTCACGCTGCTGACCGAACGTCGCCGGCACCGGCCCTGGGGGCTGGACGGCGGCGGGCCCGGCGCCGCCGGCGAAAACCGGCTCAACGGCGAGGTCCTGCCACCCAAGCACGCCGGGCGGGCGGTGGCCGGCGACCGCCTTTGGCTGGCGTCCCCCGGTGGCGGGGGCTACGGGGCGATGTGAGGGGCGGGGCCTTGTAAAGGCCGCGGCGAACCCCCATTCTCTGCACACTTTACCGTTTCCGACACACATTCCGACCCAGGTGGTTTCTATGGACGATGTGATTGCGGTCATCAAGGACCAAATCGCGAAGAACCCGGTGCTGCTGTACATGAAAGGCACCCCCCAGTTTCCCCAGTGCGGTTTTTCCGCCCAGGTGGTGGAAGCCATGACCAGCGTGGGCAAGCCGTTCGCCTACGTGAACATTCTGGAAGCGCCGGAGATCCGGCAGAACCTGAAGGAATTCGCCAACTGGCCGACCTTCCCGCAGCTGTGGATCAGCGGCGAGCTGGTGGGCGGCTGCGACATCGTGATGGAGATGTACCGGTCCGGTCAGCTCAAGGAGTTGGTGGACGGCGCGGCGGTGGAAGGCGACGCCTGAGCGTCCCGCCCGGCCACCAAAAAGGCGCCGATCCGGCGCCTTTTTTTGTCCTTAATCCAGGGCGTTGGCCAGGGTCGGCGGCATGGCGCCGGCCGGCGGCGGCGGCCAGCCGCCCAGGTCGCGGAAGCGGTTCACCATGGAGCAGAACAGCTCGGCGGTGCGGGTGGCGTCGTACAGCGCCGAATGGGCGTCACGCTGGCTGAACGGGATGCCGGCCGCCTCGCAGGCCTTGGCCAGCACCGTCTGGCCGTACACCAGCCCGGCCAGGGTGGCGGTGTCGAAGCTGGAGAACGGGTGAAACGGGTTGCGCTTCACGTCGGTGCGTTCCGCCGCCGCGTTCAGGAAGCCCTGATCGAAGAAGCTGTTGTGGCCGACCAGCACCGCCCGGTTGCAGCCGTGGTGCTTGATCGCCTTGCGCACCGGCGCGAACACGCCCTTGAGCGCGGTGTCCTCGTCCACGGCGCCGCGCAGCGGGTTGTGCGGGTCGATGCCGGTGAAATCCAGCGCCGCCTGTTCGATATTGGCGCCGGGGAAGGGATCCACATGAAAGTGCACCCGGGTCGAGGGGCGCAGGTAACCGCGGGCATCGATATCCAGCAGAACCGCGGCGATTTCCAGCAGCGCGTCGCTGCGGGCATCGAAGCCGCCGGTTTCCACATCCACCACCACCGGCAGGAAGCCCCGGAACCGTAGCGCCAGGGAAGGGTGCTTGTCGCTCATGCCATCTCCCATCAAAGCGCGCTCATGCTACCCCATTCCCCGGCGCCGGGACAGGTGACGGCGGCGGACCGCCACGGGTACAATACGCGGCCCCGCGGGGCGGGCCGATCCGCGCGCCCGGCCCCGTTCGTTTTATCAGTGTTTCTCGCATCAGTTCTGGAGTGTGGCATGTCGGATATCAACAAGGTGGTGCTGGCCTATTCCGGGGGCCTGGATACCTCGGTGATCGTCAAGTGGTTGCAGGAAACCTACAACTGCGAAGTGGTGACCTTCACCGCCGACATCGGTCAGGGCGAGGAAGTGGAGCCCGCCCGCGCCAAGGCCCAGGCCATGGGCGTCAAGGAAATCTACATCGAGGACCTGCGCGAGGAATTCGTGCGCGACTACGTGTACCCGATGTTCCGCGCCAATACCCTGTACGAAGGCGAATACCTGCTGGGCACCTCCATCGCCCGCCCGCTGATCGCCAAGCGGCTGGTGGAGATCGCCGCGGAGACCGGCGCCGACGCCATTTCCCACGGCGCCACCGGCAAGGGCAACGACCAGGTGCGCTTCGAGCTGGGCGCCTACGCGCTGGCCCCGGGCATCCAGGTGATCGCCCCCTGGCGCGAGTGGGACCTGAACTCCCGCGAGAAGCTGATGCAGTTCTGCGAGGACCACCAGATTCCCGTGGATTTCGCCGGCAAGAAGAAAAAGTCCCCGTATTCCATGGACGCCAACCTGCTGCACATCTCCTATGAAGGCGGCAACCTGGAAGATCCCTGGTGGGAAGCGGAAGAGGACATGTGGCGCTGGAGCGTGAGCCCGGAAAGCGCGCCGGACCAGCCCACCTACATCACCCTGAGCTACGAAAAGGGCGACATCGTCGCCATCGACGGTGAGCGCCTGAGCCCCGCCGAGGTGCTCAGCAAGCTCAACAAGCTGGCCGGCGACAACGGCATCGGCCGTCTTGATATCGTCGAGAACCGCTACGTGGGCATGAAGTCCCGGGGCTGCTACGAAACCCCCGGTGGCACCATCATGCTGCCGGCGCACCGCGCCATCGAGTCCCTGACCCTGGACCGGGAATCCGCCCACCTCAAGGATTCGGTGATGCCCAAGTACGCGGAGCTGATCTACAACGGTTACTGGTGGAGCCCGGAGCGCCTGGCGCTGCAAAAGCTGATCGACGCCACCCAGGACAACGTCAACGGCGACGTGCGCATGAAGCTGTACAAAGGCAACGCCACCGTGGTGGGCCGCCGCTCCGACAACGACAGCCTGTTCGACGCCTCCATCGCCACCTTCGAGGACGATGCCGGCGCCTACGATCAGAAGGACGCGGAGGGCTTTATCAAGCTCAACGCTCTGCGTCTGCGCATCGCGGCGAAGAACGGCCGCAAGCTGTCCTGACGCGGCCCTGACGCGGCTTCGCCGCGTCGATGCAGGATTCAGGATGCAGGATGCAGGGCGGTTGGACGTGTTTTGTTTCGACCCGGCCGTGCCCGCGCCGAACCGTATTCGCGTGCACGGCGATCCAGTCCATATCCGGCCAGACTCGCGCTGTATCCTGCATCCTGAATCCTGTATCAAAGCCGGCTAGCGCCGGCTTCCTTCCCTGTGTAGGCTGCCGGTAAGCCAAAGCAGGGAACAGGAACCCCCGGATGAATAAAACCACCGTGGGCTGGCGCGAATGGGCCAGCCTCCCGGACCTGGGTATCAAGGCCATCAAACTGAAAGTGGACACCGGTGCGCGGACCTCCGCGCTGCACGCGTTCGAAGTGGACAGTTTTGAACGGGACGGTCGCGAATGGATTCGCTTTCGCATCCACCCGTTTCAGGATTCGGATCAGGTGCGCGAGTGCGAGGCGCCGCTGCTGGACCGGCGGGTGGTGTCCGACTCCGGCGGCCACCGCGAGGAGCGGCCGGTGATCCGCACCCTGCTCGCCCTGGGCGGGCGCCGCTGGCCGGTGGAGATCACTCTCACCGACCGCGAAACCATGAAATTCCGCATGTTGCTTGGGCGCACCGCCATGGATCAGTTGGTGGTGCATCCCCAGGCGTCTTTCCTACTCGGCGGTAACGAGCGTCAACCATGAAGATTGCGATTCTGTCCCGGAACAAGCATCTCTATTCCACCCGCCGCATGGTGCAGGCCGGGCAGGATCTGGGACATGAGATGCACGTCATCGACACCCTGCGCTGCTATATGAGCATGGTGTCCCACAAGCCCGAGATTCACTTCAAGGGCGAGGTGCTGGAAGGCTTCGACGCGGTGATCCCGCGGATCGGCGCCTCGATCACACAGTACGGCACCGCGGTGTTGCGCCAGTTCGAAATGATGGGCGTGTTTCCGGTCAATGAATCGGTGGCGATTTCGCGCTCCCGGGACAAGCTGCGCTCGCTGCAGCTGCTGTCGCGCAAGGGCGTGGGCCTGCCGGTAACCGGCTTCGCCCACTCCCCGGACGACATTCCCGACCTGATCAGCATGGTCGGCGGCGCGCCGCTGGTGATCAAGATGCTGGAAGGCACCCAGGGCATCGGCGTGGTGCTGGCGGAAACCCGCAAGGCGGCGGAGTCGGTGATCGAGGCCTTCATGGGCCTGAACGTGTCGGTGATGGTGCAGGAATACATCAAGGAAGCCGGCGGCGCCGACATCCGCTGCTTTGTGGTGGGTGGCAAGGTGATCGCCGCCATGAAGCGCCAGGCGCTGCCCGGTGAATTCCGTTCCAACCTGCACCGGGGCGGCACCGCCAGCCTGATCCGCATCACCCCGGAAGAGCGGGCCACGGCGGTGCGCGCCGCGCGCATCATGGGGCTCAACGTGGCCGGCGTGGACATTCTGCGCTCCAACCACGGGCCGCTGGTGATGGAGGTGAACTCCTCGCCGGGCCTGGAGGGTATCGAGGCGGCCACCGCCAAGGATGTGGCCGGCATGATGATCAAGTTCATCGAAAAGAACGCCCGCCCCAACCGCACCCAGACCAAGGGAGCCAAGGGGTGAGTCGCAACGAAAAAGTCGCGCCGTTCGAGATCAACGGCGTCACCGTGCAGCCGGGCACCCGCGTCAAGGTGGAGCTGCCGCTGGCGCAGCTTTATACCCAGACGCCGCTGAACGTACCCATCCATGTGATCCATGGCCGCCGCCCCGGGCCGGTGTTGCTGGTCAGCGCCGCCATCCACGGCGACGAGCTCAACGGCGTGGAAATCATCCGCCGGCTGCTGCGCCATTCCGCGCTCAAGCGGCTCAACGGCACCCTGTTGGCGGTGCCCGTGGTCAACGTCTTCGGGTTCATCCACAAGACCCGTTACCTGCCGGACCGGCGCGATCTGAACCGCAGTTTCCCGGGCTCGGAGACCGGCAGCCTGGGCGCGCGCATGGCCTGGCAGTTCAAGACCCAGGTGCTGGACCGCGCCACCCATGCGGTGGATCTGCACACCGGCGCCATTCACCGCGCCAATCTGCCGCAGATCCGCGCCGATCTGTCCAACGACGACACCGCCGCCATGGCCGCCGCCTTCGGCGTGCCGGTGGTGATCAACTCGGTGCTCGGCGAAGGCACCCTGCGCGAAGTGGCCGAGGCCCAGGGCATTCCGGTGATCACCTACGAAGCCGGCGAAGCGTTGCGCTTCGAGGAAAGCTGCATCCGCGCCGGGGTCAAGGGGGTGCTCAACATCATTCACCATCTGGGCATGACCGGCCCGCGCAAGACCCGCGCGCCGCTGGAACCGCACATCGCGCGCTCGTCCAGCTGGGTGCGCGCGGAACGGGACGGGGTCTTTCTGCCGCTGGTGGCGCTGGGCGCCTGGCTCAAGAAGGGGCAACTGATCGGCCGTATCTCCAGCCCCTTCGGCGGCGACGACGTGGCCATCGAGTCCCCCTGCGCCGGTATCCTGGTGGGCCGCAATAATCTGCCGCTGGTTAACGAAGGCGAGGCCCTGTACCACATCGCCCGCTTCGAGGAAGTGCGCGAAGTGGCCCAGAACCTGGAGGTGTTCACGTCGGACATCGAACGGGGCCCGGGCCTGGCCGGCGAACCGCCGATTGTTTAGCAGTTAAAAGTTGAAAGTTAAAAGTTAAAAGGGCGGCTCCGTAACGGCACCGTGCTTCAGCGCGGGCACGTCGATGCAGCCGGCGATGTCGGTTACCGCGTTTCAACTTTTAACTTTTAACTTTGAACTTATTTCCGGAGTGTCGATGAATCTACCCACCCCCCGCCGCCTTTATCGCGGTCTGCGCAAGCTGCTGCGTTTCCTGGCGCGGCCGGCGCGGCGTGGGGGCCGCCGCGCCGGCCGCGTGATCCAGACTTACCGGGGCTACGGTTCGCGGCGCTCGGTGTTTCTGATCGGGCGGGTGTTCCGCCAACCCGGGCTGGGGCTGAATCTGCGCGAAGGGCCGGTGGACGATGTGCTCAACATTATCCGACGCACGGTGCGCTGGGGCGTGCACGACGCCCACCTGACCGTCACCGTGGGCGCGGTGAGCGTGGACGTGGTCACCGACCGGGACGGCTATTTCCACGTCACCCTGGACGTGGAGGCCAACCGGGACTGGCCCGACCAGGCGTTCTGGCAGCAGGCCCGCCTGCGGCTGCACCCGGGTAACCGGGAGGGCGAACGGGAGCCGGTGGAAGCCAGCGCCGACCTCTATATCCCGCCCCGGGATCTGGACTGCGCGGTGATCAGCGATATCGACGACACCGTGATCTATACCGGCGTGGCCAGCAAGCTGACCATGATGTACCAGCTGTTCGTGCTCAAGGCGCGCCACCGCACCGCGTTCCCCGGCGTCTCCGCTTTTTACCGGGCGCTGTTCCATGGTGACACCGGCGAGCGCCGCCGGCCCATGCTGTATGTGTCCCGGGGGCCCTGGAGCATCTACGACGTGCTCGAGGAATTCTTCCATCTGAACCGCATTCCCCACGGCCCGATCCTGTTTCTGCGCGAGTGGGGCGTGACTCTGCAGCGGCCGCTGCCGATCCGCGCCAAGGACCACAAGGCCATGCTGATCCGCCGCATGCTGGCGATCTACGACCAGGTGCCGTTCGTGCTGATCGGCGACAGCGGCCAGCGCGACCCGGAGGTGTACGCCGAACTGGTGGACGAATTCCCGGACCGCATCCGCGCCATCTACATTCGCCACGTGCACCGGGGCACCGAACGGGACCGGGCCATTCAGACCCTGGCCGAACGCACCGCCGCGCGAGGTTGCGATATGGTGCTGGCCAACGACAGTCTGGAAATGGCCCAGCACGCCTTCCGGCACGGCTACATCGCCCGGGATGGCTTGGAGGAAGTGCGCGAGGATTGCCGGCGGCGGCAGGGAAGTTGAACCTTCAACGGCTCTTTTCTTCCACCTCCCCGCCGGCCTCCCGCCACGCCTTGAACCCCCCTTCGATATCGCACACCGGCCCAAACCCCATGTCCTGAAGCTGGGCGGTGGCCAGGGCGGAGCGGTGGCCCAGGGCGCAGAACAGCACGAAGCGCTGACCACTGGCGAAGTCCGGTTTGTGGTAGGGCGAGTCCGGGTCCACCCAGAACTCCAGCATGCCGCGGGGCGCGTGCAGGGCGCCGGGCAGGGTGCCCTCGCGTTTCAGTTCGCGCACATCGCGGATGTCCACGAAGCGCACCGACGGGTCGTCGGCCAGGGCCCGGGCCTGTTCCGGGGTGAGCCGCTCGATGCGGGCCTCGGCGTCGGCGACCAGATCGGCGACCGTTTTTTTGAGGGTCATCAGGGTCTCCTTCAGTTCGGTCGGCCCGGTTGTCGCACCAGACCTTCCTCCACCAAGGTGGTGGCGATCTCTTCGAGAATCGCCGGGTCGTCGATGGTGGAGGGCAGCGGAAAATCCTGACCGTTGACCATTTTGCGCAGGGCCGCGCGCAGGGTCTTGCCAGAGCGGGTCTTGGGCAGACGCTTGACCACCAGGGCCCGGCGGAAGCGCGCCACCGCGCCCACCTGCTCACGGATCAGCGCCACCAGCGCCTGCTCCAGCTGTTCCGGGGTGGTATCGACGCCGTCCTTGAGCACCACCAGGCCCACCGGCACTTCCCCGCACACCTCGTCGTGCATGCCCACCACCGCGGATTCCGCCACCGCCGGGTGGGTGGCGATGTGTTCCTCCATGACGCCGGTGGACAGTCGGTGGCCGGACACGTTGATGACGTCGTCGGTGCGACCCATGATGTGCACGAAGCCGTCCGCGTCCAGATAGCCGCCGTCGCCGGTGTGGTAATAGCCGGGGTAGGTGTTCAGGTAGGCGGCCAGGTAGCGGTCGTGGTCGTTCCACAGGGTCTGGGCGCAGCCCGGCGGCAACGGCAGGCGCAGGGCGATGGCGCCCTCGGTGTCCGCCGGCAGCCCTTCGCCGGTCTCCGGGTCCAGCACCACCACTTCGTAGCCGGGCACCGCCCGGTTGGTGGAACCGGCGCGCACCTCCGCCTCGCCGTGGCGGGTCAACGGCGCGGTCACCGGCCAGCCGGTTTCGGTCTGCCACCAATGGTCGTAGACCGGGCGGCCGGTCAGGTCGCTGAGCCATTGATAGGTGGGGGTGTCGAGCTTTTCACCGGCCACGAACAAATGCTTGAGGCTGGACACGTCGTGGCGGCGGAACAGCGCGCCGTCCGGGTCTTCCTTGCGGATCGCCCGGAACGCGGTGGGCGCGGCGAACAGGCCGTTGACGCCGTGTTCCGCCACCACCCGCCAGTAGGCGCCGGCGTCCGGCGTTTTCACCGGCTTGCCCTCGTAGAGCACGGTGGTGCAGCCGCCGATCAGCGGCGCGTAGACGATGAACGAGTGGCCCACCACCCAGCCCACGTCGGAGCAGCCCCACCACACTTCGCCGGGCTTCATGCCGTAGATTTCGCGCAGGGCGTAGAGCTGGGCCACCGCGTGGCCGCCGTTGTCGCGCACGATGCCCTTGGGTTTGCCGGTGGTGCCTGAGGTGTACATGATATAGAGCGGGTCGCTGGCGGCCACCGGCACCGGCGCCGCCGGTTCGCTGCCGTCCACCACCGCGCGCCAGTCCTCGAACCCCAGGGCCTCCAGGTCCGCCGGCGCCTGCTCACGCTGCAAGACCAGCACGTGCTCGACCCGATGGCTGGCCTTGTCGAGCGCGCCGCGCACCAGGGCGGTGTAGTCGATCACCCGGTCGATCTCGATGCCGCAGGACGCCGTGAGGATCACCTTGGGCCGGGCGTCGTCGATACGGATCGCCAGTTCGTGGGCGGCGAAGCCGCCGAACACCACCGAGTGCACCGCGCCAAGGCGCGCGCAGGCCAGCATGGCGATGGCCGCCTCCGGCACCATCGGCAGATAGATCACCACGCCGTCGCCGCGGCCCACGCCGAGCCGGCGCAGGGCCCCGGCCAGCTCCGCCACGCGGTCGCGCAGTTCGGTGAAGGTGAAACGCCGGATCGTGTCGGTGACCGGTGAATCGTAAATCAGCGCGGTCTGGTCGCCGCGACCTTGCTCGATCTGGTGGTCGAGCGCCAGATAGCTGGTGTTCAGCTGCCCGTCGCCAAACCAGCGGTGGGTGCCGTCCTCCAGGGTCTCCAGAACCCGTTCCGGGGCCCGATACCAGGCCAGTTCACGGGCCTGTCCCGCCCAGAACGTCGCCGGGTCCCGGCGCGCCTGGTCATAGGCACTGCGATCGCTCATGTCCCGCTCCTTGCTGTTTTGTTCTTTTGTGCGTGCCACCCATCCAATCATCCCTGAATGGGTCATGCCAGTAGACCATAGTCGCCTCGGCGGCGAGAGAGTATCCTTGCCGCCCGGTTCACATTTCGAGAGCTTCACCCATGTCCCGACCCACCGCCGCGCCGGCCAATTCCACCGGCCGTATTCTGTTCGCCAGCCTGGCCGGTACCACCATCGAGTTCTTCGATTTCTATATTTACGCCACCGCCGCGGTGCTGGTGTTTCCGCCCCTGTTCTTCCCCGGCGCCGACCCGGCGGCGGGGATGCTGCAATCGCTGGCCACCTTCGCCATCGCGTTCTTCGCGCGACCGCTGGGCTCGGCGCTGTTCGGCCATTTCGGCGACCGGCTGGGGCGCAAGGTCACGCTGGTGGCGGCGCTGCTGACCATGGGCGTGTCCACGGTGGCCATCGGCGTGCTGCCCACCTACGCGCAGATCGGCGTGCTGGCGCCTTTGTTGCTGGCGCTTTGCCGGTTCGGTCAGGGGCTGGGGCTGGGCGGTGAGTGGGGCGGGGCAGTGCTGCTCGCCACTGAAAACGCGCCGCCGGGCAAGCGTGCCTGGTTCGGCATGTTTCCGCAGCTGGGCGCGCCGTTGGGCTTCCTGCTGTCCGGCGGCTGTTTCCTGATTCTCACCGAGGTGCTCAGCGACGAGCAGTTTTTCGCCTGGGGCTGGCGCATTCCGTTTCTGCTCAGCGCGTTGCTGGTGCTGGTGGGGCTGTACGTGCGGCTGAAGATCGAGGAGACGCCGGTGTTCCGCCACGCCCTGGACACCCAGGAGCGGGTCAAGGTGCCGATGGCGCGGGTCATCACCCATCACACCAAGGCGTTGATTCTGGGCACGGTGGTGGCCATCGCCACCTTCGTGCTGTTCTACCTGACCACGGTGTTCGCGCTGACCTGGGGGACCACCGCCCTGGGCTACTCCCGGGAGACCTTCCTGGTCATCCAGCTGCTGGCGATCCTGTGCTTCGCCGCCACCATTCCGTTCGCCGCCCTGTTCGCCGACCGCCACGGCCGGCGCCGTACCCTGATCTGGGTGACCGTGGCCATCGCCGTGTTCGGGCTGCTGTTCGAACCGCTGTTCGGCGGCGGCTCGCTGCCGGGCGTGCTGCTGTTCCTGGCCCTGGGGCTGGGCCTGATGGGCATGACCTATGGGCCGTTGGGCACGGTGCTGTCGGAGTATTTCCCGACCCGCGTGCGTTACACCGGGGTGTCCCTGGCGTTCAATCTGGCGGGGATTTTCGGCGCCTCCCTGGCGCCCTACATCGCCACCGCCCTGGCAACCCGGTTCGGGCTGCAGGCGGTGGGGTATTACCTGGCCGGGGCGGCCCTGCTGACGCTGGTGGCGCTGCTGGCCACCCGGGAAACCCGCGACCAGGATTACGGTCGCTGATCGCCAGCTAGCGAGACGCGTTGCCGTTTCCGTTCCCGGAGGAGCGGCGACGCCGGCGGCGGCGCTGGCCGTCGCCGTTGCCGGGGTGGGCGCCCTCGGCGTTGCCGCCACGGTTGCCGTCGGCCTTGGCGCCGCCCTGACCCCGGCCACGGCCGCCCTGGC